>CAUHAO010000005.1 GCA_959604355.1 uncultured Eubacteriales bacterium
CGGTAGTGACAGGTTCAGTTGGTTCTTCCGTCACAGGCTCTGTCGGTTTTTCCGTGGGGGCGGTAGTGACAGGTTCAGTTGGTTCTTCCGTCACAGGCTCTGTCGGTTTTTCCGTCGGGAATTCTGTTCCTTTGACCGGTTTGGGATCAAATGCGGCTCCGGTGGGATCGAAAGAGAATGTAAATCTTCCGCCGGGGGCAACGTCTCCCGATGTGTAGAAGTCAAGAATGTCTCCGTTGGTTCCGGATGTGGTCATGACATTGTCTGCCCACTTGAAATTGAATGCGGGAATGTTTGAATTGTTTCCGAATCCGAGCATTGAGCGCGGTATCTTTACCTGAAGTCTGTTGCCTTTGACTGTGTAATCAACATTTCCCACCTGAGTGAATGCCCAGCCGCCGTTTGATTTTTCAAGAACAGCCTTGGTATCTGAAGGGGTTTTGCGATTGAGTATATATTCAAAGCCCTCCCAGTTTTTCGTGTTGCCGCTCTTGTCTGTGTCAATAAGAAGCATCATCCATGACTTGTCGGTGTATGAGGTAATATCATCTACGGTTTCGACCATGAAGTATACATTTTCTTTATCAAATGCAACTTTCGCAGAAATTATATCGTTACGCATGGTGTCCGATTCATAGTGAACCCCAACCCAACCGTCTGAATCACGTTCAAGGGTGCTGTTTGTATAATGTGTGTAATTGGGATAAATATCCGCCCATTGATCTGAATCCGAATGAATATCTATTATCGCGTCGGCATCTGTTTTTCCGGATTTTGAAACACCTTTATACCTGCGGATGTTTTCAACGAGCTGACAGTAATAATAGTCTTTCAGATCTCCCGCGGAAGGCTCGCAGTCTCTGCTGTATTCATCGTTAAACTGATCGGGGAAAGCGTTCGGAGAACCCATCCACGATTTGTTTCTTCCCGCTATCCATTCGTTCCAACCAGTAACAAATATGAAATCCGGATCGTTCTTAATTGCATAGTCCCATTGCTGCTGGAAGTTTATACCGTAAAGCTTGGAGTCGGCCATGCCGCTCTTTGCAACTACGGTTTTTCCGGCGTAGGAGTAAGTATACGAGTACGAGCCGACAGAGTGGCTTCTGCCGTAAACTCCGCCGTTTATGTCATTCATTGCAACAAGCCCGTTCTGATTCCAGTTCTGGGCAACGCTGACAGTCATTTCTTCTATCGAGCCGTCGTTCTTTACGCCGTATTTCGTCTGCGGATATATGGAACACCATCCCCAGGTCTTGCTCGAATATGGGGTGTCGGCAGCATTGTATGTGGGCTCATTTTCTCTGAATGTGAAGAAGTTCAGTATCTCTTTTTCAATGGGGTCAGATTTGCTCAGCTCGTCAGTATGAGCAATTATCAGAGGTTTGCCTTCCCAATAAAACCACAGATCATTATATCTGCCCGATCTGTATATATCAAGATACAGAGACCTAATTTGTGTTATAGTATTCTGAAGAGATGTGGGCTGATTGTTAAAATTCAGCATGAATGCAACTTTGGGAGTTTTTACACCGTCTTCGCGTGCCTGTGCAAAAATTTTGAATATTGATTCGTATCCCTGTTTCCACACGCTTGTGCCATTGGTGCAGTCGAAGATTATTACATCCACTCCCGCATCGGCAAGCATTTCGGCGTGTTTACGTATAACGTATTCATCTGTTTCGACATAGTATCCGAGCAACGGTTCGTTCCAGAAATACGGGTTTGCGAGGTTTGTACTCCATGCGGGACTTGAGAAGTTGTGTATCGCGGAGGGGTTCTTCTTGAGTATTTCAGTGACATTGAGCGGATAACTGGAATATGCAAAATTATAGTGCCAGGTCCAATAGAAAAGACCGACAAATTTGTCTTTTTTTGTTTCCCCGACATCTGAATATCCGGAAAGTGTTCTGCCGAGACCGTCTGTCATGGTCCATGTATCGGGTTTGACATTCATCGTGACAAGGGGACTGTTCGGATCCGGTTTCGGCTCTTTCGGAGGCGTTACCGTAGAGCTCGTATCTATGAGTTTTGACAGAGTTGTAAAGTATTTCCCCACGGTCGACGATGTGAAAGTTATTGTGCCGAAAACGCCGCCGTCCATGTGTATACCGTGGCTTACAAGTTCGGTGTTTGCCACCGGCTTTTCGTAAAGCCATACGCCGACAACCTCGGTCGTATCATGTATAAGCAGTACATACTCCCCTGCCGGCCTTGCATTGAATGTCAGTTTAAGATCGGAACAGTCTGCAAAGTTCCTATATAAACGTGTGGATACGGGCTCGGAGGTGATTGTTGTTGAGAAATCTTTGTTCCATTTATAAAGAGAGAGCCGCATATTTCCGATATTGTTCGCCCAACTCGGCGCTTGGACCGATATGCCGGAAAAGCTCTGGGTCGTGTTGAAATGCCATGCCAGATAATCTCCGGGTTCTATCTGATACGGGGTGAATGATGTGTCGGAATCATGGATGTCAACAAGTGTCGTTGCGCTGGCCGGTACAGCAAAAAATGTTATAAGTATTGCCAAAAGGCAAATTACGGAAATAATTTTTTTGTGCATATAGCCCTCCAAACTTTTTTTATATTATACTATATTAATTGTTTTTTGTCAAGTGGTTGTTTTCTTTTGATATCCGATTTGTGTGGTGTTTTAATTGTGTATTTTATAAAAATAACTTGATTTTTCATATTTTTTATGATATAATGAAAATATAAGATACTGTCATGAAAAAACTCGTATATAAAAAAGGATGGCGTTAATGAGTAAAAAACTGTTTTCATATATTTTGATCATTGTTACTTACGCCATAATCCTCATAGCAGTCATACTGAATCTTGATAAAGTCGGAGATATATTTCTAACGGTTTTCAGCATTCTCAGTCCCGTCGTTATAGGATTCTGCATAGCGTTTATTCTTGATAAACCGTCGTCGTTTTTTTATAATCTTTTCTGCCGAATCTGTATAAAGGAAAAGTCAAAGCATAAAAAAGAACTCCGAATTTTAAGTAAGACCCTTGCGCTTTTATTTGTTTATCTTTTATTTCTGGCGTTCATTTCTTTGATTTTCGTTACCATCATTCCTCAGTTGGGAAACAGTATTACTGCTTTTATCGGTAATATTAATGAGTATTCCAAAAATATTGTGGAAATTCTGAACGATATCGAAGAATGGTTCTCGTCATTCCATTTTGATTTTGGACAAGATACCGGGGACGCAACTCAAGGGTTTACATATGAAGGCGGAGCGCTGATTGAGTCTATAAAAACATATTTGACCGATTTGATATCAAAAATACCGACATATATTGATTCGTATCTGCCTAAAATCTACAATTTGACAAAATCCATAGCATCGTCAGTCACGAATATTATTCTCGGATTTGCTTTTTCAATATATATGCTTGCCGGCAAAGAACATATTCTCAGGCAGATAAAAAAATTCTGCACAGCGTATTTGCCGAAAAATTTTATCACAAAGTCATCTCACGTACTTAATATCGCAGTCGATATATTCAGAAATTTTGTCAACGGGCGTATATATGATGCTCTTATCGTCGGTGTTTTGTGCTTTTTGGGAATGACTATTTTCGGGTTTCAGTATTCCCTTCTTATCTCGTTCTTTGTGGCTGTCACGAATGTCATACCGATAGTAGGTCCCTTCCTCGGAGCAATTCCGTCGGTATTTCTCCTGTTGCTCGTAGACCCGATGCAGGCAATTTGGTTTACGGTATTCATAATTGTTCTGCAGCAGCTTGACGGAAACATTATCGGGCCGAAAATAGTCGGCGGTTCAGTCGGCTTGCCGGCGTGGTGGGTAATGGTTTCAGTCCTTGTGGGCGGGGGCCTTATGGGTGTTTTCGGTATGCTTATCGGCGTCCCGATTTTTGCCGTTGTCTACAAGATAATTTCCGAGAAAGTAAATAAACGTCTTGCAGATCGTGAAAAAGCGGAAACAGTCTCTGCTGTCGTTGCCTGCGAATCTGTGCCGGAGCCGCAGATGAAGTCTCCCGCAGAGCAAGACTGTATAACTGATATTAAACGATAAGGTGTGCGGCGTCCGGCGTTTGCCGCTGACACACTTTGTAATTTTTTTCGTCGGAGGAAAGGATTAAAAATGGCTGTTGAAAAATTATTCAGAGAAACTCCCTTTAACGGTTACAACAGGGATGACGTCAAGGAATATATCAAGAATTCCGATATCAAATTAAAGCAATTTGAAGAAGAATGCCGTGAAAACTGCGTGCTTCTCGAAGATCAGCTTTCTTCTTTGAAATCTGTAAATGAAGAACTTAACATAAAGGTGTCTTCTCTCAACTCAGAACTCTCGGAGAAAAGAGAAGAGATCCTTCGTTTGTCTTCGGAACTGGAGAAATGTAAAAACAATGAGCTTGAACAGCTCAATATAATCAACCGCAAAAATTCCGAAGTTGAAGAACTAAAAAAACGTCTCGAAGAACTTGAAAAGAAATTTGCGGACATTAAGTCTGCGTCTGTTCCGTCTCCGGATGATTTTGAGAATAGTATCAGACAGTATCTGGTACGGGCAACAAAATTAAAAGAAGAAGTTGAAGCCGGCTGCGGCTTTGTCTCTAAAGAAGAGCTGTATAAAGAGCTTTCGGAAAAAGACGCAAAAATAAAGAGCCTTGAAGATCAGTTGGAACAAGGAAAAAAAGAGCGTCTCTTTTGTGAAGATATAAAAAACAATGTAGAAAAGATAAAAGACGACGCAAAATCTGAGGCCGCAAAAATTATTTCGGACGCTGCCGGTGAGGCTTCCCGGCTTCGCCTTGAAACAGCGCAGTATTGTGAAAAGCTTATTTGCGATGCCAAAGAGAGCGAGCGTTCTATAAGGGATCGTATAGACGCCCTTAAAGCATCCGTGGCGTCGATAATAGGCTCGGTTTCCGACTGCGGTAAGAATAATTGACAGGCAAACCACGGTGTTTTTACGGAGGCATGATTTTTATGCAAAGAGAGTCTACGGAATGGGCGGATTTTATTTGGAATGACGCAGGAACGGACAATCTTACAAGGTTTCTTCTTGTCGGAGACTCCATTTGCCGCGGATACCGTTCTTTTGTTCAGAAAAAACTTCGCGCAATAGACACAAAATTTACGGTCGATACATATTCCGGTTCGAGAGGAATAGACGATCCTATATTCTTTGCCGAGCTTGAGCTTATGCTCGGAAAGACAAACGGATACAGGTATCGCGCGGTACATTTCAACAACGGATTGCACGGGAAACATCTTTCAATTGAAGAATACACAGCTGGACTTGAAAAAGCAATGCAAATGATACATGAGTATCAGCCTGAGGCAAAGATAATTCTTGCAACGTCTACCCCGGTGACGCTTGAAGATCTTCCCGGAGTTCTCGATCCGGATGAAAACCGGATTCCTGTAACGAGGAACGACGCGGTTCGTGATACCGCGGAGAAACACGGCTTTGAAGTTAACGATCTTTATAGCGAAGTTATCAATAATGAAGCCTGTGTTCAACTCGACGGGGTTCATTTCAACGAAGAGGGATACGAGATCCTGGCTGATGCGGTTGTTAATATGCTGATAAAGTAAAAGAAGTATGGATGGTGAGAAATATGAACAATAAAACATCAAGAGTTATTGCAGCTATTATTTGCGGTATTTTGGCGCTGACAATGTTTGCCAGCCTCTTTTATGTAATATTTGCGAATATGTAAAGAAGAATTCCCCTGCGCCGGACGGCACAGGGGGATTTTTGTAAGTAGGATTGGATTTATTTTTTTCTGATAAGATCTTCTGTCAGCAGCGGCACAAAAACTCCGCCTGCGGAGTTGCCGAGAGTCATGACGAGCATATATCCCAGAGATTTTAGGCTCCATACATTCGCGACGGAAAAGTAAAACATATTTGCAACGCAGTGCTCGAAACCGCAGAGAATGAAAACCGCAACGCAGAAGAATATTCCTATGTACTTCCCTATTCCCTCAGCGCGTTTGTATGCGTCCACGGCTATATACATCAGTATGCCGCAGAAAAACGAAAGTATCAATATACTTAAAACGTTATCATTGAGTTTTGCATTACAAATCGATACTGCTCTTTGAGTTATGTTTATTCTTGTCAGACTTATCAGCCTTCCGGTGATAAACGCGCCGGTGAGGTTCCCAAGCCAGACATCAAGGAGAAACAGCAGATATGACGGTTTGTTTTTTGTCAGATATCCCACTTTTCCGGTGTAAAGATTAAATCCGAAGCAACATACCGAAAACAGTCCCACGGCAAACAGTATCGCGCCCGCAACGGTGTTTTCCACGGAAAGATATACCGTGCCGCCGATGCTTATGGCTACACCTGCGCAAACGGCTTTGAGAAAATCGGAAACTATATTCTTGATTTTTTCTTTCATAAAAACTTTTACCCCTCAATTTTTATATTTACAGGAGAAATTTTTCAATGGCTGGAAATCCTGATCAAAAACTCAAATTGCTTTACGTGCGAAAGATCCTGATGGAAAATTCAAATCAGGATAATCCCATCAGCGTAAACTTTATCATCCGAAAACTCGGCGAAAAAAACATAAGAGCCGAGCGTAAATCTGTTTATTCGGACATTGAGCTTCTGAAGGCTTTCGGGGACAGTATAGCCGTGGTTCGCGGCAGAGAAAACTCTTATTATATGGCAGACAGACCTTTCACTTTTGAGGAACTTGAAAGTATTTGGGATGCTGTATGTGCGTCGGCGTATATCGAAGAAAAAAAACTGAGAAGGATCAAGCAAAAACTTGAAGTACTTGCAGGAGTTGATAAAAAAATCCTTCATAACAGGATATATACAACGTCCCACCCTATTAAGCAAATAGATGTTTTCAGGGACGTACTCAACAAGATACATTCTGCCGTAAATGCCCATAAAATGCTTTCTTTCGAATACACTTATGCGGATTTTGCCGACAGACACGGAAAGAAACAGCGTCAGACTTATGTCGTTAATCCGTTCACAGTCTCATGCTCAAACGGGACATATATCCTCCTTGCCGGCTGTGAAAACATGGAGGGAGTATCGCATTTTTATGTAGATCGTATCAAAAACATAAAGATAATTGATCGTAAAGCTACGGATATCAGAGAATTTGCGGGAGATATGGATTTTGATATAACGTGTTATTCCAAAGGTCTGCTGTCATCTTATTCGGAGATGGTATTGGGAGAAAAAGTCACGCTGGAATGCGATCGTAATATGCTCAATGAGATAACGGGCATATTCGGCACGGATATAAGCATCAGGCGTACCGGGAACTCTGTGTTTGAAGCGGATGTCGATACCGAGATATCCGAGGAATTCATAGCGTGGCTGTTTATAAATTCAAATTCCGTCAGAGCAATCTCTCCGGAATCACTTGTTGATGCCGTAAAAAATGCGGCAAAGAATCTGTATATCTCTTACAGTTGATTAAAGCAGATCTTTATCGTAAATCGCGCGTTCTCCGCCTATGAAAGGCAATCTTGTTCTCGCACATACGACGTGAGCCTGCCCTAAAGCAGATACGGAGAGCCTTACGGGAACCGCTACTCTGCTCAGATGCATGCCGATAAGCGTATCTCCTATGTCAATGCCTGCCGCCGCCGAAATTGATTCGACAGCTACGGGCATTTTCATTTTTTTATAAGCCGCCGTGGCGAAAGATCCTCCCGCTTTCGGTTGAGGAATGACGTTTACTCTTCTCAGCCTGTATTCTTCGGCAGCGGTTTTTTCTACTATAAGTGCCCTGTTGAGATGTTCACAACACTGTGCGGCGATATATATTCCTTTTGCGTTAAAAACTTCATAGAGAGTCTCGAATACAGCCATTCCGACCTCTTCACTTGAAAAAGATCCGATTTTTTGTCCGAGTATCTCACTTGAAGAGCATCCCACAACGACAATGTCTCCTTTTTGGAGTTTTGCCGCAGAAATCAATTCTTCTGCTATTTTTGCAGCATTTCGTTCTAATTCTTCGTACATTTTATATCATCCCTATTCAAAAAATTTATCATTGCGTATTCCGGGAAAGCCAGAATAACGCCGGAAATACAGCTTATTATTGAGAGCATCGGGAATATGTTCCACACGGATGCGGACCTGAGCATTAAAGACGCGGCAAAAATCTGCCCTATCGTATGTGATACTGCCCCGGACACGCTTACTCCGAAGACAGAAAACATTCCAGATTTTTTTACGGCAGCCATGATAGTAACAGAAAGCACTATGCCGCAGAGTGAATATATCAATCCGCTCAGATGTCCCAGCCAAATTAGAGAAAACAGGCTTTTGAGTATACCCATAGCAAGAGCCGGGATAAAACCGTATATATAAAGAACGATCACGATGACAAGATTTGACAGCCCCAGCTTAATTCCTGGAAGCGAGATACCTCCTGATACGATGCTGTCGACATATGAAAGTATAAGCGCAAGCGACATCAGAATACCAAGAACTGAAATTTTTTTGACCCTATCCCGCATAAGCATCGACCTCCGTTTCCGAAGTCGTTACGATACGAATCACCGTTTTTTTCGGGAGACAAACTATAACCTGTCCGTTTTTGTTTATATATCCGCTCTTTATACAGATTTTATCTTTGCAGTCGGAATGTTCAACCTTGACGCCGTGTTCGTCAGCGATAAGAACCATGCCGTTTTCAAGTTCTACTCTTTGTTCGGAAGAGCCGAATGCGAATTCTTCGACGGGCCTTCCGTCCGCTATCACTTCGACTTTTGTTCCTGTGTCCGTTTTGATCTGCTTTCCGAAGATTATTGCTGTCGGCAGAAAAAGGAAGAGCACGATAAGGATGATGTCCGCCGCGGTCGGTTTAAGTTTGTCAGTTTTCATCGTTCATGTCCGATAATGTATATTCATCCGAAACGAGTCTGAACCCCCGGGATTCGATGTTGAACGTCGTAACGGTACCGTCTTTGGATACAAGAATCGCAGAAAGGTCATGTATCTGATTTTTTGCATTTTCAAGCACGCGAAGTCCTTTTTCCGTACCGCAGAGAAAGACGGCGGTCGAGAGCGCGTCTGCATATGTACCGTCCGAGGAAATCACGGTAACGCTTTCAAGATCGCTCTCTGACGGATATCCTGTAAACGGGTCAATTATGTGGTGATAAATCTTTCCTTCAAACTCAAAATATCGCTCGTATGCGCCTGACGTTATAACACTGCAGTCATTTACGGATACAGTGCAGAATATTCTCTCCGGCCGACGAGGATCTTTTATGCCTACAACAAAAAAGCCGTCGAGCCTTCTCGGATTTTGTCCGAAAACACGTACGTTTCCCCCGAGATTGACAATTCCGCAGTCGTATCCGAGCTCTGATAGACGGTATGCTATATTATCACCTGAAAAGCCTTTCCCCACAGCTCCGATGTCAATTCCCATACCTTGAGACGGGAAAAAAAGAGTTTCCGATTCGTGATGGATATTCCTATAACCGACATTGTTTAACGCTTTTCTAATGTCGTCGTCATTTGGCGGACAGTCTGCGTTTCCGATATCCCAAAGAGAAATAAGAGGAGCCGTAGTAATATCAAAAAGGCCATCGGAGATTTCAGATACCCGATATGCCTTTGAAATTATTTCATTCTGTATTTCTGTTAACGTCAACGTTTCTTCGGGTACGGTTGCTACGTACTGTTTCCCCTGTCCGTTGAGATCAAGTAGTCTTTCCGCTGCTGTTACGGCCGAGTTTACATCGTCCTTGAATGTCTCCGTGTTTTTGTAAACCGTAACGGAGCAAACGGTATCAAAGGCAAAAACATCTGTAACATACGGAGTGGCCGCGGGCTCCGAACACGACGAGAGCAATACTGCGGATAGAATAAATGCTGCAAACAATATTATTTTGTTCTTGCGCATCTTATTTTCCTCCGAGAAGTTCGTCGAGATCGTGCTGGGCATTGGCGCGAAGCCCCTTAATGTACTCTATATATTCTTCGAGAGTAATGCTTTTCTCGTAAATATATTGGGCGTGATTCGTGTCTCCGACAAATCCGACATATCGGAAGATAAAAGGGTTGTAATCGTATCCGGTCACTTGTTCTTTTCCTTCCGGATAGCGCAGAATGAACCCATATTTGTACATATTCTCTTTTGCAAATTTGAACAGCTCCGACTCTGTCATTTCGGATGCGGATATTCCCCGAACTGAAGTGATTTCAATGAGATACCCTGTTTCGAATTCGCTTTCACCGGCTTTCGCGATAGTCCGATTTGTCATTATTTCGGCTTTTTCCAATGTGTATCCGGCGTTGGCGTAGCTTTGAAGGGCTGAATTATATACGGAATTCTGTTCTGCCTTTGTCCTGTAACCTGTTACAAGGGTGCAAGGTATCCCCTGATAAACAGCGGCTTCGATAAATTCTTTAAAATGAAGATCCGTGATGGATTCGAGTTTGATGGCAGGATTTATCGTTGTGGATGAAAGTCCGCTTTGGATATAATCTTTAGGCAACGGCGTATCTTTGTTGGCGATAATCATATATTTATCGTTGAGTATTTCATCGTATGCGTCGATCTGTTTTTGTATCTCAGCTATTTGTGCACTTTTATCATTCGGAGGATCTTTCGTGGGATCAGTAGGGTTTTCGGGATGGCCTGTATTGAATATACCGTTGGGACCTATGATGAACAGAATCGAAAAAATAACAGCTGTGATGGTAAAAGTCACAACAATTGATGCCATATATATAAAATTCATGATATTTTTTTTTGAGAATTTCTGCATCACGTCTCAGCCTCTGAAATATATTATATATTCATTTTATCATAATACAATACAAATGTCAACATCTAAATTGCAAAATATAGAAGCCTGTCGACATTAAAATCCGATTTTTAAAAAAATTCTACTTTTATGAAAAAAGTATAGACAATGTCACAATTCGGCGTTATACTGAAAACGATATTTCAACCTGGAGGTTTATCATGACTCGGACCGATATCTTTCTTGATCTGTATAAGCAACTTGAGCAACTCGGTGTTGAAAAATTCAATCTTCCGGCGAACGGAACGGTAGTGTCGAGAATGGAGAAAATGTCTCGCTTCGCTGATATAAAATCCGAATTGAGATACTGCCGTGAGGTTCGGGCGCTGTTGCAGCATCAGCCTCAGGTCGGAGACAATTTCGCGGTAGAGCCGTCGGAAGAAATGATCAATCTGCTAAGGTCTGTGGTTAAAGAACTTGACAATAAACCCCGTTGTAAGGATATCTGCATCGGACATGGCAGGATGCTTGTTGCCCATCCGAAAGATAAAGTTCTGCCTGTTATGCAGCGTATGTACGAACTCGGAATATCAAATGTCCCGATTGTAAACTCCGCAAACAGAATACTCGGTGTGTTCAACGAAAATACCGTGTTTCAATATGTGCTCGACCGTGGAATCGGTGTGTCGGACATGTCTGTAAAAAAATTGTCTGAAGACACCGTTTTTTCAGACCTTTCCCCGTACACTTCAATTCTTCGACGCGGTCACACCTCTTTCAGATTCGCAAAGGACGATATATTTGTTTCAGATGCCGAAAACATATTCTATTCGTCTCTGAAAAAAGGTGAACGTATCGCCGTGATATTTCTGACGGAAAACGGTAATAAGAATGAACCAATAAAAGGGCTTGTCACGCCCTGGGATATCATTATACCTTGACATATTATATATTTATTGCATTTACGAAAAAGGAAAAGAATTAAAATGATACTTAAAAACGCAGAGATTTATGATAAGGAATTCAATATTGTAAAGGCTGATGTTTCTGTAAAAGGAGAGAGAATTTCCGGGATCGGAAGCGATATTACGGATACTGAGATTCTGGATCTTGAGGGCCTTACGATTCTTCCGGGATTTATAGATATACATATTCACGGGTGCGCAAATGCCGATACGGGTGACGCCTCTGCGGAATCGCTCGAAAAAATGAGTAATTTTCTTGTTGAGCACGGTGTGACCTCGTTCTGCCCAACATCGATGACGCTTTCTTTCGAAGAGCTTTCAAAGATATTCTCCGTTACAAGGGAAGTTAAAGATTCGGTTTCAGGTGCATATATCCAGGGAATGAATATGGAAGGGCCATATATATCCATGGCGAAAAAAGGCTCCCAGAATCCCGCTTATGTAAGAAATCCAAACGCTGCCGAATTTATGAAGCTTTATAACGGATGCGGTGGATTTATAAAACTTGTGGACATTGCCCCGGAATGTGAAGGTGCGAAAGAATTTATAGAGACCGTTCTCCCCTATTGCACCGTATCAACAGCCCATACCTCGGCAGGGTATGATGAGGCTTGCAAAGCTATCGAATGGGGTGTCAGACACACGACACATCTGTATAACGCGCAAAGCGGGCTTACACACAGAGCACCGGGGGTTGTAGGTGCAGTATTTGATAATGCAAGAAAACTCGGAGTGCGTGCGGAACTCATATGCGACGGCTTCCATATCCATCCCGCGGCGCTGAGAATAGCGTTTTTTATGCTGGGAGAAGATAACAGCATAATTGTAAGCGATTCCATGAAAGCCGCAGGTTGTCCCGACGGAACATACGAACTCGGTATGCAGCCCGTTTATGTAAAAGACGGCAAGGCGCTGCTTGAGGACGGCACTATTGCCGCGTCCACGTCTAATGTTTATGATGAATTCAAAAATGTCATATCATACGGAATCCCTATGAAACAGGCGGTGAAATCCGTTACTATAAATCCTGCAAAGGCGATACGTGCAGATAAAGATACGGGCTCGATAGAGACAGGAAAATATGCCGATATGGTCGTCCTTGATGAAAATTTGAATATTAAACTCGTAATGGTTAAAGGAACTGTCAAGGTAAATAATTTATAAAGTCTCTTATGTCGAAACAGAACGAAAAATAGAGAACGATACTCCAATTTATTAGATATCCATATATTGACAAATCGTATTTATTCTGTTATAATATCATTGTTAAAGAAACTTAGGAGGTAAATAAAGATGCCAATGTTTACAAATCTTCACCAGATTGATTTCAAGAAGTTTCTTGAAGCTATTGACCAGTGCAAGGGAAATGTTTATCTTGTTACCGACGAAGGCGACAGACTCAATCTTAAGAGCAAACTCTGCCAAATAATAGGTCTGACAAAACTTGTTGAAGGCGGAAAAATTGAAGAAGCAAAGATTCTCTGCGAAAATCCGGAAGACGATTCCCTCCTCTTCCGCTTTAATCTTTACGGAGAAAAGGTACTGAAAGAGAATAAAAAGGAATCAAAGAATAAAGAATAAAGAACAAAGAACAATAATGCTTTCTTCAAAAATTTATTTTTGATATGACAAAAGCCATCCGCTGTCGCGGGTGGCTTTCTTTTTGATGTGCTATAGAAACAATAACCCACTCGCTAACGCGGGTGGATTATTATTCATGATCGCCGCGACTACACTGCGGTAGGTTTACAGCATACTGCAACAACGAATATGCACCAACTTACGGGCTGCCACGGGCACTATTCAATAAAAGAGAACAACACTGCGACAAAGTGAAAACCCTTGAAAACACTGGGTTTTCAAGGGTTCCGTTGGCGGAGAGGATGGGATTCGAACCCATGTGCGATTGCTCGCAAACTGATTTCGAGTCAGCCCCGTTATGACCACTTCGATACCTCTCCGTATATACAAACCTCGATTTCTATCCTTTTGAAGCTCCGGAAAACGGAGGGATATTGGCGAGGGATGCTACGATAATATTAAATTTGAACCCACGAAAAAGCCTTATAAATCAAGGATTCCCGGGGATTAGATGAACAATTGACGGTCGGATTTCGAGCCAGCCCCGTTATGACCACTTCGATACCTCTCCGTGTATGCTGATTCACCGATGGGGAAGATTAACTCTTATTGACTTCTGATGAATCTTGTTTTGAAACTCGATAAGAGCCGTATTCAGCGCTTATATATTATAGCAAAAAAAACTCCGGATGTCAAGATGCGCGGGAACATTTCAAAGTGTTTTCACAATTCAATCAAGGGCGGTTTCTTTACGTGTCTTGCTTTTGATATACTTTATTCTACCGGTATCATCTATGCATATTTTTGTCGCGTCATTTTTCACAAGCAGCCTCAGGGTCGCAAGCAAAATCACCGCGGCTTTCTGTGCGGATTGGTATAGCTGAGTGTTCATGTCTATAAGGTCGTTTCTTTTATAATATAACGGGTATATCGACGCGCCGTGGATGAAATCGGCTTTTTGCTTGTAAAAGACGTCTATTTCACCGCTTGTAACAAACGGCAAAACCTGAGGAACGTTCGCTTTAAGCTGACTTTTTGCGCGTCGTTCATTTTTAGAAAATACGCTCTCAAGTCCTATTATGGAATAAAATAACCCCTCATATTCGGATCTGTTTATTACATAACTGAAGGCGGTAAGGCTTTTCGGCTCGATATAGCGTTTGTCTTTGCGATTGTAATAAAGCTCGCTCATCCAGTTCCACACTTCCTTTATCGGGATGAAACCAAGTGAACTTTTATCAATAAATTTTTCGGAGGCAATAAAGGCATTTATTGATGAAGCGGAATATCCTGTTTCATAATTTCTTCTGTCCTCTTCGTAATTTATCAGAAAATTCCCCGATGGACATACGCACGCAAAAGCTATGCAACAAGCGAGATAGATCTTGTTGAGGATCATTTTGAGTTCGCGGTTGAGAAAACTTTTGAAGCTCTCATAGTAATAGATTTCCCGACAGAACTCATCTTCTTTTTCTTGGCATTCGAAGATTATCTTTTTGCGTTCAAGCGGGTCTGCATTTTCAAGCGCGGAGGCAAGTCCCGGATATTTTTCTCTTGTTTTTCCGTCAAGAAATCCATAAGAAAAAAATTCTCCGGAATATTCAAAAACATATCTTACGGTGACTCTGTGGGTGTGAAATTCCGACGTGTTTATCTTGTTGATAAAGCGTTTTGCGGGCACGATCATTCGATCCCCGAGAGCCGAAAAAGCAAATTCAAAATCATCAAAAGCTTTGCTGACATCAAGTGCTTCCTGGTAAGATTTGCAAAAAATCAACTGATCAACTGTTATCTGTCCCATAGTGAAACTCCCCTGCTTTCATCAAAACCCGATATTCCCGTAAGAATTATCTGCTTATATTCAAATTATAACATCTTGCGCTGAATTTGTCAAGACTCCAAGCAAAGAACAGGTCCCGTTTTTACGGGACCTGTTTGTTATTTATAGTATTCTACTGCCGATTCAAACATCTTGATATCGTAGTTGCCGGGCACGTTTTTATACAGTCCCTCGCCTACCCTTTCACTGTGTCCCATTTTACCGAACACACGGCCGTCGGGAGACGTAATACCTTCTATGGCGTACATGGAATCGTTGGGATTGAAATGAACATCACTCGTTGCTTCGCCGTCAAGGTCTACGTACTGTGTTGCAATCTGCCCGTTTGCCGCGAGGCTCGCTATGAGTTCTTCACTTGCGATAAACCTGCCTTCACCATGGGATATCGGAACGCTGTAAATATCACCTACATTCGTCAATGCGAGCCAAGGCGAGTTGTTGGAAGCGATCCTTGTGCGGACGATCTTTGATTGGTGACGTGCAATGGTGTTGAACGTCAGAGTCGGACAGCTCTCATCCGTATCAATGATCTTTCCGTAAGGAACGAGGCCGAGTTTTATAAGTGCTTGAAAACCATTGCAGATACCGCACATAAGCCCGTCACGGTTTTCGAGCAAATCGGAAACTCCGTCTTTTAGCGCTTCATTTCTGAAGAATGCGGTAATGAATTTACCGCTTCCGTCAGGTTCGTCGCCGCCGGAAAATCCACCGGGAATGAACACTATCTGCGCAGTTTTCAATTTCTTTGCAAAACGGTCGATGCTGTTCTTTATGCCGGTTGCCGTAAGGTTGTTTATAACTATGATTTCAGGCTCTGCGCCCGCGTCTCTGACGGCTTTCGCGCTGTCAAATTCACAGTTTGTCCCGGGAAATGCCGGAATAAGCACTTTCGGTTTCGCGACTTTTATTGCCGGTGCTTTACGCTGCGTGGCTTTGAAATCAAAATTTTTCATCGGTGTTTTGCTGTCGGGGATGTTGCAGCTGTATACGCTTTCGAGTTTGTCCTCGTATATTTCGAGAAGTTCTTTTTCAGATATGCTTTCGCCGTTGAAAGAGAATTCTTCGTCTTCTGTTATAACGCCGACAGTTTTTCCGACTTCAACATTTTCTGTAACTTCAAGTATGAACGATGCGTAATTATATCCGAAAATCGAATCCATATCCATACTGTCGTCGAAGCGGAAACCGAGACCATTGCCGAAAGCCATTTTCATTACTGCCTCACCAATGCCGCCCATTCCGGGAGTATAGCAGGCTACGGCTTTTCCCGAACGAAGGAGTTTCGTAACAGTATCAAAAGCGTTAAGCATAGAGTCTGTTTTGGGGAGACCGTTTTCGTCTGTTTCGGGACGTATTATTATCACCTTATGTCCCGCAGACTTGAATTCGGGCGAAACGATATCTTTGATTTTTTCGGTCGTAACGGCAAATGAGACAAGTGTCGGAGGAACATCAAGGTCTTCAAACGATCCGCTCATTGAGTCTTTTCCGCCGATTGAACCTATTTGGAGATCCATCTGAGCCTTGAATGCACCCAGAAGTGCCGCGAGTGGTTTCCCCCAGCGTTTGCCGTCTTTTCCCGGACGCTCAAAATATTCCTGGAAGGTCAAATATACGTCTTTGAATTCGGCGCCGGTCGCGATCAGCTTGCATACAGATTCAACTACTGCCAGATACGCGCCGTGATACGGGCTTTGTTCTGTTATAAAAGGATTGTAGCCCCACGCCATAAGCGAGCAGTCGTCGGTATGTTTCTTTTCGACGGATATTTTCTGCACCATTGCCTGTATGGGTGTTAGTTGATTTTTGCCGCCGAAAGGCATAAGAACCGTTCCTGCGCCGATAGTAGAGTCGAATCTTTCGGAAAGACCCCGTTTGGAGCATATATTGAGGTCCGATGCAATCTTTTTATAGTTTTCGGTAAAGTCGCCGTTTATTTTCTTTTCTTTGATTTTCGGCGATTTTGGCGTAACAACAATATGCTTGTCCGCACCGTTCGAGTTAAGGAATTCACGGCTGATATCAACGATTTTTTTGCCGTTCCAGTTCATTACCAGTCGGGGCTCAGCCTTGACGACAGCAACTACGCAAGCGCGAAGATTTTCTTCATTTGCGAGTCTGAGGAACTCGTCTACGTCTTTTTTCTCGACGACGACAGCCATTCTTTCCTGCGATTCGCTTATTGCAAGCTCTGTACCGTCAAGCCCTTCGTATTTCTTGGGAACAGCGTTAAGATCTATTTCGAGTCCGTCGGCAAGCTCGCCTATCGCGACCGAAACTCCGCCGGCTCCGAAGTCGTTGCATCTTTTTATCATTCTGCATGCGTCGGCGTTGCGGAAAAGTCTCTGCAGTTTACGTTCTTCGGGTGCGTTGCCCTTTTGAACTTCCGCGCCGCACGTTTCGACAGAATGAGAGTCATGAGCCTTTGAGGAGCCTGTTGCACCTCCTATTCCGTCACGTCCGGTGCTTCCGCCGAGAAGAATTACGACATCTCCATCAACCGGTGTTTCCCTGCGCACGTTTTCCGCAGGTGTTGCCGCGATTACAGCGCCTATTTCCATTCGCTTTGCCGCATAGCCGGGATGATATATCTCATCAACGATACCTGTTGCAAGACCAATCTGGTTGCCATAGGAAGAGTATCCTGCCGCTGCCGTTGTGACGATCTTACGCTGGGGAAGTTTGCCTTTAATCGTGTCTTTTACGGGGGTCAGCGGATCTGCCGCTCCTGTAACGCGCATAGCGCCGTAAACGTAAGAACGTCCGGAAAGAGGGTCTCTTATCGCTCCGCCGATGCAGGTTGCCGCGCCGCCGAAAGGCTCGATTTCAGTAGGATGGTTATGAGTTTCATTCTTGAACAAAAGCAGCCACGGCTCGGTTTTACCGTCAACGTCTATATTTATTTTCACGGTGCAGGCGTTTATCTCCTCGGACTCGTCGAGTTTATCGAGTTTGCCGTGCGCTTTTAGGTATCTTACGGCAATAGTTGCAAGATCCATAAGGCATATAGGCTTAGTTCTTCCGAGTTCTTTTCGAACTGCAATATAATCATTATATGCGTTCTGCAAAAGCTCGTCTTCAAACCTGACATCATCTATGACGGTAAGGAAGGTTGTATGTCTGCAATGATCCGACCAATAAGTGTCGATCATTCTGACTTCCGTTATAGTGGGGTCACGATGCTCTGATATAAAATATTTCTGGCAGAATTCAATATCGTCCACATCCATTGCGAGAGCATAATCTTTAACGAATTTCTCAAGCCCGGATCTGTCAAGAAGAGTGAAACCTTCAAGGGTTTTCACATCGGATGGAATATCGTAAGCCATGGCAAGAGTCTCGGGTTTTTCAAAACCTGCTTCTCTTGATTCAACGGGGTTGATTATATACTTTTTGATATCAGCCATCTGAGAGTCGGAGAGGTTTCCGTAAAAAGCATATACTTTTGCCGTGCGTACTATGGGACGGTCGGCTTTTGAAATAATCTGTATGCATTGAGCCGCGGAATCCGCGCGCTGGTCGAACTGCCCGGGGAGATATTCGACCGCGAAAACCTTTGCGTCGCCAAAATCCACGGAATCTGAAACTATATCAAGTTGCGGCTCGGAAAAAACCGTCTTTTTCGCATATTCAAACAGTTCTTTCGATATGTTTTCCGCATCATAACGGTTTACGACACGGACATCGCAAAGTTCATTTATACCAAGTAATGTTTTTATATCGGAAAATAAGGATTTTGCTTCGTTTGCCAGGTTTTTCTTCTTTTCCACAAATACTCTATAAACCATATATTACTCCCCTGTCAAAGCCTTCAAGGCTTTTGCGCCGATATCGTGGCGATAATACGCGTTGCCGAAATTTATTTTATCGACAAGTCCGTACGCGCGGTACACGGCGTCTTTGAGATTATCTGCAACAGCTGTTGCGCCGAGGACTCGGCCTCCGTTCGTAAGAAGTTTTCCGTCAGAGATCGTCGCCCCTGCGACAAATACCTTGTTGCGTATCTCTTCGGGAATATTGATCTCGTATCCTTTGTCGTACTTTACGGGATATCCTTCGGATGCCATTATGACACAGCAAGCAGATCTTTTGCTGAATTTTACTTCCGTTTCCGAAAGTTTTTCATTTGTTACCGCCATCATGACCGTAAGAAGGTCGCTTTCGAGCAAAGGTAACACCACCTGCGCTTCAGGGTCCCCGAAACGGCAATTGTACTCTATCACTTTTGGTCCGTCAGGTGTGATCATAAGTCCAAAATACAGACAGCCCTTAAAAGGCCTGCCTTCCGCATTCATTGCTTTTATCGTCGGAATGAATATTTTTTTCATGCACTCGTCGGCAATTTCCTCAGTATAGTACGGGTTTGGTGCAATGGTACCCATGCCTCCCGTATTGAGCCCCGTGTCGTTATCCCCTGCGCGTTTATGATCCATCGATGAGACCATGGGAACGATCGTTTTTCCGTCTGTGAACGAAAGAACAGAGACTTCCGGACCTGTAAGAAATTCTTCGATGACTATATTGTCGCCGCTTTTTCCGAACATTTTGTCCTGCATTACGGAAACGACTGCGGCCTTCGCTTCTTCTCGTGTATTTGCAATTATTACGCCTTTTCCCAGAGCAAGACCGTCTGCTTTTATAACTGTCGGAACAGGAGAAGACTCGAGGTATTTCAAAGCCTTTTCCATATCGTCAAAGACTTCGTATTTCGCGGTCGGGATGCCGTACTTTTTCATCAGATTTTTTGAGAAGACCTTGCTTCCTTCGATTATTGCGGCATTTGCGCGAGGCCCGAAACAAGGTATACCATTTTCCTCGAGTGCGTCAACACATCCAAGTACGAGCGGGTCGTCCGGTGCGACCACGGCGTAATCAATTCTATTTTCAACGGCAAACTTAACTATCCCGTCAATGTCTTTTGCACCTATCGGAACACATATAGCGTCCGCAGCGATGCCTCCGTTTCCGGGTAATGCATAAATTTCGCTGACCGAGCCGTTCTGCTTGATTTTCTTTATTATCGCATGTTCACGGCCGCCGCTGCCTACAACAAGTATTTTCATTTTCGGCTACTCCTTAATGATGGAACAGACGCATGCCGGTAAACGCCATCACAAGGTCATATTTATCGCAGCACGCAATGACTATATCATCACGGATAGACCCTCCGGGCTCCGCGATATATTTAACACCGCTGCGTTTAGCTCTTTCGATATTATCATCGAACGGGAAGAACGCATCAGAGCCGAGCGCTACATTATCAATCGTAGCAAGATATGCTTTCATCTCTTCGGTTGTAAATGGGTCGGGACGGCGGGTGAAATATTTTTGCCAGTTGCCATCCGCACAAACATCTTCTTCATTTTTGTTAATATAGCCGTCGATAACATTGTCTCTGTCCGGTCTGCCCATTGTTTCCTTGAAAGGCAAATTGAGGACTTTTTCATGCTGGCGCAGAAACCATGTATCGGCTTTTGTGCCTGCAAGACGTGTGCAGTGAATTCTCGACTGCTGACCAGCACCGACACCGATAGCCTGACCGTCAATCGCATAGCAGACAGAATTCGACTGAGTGTATTTAAGTGTAATAAGCGCAACGATGAGGTCTCTTACGGCGCTTTCGGGCATGTTTTTGTTTTTAGTTACAATATTGGAAAGGAGTTCTCTGTTTATCTTAAAATTGTTTCGTCCCTGTTCAAAAGTTACGCCGAATACCTGTTTATGTTCGACTGCATCCGGAACATAATCGGGATCTATCTTAACGATATTGTAGTTGCCCTTTCTCTTTGTTTTGAGAAGTTCAAGAGCTTCCGGCTCATATCCGGGAGCAATAACACCGTCGGAGACTTCGCGGAATATCATTTTCGCAGTCGTTAGGTCACAAACGTCTGAAAGAGCGACCCAGTCACCGTAGGAGCACATTCTGTCGGTTCCTCTTGCGCGAGCGTATGCACAAGCGAGAGCGGAATCGTCGAGACCCTCAACGTCGTCAACAAAGCACGCCTTCTTGAGTTTATCGGAAAGCGGAATACCGACAGCCGCGGATGTCGGGCTGACATGTTTGAATGATGTTGCCGCCGGGAGTCCGAGCGCCTCTTTGAGTTCCTTTACAAGCTGCCAACTGTTGAACGCGTCAAGAAAGTTTATGAATCCGGGTCTGCCGCTGAGTATCTCTATCGGAAGATCCGTTCCGTCGTGCATAAATATCTTTGCAGGTTTTTGATTAGGATTACATCCGTATTTCAGCTCAAATTCTTTCATTTGAATGTCTCCTTAAACGTTTTTATTGATAATAATTTGGTTCGGTTCTGAACCGTCAACGGGGATGGAACGAACAAAGAGCGAAACCTTATTGTCTTCATTCAGACTGTCCCAAAGGATATTTGCGAGGTCTTCCGCAGTATCCGGAAGTCCTATTTCTTCGGGTTCGCCGCTGAATGACGGAATGGGATTACCGTCACAACGGTAAGTATGAATGAAATGACCTATGCCGTTTTTAGGTTCATAGTTGTAAAAATATCTGCTGCAATGCTTCGGGTCTCCGCTCAGACTTTTAAGAATGGAAAGTTTGTAAATGAAGCTCTCTTTGCCGGAATTGTAAATGATGCCGGAGATCCTCGGAGTGTAATTGGGAGCATCGGGCTCAAATTCTCTTGTCATGAGCGCGTCTTCGAATGTCTTCCCGCTTTTAATGAAATCATAAACCGTATTTGTCTGGTCTCCGTTTGTGATTATTTCGGTATCGTCAAGCTTGAGATACGGATTGTATATTATAAGGCTCGGGTCGGAAAGTTTGGATTCGTCGAAAGCTTTTGTTCTCATGCCGCCGTCAAAAGCTTCAAACACTCTGTTGCGGCTGTTTATACTTCTGCCCATGATAAAATAAGCTATCAGAGCGTTTTTTCCGTCTGCGGATTTACCGATAATTATGCCTCTGCCGGGATACGTATTGTTTTCAAGCAAATCTTTTATATCATACAAAGCCATGGTAATGAACTCCGTTTCAGTTATTGTTTATTATATTCGCAGATACTTTTTCAACAGAAAGCGGCAATATTTTCCATTCCGCGAGTCTCATTACTCTTTTTTGGAGAGTCTCGGGAGTGTCGTTTTCGAGGATTTTTACGGCTTTCTGCATGATAATCTCTCCCCCGTCGGGAATCTCGTTTACAAAATGCACCGTGGCACCCGTTACTTTTACGCCTTTTGCAAGTGCTGCCTCATGTACTCGAAGCCCGTAATAGCCCTTGCCGCAAAATGACGGGATAAGCGACGGATGGACATTGATTATACGATTTTGAAAATGTTTGGTGACTGTTTCGCTGAGAATTGACATAAATCCCGCAAGGACTATCAGATCGACATTATTCTCCTCAAGTTTCTCAATGATCTTGCCTTCAAAGTCCTGCTGATCTGCACAGTCTTTTTTCAGAATCACCGCCGTGGGAATATTTGCGTTTTCAGCTCTTTTAAGAGCAAAAGCCTCTGCGTTGTTTGAGATAACAAGACATATTTTACCGCTTTTGATCATCCCGCTCTTTTCAGCATTTATCAATGCCTGGAGGTTTGTTCCTCCCCCGGAAACAAGAACGGCTATTCTCGCTTGCTTCATAACAGCACCTTTTCGTCACTTTCGACGA
This sequence comes from uncultured Eubacteriales bacterium, assembly GCA_959604355.1. GTDB lineage: Bacteria > Bacillota > Clostridia > Oscillospirales > UBA644 > HGM12619. The sequence continues at coordinate 22,761 of CAUHAO010000005.1, forward strand.
TTTCGCCGATTATATAGGCTTTTTCTCCATTAGCTTTAAGAATTTCAAGCGCTTTGTCCGCGTCTTCCTTTGCAACTGTGACACTCATACCGACGCCCATGTTGAAGGTATTGAACATATCTCTGCGGCTGATCTTACCGGTTTTTTCAATGAGGTCGAATATCGGCAGAATGTTTACCGCACTTATGTCGATTTTTGCGCCGAGACCGTCGGGAATACTTCTCGGGATGTTCTCGTAGAAACCGCCGCCGGTTATGTGAGATATGCCTTTTACGTTGACTTTGTCAAGAAGCGCAAGTATTGCTTTGACATATATTCTCGTGGGGGTAAGGAGGGTTTCACCGATGGATTTTCCGCCGAGCTCCGCGCAGGGCACGGTTATATCGTTTTTCTCAACGTCGAAAACTTTGCGTACAAGAGAAAACCCGTTGGAATGAACGCCGCTTGAAGGCAACGCGATTACAATGTCGCCGGGGCGCATCGTTTTATTGTCGATGATCTTATTTTTGTCCACCAAGCCTGTGCAGTAGCCTGCGAGATCATATTCGTTTTCGGGGTAAAAACCGGGCATTTCAGCAGTCTCCCCACCGATGAGAGCTGCTCCGGACTGCACACATCCTTCACAAACGCCTTTAACGATATCAGCGATTCGCTCGGGAACGTTTTTGCCGCATGCGATGTAATCGAGGAAGAACAACGGCCTTGCTCCGCAGCAAATTACATCATTTACACACATTGCAACACAGTCGATTCCGACCGTGTCGTGCTTGTCGAGTATAAATGCTATTTTAAGCTTTGTGCCTACCCCGTCAGTACCGCTGACAAGAACAGGGCGGGTTATGCCTGTAAGGTCGGGCTCGAAAAGTCCGCCGAAACCTCCGACATCGGAGCATACGCCGCTGGTCGTGGTTTTTGCAATATGCGTTTTCATCAGCTCAACGGCTTTATAACCTGCGGTTATATCAACACCTGCGGCTGCGTAACTGTCTGATCTTGACTGTGTGTTCATTTCTATTCCTTTCCGTTCCAGCAATATGTGCAAAGTTTGCACGGCTCAATGCCGATTGCTTCGATTATACCTTCGAGAGACTGGAATTCCAGCGATGTGAAGTTGAATTTCTCGCATATTGCTTTTCTGAGATTTTTTCCGCGCTCAGTTGAAGAGTCGCTGTATTCTTCGATATATTTGAGCCCTTCTTCCCCTTCAAGTTCAACTATGACTCTGCGGGCAATAAGCTCCATATCGTTTGTCGCTCTTGAGAAGTTGAGATATTTACAGCCGTACATTATCGGGGGGCAAGCCGAACGCATATGGACGGATTTCGCACCGTTTGAATAAAGAAAATCAACTGTTTCTTTGAGCTGTGTTCCTCTTACGATAGAGTCATCGACAAAAAGCAGATTTTTATCTTTGATTAGTTCTTTGACCGGGATCTGTTTCATCTTCGCAACCTTATTGCGTTGATCCTGCTGTGACGGCATGAAACTTCTCGACCATGTGGGGGTGTATTTTATAAAGGCTCTCGCAAACGGTACATGTTTTTCATTCGAATACCCGATTGCGTGAGGTGTTCCGGAATCGGGAACGCCTCCGACATAATCGAGATCCGCAGCCAGACCGGCGTCTCTGTCATGTTTCGCCATGATCTCGCCGTTGCGGTAGCGCATGACCTCAACGTTTACACCTTCATATGTCGAAGTCGGATAGCCGTAATAGCTCCACAGAAAAGAGCATATTTTCATTTTTTCGCCGGGACACTGGAGCTGTTCTATGCCGGAAACATTTATTTTAACTATTTCACCCGGTCCGAGTTCTTTAAAGTCTTCATATCCGAGTTTCTGATATGCGAAGGATTCAAATGATACGCAGTATCCGCCGTCATTTTTGCCTATCAGGACAGGAAGACGCCCGACTTTATCTCTTGCGGCGATTATAGATCCGTCCTCTTTCAGTATGAGTATAGATGCAGACCCGTCAATCTCATTTTGTGCAAACTTTATACCTTCAACGAATCCGCTTTTCTGGTTTATCAGTGCAGCTACAAGTTCTGTTGAGTTGACAGCGCCCCCTGTCATCGCATCGAAATGTCCTCCGCTGAAAGACAGATACTGTTTAATAAGTGCTTCACTGTTATTGATAGCTCCGATAAAACAGATTGCATATGTTCCGAGATTTGATCGGATCAGCAGAGGCTGAGGGTCATAGTCGCTTATGCATCCTATGGCGGACGTTCCTTTCATTTCATCAAAAACGTGTTCGAATCTCGTTCTGAAAGGCGAATTCTCTATATTATGGATTTCTCTTTGCAATCCTATGGTTTTATCCCAGCAGGCAATGCCGCCGCGACGTGTACCGAGATGTGAATGATAATCGGTTCCGAAAAAAACGTCGGATACAGCGTCATGATTGCAAACAGCTCCGAAATAACCTCCCATACGCTTTGCCTCCTTATTTTCCGAGAATACGCTTCATCATTTCTTTATACGCGTCTTCGACATTTCCGAGATCTCTGCGGAATCTGTCTTTATCAAGTTTTTCATGAGTTTCACTGTCCCAGAAGCGGCAGGTATCGGGCGAAATCTCATCTGCAAGAACAATAGTTCCGTCAGCCAGTTTGCCGAATTCAAGTTTAAAGTCTACAAGGTCGACTTTAAGCCCTTTGAAATACTCTTTCATCACTTCGTTGACTTTGAATGCCATGGATTTGATCGTTTCAATGTCTTCTCTTGTGGCAATTCCGAGAGCAAGTGCATGATATTCGTTGATCAGAGGATCTCCAAGAGCATCATTCTTATAGGAAAATTCTATCGTGGGTTCCGCGAAAACAATCCCCTCTTCAACGCCGTAACGTTTAGCAAACGATCCCGCGGAGATGTTTCTGATGATTACTTCAAGAGGAACTATGGAAACCTTCTTGACAAGTGTTTCCCTGTCTGAGAGTTCTTTGACGAAGTGGGTGGGAACGCCCTGTTTTTCAAGCAGCTGCATCATAAAATTCGTGACTTTGTTATTTATGGCGCCTTTACCCTCGATAGTACCCTTTTTAAGGCCGTTGAAAGCCGTAGCGTCGTCTTTGTAGTCTACGAGCAAAATCTGAGGATCCTCAGTCGCGTAGACCTTTTTTGCTTTTCCCTCATAAAGAAGTTCTTTCTTGTCCATTGTCTTAATCCTCCCAAAAATGTTTATTTATTGAATTCCGCAGAAACTTCAGCATCTTTTTCCAGAACCTTCTGTGCGCCGGAAACGCGTTTGGCATCGAGTTTTGAAGCAATTTCCTTATCTTCAACTGCCAGTATTTGAGCGGCAAGCAAAGCGGCATTGGCTCCCCCGTTGATCGCGACAGTCGCTACCGGAATGCCGGAAGGCATTTGGACTGTTGAAAGAAGGGCGTCAATGCCGTCAAGATTTGTTGATTTACAGGGTATACCTATTACGGGGAGCGTGGTATTGGCTGCAATTGCCCCCGCGAGATGAGCAGCCATTCCTGCTGCTGCAATTATCACTCCGAAGCCGTTTGCCCGCGCGTTCACTGCAAAGTCTCTGGCCTCAGTCGGTGTTCTGTGGGCAGAATATACATGTACTTCAAACGGTATTCCGAGTGCGGTCAGAGTATCCGTAGCTTTTCGGATGACCGGAAGATCACTGTCGCTACCCATGACAATTCCGATTTTTCTCATATTTACCTCCTGAAAAAACAAAAAAGGGCACACTTAACTCTTGGAAGCTAAATGTGCCCAGACGGTCGGCTCAAGGGAACAATCCCTACCATTCCGTGCTCCTCTGTGGTACTCCACATTATTCCGTCAGTTGCACAGAATGCTTATATTAATTACAGTTACAGTATATCATTAAATTTTACACGTGTCAAGGAAAAACGCCAAATTTCACTATAAATTCATATTTATTTTATAGGTGCGCTTTTCTCTTTTTGTATAACGTCATGAGCACCGCCCTCGACGATACTTGTAGCGGAAACGAGTGTCAATTTTGCCTTTTTCTGCAGTTCGGGTATGGTCAGCGCACCGCAGTTGCACATGGTTGAACGGACCTTGCTCAGTGACAGCGCTACATTGTCCTTGAGGCTGCCCGCATACGGAACGTACGAGTCAACGCCCTCTTCGAAAGACAGTTTTTTGTCTCCTCCGAGATCATACCTCTGCCAGTTGCGAGCACGGTTTGAACCTTCACCCCAATATTCTTTGTAGTATGTACCGCCGATGCTTATCTTGTTTGTCGGGCTTTCGTCGAATCTTGCGAAATAACGTCCGAGCATGATGAAATCTGCGCCCATTGCCAGCGCGAGCGTCATATGGTGGTCGTAAACTATGCCGCCGTCGGAACAAACGGGAACGTATACACCGGTTTCTTCAAAATACTTATCTCTTTCGGCGCATACTTCAATAAGTGCAGTAGCCTGACCTCTGCCGATACCTTTTGTTTCTCTGGTGATGCAGATAGAGCCTCCTCCGATACCCACTTTGATAAAGTCCGCTCCGCAGTCCGCAAGAAATCTGAATCCGTCGGCATCCACGACGTTGCCCGCTCCGACTTTCACGCTGTCACCGTAATTTTTACGGATCCATTCGATAGTCAGTTTCTGCCACTCGGAGAAGCCCTCTGACGAGTCAATGCAGAGTACGTCAACGCCGGCTTCGATTAATGCAGGAACGCGTTCTGCGTAGTCTCTGGTGTTGATACCGGCACCGACGACATATCTCTTTGATTTATCAAGGAGTTCGTTGGGATTTTGCTTATGGCTGTCGTAGTCTTTGCGGAAAACCATGTAGCAGAGCTTGCCGTCATCGCTGACTATGGGCAGAGAGTTGAGCTTGTGATCCCAGATAATATCGTTTGCTTCTTTAAGGGTTATTCCCTCTTTGCCGCATATAAGTTTATTAAACGGTGTCATAAATTCGGAAACTTTGAGCTCGGGAGACATACGGCTTACGCGGTAATCTCTTCCCGTGACGATACCAACAAGTTTGCCGTCGGCTGTTCCGTCTTCCGTAACAGCAATGGTGGAGTGCCCTGTTTTTTTTGTAAGCGCGATAACGTCTGCAAGAGTTGCGTCGGGGCTGATGTTGGAATCGCTTTTAACAAAACCCGCTTTATAGCTTTTTGCGCGTTTGACCATTGCCGCTTCATTTTCAATGGACTGTGAACCGTATATAAACGATACACCGCCTTCTGTCGCAAGGGCAACGGCAAGCCTGTCGCCCGAAACTGACTGCATTATAGCTGATACGAGCGGAATATTCATGGTTATCGAGGGTTCTTCCCCTTTCTTGAACTTTACAAGAGGGGTTTTGAGCGATACATTCGATGGAATGCATTCGCTTGAGGAGTAACCGGGAATAAGAAGGTACTCGTTAAATGTGTGAGAAGGCTCATTAATAAATATTGCCATATCTGTAATCCTTTCCTTAAGGTAATACTAATCTGTAAATTCATCGACACACCGTCTGTATGCCGATACAGGGTCTGAGGCTGATGTTATCGGTCTTCCGACGACGATATAGTCGGAGCCGATTTTTTTTGCTTGCTCAGGAGTCATTATACGTTTCTGGTCCCCGACTTCTCCGTCTGCGAAACGGATTCCCGGCGTGACGGTAAGAAAATTCTTTCCGCATATATCATGTACTTTTCCCGCTTCAAGCGGCGAACATACTACGCCGTCAAGACCCGCGTTTTTTGCATTCAAAGCATAATGCATTACGACTTTGTCAATAGGTTCATGAATAAGGAGATCCTTTTCCATGCTTTCCTGATCTGTCGATGTTAATTGAGTGACAGCAATAAGTAAAGGGCGGGATCCGTCGGGTCGTGCAAGGCCCTCTATCGCCGCCTGCATCATGAGGGTCGTGCCCGATGCGTGGAGATTGCATATGTCGACATCAAGTCCCGAAAGGACGGACATCGCTTTTTTAACTGTATTCGGGATGTCGTGAAGCTTCAGGTCGAGAAAAATTTTGTGACCGCGCTTCTTTATTTCTTTTACGATCGCAGGCCCTTCCGCGTAAAACAATTCCATGCCTATTTTTACGAAAGGCTTTTCATCTTTAAAAAGGTCGAGGAAATCAAATACTTGTTTCGCTGAAGAAAAATCACAGGCGATTATTACGTCTTTTCCCATTATTTTGCCTCCCCTATAATTTCGGAAAGATTATCTATGTTGTATTTATCCATAACGCGCGGCAGGTCTTCGATAATGTTTTTACAGGCATACGGCTCAATCAGGTTTGCAGCCCCTACCTCGACCGCAGTTGCGCCGGCAAGCATCATTTCGATAACGTCTTCTGCGCAACTTACGCCTCCGATGCCTACAACGGGTATTTTTACGGCGTTCGCCACCTGATAAACCATTCTTACAGCCACCGGAAATACGGCGGGGCCGGAATATCCCCCCATCTTATTTGCAATAACCGGTTTCTTTGTTTTTAGGTCTATTCTCATGCCGAAAAGAGTATTTATAAGGCTTATCCCGTCAGCTCCCGCGTATTCGCACGCCTTTGCGATTGAAACGATATCCGTGACATTAGGCGAAAGCTTGACAATAACGGGTTTTGAAGTTACCGCTTTTACTGCTTTAACAACAGTGGCAGCTGCACACGGTTCAGTACCGAAACTCATGCCTCCCCCATGAACATTCGGGCAACTGATATTTACCTCAAGCCATCCAACCTCATCGCACTTGTCGAGCTTTTCACAGGTATATACATATTCATCAACGGAGAAGCCGCTGATATTAGCCATAACTTTCTTATTAAAACATTTTTTCAGTTTCGGCAGCTCTTCCGAAATGACTTTATCGATTCCCGGGTTTTGAAGCCCCACCGCGTTTATCAATCCGCCGGTACATTCTGCGATCCGAGGGGTCGGATTTCCGAATCTGGGGTCTTTTGTTGTGCCCTTGAAAGAAAATGTTCCGAGAATGTTTATGTCGTAGAGTTCAGCAAACTCGTAACCGTAACCGAAGGTCCCGCTGGCGGCAATAACGGGATTGTCGAGAGTTATACCACACAGGCAAACACTCATTTTTCCCATAATATCTCCTCCTTTTCCAACACGGGTCCGTCCTTACAGATACGTTTATATCCCGTCACGGTTTTACATGAACACCCCATACATGCTCCGAATCCGCAGCCCATACGTTCCTCAAAACTGAACTGACCGCTTGAAGAAGATTCTTTGTATACGGCTTTGAGCATTGGTTCCGGGCCGCATGTGTAAAAATAGGAATAATCAAGCCCTTTCATAGCGTCCGTAACAAAGCCTTTTGTTCCGTACGAGCCGTCTACAGTTGTGACATATACGTTTGCGCCGAGCGCAAGAAATTCATCTTCATAAAAAATCTCTTTTTTCGTGTTGAATCCGAGTATTACGGAGACATTTTTGCCCTGAGCTACCAGCTTTTTCGCCAACATATACATCGGAGGAACTCCCACACCTCCGCCGATAATCAGCGGTGAGTTCCCCGATTTCGACAGATCGTATCCGTTACCGAGACCTGTAAGAATATCGAGTTTTACACCGGGGTTCATCTTGCTCATTTTTTCGGTTCCGTGGCCGACTACTTTATATATTATCGTCAATATATTGTCTTCGACGTTGCATACTGATATCGGACGGCGAAGAAAAAGACCGCTTATCTTTATATTGACGAATTGCCCCGGTCGGACTATATCCGACGTGTCCCCGTCGAGCAGCATCCGAAATATATTTGGGGCAAGTTCTTCGTTTTTTATAATACAAAATGTTTTTTGTTCCATCAAAACTCCTTATGTGCAATTGCGGAAACGGTAAGCACGTTTCTCGGTAAATGTCAAGCCGTGTTAAGATTTCATCAGCCGTTTTTCAGCTCAACATGCCGAATCTTTTGTCCTGTATTTTTCTTATCTCTGTGCCCGATGAGGAACGCCCTGTGTTTCCGTTGTAAGGGCACGGTCTCTTATTATTACCATCAGTTATTTTCCGCAGAATATCCGTACATATACCGTTATTCAAGAATTTGGGTTGTTTACAGGGGCTTTCCGGTTGCTCATTTCCGCAAAACAATTGAGATTTCATCCGAAACTGTATGAACACTGAATTCTTATTGCAGTTATTTCCCGGTGTTCGGATCTGTCAGGTATTTTTTCAAAAATATAAGCGCTTGTTTATACCCATCAAAGCCCATACCTGCGTAAGTCTTAACGCAAGCCGTCCTGACATAGGATATTTGTCTAAAATCTTCGCGTTTGGAAACATCGGATAAATGAACTTCGACAGTCGGAATGGAGACGGCTTTGAGCGCATCCAAAATGGCAACGCTTGTATGAGTGTATGCGGCCGGATTTATTACGATCCCGTCAAAGATTCCGAAAGCATTCTGAATCTCATCCACGATTGCCCCTTCGTGATTCGACTGAAAGCATTTTACTTCAATTCCTTCTTCAGAAGCCGTTTGCCGGATGAATGCAACAAGAGCATTATAATCCTTTGCTCCGTAGATCGATGGTTCCCTGATTCCCAACATGTTGATATTCGGGCCGTTAATCACTAAAATTTTCATATTGCACAGCTGTCCTTGTATAAATTTAATATTTTCTCCACCGCGCTATCTACATTTTCGTTATTATCAACGCATACATCCGCAAATCGACGATATAACGGTTCACGCTCTGAATAGAGATCGTTTATGCTCCGCTTTTGGGAAAGAGGCCGATCATCGCTTGGTAATAAATCAATATTACGTTTGATCCAGACTATAATTCCGTTTTGATGCAGGGAGGCATAGTTTTCTTCCCGTAAAACAGCTCCACCGCCGGTTGCAATTATTTTTTTTGATTCTTTGCAGATATCGGAAAGTATGCCACATTCAATATCTCGGAAGTATTGTTCGCCTTGCTCGATAATGATTTGTGCAGGGCGGAACCCTGTTCTGTTTTCTGTTTCTAAATCCGAGTCCAGAACTTCACGCCCTGTTCGTCTGCCTAACTTTGCTGCGATTCTGCTTTTTCCGCAGCCGGGCATTCCGATCAGAATAATATTTTGCATGGATGCGCTCAATGTCTTACAAATACGTTCTGTTTCTTTGTCCGGAATACTGTTTCCGGTAAAAAGCTCAGAACTCCTCTTTGCCTGAGCCACGAGCATATAAAGACCGTTTGCGAACGGAATTCCGAGTTTTTCGGCTTGGAGAAGCAATGCTGTACGGGCAGGATTATAGACGATATCTATTACACCTGTACAATGTGGAAACCGATTCAAATCAACGGCGGCATTTCCTGTTTCGGGATACATTCCCAAAGGTGTAGTGTTAACGATAATATCAGCGTCGCCGTGAAGATCTATATTTCCGTAGTTGTTTGCGCCGGATCTGCTGATTATTACAGGCCTGGCTCCCAGTATCTCAAGAGCCGCGCATACGGAAGCAGAGGCTCCTCCGCTTCCGAGCACAAGCGCCTTTTTATTTTCCACTTGAATTCTCGAATGATGTACAAGTTCAATAAAACCGTAAACATCCGTGTTGTCACCAAAGAGTTCCCCGTTTGGTTTACGTATGATTGTGTTCACGCTTCCGGTACGGTTGACAGCATCACTGACAGAAAACATAAACGGCAGTACTGTTTTCTTATAGGGAATAGTGACGTTAAGACCCGTCCATGAACCGTTTTTCAGAAATCCTTCGATCTCATATTCTTCTTTTTCATACAGTGTGTATTCGTAATCCCCAAGCATTTCATGGATCTCGGGTGAATAACTGTGTCCCAGTTTTCTTCCGAGTAAACCGCACCGGAGCATCAAAACACCTCACTGTAACTTCCGAGATAACTGAAGTGTTCGCATGAGTAAGGAAGTTCTCCTATTAACTGCAGAAGCTTGGGAGAATAGACCGGGGTGTCAAGGTCGAAATAGAACATGAACTCGAAATCACGGCTAGGCAAAGGTCTGCTTTCAAGCTTATTCAGATTAATGCCCAGTGCATACAGCTTTGAAAGGAGTTTATAAAGAGAACCGGGCTCATGAGTAAGTGTAAGCATTATGCTCGTTCTATTCGCTCCGGGGTAGATCTCAAGATTTTTGGAGATACATATAAAGCGGGTATAGTTGCTGTCCGTATTCTGAACCGATTCTTTCAAGCAATCAAGCATGTAGTATTTCATACATGAATGTGAAGCCAAAGCGGCGATGTCATTACGGTCAGATTCAGCAACCATTTTTGCTGCAGCAGCCGTGTTCTCGCATGCTATAACCCGGACTCCGTTGAGCGAAGCCAGAAAATTAGAACATTGACTGATTGCCTGTTGATGAGAATATATTTCACGGATATTCTCCATTTTTGTACCCGGTTTTACAAGAAGATTGTGGTCAACTTTAAGTCTGACGCTTCGTACGATACTGAAATTGTGATGCATCATAAGATCATAGACTGAATTGACAGAGCCTGCGGTGCTGTTTTCGATTGGAATAACACCGTACTGACACAATCCTCCCTCAATTGCGGAGAATACCGATTCAAAGTTGGAAAAGAACATAATGTTTGCATTTCGGAACAGTTTGTCGCAGGCTTGTTGAGAGTTTGCTCCTTCAACTCCTTGGCACGCAACAGTTGCGAATTCAGGGAAAAGCTTGGGCGTAGTTTCAATAGCCGATTGTATTTTGGCTGTCAGATCGCTCTGTGATCCGTTAAGTCTGTTCTGATAACTGCGACTCAGTTCAAAGATTAGAGAATACAGCAAGGGGGTGTAATCCTTCAGTTCATCAGGGGATTTTTCAATAACTGAAGATATTATCTCCCGTTCTCTTTGCGGATCCATAACGGGCAGATTTTTTTCTTTTTTGTATTCTGCGATTTTTGATGCTATAGACATTCTTTCCGCGAATAGCTTTACTATATTGTCATCAATCTGATCAATCTGTTTTCTGTACTCTTGAGCATTCATTATTATATAATTCCTTCTTTCTTTCCATCAGTGCGTCATAAACTGCAATTGCTGCCGCAGCCTCCACACAAGGGACAGCTCTGGGCACAATGCAGGGATCATGTCTGCCGTGTATTACTAATTGCGATTCTTTACCTGTTGTAATGTCAACACTTTCCTGAGGTTTATATATTGATGGGGTCGGTTTTACAGCGGTTCGGAATACCAAAGGCATACCGGTTGTGATTCCTCCGAGTATTCCTCCGCAGTTATTTGTTTTGGTTTTAATAGCCCCGCCTACTACACAGAAAGCATCATTATTCTGACTTCCCTGCATTTTTGCGGCGTCAAAACCTGCTCCGAATTCTATTCCCTTTACCGCCGGTATTCCGAAAATTATACTGGATATCCGATTTTCCATTCCGTCAAAAATCGGATTACCCAATCCTGCCGGCAAACCAAGTACCGCACATTCAATTATGCCTCCCACGGAGTCGCCCTGAGCCTTTACTCGTGCGATCAGATCCTGCATCTCTTTCCCGCGTTGGTCATCCACGACAGGAAACGGTTTGTCTTCCGTTGAGTATAGGAGTTCTCCGCTGTCAGATACATCACCGATGGACAGAATGCGGGTGATGACCTGTATATCATTCTTTGCGAGCAGCTGTTTGCATATAGCACCCGCGATGCATAACGGAGCAGTTAATCTTCCTGAAAAATGTCCTCCGCCGGCATAATCCTGGGCACCGTTATATTTGATCTCCGCAGTATAGTCAGCATGACCGGGACGCGGAACCTTTTTAAACGCTTCATAATCGGCGGAATGTGTATCTGTATTACGAATTATTGCTGTAACCGGTGTGCCGCAAAAAGTATCTCCGACGATACCGCATAGAAATTCCGGTTTATCAGCTTCTCTGCGAGCCGTTGAATACTTGTTTTTTCCGGGAGCCCTTCTTTCAAGAAAGGCGTAAAGACTGTCAAAGTCTATTTTTTCACCGGCCGGTATTCCTTCAAGTGTCATTCCGATAGCAAGGGAGTGAGACTGACCGAAAATGGTAAGCCGTATGTTTTCACCGTAACTGCTGCTCATTCATTCACCTCCAGTGACTCAAAAACATTCCAGAAATCGGGAAAAGATTTTTCTACGCATTCGGCACCGATTACCGTAACATCGTCTTTGCAGAATCCCGCGGCCACTGCTGCGGCCATAGCAATACGGTGGTCATTCGAAGCGTCCACGGTGCCTCCTGCCAAATAAGGTCGTCCTTTAATAATAAGTCCGTCTTGCGTTTCCTGAATATCTGCGCCCAAGGATTTCAGCATTGCCGCGGTCGTTTTTAAGCGATCGGATTCTTTAAATCTCAATCTTCCGGCGTTGATGATAGTCGTTGTTCCTTTTGCTCTGGACGCTAAGGCACAGATCGTCGGTACAAGATCCGGAATATGCCGAGCGTCAACCTGGCGGGCAATCAAATCTTTTTTGCGGACAGTTATGCGGCTTTTATCTATTGTTACATCGCTCCCGAAAGCAAGGAGCACGTTTAATATTTCGGCATCCCCCTGACGGGTGGAAACAGGCATTTCCTTGATTGATACTCCGTCAGCGGATAAAGCTCCCATGCATAAAAAGAATGCGGCGTTCGACCAGTCTTGCTCAACGGAAGAAATCTTCGGAAGTGAAAACTGTTGATGTCCCTTTATTGAATACAAGTTACCGTTTTTTTCGATCCGTATCCCTGAATAGCGTAAACTGTCTTCGGTCATTGAAATATACGCTTCAGATTCTATCGGTTCGGTAACCTTAAGGCTGCTGTCCCCGTTGAGCAGAGGCAGGGAGAAAAGCAATCCGGATACGAACTGAGAGGATATGTCTCCGGGAATGCAATAGTCCCCTGCCGTGAGTTTACCGCAGCATATCAGCTCATCATCCTGTTGTCTGACGGTCATTCCATGCGAGGTGATGGCATCAATAAGTCCGCCAAGCGGTCGATTAGGAAGCTTACCTTCCATATGGAATACTGCTTTTTCGCCGAGGGCACCGACGACCGGTATCAAAAAGCGAAGTGTGGACCCGCTTTCACCGCAATATAAATGTTTAACATTGCTGTTACGACGTTCTACTGGACGTATGGTAAGTTTATCGCCATCAATACGCTTAATATCCGCACCGAGAGCATTCAGACAGTTGATCGTCGCTGAGATATCTTTAGAAATTCCATCGCAAATCAAGGTGCAGTCATCTTTCCCTAGCGCTGCACAAATCAAAAGCCTGTGAGCCTGGGATTTTGAAGCAGGAACAGATACTGTTCCGCTGCGCGGACCGGCTTTTATAAGGTGATTCATATTATGCCACCGTCCTTGAGCCAGTCACGCAGTTCTGTTTTCTGTATTTTTTCCAATCTGCACTTTCCGATATGTTCCGGCAACACCAGATTAAGACAGTCCCCGGAGCTTTTTTTATCATTAAATATGGCATATACAAGATCTTCGGCGGAAAAAGCTACTTCCGATGGAAGTCCGTATTTTTTAAGAATATCCAATATGGCATCAAGGGTGCCTTCGTCACAAATATTGCGTGCACAAGCGGATCTTGTAATTGCCGCCATACCGATGGCAACCGCCTGTCCGTGAGGCACAGCATAATTACTGCACGCTTCCACAGCGTGTCCGATGGTATGTCCGAAGTTGAGAAACATACGGCATCCCTTGTCAAATTCATCCCGCTCAACAAAGCGGCTTTTCATTGCAACGCAGGTGCTTATAACTTTCTCGTATTGCTTGGATACCGGAATGTCTCTTATATCCCTGAAAAACGGTTCATTTCCGATCATTGCGTATTTAATTATTTCCGCGCAGCCGTTTCTGTACTCTGCATCCGGAAGTGTTTTAAACGTGTTTATATCGCAGAGGACCAAAGAAGGCTGATAAAAGCATCCTACTTGGTTCTTTCCAATTGAAAGGTCAACGGCTGTTTTTCCCCCTACCGAGGAATCTACAGCCGCCAGCAAGGTTGTTGGAATCTGAACAAAATTAATTCCGCGCTGATACGTTGCTGCCGCAAAACCCGCAAGATCTCCTACGACTCCTCCGCCTAAAGCAATAATGAAATCGCTTCTTGTAATGTGTTTCGCACACATCGTTTCCAGTAAAGTTCCGTAAACGGTTAAATTCTTGCTTTTTTCGCCGTGTTCAAAAACAAATTCTGTTGTTTTGAATCCGGCTTCATCAAGACTTTTTTTCAGAATATCACCGTAAAGCGGAAAGACCGTATCATCGGAGACAATGACTGCGTTTCCTTTGGGAATAATATTTGAAATATAACTTCCGGCTGTCTGGAGAATATCGGAGCCGATCATAACATCGTAATGCTTTGATGCTTTGACTTTAATGATTTCCATTACCGTCAACCTCCTCTTTTCTTGCTTTACCTTCTGCCAGAAGTTTTATCAGACAATCACGGTCTTTTTTCTCAATGGCATCGCGGTAGATACAGAGGTTGTTGATAAGGATATCGAGTTCCTTAAGGAGGTTGTCACTATTGTCAAGGAACAGTTCAGACCACATTTCAGGATTAAGCCATGCAACGCGGGTCATGTCCTTGTAACTTCCTGCGGAAAGGCCTTTGTGCTCTGTCGCTGTAGGACTTTTTATGTATGCGTTTGAAACGACATGGGCCAATTGAGACGTAAATGCAATCATTTCATCATGCTTTTCTGCAGTTGTTACTGTGATTACCGAGAAGCCCGCCGGGCTCAACAGCTCTTTTACCCGTTCGAGAAGAGCCATATCGTCATATCTCGGAGGAACAATCACCATCGGGGCTCCCTGAAACATGTTCTCTTTTGAATACTTAAAACCGGAAAACTGTGTTCCGGCCATGGGGTGACCGCCGATATACATGAAACCATGCTTCTTGGCAAGTTCAGTTGCCTCCGCTACCACTCTGCGTTTTATTCCGCAACAGTCAATAACAACAGGCTTCGATCCTATAAACCGCCCTTCTTTTTCCAAGAACTCGATAGCATCATTAGGATACGTACATATCAGTATCAAATCGCATTCAGACAGGTTGTCCTCAGAAAGTTTACAGTTTACCGCACCGCTGAGAATGGCAAACTGCAGTACGGAGTCTTTTATATCAGCAGCGGCAACAGTATGCCCCGCACTGCTGTAAGCTTTGGCAAAAGAGCCTCCGATTAGTCCCAAACCGACAATGCCGACTAACATGATACTATACCTCTGATGGCATCCACTTTCTTAACAAGAGCATCAAATTCCTCCGGATGAAGGGATTGCGCCCCGTCACAAAGTGCATGTACGGGGTCATTGTGAACTTCAATGATAAGTCCGTCACTGCCGCAGGCAGTAGCCGCCATTGCCATAGGAGTTACCATGCGCGCAATTCCCGTAGCGTGGCTGGGGTCTACAATGACCGGAAGGTGAGACAATTCGTGAAGCATCGGCACGGCGGATAAATCCAGTGTATTTCTCAGATAATCGCTGTAAGTTCTGATCCCTCGTTCGCAGAGGATGACATTTTCGTTTCCGCTGGCCATGATGTATTCCGCGCTCATCAGAAGCTCTTTTAAAGTGTTGGCAAGTCCTCGTTTTAACAGAATCGGCTTCCCGGTATGCCCCAGCTCCTTCAACAGATCAAAGTTCTGCATGTTTCTTGCGCCGACCTGCAAAACATCGATATCTTCGAAAAGCGGTAAATCCGATACGCTCATAATTTCCGTTACGATAGGAAGACCCGTTTCCGCGCGTGCGGTTTTTAAAAGTTCAATACCGGTGGCCTTTAACCCTTGGAAGTCATACGGGGATGTTCTCGGCTTAAAAGCTCCGCCGCGCAGCATTTTTGCACCGGAAGCCTGTACAGCTTTAGCCACGGCAACTATCTGCTCTTCCGATTCGACAGAACAAGGCCCCGCGATTATACAGAAATTCCCGCCGCCGATTTTTATGTCCCCGACCCGGACGATTGTGTCTTCCGGATGGAATTTCCGGTTGCAGCATTTGAAAGTTTCCGTTACTCTTTTTACAGAGTCGACTATTTCAAGACTGTTAATTAAGTCTCCGTCAACCTTGCTTACATCACCGATCAGCCCGAGGACGGTCTGGGTTTCACCTACAGAGATATGGACTCCGAGTCCGAGGCTTTTCAGCCAATCGACAAGTTGATCCTGTTTTTCTTTGACAACATTCGGTTTTAATACAACTATCATTTTATACACTCTCCCGTAAAATCAAAAATTACTTATAGAATAAATCGTTATTATTTAGAATAAATCGTTATTATTTTGATGCATGAAAAATATAGGATTAAATAAAAATATTCAAACCATTATTGTTTTATAATGTGGGGCATTGAAGCCGTTAAGCGTCAATAGTGGAAATTGTAAGGGTAGTCTCTTCGAGAACGTCAAGCAGGACTTTTACGGTGTCAAGTGACGTGAAGATCGTAACATTGTTTTCGGTTGCACACTGTCGGATCTTATGCCCGTCGCTCATCTGCCCCATCGCCCCGATATCGCGGGTGTTGATGACATATGCTATGTAACCCTGACGTATGGATTCGGGTATCTCGTCGCTGCCGTCACTTATTTTCTTCAAAATATGCGTGCGTATACCGTTTTCTTTTAAGAACTTCGCGGTTCCTTCTGTCGCTTCGATATTGAATCCGAGGTTGTAGAATCTTCGTATGAGGGGCAATGTTTCCTCTTTATCTTTATCTGCAACGGTAACGAATACTGTTCCGTAATTCTGCAAACGCATTCCGGAAGCCTGCAGAGCTTTATAAAGAGCTCTGTTCAGCTTGTCGTCATAACCGATAGCTTCACCGGTAGACTTCATTTCCGGTGAAAGATATGCGTCGAGACCTCGGATCTTATTGAATGAGAATACGGGAACTTTTACATACCAGCGCTTCTTCTCTGAGGGATAAATATCAAATATCCCCTGCTCTTTCAGGCTCTTGCCCATTATCACTTCAGTTGCTATGTCCGCAAGGCTGTATCCTGTGGCTTTGGAAAGGAACGGTACGGTTCTCGACGATCTGGGGTTGACTTCAATAATATAAACGTTGTCTTCCTTATCGATAATAAACTGTATATTATAAAGGCCCTTGATCTTTATTCCGAGTCCGAGTTTTTTCGCGTATTGAATGATCGTGCCTTTGACTTTATCCGAAATGCTGAATGTCGGATATACGCTTATAGAGTCTCCGGAGTGGATACCGGTACGTTCGACCAGTTCCATTATGCCCGGAACAAAGACATCTCTGCCGTCGCATATCGCATCGACCTCTACTTCTTTACCGGCGATATATTTATCAACCAGAACGGGCTTGTCTTTATCAATTTCCACTGCTGTCTTTAGGTAATGACGTATCTGTTCTTCGTTTGCGACTATCTGCATGGCACGGCCGCCGAGGACGAAACTCGGACGAACGAGCACCGGATATCCTATCTCTTCTGCGGCACGTACACCGTCTTCGATATTCGTGACGGCCTTTCCTTTCGGCTGGGGAATATTGAGTTCCTTAAGGACTTTTTCAAAAAGATCTCTGTTTTCCGCACGGTCTATTGCTTCACAGTCCGTTCCGATTATTGTGACTCCGCGATCGCGTAACGGCTCCGCAAGGTTGATGGCGGTCTGCCCGCCGAGCGAAGCAATTACGCCTTCAGGGTTCTCGAAGTCGATTATGTTCATTACATCTTCCGGTGTAAGCGGCTCAAAATAGAGTTTATCGGCCGTTGTATAGTCTGTGGAAACAGTTTCGGGGTTATTATTGATTATTATCGACTCGTATCCTGCACGTCTGATAGTCTGTACTGCGTGAACGGTAGAATAGTCGAATTCTATGCCCTGACCTATACGGATTGGACCCGCACCGAGTACAACAAGTTTTTTCTTGTCGGTGAGTCTGGATTCGTTTTTAATGTTCTCTTCTGTAAGATTGAGATATGTCGAATAGAGATATGCTATATACTTACCGGTATGGAGCGTATCGACCATGCGGAACACGGGCACGATGCCGTTTTTGCGTCGCATATCCGATATGTCGATTTCCGACGTTTTCCATAACTCGGAAATGTATTTATCCGAAAAGCCGAGAACTTTTGCAGCCTTGAGCGTTGTCAGATCCCCCGGCTTCTCCGAAAGCATCTTTTCCATTTTCACAATGCGCTGTACAGACTCCAGGAAAAGTTCCGTTATCATTGTCACCTTATGAAGCTCCGCAACGGTTGCACCGAGTCTGAGAAGCTGTGCCACAGCAAATATGCCGTCTGAGTGAAATTCCGAAACATATTCAAACAGGTCTTCCCTGGACATAGCATCAAATTTCGGTAAATAAAAATGACAGCATTCTATCTCGAGAGAACGTACGGATTTAAGCATGCATTCATCGAGCGTCGAGCCGATGCCCATGACTTCGCCGGTAGCTTTCATCTGTGTTCCGAGCGTATTCTGTGCCGTTGCAAATTTATCGAACGGAAAACGCGGGAATTTTGCGACAACGTAGTCAAGAGACGGTTCAATGGCAGCTGTTCCGCCTGCGACCGGAATCTCTTCGAGGTTCATACCGACGGCTATCTTCGCGGTAACTCTCGCTATGGGGTATCCGCTTGCCTTTGATGCCAAAGCTGAAGAACGGGAAACACGCGGGTTGACCTCTATAAGGAAGTATTCGCTTGATTCGGGATTAAGGGCAAACTGTACGTTGCATCCGCCTTCGATCCCGAGCTCTCTGATGATTTTGATTGCGCTGTCATTAAGCATTTTGAGATCATGCTCGTTAAGAGACATTATGGGAGCAACAACTATGGAGTCGCCCGTGTGGACCCCGACAGGATCGACATTTTCCATGCCGCAGATGGTGATTGCATGATCGCACGAGTCGCGCATAACTTCAAATTCTATTTCTTTATATCCTTTAACGCTTTTTTCAATAAGGACCTGATGAACGGGAGAAAGTTTAAAAGCATTAAGACCTATATTAACGAGCTCTTCTTCATTGTTGGCAAATCCTCCGCCTGTACCTCCCAAGGTAAATGCGGGGCGAAGAACTACGGGGTATCCGATTTCTCTTGCCGCAACCTTTGCTTCGTCGATGCTGTAAGTTATTTCTGACGGGATAGTTGGTTCTCCGATGGATTGGCAGAGTTCCTTGAAAAGCTCACGGTCTTCCGCCCTTTCTATGCTTTTACTGCTTGTACCAAGAAGCTCGACCCCACATTCTTTCAGGATGCCTTTTTTCTCAAGTTGTATTGCGAGATTCAGCCCTGTCTGTCCGCCTATTCCCGGAACAATTGCATCCGGACGTTCGTAACGCAGTATTTTGGCTATATATTCAAGCGTAAGCGGTTCCATATATACTTTATCCGCAATCGTCGTATCTGTCATTATTGTCGCAGGATTGGAGTTGACGAGAACAACCTCATAACCTTCTTCTTTAAGTGCAAGACATGCCTGGGTTCCCGCATAGTCAAACTCAGCGGCCTGTCCGATAACGATAGGTCCCGAGCCAATGATAAGAATTTTTTTGATATCTTTTCTTTTTGCCATAAAACAGCCTCCCGTAAAAACTCTCTGTATGTTAAATATTAAAAACTATTTTGCCGTTATAAACAGTTGCGAGACATTTTCCGAAAACCTTATGTCCTTCAAAGGGTGTCGCCTTGCCTTTTGAGATAAACGTCTGAGGATCTATCACGGTTTCGTGCCCGAGATCCCATATTGAAAAATCATTTCCTATCGGAATCGAAAATCGTTTTCTCGGGTTTATTGCTAAAAGTTCTATGAGTTTTTCCATCGTAATGATCCCGCTTCTGACAAGCCCTGTATAAAGCGTCTGAAATGAGGTTTCTATTCCGACGACTCCGAAAGAACTCTTTTCAAGGCCCCTCGATTTTTCCTCGGCCGAATGGGGTGCGTGATCTGTCGCTATCATATCGATAGTTCCGTCTTTTATGCCTTCAATAAGGGCTTTTCTATCTTCCGTGGAGCGCAAAGGCGGATTCATTTTGAACCGTCCGTCTTCCTGAAGATCATTCTCGTCCATCAACAGATAATGTGGTGCGGTTTCGCAAGTCACATCTGTTCCTTCGGCTTTTGCGTTTCTTATAAGCTCTACACTTTCTTTTGTGGATATATGACACACATGATAAGCACAGCCCGTTGCTTTTGCAAGCATGAGATCTCTTTTTATGGGCATCCATTCACTTTCACTGCAAATACCTCTGTGATTGTGGGCTTCGGCATATTTACCTTGATGGACATAACCTCCCCGGATAAGCGAGTTATCCTCGCAATGTGCAACTATTATTTTTCCAAGGTCTTTTGCTTTTTGCATTCCGGCTCTCATGATATCTTCATTTTGAACACCTTTACCGTCATCGGAAAATGCAATGACGTTCGCTGCCATAGCGTCCATATCGGAAAGCCTATCACCTTTTTGTCCTACAGTTATTGATCCGTACGGATAAACTCCGATAACGGCATCTTTTTCAATAATGTCAGTCTGAACCTTTAAGTGTTCCGCGGAGTCCGGAACCGGATCAAGGTTTGGCATCGTACAAACTGCGGTATAACCGCCGTGCGCCGCCGCCATGCTACCCGTACGGATTGTCTCTTTATAAGAAAAACCCGGTTCGCGAAAGTGCACATGCACATCGCAGAAACCGGGCAATACTGTATATTCAGGCGAATTGAGTTTCTTCAACACTTTGTCAGCCGAGAGTGATTCGCAGGCAGAAAGACCGGATTGAAGCAATGATATTGTCTTAAGAATGTCAGTTTTGACCGATTCTGCCATATCGAATCTCCTTTCGTAAGTGTGCATCGAAATTTGAGTTACATAATTAAATTTATTTCGACCATGTTACCATAAAAAAGAGAGTTTGTCAACATCAAAACAGAAGATTTCAAACTTTTTTTCGAAATAATTCAGTATCAGACAAGGATTCCCTTACAATGATCGATTTCGTGCTGTATTATTTGCGCTGTCCAGCCTGTAAAAGTCTTTATACGGGGCTTGAATTCCCTCGTTTGCCATTTTACCTTAATGGATTTATATCTTTTGACTTTTGTCGTCCAATCCAGGGAGAGACAAGCCTCTTCCGCAGCAAAAGCATATGCTTGTTTGATTATTTCCGGGTTAAACATTTCAACGTAAGTGCCGTTGTCGATAAAAACGATAATGCTTTTATTTATTCCTATCATATTCGCCGCCATACCGACACACTTGTCTGAATTCGCCTTAAGCGTATCCATAAGATCGTCGGCAACATAAATATCATTTTCCGCCGCAGGTTCTGCTACTTTTCTCAGAAATTCAACATCACGGATTATTTCTTTAACCATTAAAAATTCTCCAATTCAATTTTTTACTTTAAGCGTTCGCAGGTATGCCTTATGTTCGTCTGAAATCCTATAACTTTCAAGAGCTTTCTGAATCGCTTTATTATGTGTCCATTTGCTCAATTTTTTGCTTTCGAATACAGAAACGGTGCTTTCGTACTGCTTTGAGAGAGCCGTTGCGAAATACCATGCAACCATCATTTTTATATAGTAATCATCTCCGGAAACCGACATTACTTTTTCGTGGTATTTATATTTGAATTTACCATCAAGAAAAAAATTCATGAGCATTTTGATTCCGAATCTGACAGTATACGGATAATCTGATTTTAGCCATATATCTATATACGACAGAAGTTTATCTGTATTTGATGCGAAAACTTTCGGGTTAAGCCCGTCGCAAGTTGCCCAGTTGTCAATAAACGGCAGAAAAGTATCAACGGCATCAACGGCGATATCGAAATTTTTTATTCTTTCCAGCAAAAAGGCGTGCAGATTGTTTTCTTCATAGTATTCATGCGGCAGATTTTTAAGAAACGCGCAGGCAATATTTGTTCCGTAAATTTTCTTTGCGTAAGCACGCAGTTCCGGAGTCCTGATTCCGATAACGGAAGACTCATGCACCGTAGGTATCAGCGGACATAAGAATGCTTTATATTTTTCATCTCGAAGCTTAAAAAGATCTTTTTGTATTTTGGTCATCTGTCACTCCTCCGGTATTCATATCGATTATATCATGCATGGTGAAAATTGTCAATACTTGATTCTTTTCGGTAGATATGTTATAATTTATATGAAAATCATATATCTGGAGAGGATATAATGGATCATTTTGCTTTTTATAAGTCGGAAATCGGTACCGTTAAAATAGGTTATGATCACGAATGTGTATTTTTGCTTAAGATTGCAGACAAAGAAGATACAGCCAACGAACCTTCAAAGCTATCCGATGAAGCCTTCCGTCAGTTTGCTGAGTATTTAGACGGGAAACGGAGGAAATTCACCTTTCCGTGCAAGCCGCGCGGGACCTATTTTCAAAATAAGGTCTGGAACGCCCTGAAAGACATTCCTTACGGAACCACGAAAACATATAAAGAAATAGCTGCAATTATCGGAAATTCCGGGGCAAGCAGAGCTGTGGGAGCGGCAAATCGGGCAAATCCGATATGGATAGTTATACCATGTCATCGCGTTATAGGATCTGACGGTTCACTCTCAGGGTATGCCGGAGGCACGGCAATGAAAAGAAAATTGATTGAACTTGAAAAGAAAAACGGGACGGTGTAAAATCGTCTCGTTTTTCTGTTGTTTTAATGACTCATATTCTGTGTTTGCGGTAAATTCACTCAGGTATATTTCCCGTTTATTTGTATGCTTCTGAAAGTTGACAGGCGTAGTGATTGCAGACAAAAGACGAATATGTATTCTTCGTAATACTTATTTGCGGCAAGAGAATGAATGGTTGTTTTACAATGTCCTACGTCTCTTCACGCGCGACAGACAATACGTGTTTTTGTAAAGCGGTCGGTTGCTGCTGAAAATGTCGATTTTCTGCATGTCCGTTTTTGCGGTAATCACATTTCAAGATAGCCTTCAAGCACTTTAAGGGTATTGAACACTCCGTCTATATGGCTGCGTTCATAGCCATGGCTCGCATAAACGCCTGCACCTATAAGCCCATGTCTGACATCATATCCCGCGCGAAGCGTCGCTTCAACATCCGAACCGTAATGCGGATATACATCAACAGCATAGTCTGCTCCTTTACGTTTAGCGGCTTCGATAAGTTTTGTGACTACTTCGTAATTGTACGGTCCTCCGGAATCCTTTGCGCAGATGGAAACCTGATGTTCTGTACATTGCAGACCGTTGCCCACGCATCCCATATCAACGCTCAAAGCTTCAGTTACACCTGCCGGGACAGCGGACGAGCCTCCGTGTCCGACCTCTTCATATGCCGTTATATGAACATAAACTTTTCGTCGGAGCTTCATATTCGTATCTTTAATATACAGGGCAAGTGCGTCCAGAATCCCGACGGAAAG
The DNA here is from genome assembly GCA_959604355.1 of uncultured Eubacteriales bacterium. Lineage (GTDB taxonomy): Bacteria > Bacillota > Clostridia > Oscillospirales > UBA644 > HGM12619. The sequence goes on from CAUHAO010000005.1 coordinate 46,076, forward strand.
CTTATCATCGAGAAAACGGCTTTTTATGTAATCTTTTTTTGTTATTCTCGTTCTCGTTTCAAAACATACGATATCTCCTGTTTCTATTCCAAGCGCTCTGACATCGGCCGCGGATCTTACGTCTTCGTCAAGGACAACTTCGACTGTGTCAAAAGTTCTCTTTGTGTCCGAATATTCCCCGTTGACATGAACAGACGCGTTGCAAAGCTGAACGGTTCCTTCGTAAACCTTTCCGTCTCTTGTATAAACTCTTACATTCTCAGCCTCCGCGTTATTAGCGTTCATGCCTCCGATGTTTGTGATGCGCAGACAGCCGTTACTCTTTATCTCAGCTATCATTGCCCCTAAAGTGTCCATGTGAGCCTCAAGCAGTAACGCATCGTTTTCATCTTCTCCGCCAAGATCAATCAAAACTCCGCCTTTCTGAGTCTTGGTACATTTGTACCCCATTCCCGAAAATTCTTCGACCACCCAATCGGCAGCCTTTGCCGTATAGCCCGAAGGACTGTCTATTGCTATTATAGACATTGCTTTTACTGCAGCGTAGTTCGCATATTCTCTGTTCATTTTGATCCTCCTAAAAAACTTTTTTTTAGTTTATCATAAAAACAAAATATTGTCAAGCAAATGATTACAATCTTAAATTATAAAAAACATAGTACCTTGACATATAAGGAGACTTGTGATATAATTATTCAGTAAGACGGCATAAATCAAAGTTGTGTCAAGGAGGATATAGAATGCTCAGAATAGAACATCTTACAAAAACATATGGAGAAAAGAAAGCTGTAGACGATCTTTCACTACATATCTGCCCGGGGGAAATATACGGATTTATAGGTCATAACGGTGCAGGAAAGACCACGACTCTCAAAAGCGTTGTGGGAATACTTAAGTTTGATTCCGGAGATATTTTTGTCGACGGCGAATCGTTGAGAACATCCCCTATTGAATGTAAGAAAAAAATCGCATATATTCCCGACAATCCGGATTTATACGATTTTATGACGGGAATACAATATTTAAATTTTATCGCGGATATTTTCGGCGTCGGAGAGTCTGAGCGTCAGCAGAAAATACAGACTTACGCAGATGGCTTTGAACTTACCAAAGACCTAGGTCAGCCGATATCGTCTTATTCTCACGGCATGAAGCAAAAATTAGCTGTAATATCAGCGCTTATACATGACCCGAAACTGATTGTTATGGATGAACCCTTTGTCGGGCTTGACCCGAAAGCCGCACATGTTCTTAAAGAGCTTATGCGCAATATCTGCGATAACGGAGGCGCGATATTCTTTTCGACGCATGTGCTCGAGGTAGCGGAAAAACTTTGCGACAAGATCGCAATAATCAAAGGCGGAAAGCTTATCAGATCCGGAACTATGGAAGATGTCAAGGGCGACGCGTCGCTCGAATCGGTATTCCTTGAATTGGAGGAGTAAGACATGTTAAAAACTCTTCTGAAAAAGCAATTCCTTGAAATAGGCACGTTATATTTCAGAAACCGAAAAACAGGCAAGAACAGAGGCACTGCAGGCACTGTTGGATTTATAATTCTTTTTGCTTTTTTGTTCATCAGTCTCGGTGCGGCTTTTTTCGGTGTTGCGATGATGATGGCGGAAACATTGCTTCCTTCCGGATTAAATTGGCTCTATTTTGCAATGATGAGCCTTATGGCGATAGCTTTCGGAACTTTCGGTAGTGTATTCAGTACATATTCAAGCGTCTACAATGCAAAAGACAACGAGTTGCTGCTGTCAATGCCTATCCCTCCGTCAAGAATTCTTTTCGTGCGTATTGTAGGCGTTTATGTGATGGGTTTAGTCTATGCTTCCCTTATATTCATCCCCTCGCTGATCGCATACTGGCTCAACGTTCAACCGACAGCTCTTATGGTCGTGTTGCAGATACTTTTGATGTTTATTGTAAGCATTTTTATCCTTACGCTTACTTTGATATTGGGATGGATTGTTGCACTTGTAGCATCGAAGATCAAAAACAAGAGTATTATAACAGTTTTTCTTTCCCTTGCCTTCATGGCGCTTTATTACATCCTTTATTCTCGTATCAATGAGTTTTTACAGCTATTACTGCTCAATAGTACGCAAATCGGAAACACTATAAAAACCGTAGGATACCCCATTTACGAACTTGGCCTTGCATTAACTGGCGACATTACGGCAACTCTGATATTCACATTAATAGTTGCCGTGTTGTTTGCGATAGTTTATTTTATACTTTCGCGCACCTTTATCAAGATCGCAACAACATCCGGCGGATCGAAGAAATCGAAGTATAAGGCGCAAAAGGCGAAAAAATCAAGCCTGAAAACTGCACTTTTGAAAAAAGAATTCAGGCGGTTTTTTGCAAGTCCCACATATATGCTCAACTGCGCTCTCGGCACGCTTTTCATGCCGGCGCTTGCGATTTTCGCAGTAATTAAATCCGATGTGATTTCTCAATTCATTTTTGAGCTTACAGAGGCAATGCCGAAGATTGCACAATGTGTTCCGCTCTTCGCTGTCGCTGCGGTATGTATGATGTCAACCTTGAACGATATAACCGCCCCGTCCGTATCTCTCGAAGGAAAAAATCTTTGGATAATACGCTCATTGCCCGTCAATACAAAGGACATCCTTGACGCTAAACAAATGCTGCATCTGTTGCTCACGGTTCCGCCGGCTGTTATCAGTATGGTACTTCTTGCTATTGTTACAGGCTCTGATATTATGACATCCGTTCTTATGGTCTTGTCGGTGTTCTCCTTTGTACAGTTGATGAGCGCAATAGGGTTGTTTCTTAATCTGAAAAAACCGAATCTTGACTGGACAAACGAAACAGTGCCTGTCAAGCAAAGCTTTTCTGTCGTAATAACGCTTTTCGGAGGATGGTTTATCGTAATCGCTTTTGCGGCCTTATATCTGCTGTTATGGAAATTTATTCCCCCGATACTGTATCTTGTAATAGTGACCGCGGTCTTTGAATCCGGTACGATACTTCTCAATTCGTGGATACGAAAACACGGCACAAAGATTTTTGAAGAATTATAAGAATAAATACCACCCGTATATCGGGTGGTATTTCATTGTATAACGAAAAAAGCACGGTTTGACTTTCATCAGAACCTGCTTCAAATCCAAGAAAACACCGTCATATAAAGATAAATCGAGTGTCCATAACTCAAGTACGTTATGAACACTCGATATGGTCGGAGTGACGGGATTTGAACCCACGACCTCTTGGTCCCGAACCAAGCGCGCTACCATCTGCGCTACACCCCGAAATATTCGGCAGCCTTTCGACTGCGCCGAATGATTATATCATATTTTATTTGTTTTTGCAAGTGTCTTTCACAAATTGTTCATAAGTTCAAGTATTTTTCTTTTTTATTCATACTGACAGAGAACATCTTTCGCTAAAGCTTTGAGGTCTCGGATGACAGACTGCGGCGAAACGATTTTTATATCCGAGCCAAAGTTCATTATCCATGTAAGAAAAACGGGACTTACAGAGACTTTTACGTTGACGATGAAATGCTCGTCATCATCTTTAAAAAATGTCACGTCTTTTCCGAACCTATCAATAATCACGTTTGCTTTTGTGTTCCTGCAACGCAGTGTCACGGTCTCCTCTTCCCCGCCGAACATTCCGAACATTGTTCTTGAATACAATGCAACATCGAAATTCTCGAACATCTTTTCTCCGTCTCGTTTTTCCTTATCCAAAGAAATATTAAGCATTTTGTCCACTCGATAATGCTTGATTATTCCTTTTTCGGTATCATAGGCCACCATATAGTAATTTTCGTCGTTCCATACCAGAGCCCACGGGCTGACTCGGTATTCTTTGCCGTTATAACGTAGCTTACGTTTTTTGTTTTCATCCCAATCAAAATACTTGAATTTAATTCTTACATTTTCGGATATAGCCGAATTGATACTGTCAACAGAGTAATATATGGATTCATTCATGGTTTTTACTCTGTTTGCAACATAGACTTGTCTTTGCAACTTTTTTGCATCATGTGATCCGGCAAGATTTTCAAGCTTTTTTATAAGTTCAACGCTTTTGCGGTATGTGATGAACTTTGACGACTGAACCGCATCAACGAGAAGCTGAAGTTCGGGAAGCTCAAAAGCCCTTTCGGCAATATAATAGCCCTTATTCTTCTCATATTCAATATCCGCCCCGAAAAGTCTGAGACACTCAAAATCATCATATAGACTTTTCCGCTCGGATGTTATACCGTATTTTTCAAGCTGGGAAATTATGTCGGAAAGAGACATGGGATGATCCGGATCCGTTTGCTCGCAGAAGATTTTCATCAAATACAATAATTTGAGTTTTTGATTCTGAGAACGAGCCATGCGGGATCTCCTTTCATGTCATCATACGTACGGTCTGTCGATGTTGATTACCGAATAATAATTCTCGTTAATACCTTTGATTTTTTCTGATATAAGGGATTTCAATTCTCCGGATGAATACTTTGATTCATACGGCACAACGATGTCAAAAATTATATTTGTGTGAGTCGGGCCCTTGACTATGCGAAAATCATGTACTGTCATCTTTTCGTCCAGGTCTTCAATGATATCTATCACACGCTGCCTCAGGTTTATGGTCGTTTCATCATCGTCGGATATTGGATCCATATGTATTACCGCCATGCAGCCGAGTTTTTCCGAGAGCTCGCGTTCTATATTGTCGACGGTGTCATGAGTTTTCATCAACTCGCTGTGTACCGAAACCTCTGCGTGAAGAGAAATCATTGTGCGCCCGGGGCCGTAATTATGTACGATTAAATCGTGTATGCCCTTGATCTCTTCGTGACTCATAACGATTCGGGTGATCTCTTTTACAAATTCGGGGTCCGCCGGTTCGCCGAGAAGCGGGCTTATAGTTTCTTTTGCCGCGTTGATACCTGAAATGACTATGAATACTGCAACGGCGATACCACAGTAACCATCAATGTTTATGTTATAGAAATGAGAAATCAATGTCGCCGCAAGAACAACCGCAGTGGCAATACAATCGTTCAGACTGTCGGATGACACGACCTTCATCGCCGTTGAATCGATCTTTTTCCCGATTTTACGGTTATAGAAAACCATATAGGCTTTTACCAATATAGACAAGACAAGAATACCGCAGATTAGAAGGCTGAATTCCGTCGGCTCGGGATGTATGATTTTCTCAACAGATGTCTTGCCGAGTTCAAAACCCATGAGCACTATAAGGAAAGATACAATAAGACTTGATATGTATTCTACCCTTCCGTGGCCGAATGGATGTTCGGGATCAGGCTTCTGCCCCGCTATTTTGAATCCGACAAGGGTTATTATAGACGACCCCGCGTCTGAAAGGTTATTGAACGCGTCTGCGGTTATTGCGATGGAGCCGGAAAGAATACCGGCAACGAACTTGACCGCGAAAAGGAAAACGTTAAGAATTATACCGACAGTTCCGCAAAGAACGCCGTATGCGCGGCGCACTTTGGGCGAAGTGTAGTAATCGTGATCTTTAATGAATATTTTTGAGAGAAGAGATATCATTTTTCAGCCTCGTAATTATTTTAACCCCAGTTTAGGGCGTATTTTTTTTATATAAACAACAGAAAGCATTTTAAGCAAAAAATCGTAAACGGCAAACAGCAAATTGCCTACCGCGAGCAACGCCAGTTCATACCGTATTCCGCTTTCGGAGAACTCCTTGACAAGTTCCGGCGGGGCAATAACATTCAGCAGAACCACATAGGCAAGGATTATCGCGACATTGAATACGGCAAATTTTGCCAATACCGACAGGAATTTAGGACGTATCTTTTCAAGCAGATCTTTTATCAATGCGTAATAACCGAAAAACGAGACATACATGAATGCCAATTCCTTTTCGGGAATAAAAAATAATGAAATAGCGGAGACGGCGGCGTATGCCGTAAATGAAGTGCCTCTTCCCGCTTCATACATAAGAGGAACCATCAAAAGCCCTGCAAGTGCCGGAGCGGCGTAAGTCGCGATGCCGAGGAATGATGAGATAAATAAAAAGACGACGGAAACTGCCGTGATTATTCCTCCGAACGCAACTTTTCTGATTTTATTGCGATTATCAGACATTTTTGAATCTTCCTTGGGTTTTTGTTTAATTATATCACTACACCATCAATTTGTCAATCAAAAGTTTTCAACAAAAACAAATCGAGACTTGATTTTCTGCCCCGGATATGCTATAATCAAATTATGAAAAATTTGTAAAGGAGAAAATTATGGATAACAGTTTTGATTTCAAAAAAATACTTCTGATAATAAATCCGGTAGCCGGAAAAATGAAATCGAAATCGGGACTTTTCGGAATAGTTGATACCTTTTCAAAAAACGATATTGACGTGACAGTACGTACAACTACGTGCAGAGGTGATGCGACAAGACTTGCGAAGGAAAAAGCCGCAGGCCATGACGCTGTCGTTTGCTGCGGAGGCGACGGAACGCTTAACGAAGTCATATCAGGACTTATGCAAACAGATATATCAATCCCCATCGGATATATACCTGCGGGCAGCACAAACGATTTTGCCAACAATTTCGGCATTTCTACCGTCATAACAAAAGCAACAAAAGCAATTTTGACAAATCAACCGAAAGCAATAGACATCGGGAAGTTTGAATCGGGCGAGAACCTGCGTAACTTTACCTATATTGCCTCTTTCGGCGCTTTTGCATCCACATCGTATTCCGCTCCGCAGCAAATAAAGAACTCGTTAGGACATCTTGCCTACATTCTTGAGGGCATAAAGGATGTACCTAACATTCAACCGATACATGTTACAGCCCAAATCAATGGAAAAGAGTATTCCGAAGACGTACTTTTCGGAGCCGTCACAAACTCTGTGTCCATAGGCGGAATAATAAATATCAAGCAAAGCATAGTAGAGTTCAATGACGGCAAGTTCGAAATAATCCTCATTAAGAATCCCCGTACCCCTAACGAACTTGCGAGAATACTCACAGCTATAAATTCCGGAACCTTTGGAGACGAGATGATAGTTTTCGAGAAGGCCTCCTCGGTTACCGTAAAAACCGAAAAACCGATACCGTGGACCCTCGATGGCGAGTTCGGCGGTACAACGGATTCTGTAAGTATTGAAAATATTCCCGGTGCAATAAAACTCTTGGTATGATTTTTTGAAATATTTTGCATTTTTTCAATAATCCCCTTGACAAGCACTCCCGAATAGTTTATAATATCATGCGTAAGAAAAATACGACATGGGCTTGTAGCTCAGCTGGGAGAGCGCCGCGTTCGCAACGCGGAGGTCATGGGTTCGATCCCCACCAGGTCCACCAGACAAGCCCGACATGGAATTGCCGGGCTTGTTTTTTTAATTGATTCCGTTTGTATCGGGGTGTAGCGCAGTTGGTAGCGCGCTTGCTTTGGGAGCAAGATGCCGCAGGTTCGAACCCTGTCACTCCGACCAATTTCGGTATTCATGAGGCACTTGAATACCAAAAATCGCGGTTTTGACCGCAAAATGAAGCTGCAGGGGAAACTCTGCGGCTGATATTTTTGAGGGTGAACATGATTTATTTCTTGATTATTGTTGCTGTAATCGTTTTTACCTTAAAGTTGCCGATAGTTAAAGGTATAATCGGAGAAACAATTATAAAAATTGTTATTGGAAGAAATTCTGCTGATTTGAAGAATCCAAAATTCATCATCAACAACCTTGTATTAGAAACTGCTCCGGGGAAAACATCACAAATTGACCATGTGGTGATCAATCCGAATGGCGTTTTCGTAATAGAAACAAAAAATTACTCTGGGCGCATATATGGAAATGATTCTCAGCAAAACTGGACTCAGGTTCTGAATTATGGCAAAGTGAAAAATTATTTTTACAGTCCCGTAAAACAAAATCTCACACACAAATTTGCGATTAAAGAATTGCTCCCGCTAGACACTCCTATTATCCCCATAGTGGTGTTTGTCAAAGGAAATATTAGGTTTATTCAATCACAGAGTGTATGTACCGTAGGAGGAATCATACGCAAGTTAAAGACTCCTGACGAAAAATTGCTTTCGTTTGATGAAATGAGTTCAATATATGATATACTTGTTAATCACAATAAAAGTAATATGATAAGCAATGCAGAACATATAGAAAACATCGAAAAAATGAAGGAAAATATAGAAAATAACATTTGTCCGCGTTGTGGGAGCGCTCTTGTCGTACGGCACGGTAAAAATGGTGGTTTTATGGGTTGTTCAAACTATCCTCACTGTCGCTTTACCAAAAAACTTAATTAGCATGGTTTATTTGTTTACTGCACTGCAAATATTGAGTGGCGACCGCGGTCGCCACTCTTTCTTTATGTGCTCTCTTTCTTCCTTTTCTCCTTCTCAGCCTTAATTTCCGCTTTCATCTCAACAATCAGCACCGTGAGCTTTTCTTCACATTCTTCTCTTGTTTTCGCGTAGATGTTGTGGCTTTCCCGCTTGCCGTAGGCGTTGGTCGGCGTGTACCGTCCTTCATAGAGGTGGTCGTTAATCATGGTGACACACCCCGTGCCGGGCTTGCGGATCTTGCCCTTGTACGGCTCAAATTTCGGCTCTGTGACTCGTTCTGCGTTCGGTTAGTAAATTGCATTGTCTGCGCTTCCATGCTCAGAAATCGGCGTGTCTGTCCTTGCAATTCCCAGGTTAATGAGAACCACCGCTTGTTGTTGCATGGTATCGGTGATATGGCTATAGATATTAAGCGTGTCTCCGCGCTGACATGGCCTATCGTGGCAGAAAATGTGTTAATGCTACAGTTGCCTTTGAAGGGGACTTTCGATTTTCCATTGGCACCTACTGCACATGTTACAGATCTACAGATATTTACTACCACCATTATTTGACTCACGTTGTCCCGTAACACTAGCCATGTGTTAAAAAAATATAAAAACAAGAAGAAAACGGCAGAAAGAGATATTTCACTCATTCTGCCGTTTTCTGCTGTTTGTTTTGATTTATCGTTGGCTCGCCTCAAGAAACATCATTGTGTATAGCTATTTAAGTATATTTAGTTATGTTTAGTTATGTTTAGTGCTCTCCGCAAAAGAAATAAACCTCACCATCTACGGTAACATTTGCATAGTCACATCCTGAACGTGTACAAACCTCTGTAGTGCAGTAAGACTTCTTGCATCTCGGAGCCTCATCACGAACCAAATGATCCACTACGATCATGCTTCCTTCTTCGATGGTGTGACCAAACAAGGAGCACAAGAGATTGCCTCTCGTTTCCTGGTTTTCTTTTTCGCCGGCCCATATCTGTTTTAACAATTCTATTTTTTCATCAGACAACTTCATGCTTGTCTGGATTTCAGGATACAGACGTTCAGAAGATTGTTCAGCCTCGGCAAATGCCGGCATGTTAAGCATAAGGCACGACAAGATGAGAGCGGAAATAATAATTTTTACTTTTTTCATTGAATTTACCATCCTTTAAATTAAAATAAGACCTTTTTGTAGTTTTTTATGATGTTTCTATGGCGATACAGCACCGACAAAATGCTGTACATTAATATATATGCTCGAATTTTGCATTTTAGAACCGTATTTTTAAAAAAAATCGTAAAATTTTAAAACTATTGATATTTTGAATTAAATCGAGTATAATTGTAAATAATTTTCAGAATTACATGAAAAACATTTATGAAAAAACCGATTTTAATTACGGGATACAATTTAACACTTCGGAATTTTCGGACAAGCACCGTCAAACCAGCTGTCGTTTGTCAGTTTTTACTTTTCTATGTTGTATAACATCGGATATTTAAGGATAAATAGCTCTTAGTGGAAAATAATAATGAATAAAAAAAATCCGACAGAGGTGAATATCTGAATGAACAGACTTATAGACGAAAAATCCCCATATTTGCTGCAACATGCGGATAACCCGATAGACTGGCGTTCATGGAAAGAAGAAAATCTGAAATTTGCACATGATGAAGATAAACCGATATTTTTAAGTATAGGCTATTCTTCATGCCATTGGTGTCATGTGATGGCGCATGAATCATTCGTCAACGATGACATCGCAAAGGTGCTGAATAAATATTTTATTCCGATCAAGGTCGACAGAGAAGAACGACCGGATATAGACGCGGTCTACATGGACGCGTGCATGGCGATGAACGGATCCGGCGGCTGGCCCCTTACCCTTCTGCTGACCCCCGACAGGAAGCCTTTCTGGGCAGGTACGTATCTGCCCAGAAATCAATTGCTGAGGCTTCTCAACAAAGCTGCCGAACTCTGGCGAACTGACCGCGAAAGTTTGCTGGGAACCGCAGAACAGCTTACGGAAATAATCAAGCATGAACCCGAAAACACAAGAATAGCCCCCACCAGGCAACTCGTTGAAAGAGGTGTGGAGAGTCTTGTGCAGAGTTATGATGCAATGTGGGGAGGTTTCAGCATGGCGCCTAAATTCCCCACCCCGCATAATATTCTTTTCCTTTTGCGGTACGGCACCTTGGCGAAAAACAGCTTGGCAAAAGAAATGGCTGAAAAGACTTTGGAGCACATGTATCGCGGAGGTATTTTCGACCATGTCGGAGGCGGTTTTTCGAGATATTCCACAGACGGGAAATGGCTGGTACCTCATTTCGAAAAAATGCTTTATGACAATGCTTTGCTTGCGCTCGTATATACTGAAGCTTATCACATGACAAAACGGGATATTTATAAAACAGCAGTCTATGAAACGCTCGATTATATTCTGACCGAACTGAAAAATAAGGAAGGCGGATTCTACTGCGGACAGGATGCCGACAGTAACGGAAATGAAGGAGAATATTACCTCTTTTCTCCGGATGAACTGTCCGAAGTACTGGGAAAGGAAGATTCTGAGGAATTCTGCCGCAGATTTGATATCACTAAACAAGGAAATTTCGGAGAAAAAAGTGTCCCCAACCTTATAAAAACCGAGGATTGGGAGCACGAATCAGAAAAGACGGAACGAACACGGAAAAAGGTTTATGAATACCGAAAGAACCGAAGTGAACTGCATAAAGATGACAAGATACTGACCTCGTGGAACGGACTTATGATAGCGGCATTATCGCGTGCGGGGCTTGTATTTGACGAAGAAAAATTTCTGAAACCGGCGGAAGACGCGGTTCGTTTTATTCAGATGAATCTGACCGGCGGTAACGGGAGTCTATTTGCTCGATGGCGTGACGGTGAGCCCGCCTACGCGGGAAAACTTGATGACTACGCGTTTTATATATGGGGGTTGCTGGAACTGTATGAAGTGACGTTCGACATCGAACTGCTGGAGGAAGCGTGCCGTTTAACGGATTTGATGCTTAAATACTTTTTCGACAGCGAGCATGGCGGATTTTTTCCCTATGCGAATGAGGGCGAGCAGCTCATAACACGAAAACGTGATTCCTACGACGGTGCGATGCCTTCCGGAAATTCCGTTGCAGCTCTTATTCTTTCACGCCTTGGACGTATTACGGGCGAAGAAAAACGGCGCAATACTGCGGCACTTCAATTTGAATATCTTGCAGGCGCGGTGAGCGGATTTCCTGCGGGACATTGCTTTGCGCTTATGGCGATGACTGAAGAATTGTGGCCGACGGCAGAACTGGTATGTATATCGGATGTAATTCCCGAAGAATTGATAAAGTTTCTGCGCATTAAACCCCGTGTAAACCTCACCGTTATCGTTAAAACGCCTGTCAATGAGAAAAGATTGTCAAGCATTGCCCCGTTCACTTCCGGATATCCGAAATCAAGAGGAACATTGTACTGTCTTTGCCGCGGAAGAGCCTGTACGAGACCTACGGAAAGTATAAACGATATCGAAAAACTGTTGTAAAGATATGCTCCCGTGCGGTTATCGCACGGGAGTTTTTGCATTTATGAATCATAGAATAATGCTTGACTTTTTTACAATTGAGAGTTATAATGAATAAAATTGTGCCGAGGCCGGAGATACAAGGAGAACCATATGCCGAATATAATTGAAATAACGGACATAAGTGCGCCGGAATTGGACGTTTTCGCGCGTCTGACGGGAACGCAGTTGCGCAGTCGCCTTGATCCGGAGAAAGGCATTTTTATTGCAGAAAGTCCAAAAGTGATTAAAGTTGCGCTCGATATTGGGCATCCTCCGATCTCTTTGCTTATGGAAAGAAAACATATAAACGGAGACGCGCGTGACATAATCGAGCGTTGCGGAGATATTCCCGTATATACGGCTGACAGAGAAATACTTGCGCAGCTTACGGGTTATGAACTTACCCGAGGTGTATTATGTGCAATGAAGCGTCCGCAATTGCCCGAAGTCGAAGCCATATGCTCTTTAGCCCGACGTGTCGCCGTACTTGAAGGTATCGCGGACGCAACTAACATAGGTGCTGTTTTCCGCTCGGCTGCAGCACTCGGTATTGATGCGGTGCTTGTCACGCCGTCATGCTGTGACCCACTTTGCAGAAGAGCCGTAAGGGTCAGCATGGGAACTGTTTTTCAGGTGCCGTGGACGAAAATCGGGAACGATATCGGAGATTGGCCGCACCCGGGGATCGACCGCCTGCGTGAAATGGGATTTAAAACCGCGGCAATGGCTTTAACGGATGATTCTGTCAGCATAGATGATGAAAAACTTACGGCGGAAAATAAGCTCGCAATCGTCCTCGGAACAGAAGGAGACGGGCTTTCCGGGATCACAATATCGGACTGTGATTATACGGTAAAGATCCCGATGTATCATAATGTCGACTCGTTGAATGTTGCAGCAGCAAGCGCTGTGGCTTTCTGGCAGTTAAGATCAAGGTGATACGTTTCAAAAATATCGTTAGCCGAATTTCTACCGGCAACGGCAACTCAGTGCACTCGGAAATGCCGCTGACGGTATAGTCTTCCCTGTTTCTATCATCGCGCAGACTTTTGCGCGGTGTTCCGCCGACGGCTGTATCGCATATATGAATATTTGTCAAGCCCCCCCTCTGCGTTGGTGAGATTTGAGTATTGAGAAAATAAACGAACTCATTCCGGTGCTGACTTGCAGTGATTTGCAGAAAGTGAAAGATATCATTAAACAAAGAACAAAATGATAATGACCTCAAAGGAACAACGATGAATAATACAGACAATAAAAAAGAACGTGTAGTGCTGCTTGGAATAGATTACGGCAACTCAAATGAAGCAGAATTGTCCATAGACGAGCTCGAACGTCTTGCTGATACCGCGGGTGCTGAAACCGTCGGAAAGATACTTCAAAAGCGTTCATCGCCGCATCCGGCAACATATATAGGACAGGGTAAGCTTAAAGAACTTTCGGAATTTTGCAGCAATAACGACGTTGATACCGTAATCGCGGATGACGAGTTGTCCGGCTCACAGACGAAAGCGCTTGAGGATGCACTCGATGTTAAAGTTATCGACAGAACGACACTCATACTTGATATTTTTGCAGCTCGTGCGCGCTCATCCGAAGGGCGTCTCCAAATAGAGCTTGCACAACTGCAATACCGTTTGCCGAGGCTCTCCGGAATGGGCAAAGCTTTGTCGCGGCTCGGCGGCGGCATAGGTACGAGAGGCCCCGGGGAAAGCAAGCTTGAAACAGACAGACGCCATATCAGAAAAAGAATAACAGCCCTTGAGCAACAACTCCGAGAGGTCTCGGAAAGAAGAAAGCTTACACGGAAGCTCCGGGCAAAAAACAATCTGTGTACATGTGCTCTTGTCGGCTATACGAACGCGGGAAAAAGCACTCTGCTAAACGCTCTTTGCGGTGCTGACGTTTACGCTGAAGACAAACTTTTTGCGACACTCGACACGACTGCAAGAAAAATAGATTTTTCCGATACAGATATTTCCGCTTCAGACATCATAATGATAGATACAGTAGGGTTCATACGCAAATTGCCCCATTCCCTTGTTGAATCGTTCAAATCGACGCTTGAAGAGTCCATGACAGCAGACCTGCTGATACATGTCGTCGATATTTCCGACCCCGAAGCGGCTTGCCATATTGATGTCGTCGAGAATATCTTGTCAGAACTCGGAGCAGCGGATAAACCGTGTTACCTGGTCTTCAACAAATACGATAATTTCAAATCCGACCGTCAAGACCTCCCTGCCGTCATTCCCGAGCAGATACGGGAGAAAAAACCGAATGTTTTCACGGTGTCGGCAAAAACGGGTGTCGGCCTTGATAAACTTAAAATATCGATCGCCGAAAATTTCGGAAAAGAAAAGTTGTACGATATTCTTATACCGTACACGGACGGCAAATGGGTGAATTATATCCACAACTGTTCCAATGTATTATTTTCTGAACATCGTGACAACGGAACGTTTATGAGCATAAAAGCTAAATTCTCACCGGAAACGTTTACAAAAATTGAAAAATTCATCATTACGGACAACGTTTGATTGAAAATCCGGGGCTTTTTAACAAAATATCAAAATATACCATTTTATATAATTATAGTATTGACATATCGGGAAAAATAAACTATAATAGAACAAAAGTTGACAAGGATATCAATCCTGATAGAATAATTATTCGAAAGGAACAGATCACAATGAACAGAGTTTACAATTTCTCGGCGGGTCCTTCCATGCTCCCCGTTGAAGTTCTCAAGATTGCCCAGGAGGAAATGCTCGACTACGCAGGCAGCGGTATGTCTGTCATGGAAATGAGCCACAGATCCAAAGTTTATGAAACCATAATTAACGGCGCTGAGGCTCTTCTGCGCGAAGTCATGAACATTCCGGACAACTATAAAGTTCTCTTCCTTCAAGGTGGTGCTTCTTCCCAATTCTCTATGATTCCGCTTAACCTCATGAAGAAAAAGAAGATAGACCTTGTTCTTACCGGACAGTGGGCACAGAAAGCATATGACGAAGCTTCCAGATTCGGAACTGTTAACGTTGTTGGTTCATCTAAGGATAAAGTATATAATTACATACCCAAACTTGACCCTGCTAAATTCGATAAAGACGCAGATTATTTCTATATCTGCCAAAACAATACAATTTACGGTACAAGATTCAAGACTCTTCCGGAAACCGGTGACGTTCCGCTTGTAGCGGACCTCTCTTCCTGTATTCTCAGCGAGCCTATCGACGTTTCCAAATACGGCCTCATATTTGCCGGCGCACAGAAAAACATGGGGCCTGCGGGACTTACCGTCGTCATCGTCAGAGAAGATCTCATAACCGAACCCTTGGATATAACGCCCCAGATGTTCAAATATAAGATACATGCCGACAACGGCTCTATGTATAACACGCCCCCGACCTATGCTATATACATATGCAAACTCGTCCTTGAATGGATCAAAGGATTAGGCGGTCTTGAAGCTATGGCGCAGATCAACTACAGGAAAGCTGCCACGATATACGACTTCCTTGATAATTCCAAGATGTTCTCCGCAACCGTTCAGGGTGATGACCGTTCTATAATGAACATTCCGTTCATTACCGGCAATGCGGATCTTGACGCGAAGTTCGTCAAAGAAGCTTCTGCGGCAGGCTTTGTAAACCTCAAGGGTCACAGAAGCGTCGGCGGCATGAGAGCAAGCATTTACAACGCAATGCCTGTTGAAGGATGCACGGCACTTATTGATTTCATGAACAAGTTTGAAAAGGAGAACGCATAATGTATTCCGTAAAAACACTTAACAAGATATCCCCTGTCGGACTTGCAAAGCTTGACAAGACCGTTTATAATTGTTCTGATTCCGAAAGCGATCCCGACGGGATTCTCGTCCGTTCCGCATCGTTGCATGAATATCCTTTTAACTCAAACCTCAAAGCGATCGCCCGTGCCGGTGCCGGTGTAAACAACATTCCGCTTGACAAATGCACCGCTGAAGGCATCGCCGTATTCAACACTCCCGGCGGAAACGCAAACGCGGTAAAAGAACTCACAATCGCCGCTCTCTTTCTCGCATCGAGAAAGATTGTTGACAGTATAAATTGGGTCCAGACTATTAAAGATAAAGGCGCGGAGATCCCCGCTCTCGTAGAAAAAGGCAAGAGCAATTTTGTCGGTCCCGAACTGGCAGGCAAAAAGCTCGGTGTTATCGGACTCGGCGCTATCGGCAGCCAGATTGTCAACGCTGCTCTCGGTCTTAATATGGAAGTATACGGCTACGACAACTACTTGTCCGTAGAAAGCGCGCTTAAGATGAGTCGTTCCCTAAAAAAAGTCGATAACGTAAAGACCATCTATGAAAACTGCGATTACATAACCGTTCATGTACCGCTTACCCCCGATACAAAGGGCATGATAAACAAGAACGTTATTGCACAAATGAAAGACGGAGTACGTCTGTTCAACTTCTCCAGAGGCGATATAATCAATGAGGACGATGTTGCCGAAGGACTTGAATCCGGCAAGATCGCGAAATATGTAACGGACTTCCCGGACGAAAAAGTCCTTGCCATGAAGAATGTCATCGCGATTCCTCATCTCGCGGCATCCACGCCTGAATCCGAAGACAATTGCGCTGCAATGGCTGTTTCCGAACTGACAGATTACATTGAAAACGGCAACACCAAAAACAGCGTTAACTTCCCGAACGTAGCATCCGAGAGAAGCACCGGCAGCAGAGTCTGCGTTCTCCATAAAAACATTCCCAACATGCTCTCCCAGTTCACTTCCGTAATCAGCGGCAAAAACCATAATATCGATTATGTTCACAGCAAGAGCAAGGCGGACCTCTCATATGCGATATTCGATTTGTCGGATACAATAAAAGACACGGATATCGAAAACAGTATCAAAGCCATTGACGGTGTTCTTAAAGTAAGAGTCATCGACTAATCCGAAATTAAATGAATAAAAAACCTCCCATAAGGAAAAGATAGCAACAGGAAGACTTTAACTTATGGGAGGTTAAATTTATGTCCGGTTCATACAGAAAAAAGAAAGGGTTTTTATCTGTACTTTTCAAAGACAGAGGGTTTTATACGATCCTTACAGTCAGCATGCTTATGGTATGTCTCGCAGGATATCTGGCGTTGAATTACGGAAATACCGAAAACAGCATTGATACGCCGACTGAGAATATAATTGAGATAGAGCAGAACTATAAGCCAGATTGGCTCAAGGATGAAGATCCGACAGGCTCAAGCGTAATCGAGCCTATTGAGGATCCGACAGACTCGGAGGTAGAATCACCGACAGATCAGGAAAATCCGCCTGTTGTTGTATTCAACATCCCGATAGATATTTCCGACGTTAGAAGCGTGGGAGTATTCTCCGGAACTGTCCCCGTTTTCTCCGAGACTATGAACGATTGGAGAATGCATCAGGGTATCGACTTTATTTCCGATACGGAAAAAGACGTGTTCGCAAGTGCAGCAGGAACAGTTGAAGACGTATACAACGACTCACTTATGGGCCACACGGTGTCGATCAGACACGCCGACGGATCGCACTCCGTCTATCAGTCGTTATCAATAATAAGCGTTGCAGTCGGAGACAGTGTCACGCCCGAAACCAAAATAGGTATGACGGGAAAAACGGCTGACTGCGAGGCCGATATCGGAAATCATCTCCATTTTGCGGTAGTAAAAGAAGGAAAATACCTTGATCCGAACGATCTTTTTGAGATAGACGAGTAAGAATAATGCGGAAGCCTTGGAAGCCTTCCGCATTTGGTTTTATTCTTTTACGATTTCTTTTACAGAAGACGCAAGCCCCGCAACACCTTGTATTTCAGAGGGGATAATTATCTTCGTGGCCTTTCCGTCTGCGGCTTTTGTAAACGCTTCCATAGCTTTAAGTTTCAACACCGCATCCGTAGGCGCAGCCTCATTGAGTTTCTTCAGACCGAGAGCATTCGCTTCCTGAACCTTGAGTATGGCTTCCGCTTCGCCTTCAGCCTCTCTGATTCTGACTTCCTTTTCAGCCTCGGCGCGAAGTATCGCGGCCTGTTTTTCAGCTTCCGCAGTAAGAATAACGGATTCTTTCTGGCCTTCAGCAACAAGAATCGCGCTCTTTTTATCACCTTCAGCACGGAGTATCGCCTCACGGCGTTCACGCTCGGCTTTCATCTGTTTTTCCATAGCCTCACGTATTTCTTTGGGCGGGATGATATTCTTTACTTCAACACGTTTTACTTTAATTCCCCAAGGGTCGGTCGCGATATCAAGAATTGAACGCATCTGGGTATTGATAAGATCCCTGGAAGTCAGCGTAGAGTCAAGTTC
Organism: uncultured Eubacteriales bacterium; assembly: GCA_959604355.1. Lineage (GTDB taxonomy): Bacteria > Bacillota > Clostridia > Oscillospirales > UBA644 > HGM12619. The sequence continues at coordinate 64,301 of CAUHAO010000005.1, forward strand.
AAGATCGCCGATAATATTACGCAGAGTCGTCGCGGTGAGGTTTTCTATGGCCGCCATCGGATTATCGACACCGTATGCATAAAGCTTCGGGTCCGTGATTTCGAAATACACTACGGTGTCTATCTGCATCGTAACATTGTCTTTCGTTATCACCGGCTGTGGGTCAAAGTCTACAACCTGCTCTTTAAGAGAAACTATTTTTGCGACTTTTTCGATAAAAGGAATTTTGAAATGAAGTCCCGTGTGCCATGTCGTTACATACGCACCGAGCCTTTCAATTACCATAGCCTGAGTCTGAGATACTATTTTTATGTTGGAAATCACAATCAGCAGAATCACGGCAACAGCTATTAGCGCTGCCACAAGTCCTCCTATGGAAGACGGCTGGGTTGCTGCTAAAACAACATTTGCAATCATTTTTTTATCCTCCTTATTTAATTGTTTTCTTCGGAATGACAGTACACTTTAACGCCTTCAATGCGGTCGACAATGACTCTGTTGCCTTTTTCAATAACCGTATCATTGCTTGACCGAGCCATCCAGCTTATACCCGAAATCAGAACATATCCGCTGCCGTTGATATTGTCTATAGTTTCATCAACTATCCCTACCTCACCTATAACGGAATCGGAATTTGTCGGGACGACTGCCGGCAATATACGTTTACGGACTATCGGGCGGGTAATCAGAAGTGTCAGGGCTGATACCAGTATGAACACCGTAAAACATATCCAAGGGGACACATTAAACAATGACACTATCAGTGCAACAAAAGCACCTAAGGCAAACCAAATAGTTACAAGATTTGCGGTCGCAGCTTCAGCAATCACAAAGATCACGAGAAGTATAAGCCAAAGATACACAAAGCTAAAACTTTGCAGGAATTCAGGCATATTAAACACCTCCTATGTACATTTGCCCCGACTTCCATATATAATTATACCACATATCGGTCGATTTTTCAAGTATATTTTTAAAACTTTTTGCCGCATAGATCATATAATATATAAGAAGGAACTGCGAACAAAAAGGAGAAAGAAATATGATCTATAAATGTATACTTGTAAAGTCGCTCACCTATGCTCAGAAGGCGGCAGATATATTATCACGTAAGGGTATCAGCGCCTATATTACCCGTCAGACATTCAACCCGAAATACGGATGCGCAAGATGTATAAAAGTTTTGCAGAAGGATCTTTCGTCGGCAAAACAAATAATGGATGACGCGAACATTCCAATGACCGGTGACGTATATGATTTTGAATGATATGGTCTATTTAGACAATGCCGCGTCTACTTTTCCGAAACCTGCATGTGTATATGATGCGGTATCGAAAATCCTTCGTGAGAACGGTGCAAATCCCGGAAGAAGCGGCCATTTTTTATCCGAAAGTGCTGCAATGTGCGTGTTCAACGCGCGAAAGAATATAGCTTCCCTTTTCGGGCTCGCCGAACATTCCGAAAATGTCATTTTCACGTCAAACGCCACACACGCAATAAACACGGTCATCAACGGAGTAATGCAGAACGGCGGGCATTGTCTGATATCGGATATGGAACATAATTCTGTTCTGCGTCCTCTGGTAAATCTCAGAGATCGCGGAATCTGCAGCTTTGACATCGTCAATACATCCGAAAATGACGTAACCAAAGCCTTTGAGAAGAAACTCCGTAAAAACACAAAACTTGTCTTTGTAACTCATGCATCTAATGTCACCGGAAAAAGACTTCCCGTCTGCAAAATAGGTGCAATGTGCAGGCGATACGGAGTTCTCTTTGCGGTTGACGCATCACAAACGGCGGGGCATTTCAGATACGGTCTTCAAACCATGCCAATTGACTTTCTTTGCACGTCAGGTCATAAAGGACTTTTCGGTCCGCAGGGAACGGGATTATTGCTCCTCAGCACGGATGTAAAGCTGCCTGCGTTAATGTTCGGCGGTACAGGTACGCTTTCGCTTTCGGAAACACAACCGGACATTCTTCCCGAATCGCTTGAAAGCGGGACATTGAACACCCCCGGTATCGCGGGACTCGGAGCCGCCGCGGAGTTCCTCGCTTCAAACGGAGACCTTATACAGGCTTGCGAACAAAACGTTTTTGATGTAGCATATTCCGGATTAAAAACAATTCCGGGGATAAAGATCTATACGCCGGAATCTGACTGCTCGTCGGTACTCGCATTCAACGTCCGGGATATACATTCCGAAAAAATAACCTCATATCTGAGTGATTTCCGCATCTGTGTACGGGGCGGATATCATTGTTCAAAACTTGCCCATGAAAAACTCGGAACAGTCTCACAGGGTGTCGTAAGAGCATCATTCAGCGGTCTGAATTCATTTTCAGATGCAGAAAAACTGATATTTTACTTAAAAAAATGTTAAAATCTCGATTTCCCTATTGATTTTCTACAAAATAACTGTTATAATGTATACAGTATAGATATATTCTGTTCAATACCGTCGACCGCGGCAGCTGCCCGCCGTAGAAACGGAGATTCCAACAGGAGACCGAGGTTTTGCGATGGCTGATTTTTTTAATAATACGTGGAATTTTATCGTCACGACGATAACCCATCTCAGTTTTTTCGATATAATTGATATTCTCTTTGTCGCGCTTCTTGTGTACGCACTGATAAAACTTCTCAGAGACACCCGTGCGGCACAGTTGATTCGCGGCATTGTACTTATACTCCTTGTTCTATTCGTTGCAAAACTTCTTCATCTTTCGGCGACCGAATATATTCTGAACTCGTGTCTTGAATTCGGCGTTTTGGCGGTATTGATAGTATTTCAGCCGGAGCTTCGCAGCGTGCTGGAAAAAATGGGACGCAAAAGCACTTTCGGAAGATTTGCGATAAACGGTGACGAAGAATCCGCATACGAGGAAAAAACAAAAGAAATGATCGCCGACGTAACAAAGGCCGTAGGCAATTTTTCGGCAACCAAAACCGGCGCGCTCATAGTTATTGAACGCCAGACAAAACTCGGCGATATAATGAATACGGGCATAACCATAGACGCCGGAACAACGCCCGAACTGATAATGAATATATTCTTCAACAAAGCGCCTTTACACGACGGAGCCGCGATAATACGCAACAACCGATTGGCGGCTGCCGGATGTTTTCTTCCACTCACGGAAAAACGTCTCGATTCGGATCTGGGTACGCGACACCGCGCAGGTATAGGAGTAAGTGAGATTTCCGACGCCATCGTAATAATAGTTTCTGAAGAGACCGGAATAATTTCGATTGCTCTTGACGGCAAGCTTACAAGACGAGTTACGCCGGACGTGCTTTCCATGACTCTTACAAAATTGCTTATTGCAAACAAAGAGGAGAAAAAAGAATTTCTTCCCTTTCTGTGGAAAGGACGTGAAAAGAATAAATGAAAAAAATAACCGCTTTCTTTGCTTCGCTCATAAAAAATGACAATTTTATACGAGTTATCTCTATCCTTCTCGCGATAGGGATATGGCTTTATATAGTAAATATCGCCGATCCGAAAACCACAAGAGAGTATTCGGACATTCCGATTCTTTTTAACTATGAAGGTTCCACACCCGATAAAAACGAGCTTGTCCCCATGCTGACAAACCGCAATTTCAGCGTAAACGTCCGAGTGTCGGGAACAAGGACAAGTTTTCTTAACTTCTCAAAAGATAAGATCAAGGCAAGCCTTAATATGAATTCTGTAGCGGCGGAAGGAATATACAAAATACCGATAGCTGTCTCAGCGAATGACGGCAGTCAGACATGTGAGATCATCGGAGACGATCATGTCACCATTGAATTCAAGAAACGCAGTACGATGACATTTGATCTTTCGTTTGAAAGAGTCGGGAATTATGTCTCAGGGTATGAAGAAGTTTCCTCATCTATAGAACCGGGATCGGTCACCGTTACAGGTCCGAAGGATGTCGTTGAAACCATACGCTCCGCGGTTGCTAAACTCTCTGTCGTAGGGACAAAAGCCGATTTCGATAAAATGGTCGATATCTCCCTTCTCGATGCTGAAGGCAACCCGGTAGACAGAACATATCTTACTCTTGATGTCTCTCAGGCATATGTGACGGTAGATCTGGAGTACAGAAAAGAAGTACCGTTCAAGATTGACACCGTTAACAGATTCGGCGGCGACGAAAGCTCATACACCACAATCAAGTTCTCGACACCGACGATACGTCTTCAGGGACCCGAGGAAGTTGTATCTTTAATTGACGCCATTAACCTCAAACCTTCAGTCTACCTTGACAACATATCAGATTCAGTCTCAACATTTACGTTTCCTGTTCCCCTGCCCGACCTTACGACATCAGTTGATGAAATCGAATATATAACCGCGGAAATCTCTGTCGGAAATGCAAAAACAAAAACATACACGCTTAAATCCGCTCAACTCAAGAACTGCACGTTTATTTACACACCGGACGGAGTTGCATCCGCGGAGATAACAACGAGTTCCCTCAAAATACTTTTCCGCTCACTACCCGAAAACCTGCAAGAGATCGACGAGAATACATTCATTCTCATTGTTGACCTTTCCGCACAGCCGTCGGAAGACGGAAAATATCCGCTTATAATATCTCTTCCTGACGGTGTAATAGGTGGCTTGATGGCACAGTATTACGTTGACGTAAAACTAACATATTAACGGACGAATGAAAATTATACATGACATACGACTTCCTCTCGGAAGTTCCGAAAAACAAGTTATAAGAGCGGCTTTAACCAAAGCCGCTCTCCCCCTTGATACAGAAGCTTTCATTTACAGGAAATCAATTGACGCCCGAAGAAGCGATATTACAGAGGTCTATTCAGTGGCTGTCAAGACGGATCTTGAAAACGCAAAGCTCTCTGAACTCAACGAGTATCTTCCCGCTTTTGAAAAACATTCGGATAAATCCGTTTTTGTTATAGGCTTCGGACCTGCGGGTCTGTTTTGCTCTTACGCGCTTGCGCTCGCAGGTCTGCACCCGATAGCAGCCGAACGGGGAAAAACGATAGCCGAACGCGCAGATGATGTCGAAAAATTTCTTACATCGGGGATGCTCAATACGGAATCGAATGTCCGTTTCGGCGAAGGCGGTGCGGGAACATTTTCCGACGGGAAGCTTACGACGCGAATAAACGATCCCCGCTCCCGATTCGTTCTCGAGACTTTTGTCAAATTCGGCGCGCCGGAGGAAATATTGTACCTTGCCAAGCCTCATATAGGCACAGATCTGTTGCGCCGTATAATTAAAAACATGCGTGAAGAAATCATTTCTCTCGGAGGAAAAATACTTTATAACACAAAACTTACGGACATAGTTTTTCAAAATAATAAAGTATCCGCGATACGTCTCAATGACGAACTGTATGACGCGGAAAATGTTGTGCTTGCAATAGGTAACGGGGCAAATGACACCTATGAAATGTTGCTCTCAAAGCCGCTTCAGATCGCAGCAAAACCTTTTTCCGTCGGCTTCCGCATGGAGCATCTGCAAAGTGATATAAACCGTGCAATATACGGCAAATATGCCGAAGACAGACGCCTGAGAGCAGCAGATTACTCTTTTTTCAAGCATATTGACCGTGCTGCTTCGAAGACTGTATACACATTCTGTATGTGCCCCGGCGGCGAAGTAATAAATTCATCGTCTGAAGTCGGGCAGCTTGTGACAAACGGCATGAGTTATCACGCAAGGGCCGGTAAGAACGCAAACTCGGCGCTCCTTGCTTCCGTGTCATTTGATACGCCGAGACAAGGGCTTGATTTCAGAAAAGATATCGAAAAAAAAGCTTTTGAAATGTTTTCGGGAGATGCGCCTGTTGTGCTCGCCGATGATTTTCTGAAAGGAAAAATCTCATCAGGCTTCGGCAGGATAAAACCAACCTTCCGCCCCGGAACGGCTTTCGCGGATTTCGATAAAATATTTCCGCCGCAAGTCTCGTCAATGCTACGTGAAGGTGTCGCATCTTTCGGCAGGTCTGTCTGCAGTTCTCCGGATGCCGTACTCACGGCTCCGGAAACAGGTTCTTCTTCCCCCGTCCGTATTGTGAGAACCGAAAATATGAACGCTGTGGGAATAAAAGGACTGTATCCATGCGGAGAAGGTGCGGGATATGCCGGGGGCATAGTAAGTTCCGCAGTTGACGGTATACGGATAGCCGAACAGATATTGAAGGATTGATATCATGACAGTTACGGGAAAAATATATAAAATAAAAGACGGTATCACATACGTCAGAACGAAGCGTCCGGAAGGATGTGCACATTGCGAAAACGCCTCTGTCTGCGGCACACATATGACCGAAATACGCGCTGTTAACACCGTGTCTGCAAATGTCGGAGACACGGTAAGAGTTACCGTAGAGGAATCAAACAAGACCTATCTTCTGTTAGTTTATGTATTTCTTCTTCCCGTCATAATATTCTTCGCCTCATATCTTCTTTATAAAGCGTCCCCGTTTTTACTCGTTATCTCATTTGCGGCGACAGCGGCATATTTTTTCGGATTGAAATATCTGGATAAAAAGGTGTCTGCGTCTGCGGTAATAGCCGTAATAACAAATGAAGACACTCGCTGTCCCGATAAAAAATAATATCATTTTCAGAAGGAAACAGCTTCAATGAGACGGAGAATATCCTTGCAATAAGAGTGTGTGCAGTGATTGCCATAGCGTCAATTATCGCAATAATCGCGCTCTTTACTTATTATAAAAATCAAATTCAAACTCTTGAGCCGACTCAACCGAAAACCACTGAGCCTACCGAGCTGCCCACTCAGCCTTTTACATCTCCTCCGACAGAAGAACCGACAGAAGCTGTCAGGACAGAATTAGAAAAATTTATAGATCTTGCGATCGCTTACGGAGAATGTCAGCCCGAATACCCGGTAGACGAACGAGGATGCACGAAATACGGTGAAATGTTCGGACATCCCAAGGAAGCCTGGTGCACCGAATTCGTAATGTGGTGTCTCAAACAAGATGAAAGAGATATGGATACAAACTACATAGGAACAGTCTATCCCTACAGCGACTACTCGGGCGGATGTATCGAAAAATATAAGGATTGGGGGCGCCTGCGTCTCGCAAAAAGCGGATATATTCCGAAACGCGGCGACATGGTATTTTTCACCATATTAACCCAGAATGTCACAGACCATACGGGATTTGTTATCGGAACGGAAGAAATCGACGGATAGATATACATACTTACGATAGAAGGAAATATTCCCACAGATAAAATTAAATGTATCAGAAAAAGGCGTCTTCTTCTCAGCGACTCCACAATCTACGCATACGGCATAACGGACGGAAATTAACTTCCGTCCTCTTTGTTTAAATGGAACATTTTTGATATTGTCAAATCAAAAAAAATTTTATATAATGATATTAAGAATGTTTTCGGGAGGCTGCATAATGTTTATTGAGCAGATAGATAATAACAAGATCAAGGTAACGGTCGGCAAAGAGGAGCAAATGGAGTACGGTATAACATATGAATCCATGAATTACAGTGACTCCAATACCCGAAAACTATGCGAAGATATAATGGAACAGGCTCATTCCGAAGTAGGTTTCAATGTCGGAGATTCAAAGCTCCTCGTTGAAGCAAAGCTGTCGGCAAACGGTGCCGTAACGCTGTATCTGTCGAAGGTGCCATGTCCGCATTTCAAAGAGAAGGAAGAACTATTCGGGCAAATGCTGGAATTTGACAAAACAGACGCAATCCTTGACTGTGTAGGATGCTTCAGCGGGCGGACGGATAAACTTTGCCTGAGTAACCTTTATTATTACAAAAATAAGTATTACTTATATTTTGAAATACTGTCAACACATACGGAAGCTAAGAATCTTTTAAGGAATCTTCTTGAATATTCGGCAAGGACGAAATTTACTAAAGAATATCTCGATGAATACGGCGAAATAATAACCGAGCAGATAGCGATAGATGCGATACGAGAAGGAACACACAAACATACGCAGAATTAAAGAATAAAAAACGCGGTTTATCCGCGTTTTTTTGATATATGCAAAATTATGCTTTATTTTATAAAAAATTCCGGTCGATGATATGGAATAAACGGGTGAAAAGCGCAGATAATAGTAAAGCAAGTAAAAATTTGTTCAGCATACAAATGATATTTACCTCATTACCGGAAGGAGATCATATAAATGAAAGCAACAGGAATCGTGAGACGTATAGACGATCTCGGCAGGGTCGTCATACCGAAAGAAATAAGAAGGACCATGCGCATACGTGAGGGCGACCCTTTGGAGATATATACCGAAAAAGACGGTGAAGTCATATTCAAAAAGTATTCGCCAATCGGGGAGCTTGCCCAATTCGTTCACGCATATTCTGAAACAATAAACCGTTCAACCGGAATCACCGTAGCCATCACTGACAAGGATTCTGTCATCGCGTCGTCAGGAACACATAAAAAAGAACTGGTTGAAAAAAAACTTTCGCAAGAAGCAGAAAAGCTTGTCGAACAGAGACAGACATACGTTTACAGAGTCGGAGAGCACCGCATATTGGTTTCAGACGCCGCGGAGCATCTGCATGTCGGAATATGCGCTCCCATAATAGTCGAAGGAGATATCGTCGGTTCGATAATACTCCTCGTCGACGACATGGGCGCATCCCCTGCGGAAACGAATATCAAACTCGTAACAGCGTCGGCACAATTACTTTCAAGACAGCTTGAATCATGATATTAATTACCCGATGAATAAAAGCATCGGGTAATTTTCAGTTAAATTTTGAATATTAAACTTGACAATAAATGACCGATGTGGTATGATAATATAAAATCAATCATAAAGAGGTAGTCACAGTGTCTGAATCTTGCACACATAATTGCAGCACATGTTCATCTTCATGCAAAAGCCAGGAGAACATAGAAAATTTCGCGCCGCTGCATAAGATGAGCAGTATTAAAAAAGTTATCGGCATAGTAAGCGGTAAAGGCGGCGTAGGAAAAAGTCTTACAACATCCCTCCTTGCTGTGAAAGCTGCGAAAAGAGGACTAAAAGTAGGAATTCTCGACGCGGACATCACCGGCCCTTCCATTCCGAAGATATTCGGCATAAATGAAATGGCTATGGGTGATGAGTCGGGAATTTTCCCCGCCGAAACGGCTCTCGGAATTAAAATAATGTCACTTAATCTTCTCCTTGAAGATAAAGCGTCCCCCGTGGCTTGGAGAGGCCCCATAATCGCAGGAACGGTTAAACAGTTCTGGACAGATGTTATTTGGGGAGAACTTGACGTTCTTTATATTGATATGCCTCCGGGAACCGGAGACGTCGCGCTGACGGTTTTCCAGTCCATTCCCGTCGACGGTATAGTTATGGTAACATCACCTCAGGACCTTGTCGGTCTGATAGTTGAAAAGGCGATAAATCTCGCAAATCTCATGGAAATTCCCGTTATAGGTCTTATAGAAAATTACAGTTATTTCAAGTGCCCGGATTGCGGAAAAACTTATGAGATCTTCGGCAAGAGCAAAGTCGATGAATTAGCCGACAGGTTCGGTTTCAAATTCCGTTCAAGAGTTCCGATAGACCCGAAACTTGCAGAGCTATGCGACTCGGGAGAAATCGAAAAATACGAAGGCGAATATCTTAAAGAAGCAGAAGAATATTGCTGAAAAAACAAGCATGTCGGAGTCTCAGCTCCGACGTGTTTTATTTTTTACTATTTCAAGATCTCTCAATAATGTCTTTCTTCCCCGCCAGACGAATGCCCTTCCCGAATACTTTGCCTGAAACTGCTTTTCGGTCAAAGTTTCAATATCTTCCGGAGCCAGATGAGAAATAATATCATTCTTATTCTCTGCTGCAAATGCCGAATAAAGATCATTAATTGCAACATTATGCGGACAAACGTTCTGACAAACGTCGCAACCCCAGGCAACTCCGCTGGCTTCTATTGCGACGCGCTCATCATCCGTCAGTTCACCCTTGCGCTGAGTTACGGCCGAAAGGCATTTTTTTATATCCAGATACCCGTCGTCTAAAGCGTGAACCGGACAATTCTTTACGCAAAGCCCACAACGCTCGCACATACGCTCGGGATGAACGATGGTTTCCATGTCGATATCGGTGCAGATCGAGCCGAGAAAAACGAACGAGCCGTGCTTTTCCGTTATAAGCAGGGAATTCTGACCTTTGAAACCGAGCCCTGCAATAATTGCCGCTTTTTTCTCATCAACGGGACTCTTATCAACATAGACATCAAATTTATTTTCAGGAAAAGCAACATTTAATTTTTCCGCGACGCGCAATAGCTTTTCGGCAAAAAACTTATGATAATCCGGCAGCGAAGCATACTTACATATATTTGAATCCCCACATTCGGGGAAATAGTACGGCAAATAAGTTATAAGAACCGTCTTATAAAGGCTGTCAGCCTTTTCAAATCTTACATCACAGAATCGCGCAAACCCGACCTCAAGATTCTCTGAGCCGAAAGCTTCAGATATTATTTTTTTCATTATCCTATTCCCAGAGCTTTCTTCGCGAGAGTGTCAGCAAGTTCGTTATACTCAACACCTGTATGTGCGGCGACCTTGATAAATTTGATATCTATCTTTTTGCGATAATTTTCCATATATTCGAGATACTTTACGGCGCAGTAGCTTTCCGCTTTCCAGCGCTTTTCATACCACATGGCTATACCGGCATAATCATGATATATATGTATTTCACCGTAACCGTTTTTTGCGGCCCAGTTCACGGCAAACATAGTAGCAAGCAGTTCCCCCGCAACGTTTCGCGCTGTCTTTGCCTGCGCGTCGTTACCCGCACCGTTTTTCTCAATTATTCTGTGATCCGGAGTGAGAAGTACACATCCGAACGCATATCTTTCGGTATTAACATCATAGCTGCCGTCAACGTAAGCTATGACTGCTTTTTCATTGAAACATTCGTACGATTGCGTTGACGTACCGCCGTCAATCAGATATGCCTCTGCGTCTTTTTTCACCGAAAAGCTCTTATATTCCGCACCGGCGAAACCGTCTACTGACATCTTACAAGTATCCCAATCTGTAAAAATGCCGACCGTGCGTCCGTTTTTTACCGCATAGTATTTTCTCTTAGCCATAAAATCCTCAAATCAACCGAAGTCAAAGATATTATTGTCAAATCAATTATAGCACATAAACCGCGATAATTTCAACCCATGACACCGAATTGTTGATTTCTCGTTATATTAAAAAATACTCTTCACCCCTTGACTAACCCCGAATTGTATGCTATAATAAATAAAAATCTGTATATTTTGAGGTTGTACCATGAAATGTTCTAACTGCGGCGAAAACCTTCCCGAAGGCGCAAAATTCTGCACCAATTGCGGCGCAAAAGCAGAGGCTCAGCCCGTTGTCGAAATCCCGACCGTTGTTGAGATTCCCGCTGAAACACAAACTTCAGGGGTATACAGCGAACATACTGCTCCTGCTCCGAATTATTCCGTTTATCAGGAACCTGTGAAACAGGAAAGCAATAAAGGCGGATTCGCAATAGCATCTTTTGTGCTTTCTCTTATAAGTCTTATACCCTGCTGCTTCCCCGTTTTGCAGATACTCGGATTGATATTCGGTATCATCGGCATTAAATCAGACAAAAAAGGTCTCTCCATTGCAGGTATCATCATTTCCGTAATATCCGCAATCATCTCACTTATACTCCTTGTTTTATATGGCGCTCTCGTGGCTGCGAGCATCAACGAAGGATACTTTGAAGAAATCCCATATTTTTATAACTAAATATGCCCGGCACAGTTTATAAAACAAAGCAACGACAAGCGATACTCGACCTGCTCGATAAAAACACAGATTGCCATTTGACCGCGGATGAAATATTCGAAGCTTTGGCCAAAAAAAGCGTCCGTGTCAGCAGAACCACGGTCTATCGCTATCTTGACATGCTCGTAAATGAAGGAGTTGTCAGAAAATTTGATCAAGGCAACGGCGAAAAATCCTGTTTTCAGATAGTTTCAGACAAAGGATGTCACGAACATTATCATTTGAAATGTACTGGATGCGGAAAACTTATTCACCTTGAATGCGAACTTGTAAAAGAATTGGAAAAACATATATCCGAAGAACATGGTTTCAAGATCGATCAAACCAGAACCGTGTTTTACGGATTATGCGAAAACTGTAAAAAGGAACCCGGAGAAAAAGACGATGCTTGAGACCATAACAAACGAAAAAGACCGTGCCGAAGCTGCGGCAAAACTGAAAGAAGAATATATTTCCCTGCTGCGTTCAACGGGTCGTGAAGGCATAGAGAAGCTCATAGACTACCTCGACACCCGCACGGACTTTTTTACAGCTCCTGCCGCTGCAAAGTTCCATAATAATTTTGAAGGCGGTCTTCTCGAGCACAGCCTTAATGTCTATAAAAACTATGTTGATCTCCTCGCTGTGAAAGGCGTTGAGATGGATAAAGACAGCATCATCATTTCCGCACTTCTGCACGACCTCTGCAAATGTAACTATTACAAAAAAGAAGAACGTAACCGTAAAGTCAACGGCAAATGGGAAACTTACGAGACATGGAGCTATGTTAAAACTCCGAATATCCCCCTGCCCCATGCTCAGCGCTCCATAAGAATGATACGGAATTTCATTCCTCTGAAATTTTTGGAAGAACTCGTCATTTTCTATCACATGGGGCCTTTCGGCGGCGAAGACTACGAATACAGAAATCTTCTGCAGTCTACCAACGAAAAATATCCCCAAACACTCCTGTTCTATATAGCGGACTTAATTTCGTCATACATGGATGAGACCATCGTCGAATAATTGACACATTACGCCTTAGGTTTACAAATCTTTTACAATTTTTATTTGAAAAAGGGGTTGACAAATCGCCCTTTTTCGTGTATAATACAATAGCCGCTTGTGACAAGCTGCTTAATACGGCGGAATAGCTCAGTTGGCTAGAGCATACGGTTCATACCCGTACGGTCGCCGGTTCAAATCCAGCTTCCGCTACCATCACGGCCCGTTGGTCAAGTGGTTAAGACACGGCCCTTTCACGGCTGTAACAGCAGTTCGAGTCTGCTACGGGTCACCAAAAAAAAGCACTTGCTTAAAGCAAGTGCTTTTTTCATATCCAAAATTTTTTTTAAGGAGGATACGATGAATATCTCGGGAATAGTTGCTGAATTCAACCCTTTCCATTCCGGACATGAGTACCTCATCAGCAAGACGCGTGATAACGGCGCAGATGCGGTGATCGCGGTTATGAGCGGCAACTTTGTTCAAAGATGTGAACCTGCTTTTTTTGAAAAGCACTGCAGGGCAAACGCTGCCGTAAAAAACGGCGTTGATCTCGTCATAGAACTCCCCTTCCGATACGCAGTCGGTTCCGCAGAAAAATTCGCCGCCGGAGCTGTTGATCTTCTTTGCGAATGCGGTATTGACACGCTCGCTTTCGGAAGTGAATGCGGAAACGTCCCTCTTCTTGAAAAAACCGCCGAAACTATCATTGAAACAGACGGCAGTAAAGAGCTTAAAGCCCAACTTGCCACAGGAATATCATTTGCTTCGGCACGCAGAAACATTCTCGCCGCAAGAGGAATAGCATTAGATACGCCAAACGATATTCTTGCGACGGAGTATATAAAAGCATTAAAGAAAAACGGTAAAGATATAGCTCTTTTTACAGTAAAAAGAACAGATGATTATAACGAATCCGCGAGCGCAATACGCGAGAGAATACTTTCCGGAAAAACGGAGGACCTTTCGCAGGAGTTTATCGACATGATAAACCTCGGATACGCACCCGCAAAAGCCGAAAATATCGAAAAGATCATCCTCGCGTTCTTGCGCAACGCACAACCGTCGGATTTTGAAAATATCTACGGCATAAACACCGCCGAAGGAGTAGATAAACGCATAATCCAAGCGTCAAAAGCAGCGACTCTCGAAGGAGTCTATGCCGCGGTAAAATCGAAAAGGATCGCTTTTTCCGCTGTAAAAAGAGCGATTTTGTCTGCGTATTTCAGACTTCGTCCGTCTAACGCAAAACCTCCGTACATACATGTTCTTGCAGCAAATGAGACGGGTAAAAAACTTCTGAAAAAGATTGCCTCAATGACGTCTCTTCCTGTAGTCGCAAACCTTGCGGATCTGAGAAATGTTCCGGGATGCGCGGAATTTACGGACGAAGAACGCAGAGCAACAGATCTTTTCAATCTCGCGCTTCCGAAAGTTAGGCCAGGAATGACTGAATTTACGGATAAAATATCTTTCTGAAAATATCTCGTCAAACCGACTTTTTACATTCAGAATATTGACATATGTGGGAAAATATGTTATACTTAATGTAAATAGAATACATACTATACTATATTGAGGTGCTATATGGATTGCAAAGAAATCACTTACAAGAATTACGGAAAATGTCTTCAGATGACTAACGGCACGATTGATGTCGTCGTCACTCTCGACCTTGGTCCCAGAATAATCCGTTACGGTTTCTGCGGCAGGGAGAATGTACTTTGCGAAGATCTTGACCGTGAATCTTATTACGATAAAGCGGATCTTAAAGAAATGTTCGGCGAAAATGCCGTATGGTATAACTACGGCGGCCACAGACTTTGGATAAGCCCTGAAACTACCGAAACATATTACCCTGACAATAACCCCGTTGACTATGAGATCGCAGACGGAGAAAACAGCGTCTATTTCTCATGCGACGTACAGGAACAGACGGGGCTGCAGTTTACTACTGTCGTCACGCTCGAAGACGAAGGCGCGGATGTCAAAGTTACGCATTTCATCACCAATTGCAGCGGCGAAACTCTTAAATTTGCGCCCTGGGCTATTACAGTTCTTGCAAGGGGCGGTGTTGAGATAATTCCTTGGAACGATACCGAAACGGGGCTCCTCCCCAACAGAACCCTCAGAGCATGGCCCTATACCGATTTCGCCGATCACAGACTCAACATTGGCAGTAAATTCGTCACGCTCACTTCCGACACCACCGATCAGGCTATAAAACTCGGCTTTGACCTTGAAAAGGGCACCGTCGCTTATATAAACAACAATACTATGTTCGTCAAGACATTCCGCCATTACGCAGGTTCCGAATACCCGGACAACGGCTGCTCTCTTGAAACCTACACCGGAAAAGTATTCCTCGAATGCGAGACACTGGGCGAATACGGAAATAAACCCGACGGAAGTACTGTTTCCCACACCGAAAACTGGACCCTCTTCGACAATGTTTCTCTTAAAGACCCCAAGGACGAAAAAGAGATCGCGAAGATTTTTGACGAATACGATCTTCTTTGATCGCATCTCCGCTCTGAAAGGAAACAGACATGAGCCAAGTGAAGTATAAACGTATTCTTATAAAAATCAGCGGTGAAGCTCTCGCCGGTGAAGGCCGGTATGGCATAGACTTTGAAAATACCGAGACTATATGCCGGAAGATAAAAGAATGCCTTGATATGGGTGTTCAGATAGCCATTGTTGTAGGTGCAGGCAATTTCTGGCGCGGCAGAAACGGTACCAATCTCGACCGCACACGCGCTGACCACATGGGGATGCTTGCGACAGTCATGAACAGTATCGCGCTGAAAGATACTTTTGAACAGATTGGCGTCGACGCCCGTGTGCTTACAGCCGTGGAAATGAAGCAGTTTGCAGAAGTATATACGCGAGACGCCGCAGTGTCCTATCTCGAATCCGGAAAAGTGGTCATATTCGGTTGCGGAACCGGCAACCCATTCTTTACCACAGATACTGCCGCCGTGCTGCGCGCGGTTGAGATAAATGCCGATATTGCGCTGTTTGCAAAGAACATTGACGGAGTCTATTCTGCGGATCCCCGTATCGACCCCAATGCCGTTAAATACGACAGTATTTCTTACGCGGATATCCTTTCAAATCAACTCACTGTCATAGACACAGCGGCTACCGCTCTCTGTAAAGATAATGACTTAAATGTCCTGCTTTTCTATCTCGGAAACGGTGACAACATTGTCAGGGCTGTCAAGGGCGAAAAAATGGGAACAATAATCAAGAAATAACTTCAACTTGAAAAGGAGATGCTTAAGATGAAACCTCAGTACAAGGAAATACAGGAAAAAATGGATAAAACCATTGCAGCGCTTGAAAATGAATACCAATCCATAAGAGCAAACAGAGCAAATCCCGCAGTTCTCGACAAGCTTTCAGTTGACTACTACGGAGCAATGACAAAGATCAACCAACTTGCAAGCGTATCCGTTCAAGGTGCAAGCACTCTTGTCATTCAGCCGTACGACGCATCCATACTCAAAAAGATTGAAAAAGAGATTCAGGCATCCGACATCGGCATAAATCCGATGAATGACGGTAAAGTAATCCGTCTCACCTTCCCTCCGCTTACAGAGGAAAGAAGAAAGGATATCTGCAAATCCATAGCTAAAATGTGCGAAGATTCAAAAGTCGCGATCCGCTCTATACGCAGAGACGCACTCGAAAAATTCAAAGCTCGTAAAAAAGCAAGTGAAATCACCGAAGACGATCTTAAGATAGCGGAAAAAGATATCCAGGACGCTACCGACAAATATTGCAAGGATATTGAAGAAATGTCCAAGAAAAAAGAAGCGGAGATCATGGAGATCTGATGGCATTGTTATTATCAAAAAAAGACAATAATTCGACCTTACCCGTCCATATTGCTTTCATTATGGACGGGAACGGTCGTTGGGCAAAAGCAAAAGGTCTCCCCCGGACCGCAGGTCATGATGCAGGAACAAGATCACTCGAAAGAATAATCGAATATTGCTACAAAAGAAATATACAGTATATCACGTTCTACGCTTTTTCGACCGAGAACTGGTCAAGACCTAAACCCGAGGTCGACCATTTGATGGGTCTTTTTTCAAAGTATTTAGACAAACTCATAAATAAAATAAATTCAAATTCTCCGGGAATATATCAGGATACAGTCCTGCGTTTTCTCGGAGACGTATCGGTTTTATCCCCGGAAATACAGAAAAAGATTGACTTTCTTCAAACCAGGTCTGCACAGCAAGACCACCGTCTGCATCTGAATATTGCTGTAAATTACGGCGGCAGAGCGGAAATAGTTACCGCTGTAAACAAATATATTTCACACTATCACGGAAAACTCATTACCGAAAAAGATATTTCGAAAAATCTCTATACGCATGACTACCCCGACCCCGATCTTATAATCAGGACAGCGGGCGAAGTCAGAATATCGAATTTTCTGCTCTGGCAAGCAGCGTACGCTGAATACTATGCCGCGGATGTATGCTGGCCGGATTTCACTCCCGATGAACTTGAAAAAGCCATTAAGGCATATTCTCTCAGAGAACGAAGATTCGGCGGATTAAAATAAAAAGGCTCGAGGTCGTATGAAAACCAGACTTATTTCAGGCGCAATACTTATTCTTATCACTGTTGCAATAACCCTCGCTTCTGCTATACCGTTTATACTTAACGCCTCTGTTTCGGTTTTGAGTATTATGGCTGTACTTGAAGTTCTATCCGTTTCAAAATATCAGGAAAAGGCGCTCAAGATTCCTTCGGCCTGCTTTGCCGCAGCCGTCCCGTTTCTGCCCAAGATATCCGAACTCGTTTCCGATAAAGTCGGTTTTTTAACGACTCCGAATTTGATCTTCGCGGCAATATTTATATACGTTGTCACCCTTTTTTGCATTCTTATGTTTTCACAGAGCAAATGCAGCCTTGAACATATGGGATTTGTGATTCTCATAACACTCATAATTTCCTCTTTCTTTTCATCGGCAATACTCCTCAACATGTATGAAAACGGAATACTGTATATCGTTCTCCTGCTTGTATGCGCATGGGGTGCGGATTGCGGCGGATATGTTTTCGGTTGCCTTTTCGGCAGGAAAAAATTCGTTCCCGTCATAAGTCCCAAAAAGACCTGGGCAGGCGTTATCGGATGCCTCGCAACAGCGCTGAGCCTTGCGCTTATAACGGGATACGCAGTCTCAACGATTTCAACAACAATAACAGTAAATTATATATCTCTTGCTCTTTGCGGAATTTTCGGCGCAATATTCTCGATAATCGGAGATCTTTCTGCTTCTTTCATCAAACGCTGCTTCGGCGTTAAAGATTTCGGAAGTCTGATTCCCGGTCACGGCGGTATTATGGACCGATTTGACTCTGTACTTTTTGCATCCCCGGTGATTTACTTTATAATCACAGCCATACCCGCTTTTATTAATAAATGAGGTTAAAATGAAAAAACTTATAATTCTCGGATCTACAGGCTCGATAGGAACACAAGCGCTTGACTGTGTTGCTATGCACCACGAATTATTTAAGGTCACCGCGATATCGGTCGGTAAAAATATTGATCTTGCGGAAAAACAGATTCGAGCTTTTGCCCCCGATTTCGCCGCTGTTGCAGACGAGGAAAAAGCAATAATACTTTCTGAACGCGTATCAGACCTTCCCGTAAAAGTATTTGCAGGCTCCGAAGGCATACTCCGGCTGCTTGACGAAGCTGAATGTGATATAGTTCTTAACGGAATTGTCGGAATGGCCGGAATGATGTCGACATATAAAGCCGTAAACAAAGGCATGACTGTTGCGCTCGCAAATAAAGAAAGTCTTGTCGTAGCGGGCAGCATTATAATGAAAGACGCTGCTAAACACAACGCGCATATAATCCCCGTTGACAGTGAGCATTCCGCGATATTCCAGTCTCTGAACGGTATCGTTCCGACAAAAGATGACCTTTCTGAAGAAACAAAATCCCGCAAGCTGAAAAAAATAATACTAACGGCTTCCGGCGGAGCATTTTTCGGTCTTTCAGAAAAAGAATTGAAACACATGCGCCCGCAGGACGCTCTCAATCATCCGAATTGGAATATGGGCTCGAAAATAACGGTAGATTGCGCTACAATGTTTAACAAGGGTTTTGAGATAATCGAAGCAATGCATATTTTCGGGCTGCCTTTGGATAAGATAGAAGTGGTAATTCACAGAGAAAGCGTCATACACTCTATGATAGAATTTTGCGATAATTCAGTGATCGCACAACTTGCATTGCCGGATATGCGCACAGCAATACAATACGCGCTGACATACCCCGAAAGAGAACCCTCTCCTGTCGGTGAACTCGATTTCGCTAAAATTGCAAAACTTTCATTCTATGATCCGGATGCAAGATCAAAGAGAGCGATGGATATTTGCAGAGATGCGCAAAAGTGCGGCGGCACAATGACGGCCGTACTCAACGCGGCAAATGAATGCGCTGTAAAGGAATTCCTTAACGGAGAGATTTCTTTTACGGATATAACCGACAAAGTAGAATCCGCTCTCGAACGTCACTGCATCATCTCCCGCCCGACAATAGATCAGATCATATCTGCGGACGCGGAAACACGAGCGTATTTCAGATAATCTAAGGAGGCATGCCGATGGGCGTAGTTTTACAGATATTATACACACTTCTCGTATTCGGTTTTCTTATTTTCATACATGAATTCGGACACTTCTTCACTGCAAAACTTTTCAGGGTTAAGGTCAACGAATTCGCTATCGGCATGGGACCTGCAATACTGAAAAAGCAATACGGTGACACGACGTACGCTTTACGCCTTTTTCCTATAGGCGGATTCGTACAAATGGAAGGCGAAGATGACGAGAGCGCAGATCCGAACTCTTTCACCAAAAAACCTGCGTGGCAAAGATTCATTATAGTCGCTGCGGGTGCGGCGATGAACGTCATTTTCGGATTGATATTTACCGCGATCATCGTTTGCAACGCGCAGCTGAAATCGTGCACTGTCTCTGAGTTTTATCAAGGCGCAACATCTTCCGGATACGGCATTCAGGTCGGCGACACTATAACAAAAATCGGCACAAAAAACATCCATACTTATATGGATATACAGTCGGCTTTTTCGATGTCTTACGGAAAGGAATCGCTCGACGTGACGGTTTTACGCGACGGGAAGAAAATCGTAATTGAAGATGTTGTATTTCCCAAGGGAGATATAGAAGGGCTTACGATATCCCTGCGAGACTTTGAACTCAGTGATGAAGAAAAAAACTTTATAACCATCTCCCGCCACACCCTCGGGACGACCGTATCCTTCGTAACGATGACTTACGACACGCTTGCAGATATTGTCACAGGAAATATATCCGTCAAGTACGTCTCCGGGCCGATAGGAACGTCTGCTGTTATAGCCGAGGCTGCAAGCGCGGGCTTACTTTCAATAATATACCTCATGGCTCTGCTTTCAATAAATCTCGCGGTAGTCAATGTTCTTCCCCTCCCCGCGCTTGATGGCGGCCGCCTCTTCTTTATAATTATCGAAATGATAATCCGCAAACCCGTACCCAAAAAAGTAGAAGCAACGATACATTTTGTAGGAATGATGATTCTTTTTGCATTCACGATTTTCATTGCTTTGAAAGATATTATTTTTATTTTGTAAAATAACGGTATGAAACAGTATAAAAAAATCAAGATCGGAGACATGTATATAGGCGGCGACGCCCCGATAGCCGTACAATCAATGTGTAACATCCCGTTCCGGAGATTCGACGAGCTCAAACAGCAGGCGCTGAAATTGCAGGGAGCAGGATGCGACATACTCAGAGTCTCCGTGCCCGATGAAGAATCCGTAATAGGTTTTGCGGAACTGAAAAAAGTTCTTGATATTCCGCTTGTCGCGGATATACATTTCAATTACAAATTTGCTCTCGGCGCAATTGACGCGGGCGCTGATAAAATACGCATCAACCCGGGGAATATGGGCAAGGACAAGATCAGGCTTGTTGTTGATTCCGCTAAAGCCCATAACATTCCCATACGCGTCGGAATAAACAGCGGCTCTCTTGAAAAGGAACTCCTCGTAAAATACGGCTCTCCGACAGCCGAAGCTCTTGCGGAAAGCGCGATGAACAATGTCAGGATGCTTGAAGAATGTGACTTTGACAACATCGTCGTATCTATGAAGAGTTCATCGGTGCGTCTTACAGTCGACGCATACAGAGCATTTGACAGAATAAATGTACATAATTACCCTCTGCATGTCGGAGTCACAGAGGCCGGAACTATGCACTCGGGGCTGATTAAAGGCTCTGCGGGTATAGGCGCTCTGCTTCTCGACGGCATAGGCAGCACGGTACGCTATTCCCTTACAGCGGACCCGGTTGAGGAAATTTACGCGGCAAAAACACTTCTTCAGGCACTCGGATTTAACAAATCCGGAATAGAAGTCATTTCTTGTCCCACCTGCGGACGTACGACGGTAAATTCCGTAGAACTCGCAAACAGAATAGAAAAAGAATTCGCATATGTAAAGCAGCATATAAAAATTGCCGTAATGGGGTGCATAGTCAACGGTATCGGCGAAGCGCGTGAGGCGGATTTCGGCGTGACCGGAGCAAACGGCGAATATGTTCTTTTTAAGAAAGACCCTTCCGGCGACGTAAAGATACTTCAACACCATATATCCCCCGATGACGTGTTCAACGTAATAGCAAAACAGATAGAATTTACCATAAAAACCGATCTTATAGAACAGAAGGTCCGAAATGAAAAACAAAGCTGAATCCCCCCTTTTGAAAACAAAAGCCGAAAACTTTGTAAGCACAAACAAGTATTGCATATTGTCATTTGCGATACCTTTTGTTGTTATGTTTATCGTTTACGCGATTTCCGGCGTACATCCTTTTGGGCAGAATCAGATACTGGTAACAGACTTCTGGCATCAGTATTATCCGTTTATGGTAGAGCTGCAAAACAAATTGCAACACGGAGGCTCTTTGCTTTATTCTTGGAATACAGGGCTCGGCTCGAATTTTCTGTCTATAATCGCGTATTATTGCGCGAGTCCGCTGAATCTTCTTACAGCATTGTTTCCGTTGAGTTGTCTGCGTGAAGTCGCAACTTTATTTGTAATAACAAAAATAAGCTGCGCGGGACTTTTTATGTCTATATTCCTGCGCAAGGCGTTTGACCGCAACGGTCCTGAAATACTGTATTTTTCTCTCGGCTACGCTTTCTCGGCGTTTATGATAGGATACTCGTGGAATATCATGTGGCTTGACTCGGCGGCGCTGTTCCCCCTCGTTGCGCTGGGCATACGTTCGCTTTTCTTTGAAAAAAAGTACAAGCTTTATGTGATCTCTCTCGCTCTTGCGATATGGTCAAACTACTATATCGGCTACATGATCTGCATTTTTACTGCGCTTTACTTCTTTTTTCTCGTTGCTTCAAATAAACGAAAGGTCGGAGAATATTTTTCTGCATTTCTCCGCATTGCGGTATTCTCCGTCATCGCTGTGGCAATGACGGCTGTATTGCTGCTTCCTGCGTATTTTGCCCTTCAACTCGCATATAAATCAGGCTCTGTACCCGAATATTTCAAGTTCAGCGAGAATATCCTCGAAGTCCTTGCAAAACTCGTGGCTTTCGAAGCTCCAAACGTGAAAGTCGGTCTGCCCAACATATATTGCGGAACGCTGCCGATCCTGTTTGCCCCCGTTTTCTTTGTTTCTAAAAAATTCAAGCTCCGTGAAAAAATATCCTATATCGTTCTGACGGCGCTCATGTTCTTTTCCTGCTGCAGCGACTACATTAACTATGTCTGGCACGGTTTTCACGTTCCGAACATGGTGCCTTTCAGATTCTCTTTCCTGATATCTTTTATTATTATCGAAATGGCCTTCCGCGCGTTCACGGATATGCAGGATAACGGCGTAAAAAAGAACGCCGTTGCTTCAATGCTTTTCACTTCCGCTGTATTCCTCGTACTCTCATATATGTATAACAATACAGTCGCAACATTCTGCGCGCTTGCGCTTATGATAATTTATATCATTGTCATATACGTACTGTATCTTAAAGAACAGGGCAAAGCTGAAATTCCCATGAAAGCGATTACAGCATCAATCGCAATACTTGTCATCGGCGAAATGATCGCATCTACGGGAATTGGGATAAAAGAGGTTCGAGTTTCGGATTATACGTCATACCCATCCTACTACTCATCCGTCAAGCCGCTGCTTGACCAAATAAATGAGGACACAACGCTCTGCCGTACGGAAATGACAAAAAATTATACACTTAACGACCCTGCTCTTTATTCTTACAAAGGCGTTTCTCAATTTTCCTCTACCGCGGTATGCGGAGTAACCTCTTTTCTCAAAGGTCTCGGCCTTGCCGGCGGAGAAGCCGCAAACAGATACTACTACGCACAAACATCAGAGTTTACAAATTCTATTTTAGGTATAAAATATCTCATAGCAAAAGACGGTTTTCTGCCCGATGATATCCATTTCATCAAAATCGGTGAAAGCGGATATTCCATGTCATATCAGAACCTTTACACTCTCCCCATTGCATATATGGCGGAAGAATCCGTATATGATTATGAAGCCTCATCCTCGATCCCAATACTCAATCAAAACGAATTTTTTACCGCGATAACGGGAGTCGCTGACGAGTTGTTCAATATCATCGATACGGATACGGAAGACTCGTCGGATCTTTCAATATCAAGGATAAACCGCGGCGTATACACATACAGACCCACAGACGATCAATCAGGAAAAGGCAAAATGACGTTCATATATACAGCCCCGCATGACGGATTGCTGTACGCTTATGTTTCTACCGGAGACTCTAACTCTTTCTCCGTAGTAGGAGATAACGAACATATAACAAAAACCTTCCCAATAGAGAGCGGAAAGCCCAGACTGCTCTGTATCGGAGATTTCTCCGCGGGAGAAAAAATAACGATAACCACACAGATAAATCAAGGAGTCACGGGCTCAATCTACATGCATGTCGCGCAAATGGATGAAGATTCATTCCTCTCAGGCTATTCGACTCTTTGCGATGAAATAATAAATATTTCAGATTATTCCGATACACAGATTAAAGGCTCTATCACCGCGAAAAAAGACGGCGTTCTCTTTACAACAATTCCTTATGAAGAAGGCTGGGCTCTGTATGTTGACGGAGAAAAGACTGAAATTGAGCCCGTCAGGAATGCGTTTGTCGCTGCGAAAGTAACCGCCGGAACTCATGATATTGAACTTAAATACTCTCCCAAAGGCTTTACTGCGGGAGCGATAATATCCGTATCTGCAATTGTCATTTTTGCCGCGATATGGATATTCCGGGATGCTAAAAGGAAGGAAGAGTAAAAATGGACAAGATATCCGTTATAGTCCCCTGCTTTAACGAAGAAGAGAGCCTGCCGTTATTCTATGACGAGATAACGCGTGTCGCTTCGGAAATGAGTGAAAATGTTGTTTTTGAAGTCATAATAGTAGATGACGGCTCAAAAGATCAAACCGCTGAAATCGCTCGTTCTTTCAGTATAAAAGACGAAAGATTCCGTTATATTTCTTTTTCCCGAAATTTCGGCAAAGAAGCGGGCATTTACGCGGGTCTTCAAGCTTCAACAGGCGATTATGCCGTCGTTATAGACGCAGACCTCCAGCATCCGCCGAAATATATCAAGC
>CAUHAO010000006.1 GCA_959604355.1 uncultured Eubacteriales bacterium
TTTATCGGAACTTCCCCGATATTTGGCTGCCCGGCCTTCCGGGCTGGTGGAGGCGAGGACAGCAAAACCGGACACACCATCGCGAGATGAGAAAACGGTTTTATCGGAACTTCCCCGATATTTGGCTGCCCGGCCTTCCGGGCTGGTGGAGGCGGCGAGAGTTGAACTCGCGTCCGAAAACCTATTCACCGAACTTTCTACGAGTGTAGCCGTGTTGTTCGTTTTCGCCCTACACAGGACAACGGGCAAACCTGCGAAGGGAACAACCGGGATTATTCAATAATCGGATCCCGATACCTCCGACTATCGTTCACTGCTAATCGACGCTCCGTTGCGGGCCGCAGTACTCCCGCAGGGAACGGCCGCCTAAGTTAGGCAGCAGCTAATTCAGTATTATTAGCGTTTAATTTTAAGTTTGCAGGTTAAAGCGATCTGCGCGCTACTCGCTTATCCGACTTCAAAGTCCCCGTCGAAATCCGGTACGCCCCCGTAGTCATGATACAGATATATTATATACCAATTTCGCCGAAAAGTCAATACTCACGCAGGAATTTTACTTATTTCTTTATATTCCCGCGCCGTAGCAGTCAAATGTCTCAGCTAATGTTTGTAATGCCTCGGTTGATTTTCAGAAGCTCCGGCAGAATAAACTAAAATGAGAAAGCACTTGCTTCTCGCAAGTGCTTTCTCTGGTGCGGGGAATGGGATTTGAACCCACACAGAATTTCTTCCGCTACCACCTCAAAGTAGTGCGTCTGCCAGTTCCGCCATCCCCGCATATTAAGTTCTCGAAACAATGTCTCTCGAACGCTTATATATTATAGCAGAGTTCACCTCGTTTGTCAATACCTTTTTTGTAAAATATTTGCGACTTTAGTTGTGAAAAAAATGTTGCAGAATATAGGGCGGCTCTTGCAAAAAATGTAAATTTATGGTATATTATTATATGGAATTATACGTACGAAAACGCGCAGAATAAATATATCAAACCGTAACACATCGTAACACCGCGGAGGCACTTGCAATGACGGAAGAAATACTGAAAAAATGCGAGCTTTTTGCAGAAATGGATGACGCCGAAGTCGCCAAAATGTACGATTGCATACGTCCGTATTCAAAAATAAAAAGATTTTCAAAAGGGGAGACACTTATGACGGAAGGCGGCGACGTCGTTTCTCCCGGGATAGTCCTTTCGGGCTACGTTGAAGCGTCGAGCGTTGACCGAAGCGGAAGGGAAAGCCTTATTTCTCATATCCCGACAGGGGGGCTTTTCGGCGAAGTCCTCAACGCGGCGGACAGGAAGACGAGCCCTATAACATTGCGCGCGTCGGATGATTGCGAAGTGATGTTAATTGACCAGCAAAAACTGATACAGCCGTGTTCGTCGGCGTGCCCGTGCCATATGAAGCTTACGCAGAACCTTTTGCGGATAATCTCGCGCAAGTATTGGAACGCTCAAACTCGCATAGATTACATTTCCGCGTCGTCGCTGCGTGAAAAGATTATGATGTATCTTTCGGACGTACGTTCCGCGGCGGAAAGCGACACTTTTCGAATCCCTATGAACCGAGAAAAGCTCGCGGCATATCTTAACGCCGACCGTTCCGCGCTTAGCAGGGAGCTTTCGGCGATGAAGCGTGACGGACTGATAGATTGCGATAAAGACGTTTTTACCGTTAAATATAAAATATAAGAGAAGCCCGATCGTTTATTGATCGGGCATATGTTTTATTCTTCGAGAGTTTTTACGGGCGGCTTTACTCTTTTGAAAAATTTAGCGGTAGAGCCGGAGAATTGGAGCACTGTTTTTTTCGGCATTTTCCGTATAGTGACTGCAATGACGATATCGCCCACGGCGTTTAGGATATTCAGCACTTGCAATAAATAAATGACCCAGAACCAGTTTTGCGGAACAAGAAAATTTATTACAAGCAGGATAACGCCGATAACGGCAACAGGGGCAAGGATCGCTGTTGTAAAGCTCTTTTTATCAAAAAATCCGTCGTTTTTTACGGAAAAACCCGAAAACTTCGACTGTGACTTTGAGAAAAACGCGAGCAGGACGCCTTTTATCAATTCACGCAAAATGATCACCGCGGCTATGCCGACGAGAAGGACTATCGGGCGCACGTAATTACCAATGAACGTCGCTATGACTATTTCGAACCCTGTGAAAAGCCCTGCAACGACGATCATTACGATGGCGGCAGCAAGAGTGAGAACATCTGTGAGCGTTGAGAGTTTTTTATTCTTCCTGAAGTTTATTTTCCCCGATTCGATAAAGTTTTCGGGCAGCACGCTGTAATTCATATTACTCCTCTTTTCGACTTTTCTGCTTTTCCGATTATACCATTTTATTCCGTATTTGTCAATACCCACGGCTAAAAGTATTGACAGCAAAGTTATAATATGGTATACTTAAACAACAATTCGGACACTGAAAATCGGATTCGGATATTTGATATTCTAAAGAAATAAGAAACGGTAATAAAAGATGAAGCGTAGAATAACTTTTGAAGTCGATGGTATCTATGACGGCTCGACGGTCAAGTCTTTTCTCAGAAATAAACTTGATGTCTCAACGGCGGTCATATCCCGGCTCAAAAGAACGGAAAACGGGATCACCCTCAACGACGAACCCGTTTTCGTCACAGCGCTCATGCGGCAGGGTGATACTCTCGGGCTGATATTCGACGACGAGACGAAGGAAGGCTCCGAAATCGTTCCCGTAAAAGGCGAATTTAACAAAGTCTACGAGGACGACGATCTGCTGGTGATAGATAAGCCGCCCTATCTTCCCGTCCACCCGACTAAGGGGCACGTCGATGACAGCCTTGCCAATTACGTCGTTGATTATTATAAGGAACAGGGCGAAACATTCGTTTTCCGCTGTGTCAATCGTCTTGACCGTAACACGTCGGGTCTTGTCGTGATCGCGAAAAACGCGTATACGCATTATTTCCTGCGTTTGCAGGCGGAAAAAGGCAAGTTTAAAAAAATATATACAGCGCTTGTTCACGGCGTTTTGCCCGACAGCGGAACGATCGACGCTCCGATAAAGCGCGTTGACGCGGCGAGCATAAAACGGTGTGTCTCACCCGATGGAGTACGCGCGGTGACACATTACACGACCGTTGCGCGCGCTGAAAATCTCTCTCTCGCAAAAATCACGCTCGAAACGGGGCGCACGCATCAGATACGCGTGCATATGGCGTATATCGGTCATCCTTTGGCGGGGGATTTTCTTTACGGGGATGAAAATGACGGGGTTTCGGCGCGCCAGGCACTACATCTCGGACAGATTGAGCTGCAACGTCCTTTTACTGGTGAGAAGCTGTGTTTTATATCGGAAAAATTTGACTTCGCAGACGCGATAAAAACATGAATATACTGTAATGAACATGCATATTATCTACTACCACAACCAAGGTAGAAAGGTGAAATGTATGTTTATTTTTTCCACAAAACTCACACGGGGAAAGCTCCTCACCCTCGCGCTTATCTGTTCATGTCTTGCTGTAATTCTGCTTGTTTCTTTGCCTAAAGGCGATGTTCAGACCTCTTTGCAGTCGCTCAAAGGTAAAACGAACGAGCAAAGGGTAGCCTATCTTCAGAGCTTCGGCTGGGAGGTCAACACAGAACCGACGCAGACCGTAAGCGTAGTTATCCCGTCAAGTTTTGACGAGACGTATGAAAGTTACAATCTGCTCCAGAAATCTCAGGGATTTGACCTCACATCCTACCAGGGCAAGAAAGCGACAAGATATACATATACGGTGCTGAATTATCCGACGGCGCAGACATCCACCGTATCCATAAATCTTCTCGTATGCGACAACAAGATCATCGGCGGGGATGTTTCATCCGCGGCTCTCGGCGGGTTCATGCACAGCCTGACACGTCCTGCGGACGGAAAGCAAACTATCCAGCAGGGAGGAGATGCAAATCCTGCGGAAACGCCGACACAAACTCCGACGCAGGGGGCAACAGATAATACGGCAGGCAGAACCGCCGATGAGATCCTTTCGGATATCCGAGGCACCCAAAAATAGTAATTATTACCGCATGATTTATTCATGCGGTAATTTTTTTGAGAAAAATAAAGGATATTCGGATTTTGTCTTGACAGTCCGTGATGTTTGTGGTATCATAAAGAGTAATCAATATACAATACAGCCCAAAGACGGAGGCGCGTTATGGATAAATTTATACTGCACAGTAATTATAAGCCTACGGGCGACCAGCCGCAGGCGATAGACGCGCTTGTAAGGGGGCTTGAACGCGGCGACCGTGAGCAGACGCTTCTCGGAGTAACAGGCTCGGGCAAAACGTTCACGATGGCGAACATAATCGCCCGTATGAACCGTCCGACCATAGTGCTTGCGCATAATAAAACGCTCGCGGCACAGCTTTGCGCGGAATTCAAAGAGTTTTTCCCGGAAAATGCCGTCGAATACTTTGTTTCATATTATGACTATTATCAGCCCGAAGCTTATATTCCGCATACGGATACGTTCATTGAAAAAGATATGAGCATCAATGATGAGATCGACCGTCTGCGTCACTCTGCGACATATTCTCTTTTTGAAAGACGTGATGTTATAATTGTCGCGAGCGTGTCGTGTATCTACACTCTCGGCGACCCGGAGACATATAAGAATATGGTCGTTTCCGTGCGACCGGGACAGATATACGACAGGGATGAGTTTTTGCGCAAACTTGTCTCAATACGTTACGAACGTAACGATTTCGAGCTCATACGCGGCAAATTCCGTGTGCGAGGCGAATGTGTGGAGGTCTATCCCGTAGCCGAAAGCGACACTGTGATACGTATAGAATGGTTTGACGATACGGTTGAGCGTATATGTGAGCTCAATCCCGTGACCGGCGAACTTAAAGCCGTATTAAGTCATATAGCGATATATCCCGCGATGCATTATGTTACATCGCCCGATAAACTCGATGCGGCAATAGAAGAAATAGAGCAGGAAATGCAGGAACGCGAGGCGTTTTTCAAGGAGCGGGGCAAACTCATAGAGGCTCAGCGAATACGCGAAAGAACGATGTATGATATTGAGTTTTTGCGCCAGATGGGTTACTGCAAGGGTGTCGAAAACTATTCGAGAATACTCTCGCGCCGCGCGCCCGGGTCGACGCCGTATACATTACTCGATTATTTCCCCAAGGATTTTCTCATGATGATAGACGAGAGTCATGTCACAGTACCTCAGATTCGAGGTATGAGCGGCGGCGACAGGGCGAGAAAAACAAATCTTATAGATTACGGTTTCCGTCTTCCGTCTGCATACGATAACCGTCCACTGAATTTTGAGGAATTCGATTCAAAGCTCAATCAAGTGGTGTATGTCTCCGCGACTCCTTCGGAGTATGAGCGTTCGCGGTCGACGCAGGTGGTTGAGCAGATAATCCGTCCTACGGGACTTCTTGACCCTGTTATTTCGGTTCGACCGACGGAAAATCAGATAGACGACCTTGTGGCGGAAATAACGAAACGAGTCGAAAAGCATGAGCGCGTGCTTGTCGTCACGCTTACGATAAAGATGTCGGAATCACTTACCGATTATTTTAAGAGCATAGGCTTGCGTGTGCGGTATATGCATCATGATATAGACACTCTTGAACGCGTAGAGATACTGCGAGACCTGCGTTTGGGCGAATTTGACGTGCTTGTCGGAATAAATCTCCTGCGTGAAGGTCTTGACCTTCCCGAAGTGTCTCTTATAGCAATTCTCGATGCGGATAAGGAAGGATTTTTGCGCAACGCGACATCCCTTATTCAGATAGTCGGACGAGCCGCACGAAACGCGGAGGGCGAGGTTATAATGTACGCAGACAGCGTTACTCCCGCGATGGAAACGGCCATAGCCGAGACCGCGCGTCGCCGCGAAATACAGATGAAGTACAATGCGGAGCACGGGATCGTGCCGCAAACGATAATCAAACCGATAACAGACCCGTTGGCTGTGACAAAGACCGTGGACGAGCTCAAAAAACTCGACGAGGACGATCGAGCGGTCGCAAAGATGACACGTCACGAGCGCGCCCGGATGGTGGAAAAGCTTACTGCGGAAATGAAACAGGCCGCTGCGGAGCTCGACTTCGAATATGCGGCTAAACTCCGTGATGAAATAACAAAGATACAGAAATCCGAGGGGAAAAGAAATGAGAGATAATATTTTTGTGAAAGGCGCACGGGCGAACAACCTGAAAAACGTCGATATAGAGATACCCCGTGATAAATTCGTCGTTTTTACAGGGCTTTCCGGTTCCGGAAAAAGCTCTTTGGCTTTTGATACGATATATGCAGAAGGTCAGAGGAGATATGTAGAATCTCTGTCATCATACGCGAGAATGTTCCTCGGCCAGATGGAAAAACCCGACGTTGATTACATCGAGGGACTTTCTCCTGCCATTTCCATCGACCAGAAAACAACCTCACGAAACCCACGCTCGACGGTCGGAACAATAACCGAGATATACGACTACATGCGTCTGCTCTATGCGCGCGTCGGTGTACCGCACTGCCCGATATGCGGCAGGGAGATAAAGCAGCAGCCCCTTGACCGCATCGTTGATACGATAATGAGCATGGGGGAAGGCACGAAAATACAGTTACTCGCGCCTGTCGTAAGAGGCCGGAAAGGCGAATATCAGAAGCTTTTTGACGATTATCGCCGCAGCGGTTACATTCGCGTCCGTGTTGACGGGATAATGTACGACCTGATGGAGAAAATTCCTTTGGATAAGAATAAAAAACACGACATTGAAGTCGTCGTGGACCGTCTCGTAGTGCGTCCCGAAGTGCGTAAAAGAGTCACGGACTCCTGCGAAACGGTGTCGCGTCTTTCCAACGGGCTTATTCTTGTTTCCGTGCCCGACGGAGAGGAGAGGCTATTTTCTCAGCGTTACTCCTGCCCGGAGCATGACATTGGCATCGAAGAGCTTACTCCGAGGATGTTTTCTTTCAACAATCCGTCGGGAGCCTGCAAAGAATGTTCGGGTCTCGGGTATATAATGACGTTCGACCCGGAAATAATAATCCCGAATAAGGATGTGAGCCTTCTTGACGGCGCGGTATGTGCCACAGGCTTCGGAAATATCGCCAACAGTTCTTACAGCCTCAATCTTTACACCCGAGTGCTTAAACCTTACGGACTTACTGTCGCGGACCCTATATCGAAATATTCTCCCGAGGCGCTCAATGATCTGCTTTATGGCGGAGAATATCATGAAGGAATAATCCCGACTCTCGAACGTAGGTACAAGCAGACGTCAAGCGCCGCGTCTCGTGCGGAAATGGAATCGCTCATGGCAAACAATCCCTGCACGGCGTGCCACGGTGCGCGTCTTAATCCGTTGTCTCTTGCGGTCACGGTAGGCGGAAAGAATATACACGAGCTTTCGTGTATGTCGATAGAAAACGCGATAGATTTCGTTTCAAACCTTGGTCTTTCGCCGCGTGATATGAGTATTGCAGAGCAGATCGTCAAAGAAATACTCAAACGTCTTGAATTTTTGAGGAGCGTAGGACTTTCTTATCTCACGCTTGCAAGAAGTGCGAACACTCTTTCGGGCGGAGAGGCGCAAAGAATACGTCTTGCCACACAGATAGGCTCGTCGCTTATGGGATGTCTGTATATTCTCGACGAGCCGAGCATAGGTCTGCATCAGAGAGACAATCAGAAGCTTCTCAACACTCTGAAGCAACTGCGCGATGTAGGAAACACCCTAATCGTTGTCGAGCATGACGAGGATACGATGCGCCAGGCGGACTACCTTGTCGATATAGGACCGGGAGCGGGGATCCACGGCGGTCATGTTGTCGCGTCCGGTACGCCCGAAGAGGTAATGGCGTGCCCCGATTCGATAACGGGACAATATCTTTCCGGCAAAAAGAAAATCGCGGTGCCGAAAACACGGCGTTTGCCCAACGGTAAATCTATTTGGGTACGCGGAGCGACAGAAAACAACCTTAAAAATATTGATGTGGAATTTCCTCTCGGAGTTTTCACTTGTGTTACGGGTGTTTCGGGGTCGGGAAAGTCAACTCTTGTCAATGAGATACTCAATAAGACTCTTCTGGCGCGTGTTAACCGTGCCAAAGCATTTCCCGGTAAATGCAGCTGTGTTGAGGGAATTGAATATATAGACAAGGTCGTCAACATTGACCAAAGCCCGATAGGAAGAAGCCCGCGTTCAAATCCCGCAACGTACACGGGCATGTTTAACGATATAAGAGATCTTTTCGCTCAGACGAACGAGGCCAAAGCAAGAGGGTATACAGCGGGAAGATTTTCGTTCAACGTAGACGGAGGACGCTGTCAGGCCTGTAACGGCGACGGTATAGTTAAAATAGAAATGCACTTTTTGCCGGACATATATGTTCCGTGTGACGTGTGCAACGGGCAGAGATACAACCGTGAGACGCTTGAAGTAAAGTTAAAGGACAAAAACATTTTTGAAGTCCTTGATATGACGGTAGAAGAGGGTGTAAAATTCTTTGAAAACTTCCCGCAGATAGAGCGCAAACTCCGTACTCTTGCGGATGTAGGACTCGGATATATAAAAATAGGGCAGCCTTCAACGACTCTTTCCGGCGGTGAGGCTCAGCGGGTAAAACTCGCGACGGAACTTGCGAGAAGATCCACGGGAAATACCGTTTATATACTTGATGAGCCGACGACAGGGCTTCACACAGCGGACGTGCAAAAACTTCTGGAAGTTTTGCAGCAACTCGTAAAAGGCGGCAACACGGTAATAGTTATTGAGCATAATCTTGATGTCATAAAATGCGCCGATCATATCATCGACCTTGGCCCCGAAGGCGGCGACGGCGGCGGAACTGTCGTATGTGCGGGAACACCCGAACAGGTCGCACAATGCGGCGCGTCATATACGGGACAATTCCTGAAAAAAATTCTGTATTAAAAATCGCCCCCGTCCGAAGTCTTCGGACGGGGGTTACATATTGGAACATTCACGTTTATTTTTCGAGTGAGGGAAGAGTCCACATATCGTCGGGAGTTATTCCCGTCTGTTCAGCGGCAAGACGCAGCAGATAGTGAACGCCTCGGAAGCTTTCCGGCTCATGGGCGTCCGCGCCGAAATGGAATTTGCACCCGCAGGATTTTGCGGCTGAAAGCACACGCAGATATGACGGAGAAAGTCCCATTTCATTGAGCTGTGTGCCTCGTCTGAAAAGACATGCGTGGATCTCGATGCTTATATCTTTTTTTGCAGCCAAAGTGAAGCATTCGGCAAGCACGCTGTCGGATATGCCGTCAACAACTTCCTGTTCCCATTCGCTGCATATCGGATACAGCGGGTGACATATCGCGACGGGAACGGGATATTCCAGATTGCAGGCGTAATTAAAGCGCTCCAGGATCATGTCACGGAGTTTTTCGGGGGTGGAAAGGTCGAACGCTCTGTATTCGCCCGCGATATTCATCACATGACTTGCGGCAAGAAGAACATAATCGAAGTCTTTTGCTTCCTCGTAAGAAAGCGTAGGCTCCTGACCGCATATGGTTTCCACTTCGCAGCCCATGAGTATCTTTATATCGGTTTTGCGCCTCAGTTCGTCGAGTTGCGGGCGTATTCTGAGCGCGTATTCCGCACCGCATTCTTCCTTGAGTCCGCGGTTTTTCAGCCAATGGCTGGGATAGAGGTGGTTCGTGAAGCCCAGAATATTTATGTTTTCTTCTTCACAGAAGGGCAGATAAGATTCCGGCACGGTTTCTTTCGGTGCGCAGAAGGACAAGTTTGTATGAACGTGCAGATCAGCGTTCCAAAGTGACAGTTTTTTCATTATAATATCTCTAAATAAAGATTAAAAATCAAATTTTACTTTGCCGTCTTCAATTTTGAGGAATGCGTCGAACTGTTTGCCTGATTTCGAGACAAAGCCCTCGATTTTCGAGCTTTTTCCCGTTTCAAGCAGCATCTTCGCGTTGCTCACAGAAATGACACGTTGGCAAATGACATCGTTTATCGCGAATTTGCATCCGTCCTTGTATTTTGAGCAGCCATACGAATACTTGTATCTCACAACGTCGCCGCCGCAGAGGGGACATTTACCGATAATGTCGCCGAAAAACCCGCAATCGTAGTCTTTTTCGGGCGGGAGCGGAGTGTTGTCAAAGACTTTTGCGATCTCGCTTTCCGCAAAACTGATGCCGTCATCTACAGTACATTGACCGTGATAGATCTTTTTAAGGACTTTGCCCATCTCGGACGTTTTGTATTTATCCATCGAAATCCTCATCTTTGACAGGGATTTTATCAGAAATTCGCCGTTGGGCAGTATCGTATACACGTCTTTCTTGAGCGCGATATATTCGCTGCGTTTTGCGTTGTCTATGATTCCGGTGCGCGTAGCTTCCGTGCCGAGTTCAAGGCCTTCGAATATTGCGCGGTAATCCTCTTCGTCATTTTCGCCGTCGGATTGCTCCGCAAGTTCTTTTCGGAACGGATTTTTGAGGTAGTTGTTGAGCGTTTCGATCGTATAGTGCTTCGGCGGAGTCGTCTCTTTTTCCGTCGGCTTGAAATCCGTTACCACAGTGTCACCCTTTTCAAGCAGGGGCAGGATCTTGTCTTTCTGCGTGTAGTCGTCGTACTTCGTCCATCCTTTTTCGACAATGACGGTGCCTTTGAGCTGAAATTCTTCAAGATCTCCAACTTTGATCGTGATTTCCGTCTTCTCAGCGAGACACGGCTGCGCGCAGAAAACGGCGACAAAGCGGCGGAATATCGTTGAATACACTTTCATCTCGTTTTCGGAAAGCTTGTCTTTTGTTGGTATTTTATAGGTCGGGGTGAGAGCTGAATGTGACTCGATTTTTGAATCGTCAAAGATCGTTTTATTGTCTTTGAATTCTACGGGATAACCTATTTTTGAGATGTTTGCAATAATGGTCTTCATCTTGTCTTTCTCGGCGGTTGCGAGATATTCCGAGTTCGTTCTCGGGTATGTGACGTAGCCTGCTTCGTAAAGCTTTTGCAGTATCGCAAGACTTTCATCCATAGGCATCTTGTATTTTTTACCGAGGAAATTCTGCAATTTCGAGAGCGAATAAAGCTTTCCCGCGCCGACAGTGTCTTTTTTCTTCTTTTTTGCGGTCACCACGGCCTGCGCGGAGTTGTATTTGTCACAAAGAGCCTGAGCCTTTGAGAGTTCGTCTTTTGTAAATTTGAGTTTACTTGTCAAGTCGATTTTTTCGCCGTTGGTTTCGGCACTGCTGACGACTGCATAGTATATTTCAGGTGTGAAATTGCGGATCTCCATATCACGATCGTATATCGCCTTTACTATGGGGATTATTACTCTGCCGACTCGCAGGAGTGTTCCCGTTTTAAGGGTCGCGTAGCGCGTGAGGTTAACGCCGTATAACCAATCTATGTATGTACGGGCAAAGCCTTCGTTGGCGAGGTTGTCGTATTCATTTTCACTCTTCATATCCGCAAGAGCTGCCGCAACGGTCTGAGGAGTCTGGTCGGGAAGCCATAAGCGGCGCAGGTCTTTTGTTTTTTCGCCGAGAGATTTCTCGATGCAGAGACGGACGATGATTTCTCCTTCCCTGTCCGCGTCTCCCGCGTTGACTATCGTGTCGACGTCGTCACGATTGCAAAGAGATTTTATTGTTTCAAACTGTCTTACAACGCCTGCGTCAGGCTGCTTGTCCGCACCCTTTTTAAGCGAATAGCGGAACTGCTTCGGGAAGCAGGGGAGGTTGTCCATTTTCCATTTTCTGTCTGTGACAGGCTTATCTGAGTAGTCTTCGATATCATAAAGCGAAAACAAATGACCGAATGCCCATGTGACAATGTATCCCTGACCTTCAAAGTACGTTTTATTCTGTTTCATTTCACCTATACCTGCGACAATGTTTCTCGCTAAGCTCGGCTTTTCGGCAATAATAAGTGTCATATCGTCCTCGCTGTAAGTTTTACCTATACAGTATACTATATCGGTCATAAATTGTCAACAACAAAAAACGGACAAAAAAGTGCCGTGCTAAAAAGCACAGCACTTGATTTTTTTCAGACTCAGATCTCGGGAATTTCAATCTCAACTTCATGTCCGCATTCAGAAGAACGAACGATACCGTCGAGAATCGCCTGGTTCTTAATGATCTGTTCGGACGGAACGGGAGCCTTGCCGCCGGTCTTGCAAGCGTCGAGGAAGGATCTGATCTTGTTCTTGAAGAGGTCTTCCCAATCGCCTTCAAGTTCGGGCAGTTTGTATTCTATTTCGACTTTGCCGATGTTCTTGTAAACGGTCATGGGCCCGCCGATACCGCCGTTCCAGCAGTTTGTAGCGGGGATTCTCAGGCCGGCTTTCTTACCGAGGATGATCGTATCTCCGGGGGAGTCGATGTTCATAGCCCATGCTATTCTGAAGTCGAGGATTATACCGTTCTTATCGCCGTATTTACCGGGTTCGAGACGGATGAATGCAGCTGCAAAGTCGTCAACGTCAAATCTGGAAGCGTCTTTTTCGCCATAGACGGAAGCGTCGGTTCCGAAGAAGTTGGACTTATAAGCGGAAACGGTTTTGGGGGTAGGATATCCGATAGCGTTCAGAACCATGTCGAGGGAGTAGCAGCCGATATCGCCCAGAGCGCCGATACCTGCGGTCTTCTTCTCAACAAAGGTGCTCCACGGAATACCGCGTCTTCTGCCGCCGCCGGTCTGAATGTAGTAGATCTCACCGAGTTCGCCGGATTCGCAGATCTTCTTGATGAACTGCATGTTGGGCTCGAAACGGGGCTGGAAGCCTATGGAAAGAACTTTACCGCTTGCGAGTTCCGCCTTTCTGATAGCAACAGCCTCATCAAGGGTAACAGTCATGGGTTTTTCAAGCAGAACGTTGATGCCTGCGTTAAGGCAGTCGATGGTGCATTCCGCATGAGTTACGTTGTAAGTACAAACGCTGACAGCGTCAATCTTGAGCGAGTCCTGATCTTTGAGCATTTCGGTGTGATGTCCGTAGAATTTGCATCCTTCAACACCAAAGCGTTCTGCGAATTTTTCAGCTTTGCCGGGGATAATGTCTGCAAGAGCGACGATTTCAACATCGGGCATGTTCTTATAGACCTGAACGTGGGATTCAGCGATCCAACCTGTACCGATGATAGCAACGCGGAGCTTTCTGTTGGGGTCGACAGCGCCGGTTTCTTTCTTCTGGCCGAAATTATTCAGGTTATAAGTTGCATCGTTATTGGCCATGGTTTTACATCTCCTTATCAAAATAAATGATTTTCTGTTTTACAGATAGCGCATCTATGCATATTATAGCATAGATTGCATTTTTTGTCAATCCTGTTTTTATCTATTTGTATAAAATTTTTCAATGTTTTACTTGCAAAATATTGTAAAATGTGTTATACTGTTAAAAACATCATCACATTGCATCAAAGGAGATATCTTTATGAAACCGAGAAGTGAAATGAACCCCGAATTCATGTGGGATCTTTCGCATATTTTCAAGAGTAGGATTGAATGGGAAAAGGCTTTTGAGGAAGCTGAAAAATCCGTCGAGGCGATTTCCGCGGTGCAGGGTACTCTTAAAGACGCGCAGAGTGTCAGAAAGGCTCTCGATACCGTATACGGCGCATCCGAGAAAGCGGAACTCGTTTATATTTACGCATCTTTGAATAAGTCCGGCGATAACGGAGACCCCGAAAGTCAGACGATGGCTGCGCGTGCGATGAATATGCTCGTAAAAATGAGCACGAACCTTTCGTTCCTTGAACCTGAGCTGCTCGCGCTTCCCGAAGAGACTCTCAAAAGTATAATTGCGGATCCTGCACTTGCAAAATACAGGCATTACCTGGATGACGTCGCGCGTTCCGCGCCTCATACCCTTGACGCGGCGGGCGAAAAGCTTCTTGCACGTCTGGGAGATATCACGGGCGTACCGAAAGAAGCGTACGACATGCTGACGGAAGTCGATCTTGAGTTCCCGAAAGTCAAAAACGAAAATGGTGAAGACGTCCAGCTTACACACGGCAATTTCGGTGTGTTCCGTGAGAGCAAGAGCCGTGAGGTGCGCGAAAATGCGTTCAACACGTTCCTCGGAACATATAAGAAATATATCAACACTACCGCAGCAACTTACGGCGGCGCAGTCAAGCTGGACACTTATTTTTCCGATGTCCGAGGCTTTGACAGCGCGTGCCACAGAGCACTTTTCGCAAATAATGTACCCGTGTCTGTTTATGACAGCCTTATCGAAGCCGTCCATAAAAGCCTGCCGTCGATGAAGAAATATCTCGACCTGCGCAAAAAGACTCTCGGCCTTGATAAAATAGACATGTTCGATTTGTATGTGCCGATGATAGACGACGTTGAGTTTTCCATGACGTATGAAGAGGGGAAAAAGCTTGTAAGAAAAGCCCTTGCACCTCTCGGTGAAGAATACGGAAAACTCCTTGACAGAGCCTTTAATGAGCGTTGGATAGATGTTTACGAAAACAAGGGCAAGACCACCGGTGCGTTTTCATGCGGTGTTTTCGGAGTTCATCCTTATGTTTTGCTCAATTATTCGGGAAAGTTCGACGACGTTTCGACAGTTGCGCATGAGCTCGGTCACTCAATGCACTCTTATTTCTCCGATACGACCCAGGATTATGCAAATCATGACTACCGTATTCTTGTAGCCGAAGTCGCGTCCACGGTAAACGAAGTTCTGCTGACAATGTATATGCTCAACACAGAAACAGACAGAAAGCGCCGCGCGTATATACTTAATCATTTCCTTGAAGGCTTCCGCACCACGGTTTACAGACAGACGCTGTTTGCTGAATTTGAAAGAAAGGCGCACGATATGTACCAGGCGGGACAGCCTCTTACAGCGGAGTCTCTTTCAAATATGTATAAAGACCTCGTAGCGCTTTACTACAACGGTGCGGAGATCAACGACATTATGTCTGTTGAGTGGTCGTATATACCTCATTTTTATAGGGGATTCTACGTCTATCAGTACGCAACAGGCTTCTGCAGCGCGGTCGCCATCGCAAAACATATTTATAAGACGGGCGACGCGAGCGGATATTTGAAATTCCTCACGCTCGGCGGCAGTGACTACCCGATAGAAGAACTTAAAGTCGCGGGCGTTGATCTGACGAAACCCGAATCTGTCGAAAATGCGCTGAAAGTATTCGATGAAACGATCGATGAACTTGCGGCTTTGCTCGAAGAGATAAAATAAGGAGAAACAGTGTGGAACTTTTTGATGAAATAGTAAAGGTCGTTCGCGAGAATAATCTGAATGTGTATTCGCTTTGTGAGGTGTACAACGGAAAGGTCAGATGCGAGGACTTGCAGAAAACCACCGAGCCTCATGCTTGCTACTCTGTCGCGAAAGCCTTCACAGTTACGGCTATAGGCATGCTTGTTGACAGGGGACTTCTGCGTGTCACAGACAAAATAGTTGATATTTTTGCGGACGAAATGCCAGAAAAATACGATGAAAATTGGAATCTCGTTACGGTTGAGATGGTCATGAAACATCAGGCGGGACTTCCGTGGGGATATCTCGACCAGGACAATGATAACATACAGGAAAAGTACGGGACGGGAGATTTTCTGCGTTTGATTTTTGAGACTCCGATGGCATATGTTCCCGGGCAGGATCACGAATACTCCGACGCCGCGTATTATCTTCTTTCCCGCGTCGTTACAAAAGTGAGCGGAGAGAAAATGGATGATATGATGGTTCGTGAACTGTTCGCACCTATGAAATTTCAACAGGTCGCGTGGGGGAAATGCCCGATGGGATACGTCAACGGCGCAACGGCCCTCTTCATCACGACCCGCGATATGGCGAAACTCGGTGAACTTTATATAAATAAAGGTAAATGGAACGGCAAGCAGATAATTTCGGAAGATTGGGTTAATACCGTTATTGAAAAGCGTTATGAGTTCTGGCCGATAGCGGCCGGCTGCCATAAGGGTGGCATGCACGGACAGGAACTGTATTTCAGTATGAAAAACAAGCGAGTTATTGCGTATCATTCCTGCGACGGCGGAGAACTCTTTGATGAAATAACAAGAACGATAGAAAGACTTGATACCTGAAGTGAAGCACAAACCGCAGCCTCGTAATTGAGACTGCGGTTGTATTGAAAAAAGCTTATTTAAGGCCGTTTTCGTATGCCTGGATCATCTTTTTGACCATCTGGCCGCCGACAGAACCTGCCTGCTTAGAGGTGAGGTCACCGTTGTAACCGTTCTTGAGGTTTACGCCGACTTCGGAAGCAGCTTCCATCTTGAATCTGTCAAGAGCTTCACGAGCCTGGGGAACAAGAGTCTGTTTGTTGCTGGACATAGTATTTTACACTCCTTTATATTTTATCTCAGGCAATGCTTGAACTGAACGGGTCTATTGACGAGCGTTCGTCTCATTGCTCTATTATTATGTTTTTTCATTCGATAAATATTCAGAAATTTTATTGGCAATTTTTGGAGGCGACGGTATGCCGAAAGGATCTGTTTTTTATAAAAAAAATAAAACGGAGATAGTTTTCGACGGAAAATGCAAACTTTCGGAAATACTGTCTCTTGCAGATGTTCCGATAGCTTTTCAATGCGGCGGACGCGGTGTATGCGGAAAGTGCCGTGTGATCGCGTCAGGAGATCTTTCTCCTGTTTGTGAAGAAGAACTTGCAGCCCTTTCGGAGCGGGATATTGGTAACGGCGTGCGTTTGGCGTGCAGAGCCGAGGCTCTCGGAGACGTTGAGATACACGTGGATGAAACGGAGATTACCGGAGTTACCGAGAACTTCGTAAACCTCGTACCGACGGATCCTATATGCGGTGAAAAGGCATGTATTTGTGCAGCGGTCGATATCGGCACAACGACTGTGGCTGTGTATCTTTACAAATTCCCCGAGGGCGAGCTCTTGGAAAAGAAATGCGTCGAAAATCCTCAGCGCAGACACGGCGCAGACGTTGTTTCACGTATTGAATTTGCTTCAAAAGGCGGAGCTTTAACACTTAAAAACGAAATACGAAGCTGCATCGATGAGATTTTTGCCTCATTTGCCGCAAGACCGAAATACACTGTCGTTACAGGGAACACGGCAATGCTTCATTTTTATGCGGGTGAAGATTCTGAGGGGATGACAGCGTATCCGTTCAGCCCCGCGACATTGTTCGGAGAAGAGGTCGGGGACGGCGTGTATATTTCTCCGTGCGCGTCGGCGTTTATCGGAGCGGACTCGATATGTGCCGCTGAATCGAGCGGTCTTTCCGAATGTAAATGCGCACTTCTTGCTGATATCGGAACAAACGGGGAGATGCTCCTTTATAAAAACGACAGAATTTTCGCATGCTCGACGGCGGCAGG
Source organism: uncultured Eubacteriales bacterium (assembly GCA_959604355.1). Lineage (GTDB taxonomy): Bacteria > Bacillota > Clostridia > Oscillospirales > UBA644 > HGM12619. The sequence continues at coordinate 17,375 of CAUHAO010000006.1, forward strand.
CCCCGTGTTTGAAGGGTACGGGATATCTTGCGGCGTTCCCGCGTCATCGGGTGCGATAGATAAAGTATATTATGAAAAAGGGAAGCTGAAATATACGACGATTGGCAAAAAAACTCCCGTCGGACTTTGCGGAACGGGTGTCATTGACGCAGTTGCCGCGGCTCTTTACTGCGGAGCATGCGACGAGGAAGGGTACATGGAACATCCCTTTGAAATAGGGCCTCTGAAATTGCTTCAGACCGATGTGCGATCGGTTCAGATGGCAAAAGCGGCAGTCTGCGCAGGCATTGAGACACTTTTGAAAGAAAGCGGCACGGGCGAGGAAGAAGTCGAAAAACTTTATCTTGCAGGTGGGTTCGGAAGTCGTCTTGATATTTCCAACGCAGCATTTATAGGACTTATTCCTCAAAAGTTTGCAGGCAAAACCGTGTTTCTCGGGAATGCAGCCGCGGCAGGGGCGGCAAAAGTCCTTTTTGACCGGAAAACGAAGGATAGATTAGCCTCTTTTGCGAAAAGGACAGAATCTGTCGATCTTGCGGCAAACAAATACTTTGCGGAAAGATTCATTGATAATATGAAATTTTCAAATGTTTGACGATCGCTCAAATTTAAAGCCTTTCCCTAAATCGGGAAAGGCTTTATTCGCTTATTTCAGTTTATTTCTTATTGATGTTCTCGTCAATTTCGTTCTGAACCCTGTTGGTTATGGACGAAAGTGCGGAGTTATAAGACTGTCCGTTGCCGATGGATATAAGAGCCTGTGTTATGGCACCCTGCGTTTTTGCGAGAGGATATCCGGCGCCGTTGCTGTTTACGGACTGCGAAGCTTCTATGTAGTACAGATAACTGTCATCTGAGAAGAATTTATTACGTCTGTCTCTGATGCGTCTTTCGGAAAGCGGAAAGTCAACAAAGTCACTGAAGAAGAGACTCATAAAGTTTCCGGCCTGCTCGTTGTCTCTGTCTGCGGGAACGCACATCATACGTGTACCGGACATGAATGTGGAGTAGCATTTTTCGCCTTCACCTACATTAGTTCCGACAGGGAATGGGATAAAATAGATATTATCTATATTTTCGATGGCGTAGTAATAAATAGCGTCTGATCCGACGAATATAGTCGCTTCGCCTGATTCAAAGTAGTTGTCTCCGCCCTGACGCTCTTTTGTGACATTGTCTTTCCTGAATATGCTTGCACCCCAGTTGATAGCCGTAACGGTTCTCGGGTCGGTAAGCATGGAAAACTTTGTTTTGCCGCTTTCGTCTTCCTTATAAAGAGTACCGCCGTTTGCAAATATCGCCGCATAAAGGAATGATGAAGCGTCCTGGTAAACTTCCATAGCGTAAATGGGGTTGTCAAGATTCATATTGCAGACGCTGTCAAGATATGCACTGAATTTTTCAAACGTCCATTTCCCGGACTTGTAAAGCTCCCAGGGATCTTCCGCACCGAACTGCCTGACAAGGTTTGAGTTGTAATAGACCGTCCCGTTGCCGGCGCCTTCGGTGTTCCAAGCGCCCATGACTTTCATACCGTATGTTTTGCCGTCGTTGAAAGTAGCAGATTTAAGAAAACTCGGGGTCCCGTAAATATCGGTGTCGTTCAGGTCGACATTTTCGAGATCATTGAAAGCCCATAGCAGATTGAGTTTATAATAGTTATATATGGTAGCCTGCCCGACATCAAGGAACATACTCTTGTTCGTTCCTGCCAGAAGAGACATAAGCTGACCGTCGCCGGTAATGTCGGTAACAGGGAGAATGTCTTTGACATTGTAGTTCTTTTTGAAGTTTTCAACATGCTTTATATGAGCATCTCCGAATTTTGTGCCGGCATTAACATTTTCATTTTCGGCAAGACCGGGAATAAAGTTAGATGCGAAACCCGAAGAAAAATATATTATTTCTCCGCCGAAGTCTATATCTCCATTTATTGGGTATACGAATTCGTCTGTTCCCGCGCATGCCGAAAAAACAAGAAGAAGTGCCAGAAACAGGGAAACGCAGGATACGATTTTTTTCATAGTTGCGCTCTCCAAGATATCAAGATATTATATTTTCTTATGATATAAGAATACCATAAAACTTTTAAATAGTCAAGAGGAAACCCTTTTTTTTTATAATAAAGACAAAAAGCTTCTCATTATGAAAAGCTTTTTTGTCATATTATTTACGGTTGACGTTGGTATCGAGTTCACTCTGTACCCTGTTGGATATCGACGACAGGGCAGAGGTGTACGACTGACCGTTGCCTATGGCTATAAGCGCCTGAACTATCGAGGTGTTTGTTTTTGCGAAAGGATAGCCTGCTCCGGTATTGTTGACATGACTGCTTGCCGCTTTATAATAAAGGTAACTGTCGTCTGAGAAAAAGTTGTTACGTCTGTTGCGGATTTCTCTTTGTTCCGTGGGAAAAGCTTCGAAATCACTGAAAAACAGGCTCATAAAATTACCCGCCTGCTCGTTTTCTCTGTCCGACGGAACGCACATCATTCGTGTGCTCCCCATAAATGATGAGTAATAAGTTTCTCCCTCTTTGACATCCGTTCCCGTCGGAAATGGAACATAGTACAAGTCGCTCAATGTTTTTATCGTGTTCGAGTATTCGTTGTCCGTGCCGAGATAAAGCGCAGATTGATTTGTGGAGAAATATGTTGTTTCCATACCAGGAGTTTCGACTGTAACGCTGTTCTGTTTAAGTATATTCGTAGCCCAATTTATCGCCGTTACCGTGCGTGGATCCGACAGCATTGAGAACTTATAAGCGCCGTTTTCTTCGCGGTATATCGACCCCCCGTTTGCAAATATAGATGAAAAGTACAGCGTGGAATTGTTCTGGGCGATTTCCAGTCCGTAGATCGGGTGGTCCGAGTTGAGATTGCTGACGCTGTCAATGTATGAACTGAAATTCGAAAACGTCCATTTTCCGGTCTTGAACAGATACCACGGATCTTCCGCGCCGAGCTGTCTGATAATGTTTGCGTTGTAATAGAGCAGTCCGTTTCCGACACTCTCGGTGTTCCAAGCGCCCATGACCTTCATTGCGTAAGTCTTCCCGTCGTCAAATGTGACAGAGGCCAGAAATTCCGGTGTCCCGTAAGTTACGGTGTCGCTGAGATCGACGTTTTCGAGGTCGTTGAGCGCCCATAAAAGGTTGAGTTTGTAAAAATTGAATATCGTCGACTGACCCATATCAAAAAACATGCTTTTGTTTGTACCGGCAAGCAACGACATAAGTATCGAGCCGTCGCTGTCGCCCGGGTTGCCGGGTATACCGACGATATCCTTGACATTGTATTTTGATTTGAAATCGGCGACATGTTTGATATGGGCGTCACCGAACAATGTTCCTGCGTTTACGGTTTCTTCGTCGGTCTCGGGTATGTAGTTCTGAGCCCATCCCGACGTGAAATATATCGTCTCTCCGCCGAAATCGACGTCTCCGTTTATTATGTAAACGAATTCGTCAATAGTTGTACAGGCGGAAAAAATGAATACGAGCGAAAAAAACAATGCGATGGCTTTTACTGCCTTTTTCATGGCGGCTAACCTCCGTGAGTGACTTATGTGGATATTTTATCATAATCTTCGACAATAGTCAATATGTTATTTGTATTAAAATCAGAATTTATTTAAACTGTTGATACTGTTCTTGTGCATAATGCACCCTTGTTTTTCCTTTTGTGAAAATATATGCGGTATTTACCTTTTAATAACTTAGTTTTAACAAATTGACGAAATTTCTTTGTTTTGCTTTACAAATCTCGAAAAAAATGATATTATATATGAGTATTAAAGTTAACCCCAATAATACAGGAGGAAATAAAATGGCAAGAAAAAAACTTTCCATGGACGGCAACCAGGCTGCCGCGCACGTAAGCTACGCGTTCACCGAAGTTGCGGGTATATATCCCATAACACCGTCCAGCCCGATGGCAGACTACGTTGATCAGTGGTCCGCGCAGGGTAAAAAGAATATTTTCGGCACAAAGGTCAAGGTTATCGAAATGCAGTCCGAAGCAGGCGCTGCGGGTACCGTTCACGGTTCTCTGGCAGCCGGTGCTCTGACTACCACCTATACAGCATCTCAGGGTCTTCTTCTTATGATCCCGAACATGTACAAGATCGCAGGCGAACTTCTTCCTTGCGTCTTCCATGTTTCCGCACGCTGCGTTGCATCTCACGCGCTTAACATTTTCGGAGACCACTCCGACGTCTACGCATGCCGTCAGACCGGTTTCGCGATGCTTGCGGAATCCAACCCCCAGGAAGTAATGGATCTCGGTGCCGTCGCGCATCTCGCTGCTATCAAAGGCAGAGTTCCGTTCCTGAACTTCTTTGACGGTTTCCGTACTTCTCACGAAATACAGAAGATCGAAGTCTGGGAAAACGAAGACCTCGCTCCGATGGTCGATATGGACGCTGTCAATGCGTTCAGAGCACATTCCCTCAGCCCTGAGCATCCCGCTCTCCGCGGCAGCGCTGAAAACGGTGATATCTTCTTCCAGCACAGAGAAGCTTGCAATAAGTATTACAACGCTCTGCCCGCTATCGTTGAAGATTATATGCATCAGGTCAACGCGAAGATAGGCACGAACTACGAACTCTTCAACTACTACGGCGATCCCGAAGCTGACAGAGTTATCGTTGCTATGGGTTCTGTCTGCGATGTTACCGAAGAAGTAATAGACTACATGCGCGCAGCAGGAGAAAAGGTCGGTCTTGTCAAAGTTCGTCTGTACCGCCCGTTCGTTGCCGAAAAACTCATCGCGGCTCTCCCGAAGACCGTTAAGAAGGTCGCGGTTCTCGACCGTACAAAGGAACCCGGCTCCCTGGGCGAGCCTCTGTATCTTGATGTCGTTACCGCTCTTGCTACACACGGCATTCAGGCGAAAGTTGTAGGCGGCAGATACGGTCTCGGTTCCAAAGACACGACTCCCGCAAGCATTTTCGCGGTTTATGAGAACCTCGCAAAGGACGAGCCCAAAGCTAACTTCACCATCGGTATCGTTGATGACGTTACAGGACTGTCTCTCGAAGAAAAGCCCGCTCCCGATACTTCCGCGAAGGGCACTATCAGCTGCAAATTCTGGGGTCTCGGCGGCGACGGTACTGTCGGTGCGAACAAGAACTCCATTAAGATCATCGGTGACCATACCGATAAATACATTCAGGCTTATTTCCAGTATGACTCCAAGAAAACCGGCGGTATCACCATTTCGCACCTGCGTTTCGGCGATCAGCCCATCAAGAGCCCTTACTATATAAATAAAGCAAACTTCGTCGCGTGCCACAACCAGGCTTATCTTACCAAGTACGATATGGTATCCGACATTAAACCCGGCGGCACGTTCCTCCTGGACTGCCAGTGGGCTGAGGACGAGCTTGACGCTCATCTGCCCGCAAGTGTCAAGTCTTATATCGCCAACAACGACATAAACTTCTACACCATCAATGCTACTTCCATCGCAATGAACCAGATCGGCAACGCGAAAGTCAAGAATACCGTTCTTCAGTCTGCGTTCTTTGCTCTGGCAAACATCCTCCCGAAGGACGAAGCTATCGAATATATGAAGAAGATGGCCTATAAGTCCTACATAAAGAAGGGGCAGGCTATGGTTGACCTCAACTATGCGGCTATCGACGCGGGCGCGGATGCTTTTGTGAAAGTAAACGTTCCCGAAGCGTGGAAGACCGCAGGCAAAGATGCTCCCAAGGCTGAGGCTGAAGGCGCACGTAAAGACCTTGTTGACTTCGTAAACAACATTGTCGAGCCTGTTGATGCTATGGCGGGAGACAAACTTCCCGTCTCCGCATTCGAGAAGTATGTTGACGGTCAGTTCCCCCAGGGCGCGGCTGCATACGAAAAACGCGGCGTCGCGGTCATGGTTCCGTCCTGGCATCCCGAAAACTGCATACAGTGCAACAACTGCGCATTCGTTTGCCCGCATGCTACCATCCGTCCCTTCGCCATGACCGAGGAAGAAGCTGCAAAAGCTCCCGCGGTTACCAAATTTACCGCTAAACCCGTTCTTAATACTAATTATAAATACACAATGGCGGTCAGCCCCCTCGACTGTATGGGATGCACGCTTTGCGTAAAAGCATGCCCCGTTACCGCTAAAGCTCTTAAAGATGCCCGCGCTGCGGCTGCTGCACAGTTCCCGGACGATCCCAAGAAGGCTGAGAAGGAAGCTGTCAAAATCGCAGCTCCGAAGGTCGCCCTCGAAATGGTACTCCAGGCGAAAGAATCCGCACAGCAGGAAGCTTTTGATTACGCTGTAAACAACGTATCCGAAAAGAAAGAACTCGTAAACAATACTATCAAGGGCAGTCAGTTCAAACAGCCCCTGCTCGAGTTCTCCGGCTCCTGCGCAGGATGCGCTGAGACTTCTTACGCAAGACTGATTACACAGCTCTTCGGCGAAAGAATGTACATCTCCAACGCAACAGGATGCTCCTCAATTTGGGGCGGTTCCGCACCTGCAACTCCTTACACCGTTAACCGCGAAACAGGCAGAGGTCCCGCATGGGCTAACAGCTTGTTCGAAGATAACGCAGAACACGGTCTCGGTATTTACCTCGGTCAGAAGGCTCTGAGAGATAAGGCTATCGCTGACGTTAAGGAACTTGCCGAAAAGGTGACGGATTCCGAAAAGAAGGCTATTATCGACGAGTATCTCGCGACCGTTGACGACGGCAAGAAGAACGCGGAAGCTGCGGATAAGCTCGTGAAGATGCTTGAAAATGGTACGTGCACCTGCGATCTTCGCGCACAGATTCTCGCAGAGAAAGACCACCTTGCTAAGAAGTCCGTATGGATCTTCGGCGGCGACGGTTGGGCTTACGATATCGGTTTCGGCGGTCTCGATCATGTCCTTGCTTCCGGCGAAGACGTCAACGTCATGGTCTTCGATACCGAAGTCTACTCCAATACCGGCGGACAGGCTTCCAAGTCTAGCCAGATAGGTCAGGTCGCTCAGTTCGCAGCTGCCGGCAAAGCTATCGCGAAGAAAAACCTCGCAGAAATCGCTATGTCTTACGGCTACGTCTATGTAGCTCAGATTTCCATGGGCGCAGACATGAACCAGACCCTCAAGGCTATGACTGAGGCTGAAGCATATCACGGTCCATCCCTCATCATCGGCTATGCACCCTGCGAAATGCACGGTGTCAAGGGCGGTATGGCTAACTGCCAGGAAGAAATGAAGAAAGCTGTCGCTGCAGGTTACTGGCAGATGTTCAGATTCAATCCCGCTCTCAAAGAAGAAGGAAAGAATCCTCTTATCATCGACAGCAAGGCTCCCACCGCCGATTATAAGGAATTTATCAAGAGTGAGACACGTTACAGCCGTCTGACCCTTGCGTTCCCCGAAAGAGCGGAAGAGCTCTTCGAAAAGGCAGACAAAGCTGCAAAAGCGAAGTATGAGAAGCTTCTCAAACTCAAGGAACTTTACGAAATCAAAGAATAATTGGTTTTATAAATATATAGGCTCATCCGAAAGGGTGAGCCTATTCCTCTGCGAATAAGTTTATATGTTTTTATACTTGACATATTGCCTAAAATATGGTATACTTAATCAAATATCGGATCGCAGGTGAATTTGTTTGTACGAAGAGATATATACTCCGGATTTCAGGTATTTTTGGCAGTTGCTCGGTTTAATTGCGGCAGCTCTCGCGGCATTCTGTTTCCCGGAGATAGCAGGAATAAAAGAATATGTCTGGATATATGAGATCGCGGTTGTTGCCGTTTGCTGTGCGTTGCTTTATGTGCTTATGCGTAAGCGGTTTTATGTGTACAGATATATAATTTCGGAAGACGTCGTTCAGGTCAAGCTTTCCGTTTCGAGCAAAACAAAGGAACAGACGCTCTGCGCCTTTGAAACGAGCACGATCGAACGTGTCTTTGATCTGTCGGAATGTGATGCAAAGACTGTGAAAAAGGAACTCGGTATAAAGCTTGAGTATAAATGCACAGGCAAAAGCATAAACAAAAAGGGAACAGTCATAGTTTTCAGAGATCCCCAGACAGGCGAAAAGTCACTTCTTGTTTTCGCCCCCGGCAAAAAATTTTTACAATTTTTATCAGAAAAAAGTGTTGACAAAGCCTGAAAAGTATGGTATAATATCCGAGTAATAAAGTAGAACCTGTTCTCACCTTGGCGACGATGCCGCCGGGTCAATATTTCGGATTGCGGCGCGTAATGCGTCCTTTCAGACTGAAATATCCGACGGTGAACGTAAGGTTCGCCGTCATTTTTTTGCGAAAGGGTAACCCGACGCACTGGTTTTACGATATCGTATATTATCTTGGAGGTGTTTGACTATCAACGCAAAGGGTATGCAGGTAAATGAGGAGATCCGCGACGCACAGGTCAGACTTGTGAACAGCGACGGCTCGCAGCTCGGTATTGTCTCCGCGAAGGAAGCACAGAAAATGGCCATAAACAAAGGCCTTGATCTTGTTAAGATCGCTCCGCAGGCGACTCCGCCGGTATGCAAACTCATGGATTACAGCAAGTATTGTTTTGAGCAGACCAAACGCGAAAAGGAAGCAAAGAAAAATCAGCATGTCGTAGACATCAAGGAAGTTCAGCTGTCAGTCAAGATTGAAGAACATGATTTCAACACGAAGTTGAATCATGGCAAACGTTTTCTCGGCGGCGGCGACAAGGTAAAGGTTTCTATGCGATTCAGAAGCAGGGAAATTCTTCACCCTGAATTCGGTGTTGAACTCATGGAAAAATTCGCGGCAGGTTGCGCGGAGGTAGGCGTTATTGAAAAACCGCCGAAGCTCGATGGCAGAAATATGCTCATGGTCCTTGCCCCGAAGCCGACTAAATAGTCGAATATCCGAAAACAGAAGTTAGGAGTTGTAAAACGATGGCTAAATCATGCAAACTGAAGTCTCACAGAGGCGCTGCGAAGAGATTCAAGGTCCTCAAAAGCGGTAAGGTAAAGATCTTCCGTGCTAAGAGAAGACACATTCTTACAAAGAAAACCACAAAGTACAAGAGAGGTCTGCGTAAGTCCGCTTATGCAGATTCCACGAACGCGCCGACAGTTAAGAAACTGCTCCCGTATTCGTAATCTGTACTGAAAGAAAAGGAGGATTTTTATCATGGCTAGAGTAAAAGGCGCGATGATGACTCGCAAGAGACATAAGAAAGTTCTTAAACTTGCAAAAGGTTATTTCGGTGCAAAATCCAAGCTCTTCAAAACAGCTAATCAGGCTGTCATGAAGTCTTTGACATATGCTTACACCGGCAGAAAGCTGAAGAAGAGAGATTACCGTTCCCTTTGGATCACCCGTATCTCCGCTGAAGCAAAAGTGAACGGCATCAATTATTCCAGATTTATGAACGGTCTTAAGAAGGCCGGCATCACTCTGAACAGAAAAATGCTCGCAGAGCTCGCAGTTTCCGATAAGGAAACCTTTGCAGCGCTCGTAAGCAAAGCAAAGGCTGCTCTGTAATCAGCAATTAAATAGCGCTTAAACGGAGATAACTCAATATTATCTCCGTTTATTTTGATTTTTACAGACTCGCGGAGGCGATTTCATGCACGATATTCTCGGTGTTACCCGAAGCGCTGTCGATACATATTCGATGATAGAAGACGGAGATGTTATCGCCGTCGGCTGTTCGGGCGGAAAAGATTCCACACTACTGCTTGCGGTCATGAATAAACTTTCTCAGTTTTACCCGAAGAAATTCAGGGTGATGGGGATAACCGTCGACATGGGGGCAGGTGCGGACTATTCGCCGCTGTCGCGCTTCTGTGAGGAGAACGAAATAGAATACCATATAGTTCAAACCAATATCTCAAGGGTTGTGTTTGACGTGCGCAAAGAATCTAATCCCTGCTCCCTGTGCGCGAAAATGCGCCGAGGTGCACTGAATAATTCACTTGATCGCTTCGGGGTGAAAAAAGTGGCGCTCGCGCATCACAGGGACGATGTGGCACAGACCCTGCTGATGAATATATTTCATGAAGGACGCATTGGGTGCTTTCAGCCCGTGACGTACCTGAGCCGTAAAGACGTTATCGTTATCCGTCCGTTTGTTTTTTTGCCGGAAAAGGAGATTGTGGCCGCTGTTTCCGAACTCGGACTGCCGATTGTCAAAAATCCTTGCAGGGCTGACGGCAACACGGAGCGTGAGGCTATGAAGAATCTTCTCAAGGAACTTGAAATTACTTATCCAGGCGTGACGAAACGTGTTTTCGGAGCTGTAAAACGCTCAAGACTTGACGGTTGGAACATTTCCGGAGAATATGACGATGAATAAGAATCTTTTTATAATAGAAGGCATAGACGGGTCGGGAAAAACGACTCAGATGGAGCTTCTTGAACAAAAACTTTTGGGAGCCGGTATTCCTTATAAGCGCGTTAAATTCCCGAATTACGGGGACGACTCGTCCGCGCTTGTCAAAATGTACCTCGAGGGGCAGTTCGGTACAGATCCGATGGACGTGAGTGCTTATGCCGCATCATCTTTTTATGCTGTCGACAGATATGCGTCATATAAAAAATTCTGGGGTGACGATTATAACAGCGGCAAGGTTGTGATTTCGGATCGATACGTTTCGTCCAATATCCTTCATCAGAGTTCAAAACTCCCCGAAGGCGAATTTTCCGAGTTTTGCGAGTGGCTGTACGACTTTGAGTACGGCAAGCTCGGTCTTCCTCAACCGACTGCGATATTTTTCCTGGATGTGCCCCCGAGCGTTTCCGTGCGCCAGGTCGAAAGCCGTTATAACGGCGACGAGACGAAAAAAGATATACATGAGAAGAACCTCGAATACCTTTGGAAATGCTATAACGCCGGAGTTAAGGCTTGCGAAACTGTTCCCGATTTTATCCGTATACCGTGCGTCAAAGACGCTAAGATACGCTCAAAAGAAGAAATTTCTGATATTATTTTCGGGAATATTGTAAAGTGTATGGACAAATAAGTTTTTTTATGGTAAAATATATGGTGTAGAAGCTTGAATACTTCCATGGTCCATATGTCAATAATACGATTGATAAGAAAGTGTGTTTGTATGGTATATTTCCTTCTTGCCGACGGTTTTGAAGAAGCCGAGGCCATTGTTCCGTTCGATATGCTCAGAAGAGCGAATATAGATGTCAAACTTGCGAGCGCGGGAAAAACGCTCAATGTTTGCTGCAAACACAGCATAAATTTTGCATGCGACTTGTATATCGACAATATCGTTCTTAATAAAGGTGATATGATTGTCCTCCCCGGAGGCATCCCGGGAGTTCCCAATCTCGACAACTGTGCCGGACTGGACAGTCTTCTTTGCGATGCCGTAAATCTCGGCTCATATATCGCCGCAATCTGTGCGGCACCCACGCTTCTGGGTAAACGCGGGCTTCTTAAAGGTAAAAAAGCCGTATGTTATCCCGGAATGGAAGGCGAGCTTGTCGGTGCGGAGATCTGCGACGAAAAGGTTGTCAGCGACGGGAATATAATAACATCCAGAGCCGCGGGGACAGCGACGGACTTCGGTCTTGAACTTGTGAAAATCCTTGCAGGCGAAAATGTTTCGGAGAAAATCCGTGCATCAATATGTTATTGATGCGGAGGTGTTTTATTAATGGATATAAGAATAATCAAAAACTCTCTTCGCGACGAATTCAGAGCAAAGAGAAATGCTCTTTCAGCTGAAGAGAAAAGCATACGCGATACGAAAATAGAAGATAATTTTCTGAAATCACTTACTTACAGATATGCATCTCAGATACTCCTCTATATTCCCACCGAGGAGGAGATATCAACATACAAAATAATCGAGACCGCCATCCGTGACGGCAAGACCGTTTATGCGCCGCATTGCTTTGAAAACGCACAGATGAAGTATTTCAGAGTCAATGATGTTTCGGAACTCGAAGACGGCGAATTCGGGATAAAGACTCCCGCTGAAACCTCGCAGGAATATTCTCCGAAACCGTCTGACGTGTGCATAGTTCCGGCTATGTCCTACGATAAAGAAGGGTATCGCCTCGGTTACGGTAAAGGATTTTACGATCGCTTTCTGCCGAAATTTTTGGGTGTGAAAATAGGCTTTTGTTATGATGATTTTATTTCCCAGAAACTCCCGCGCGGAAGGTTTGACGTCGCTGTGGATACGATAATCACCGAAAAGGGAGCTACCGTACTGTGAAAAGGACTGTCCTTTCAGTCACTGTATGTGCCGTAATAGTTGCAGCTTTGCGTGTTCTCGGTTTATTCGATTTTGAATATCGTGAAGCCGTATACACCCTTGCCAGTGTAGCGCTGTTTGTTGTGGGGGCACTCATTCTCAAAACGCTTTCGCCGAATATGCGGATGAAAAAATTCCTGTCCATGAGAGGTCTGAGGTCCGGCGATACCGGATTGCTGATTTGGATGACTGTTCTCGTTATTTCCGGCGGATTGATCCTTAATTATCTCTCCGTGGTGATTTTCTCCCTCTTCGGAAAAGAAATACCGTCAAGTTCTTTTGCCACGCTCGTAAAGGGTAATCCGTGGCTGAACATACTTTACATCGCCGTCATTCCCGCAATATTCGAGGAGCTTTTTTTTCGCGGTGCCGTTCTTACGACTCTCAACGGGGGGCGTAAAAGAACGATCTCCGCGCTTCTCATTTCTTCGGCTCTGTTTGCGCTGGTGCACGGCTCGTATTATTATATACTTTCAAACTTTTTCGCAGGCATGGTTTTTGCACTCGTGGTGTATACCACAAACAGTGTTTATGTGGCGATGGCTGCTCATTTTCTCAACAATTCGCTGTCATATCTGCTGTATGTTTTCGCCGGCAGGCTCGAGCAGACGGAGTTCGGCGGGATGTTGATATACATAGTGATCTTAGTGTTCCTGATAGCACTTTATAACGCAATGGGGAGCGCATATAAACGGTATATACGTTTGCGCAGGGAAGACAGAAGTGTAGCGAATGAAGGAGATTTGGTATGGCAAAGAGAAAAGGAAAAAAGAAAGCAAAAAAAGTCGCAAAGCTGATTTTTTGCTGTGTTTTCATAGCGATACTCGCTGTGTGCGCGTATTTTGCCGTTGATATATTCCATGATTTTCAAGGCGGAGACGCTTCGGAGAATGTTGTTGTCACAATAAACAAGGGCGATAACGCGACGAAAATAAGCGACACACTCAAATCCCTCGGCGTTATCAAATATCCGGAAGCGTTCCGTTTGTATATGAAAATAGACGGCTCATCAAGCAAGATCCAGATAGGTGATTTTGAAATAGCAAAGGGCGCGTCTTACGATGATATAATAACAGCCATCACAACGATGCAGGTATACCGTGAGACCGTCCGTATAACCTTTATCGATGGCTGGACCGTGGATGATTTCGTTAATAAGCTCGTCGAATCCGGAGTCGGTTCCAAAGAAATCTACGAGCAGATTCTCAGTGGGTGGGATTTCGGATACGATTACATTCCCGAGCCGGGTACTCCTAACCGCATGGAAGGTCTGCTGATGGCCGATACGTACGATTTTTATGTCGATGCTCAAGAGCAGGATGTTATCAGAAAACTTGTTGATAACTTTGATTCAAAAATGAACTCCGCAGGGGTGTTCGATTTTGTAAAACAGCAGGGGTGCGATTTTTACGACACGCTCATTCTTGCGTCGATAATTCAAAAAGAGGCGGGAAGCGTCGCGGAAATGAAAACGATATCTTCCGTTTTCCATAATCGTTTGAATGTCAATATGAAGCTCCAGAGCGACGTGACGTATTTCTACAATGAAGAACACGGAAAAGAAAATGAATATAACACATATTCGATCTATGGGCTGCCCCCGACTCCTATTTGCAGTTCCTGCATACAAGCGATAAAAGCTGCCGCGGATCCCGAAAATACCGAATACTATTATTTTTACGCGACCAAAAAGGGCGTTACGGTCTTTTCAAAAACTTTGAGTGAACATAACAAAGCCATAGCGGCAGATAAATGATATATGAAAAAAGACGGTCTTGTTTTTGAATATATAACCGAATATATGCACTCGGTCCGCCGTCAGCGCGACGGAGAACTCGGCGACCTTGAACGCAAAAGCAGGGAAGAAGGGCTTCCCGTATCCGAGCCGGAGACCTCTGATATGCTTGAAATACTGTGTCTGCTGCGCCGTCCGAAAAGAATACTCGAAATAGGAACGTGTGTCGGATTTTCGTCGCTGCTGATGGAAAGCGCGTGCCCTGATGCGGAGATTATCACACTTGAGCGCAATCCGGCAATGATCGTTCCCGCGAAAGAGAATTTTAAACGTTTCGGATCGTCTGTTAAGATGATCGAGGGCGATGCTGTGGACATTCTGCCGACGCTCGATGCTCCGTTTGACTTGATATTTATTGACGCGGCGAAAGGACAGTATCCGTTTTTTCTTAAACATGCCCTGCGTCTTATGAGTGACGACGCGGTTCTGATATGCGACAACGTACTTTTTAACGGTATGGTCGCGAAAGGTCAGCCGGACAGACACAGAAACAAGACAATCGTCACTCGCCTCGGAACGTTTATTGCGGATCTCGAGGCGGAAAAGAGTCTTCATACAGTAATCCTTCCCATAAGCGACGGGGTTACTGTCTCGGTGAAAAACGGACGAGAAAGCCGAATATAAACGCTAAAAAATTAAACGGGATCATTCCCGTTTTTTTTGTTGTACGGACTGTCTTCACACAGCAATTGAGGCATATTATAGATAACGGAGGCGTTTTGCCGAGATTGGTTTCGGCAAGGTAACATGTTTTATACAAAAAAAGGCTTGTTTTGTCACATTTAAGTTCTTGCAAAAACGGTTTTTTTGTGATATAATTTATAATGAGAAAAATTGGAGTTCGTGTTAAACGAATTACTATATAAGGGGTGTTGGAAAATGACAGAAAACAAATATGTCAATAGCTGGATCGATGAGATTGTGGCTATGACAAAACCCGCAAAGGTAGTATGGATTGACGGAAGCAATGAGCAGCGTGACGCGCTCAGAGAAGAAGCTTGCGCCACAGGTGAAATAATTAAGCTTAACCAGGAAAAACTTCCGGGTTGCTATCTGCACAGAACCGCGATAAACGACGTCGCACGTGTTGAAGGCAGAACGTTCATCTGCACAAAGACAAAGGAAGAGGCAGGAAATACCAACAACTGGTGCGATCCCGCAGAGATGCATGCGAAACTCAACGCACTCTACGAAGGCTCGATGGAAGGAAAGACGATGTATGTCATTCCTTACTGCATGGGTATCGTAGGCTCTCCTTTTGCAAAAATAGGTATTGAGCTTACCGACTCCATCTATGTTGTTCTGAACATGATTATCATGACCAGAGTCGGCTCCAAAGTTATGGAAGCTCTCGGCGATAGTGCCGATTTTGTTAAAGGTCTTCATGCGAAGAAAGACCTCGACGAAGAGAACCGCTACATAGTACAGTTCCCCGAGGAGAACATGATCTGCTCTGTTAACTCCGGTTACGGCGGAAACGTTCTGCTTGGCAAAAAGTGTTTTGCACTCAGAATCGCGTCCTATCAGGCGCACAACGAAGGCTGGATGGCTGAGCATATGCTCATCCTCGGTATTGAAAATCCTCAGGGTGAAACTCATTACATCTGCGCCGCGTTCCCGTCCGCTTGCGGCAAGACGAACCTTGCAATGCTCATTCCGCCCGAAATATACAGAAAACAGGGCTATAAAGTATGGTGTGTGGGCGACGATATCGCTTGGCTGCGTGTCGGCCCCGACGGCAGACTCTGGGCGATGAACCCCGAGAACGGTTTCTTCGGTGTTGCTCCCGGTACGAACCTCAAATCCAATCCTAACGCTCTGCATACGACCGAAAAGGAAACGATTTTTACCAATGTTGTTCAGAATCTCGAAAACAACACTGTCTGGTGGGAAGGTCTCGATAAGAATCCTCCGAAGAACGCTCTGAACTGGAAGGGCGAGAAGTGGGATTACACAGACGGCTCGAAGGGTGCTCATCCCAATTCCAGATTTACCGCAATGGCAACGAACTGCCCCTGCATTTCCAAGGAATTTAACAATCCCGCTGGCGTTCCGATCGACGCTATCGTATTCGGCGGCAGGCGTGCGAAGACTGCTCCGCTGGTATACCAGAGCTTTGATTGGAATCACGGCGTATTCGTAGGCTCCGCAATGGCATCCGAAACGACCGCCGCGGCTTCCGGAGCTGTCGGTGTAGTTCGCCGCGACCCCATGGCTATGCTTCCGTTTGCCGGCTACAATATGGGTGACTATTGGGCTCATTGGATCGAAATGGGTAAAAAGATCCCCAATCCTCCGAAGATATTCAACGTCAACTGGTTCAGAACCGACGATGAAGGACATTTCATTTGGCCCGGATTCGGCGATAATATGCGTGTACTGCTCTGGATTCTTGCTCGCTGTGCAGGTACTGCGGATGCGGTCGAAAGCCCGATAGGCTATCTTCCGAAACCTGAAGATATCAACATTGAAGGCCTCGAAAAAGACGGTATCACTCTTGACGTTATCAAAGAGCTCCTTTCTGTTGATAAGAAGCTCTGGCAGGAAGACGCGGCAGGAGTCCGTGAATTCTACGATAAAGTCGGCAGCCATGTTCCCGCGGAACTCGAGGCTCAGCTCGCAGCTCTCAACGAAAGACTTAAGTAAACAAAAATTTCAGAGGGGCTTTATGCCCCTCATTTTTTAAGAGGTTTAACTATGGAACTTGAAGGCCTGAAAGTGAATTTTCTCGGTGACAGCATCACCGCCGGCTACGGTATGCCAATAACCGACAAGGACAAGATATATCTTAATGTGCTTAAGCGTGAATGCGGGTTAGCCGAAGCGCGTAATTACGGCGTGAGCGGCTCGAGAATAGCCCGTCAGCCTGATGACGACAATTCTTATGTGGAGCGTTATCCCGAAATGGATGACGACGCAGATATTGTTGTCGTTTTCGGCGGTACGAACGATTTCGGTCACGGTACGGCACCTATAGGAACTTTTGATGACAGAACTCCCGATACTTTTTACGGGGCGTGTCATCTGCTCATGGGCGGTCTTATTGAAAAATATCCTACGGCTCAGATTGTTTTCATGACCCCCATTCACCGTGAAGAAGAAAACAACCCAAGCCAGGGCAACGGGCTTCTGCTTAAAGATTACTGTGATATTATAAAGCGTGTCGCGGAGTATTACGCAATCCCCGTGCTCGATCTGTTTTCAGTTGCCATGATCCAGCCATGCAACCCCGTACAGAAAGAAAGATTTTGTCCGGACGGTCTCCATCCGAATCAGGCGGGCCAGCGTCTCATCGCCTCACGTCTCAAGGGCTTCCTTAAGACGCTTTAATCTTGCATTTTCTATGTGCCGGCTTTAGTGCCGGCACATTTTTATGTATAAATCCTCTTCAAATACGGAAGATATAAGGTGAGGAGGACTATATATGCTTACAGTTTTGATCCGCACAGTCATTTTCTATTTTTTGACAATGCTTGCCATGCGTTTTATGGGAAAACGTCAGCTCGGACAGCTTGAGCCGTCGGAGCTTGTGGTGACTATCATTATATCGGAGCTTGCAACTATCCCGATTCAGGATCCCGGTTCTCCGATGATAAATTCTCTTATCGCGATATTTGCTCTTGCGTCTTTTGAAATAATCGTTTCCGCTGTGTCGATGAAAAGTCTGTGGTTCAGAAGTATTATGTCCGGCAAATACAGCGTTATAATTGAGAACGGCGTGATAAATCAGACCCAAATGAAAAAATCTCACCTTACAATTGACGAACTTTGCGAAGAGGTACGCCAGCACGGAGCGGTCGATGTGTCCGAGGTCCGCCTTTGCGTTATAGAGACGAGCGGGAAAATGAGTGTATTCCTGAAGAAAAATACGGAAAAAGGTAAACTGCCCCTGTCTTTGATAGTTGACGGCAAAGTAATAAAAGAAAACCTTAAAAAAGTCGGCATCTCCGCCAAACAGATTGAAAGAGCCGTAAAAAAACAGGGTTTTCAAAGTGTAGATGATGTTTTTTGGCTAGAGCTTTCAAATGGGGAATTTGAATGGATAAGAAAGGAAAGTAAAGAATGACCGGAAGGGTAGCCGTCGCGATCCTGATACTTGTTGCCGTGACGTTCATCGGGGTTCTCGGAATGTTTTACCTCAAAAACATAAGCCTGGAGCTGTGTGCGATAGTGGACGACATGTCAGCTCTCGGAAAGAAGGACAACGCGGAGCTTCAGGAGCTTTTTGAGAATTTTACGCGCGAATATAAAAAATATAATATGGCAATGACTCTTTTTGCGGACAATGAGAATATTTTTGATATAGATCTTGCTGTTAAAAAGGCGACGGTGCTTATGAAAAATGGAATGTCTGAAGAATTATTGTCCGAATTGTCAAATATTTCGGGATGCATAATGGACATTTATGAACGCATGCGGCCGAATTTGAAAAATATTCTGTAAGTTTTTACTATATGCTTGATTTTTACAAAAAAATAGTGTATAATAAAAACAACTGTGCTGAATATACTTTTTCGGTCAGTAAGAATTGTTGTTAAGTTACAACGAAAGGTAAGGTCATTGCTTTGAATACTGACATAATTGCGAAATTTATTGATATTTACGGCGGAACCGATGAGGATGTAAGACTTTTTTCTTCTCCCGGACGCGTAAATCTTATAGGTGAACATACAGACTATAACGGTGGATTTGTTTTTCCCGCAGCGCTTCTTCAGTGCTCTACCGTTGCTGTACGTAAGACAAACACCGGAAAGATCAGGCTTGCCGCAACGGACCTTGAAGACCGCGTTGAACTTGATATAACAAAACTCAACGACTATCGCGATCTTAAATGGGGCAACTATCAGGCGGGTGTTGCGTATGTGCTTCAGACCGCCGGATATGAGATATGCTCCTGCGACGTGCTTTATATGGATACAGTTCCTTTCGGCGCGGGACTTTCCAGCTCCGCAGCTATTGAAGTTGTCATGGCTCTTATGCTTGCGACTTTCTCCAATGAAACCAAGGGCATAACCGAACCCGTGGATATGATTGAAATGGCGAAAATTTCCCAGAAGGCGGAGAATGAGTATTGCGGCGTTAACTGCGGTATTATGGACCAGTTTGCAAGCGCGATGGGGCGTAAAGACCATGCGATCTTCCTCGACTGCAAGGATCTGAGTTTCAAATATGTTCCGTTGGATATGCACGGTTATAAGATAGTCATTGCAAACACCAATAAAAAGAGATCTCTCGCGGATTCAAAATATAATGAGCGCCGAGCTCAGTGCGAAACGGCACTTGAACAGCTTAAAGTTGCCGTACCCAATGCGACTTGTCTGCGCGATATCACCGTCGAGCAGTTCGAAGACAGCAAACTTCTCATTTCAGACGAAGTAAACCGCATCCGTGCGGAGCATGTTGTCTACGAGTGCGACAGAGTTCTCAAGTCTGTCGAAGCTCTCAACAACGGCGATCTGCATGCTTTCGGACAGTTAATGACAGCGTCTCATATTTCTCTGCGTGATCTCTATGAAGTTACGGGCATGAACCTTGACGTTATGGTTGAGGAGAGCCTTAAGATTGAAGGCTGCATAGGTTCGAGAATGACCGGCGCGGGCTTCGGAGGATGCACCGTAAGTATCGTTGCAGAAGATGTCGTTGATCAGTTTATTGAAACTGTGGGCAAGAATTATACCGAGCGCACCGGTATTACCCCTGCGTTCTATGTCTCCGAAGCCGGAGAGGGCGGACGAGAGATTACTTCTCGTAAATCAGAGTAAATAAAATCTAAAAAAAATCGTAAATCTATTGACAATTCCTTTATTTATGCTATAATTAAATAATGTGTGACGTTTCCGAAGGGCGGTGTCAGGATGCTTATTGATATTTCGGCGGTACGCAAAGAAACAGGCTCTGTAATGGAGATTTCCGAAAGGCTTGATCTTTCAGAATTCGATCAGGGTTTTGATGAAGTTTCAGTCATCGGCAAGATAAAGAACATTGCCGGAGTCCTTACTTTTAAGGCTGAAATGACAGGCGTATACAACACCGTGTGTGACAGATGTCTTGAACCGGCACAGGTGAAACTAAGCGCGCAGATAGATACGATTTTCGACGGTGACTGCGCAAAAGATGATTCGGTTACATTTGAGAACGGAAAGATAGACATATCCAAGACTGTCTATGACGCGCTTGCTCTTGAGTTGCCCATACAGATTATTTGTTCCGAGGATTGTAAGGGAATCTGCCCCGGATGCGGCGTTAACCTCAACAACGAGCCTTGTCGCTGTGAGAATGAGGAACAACAATAATTCAGATTTCAATTTTGAAATATAAACAGTTTTAATATAGGAGGGTGCTTAAAATGATAGCTCCGAAAAGAAGAATTTCCAAACAGAGAAAACATAAGAGACGTTCCAGTGTATGGAAGCTCGATATGCCCGGTATGGTAGTCTGTTCCCACTGCGGACAGTATCATCTGGCTCACAGAGTCTGCGCACATTGCGGTTACTACAACGGTAAAGAAGTAATCAAAATGGAAGCTGCCGAAAAAGACGCGTAAGTTCTTTCATACATACGCACACAAGGAGAAACAGACGGGAGAATCGTTGTATTTCGATATATCGGTTCTGCTGTCTATTTGTGTTTATTGAGTAAATTGCGGAGAGGTGCAATAGATGGCAAAAGTCAAAGTTGTATCGCGTCATAGCCCTTTTTATCGTGAGATAAAGGTAGGGGACGAGATCGTGTCCGTTAACGGACATGTGATACACGACGTGCTTGATTATATGTATTATTGTGCCGCGGAAAGCGTATGTATGGAGGTTAAGCGAGACGGCAAATCGCTCACTTTTACCCATTCGACGGATTATGCGGATCCGGGCATTGAGTTTGATACATACCTTATGGACAGGCAGCGCCATTGTGCCAACAAATGCATTTTCTGCTTTATAGATCAGTTACCGAAAAACATGCGGCAGACTATGTACTTTAAGGATGACGATTTCCGCCTGTCATTGCTTTACGGAAACTATGTTACATTAACAAACGCTTCTGAAGCAGATGTGCAGAGAATGGTAGACCTTTGCATATCACCTCTCAACGTGTCTGTTCATACCACAGACCCCGATCTTCGCGTAAAAATGCTCAACAACCCGAAGGCGGGCAATATTTTGCCTTTGCTGCGACGCTTTGCAGATGCAGGGATAAATCTGAGATGCCAGATAGTGCTCTGCAAAGGCTTCAACGACGGTGACGCGCTTGATCGCACGATGAAAGATCTCAAAGCGCTTTACCCTGCGGTATCAAGTGTTTCCGTGGTGCCGTTCGGCAGAACAAAATTTCGTGAGGGGCTTTGCCAAATCGAAGTGTTTGACGCCGATGATTGTGCCAAAGTGCTCCGTCAGATCAATTCTTTCGGTGATAAATGCGTTGAAGAGCTTGGTACAAGAATTTTTTATCCTTCGGACGAATTCTACGTCAAGGCCGGCATCAGTGTGCCTGCGGAGGAGTTTTATGAGGATTTCGAGCAGATAGAAAACGGCGTTGGCATGCTGTCAAGCTTTGAGCATGAGTTTTCCGATGCTGTAACGGACATAAAGCCCTGTAAAAAGGCTGTAAAGCTTTCTTTTGTTTCGGGAAAGATAATGTCTGCGACATTGCCCCCGCTGCTTGAAAAATTAAAGCAAAAGCTTACGGGTCTTGAATTCAGCACATACTTTATAACAAATGATTTCTTTGGGCATGATATAACTGTCACGGGGCTTATTACGGGCACGGATATCATAGCTCAGCTCAAAGGCCGCGACTTGGGAGATGCTGTGGTTATCCCGGAGGTAATGCTGCGTGATGACAAATTCCTCGATGATGTTTCTGTTTCGGATGTTGAAAACGCGCTCGGGGTGAAAGTTGAGATAATCCCATGTTCCGGAGCGGAGACTGTTGCCGCGCTCTCGGAATTTGTCAGAAAATAGAAAGGAATGAGCTATGTCAAAACCAATAGTTGCGATAGTCGGACGTCCAAATGTCGGCAAAAGCACATTATTCAATAAAATAGCGGGACAGCGCCTTTCGATAGTGGAGGATACTCCCGGCGTTACCCGTGACAGAATATTTTACGACACAGATTGGCGCGGGATGCAGTTTACGATAGTCGATACGGGCGGTATTGAGCCGCGCAGTGACGACATTATTCTTGCACAGATGCGCCGTCAGGCAGAGCTTGCAATTGAAAGTGCCGATGTCATAGTCATGCTTACCGATATACAGACGGGCATGACTGCGACAGATCAGGAAGTTGCGCAAATGCTTCTGCGCAGTAAAAAAGAAATAATCCTTTGCGTGAATAAGGTCGACCGTCCCGGTGAACCACCGGCTGAGCTTTACGAGTTCTATAATCTCGGTTTAGGTGACCCTCTTCCCATTTCCGGTACGCACGGTATGGGGGTGGGGGATTTGCTCGATGCGATTTGCGATAAACTCAAAAATGTGCCTCAGCAAGAGGAAGACGAGGAAAGCATTAAGGTCGCCGTTATCGGTAAACCGAATGTTGGCAAAAGTTCTCTGGTAAACCGTATTCTCGGTGAAGAACGTCTTATTGTCTCCAATATTCCGGGCACAACCCGGGACGCGATAGATGCTTCGATGCAAAATGAATACGGCAAATTCCTTTTCATTGATACAGCAGGTATACGCCGCAAAAGCCGCGTTGACGACGCAATAGAGCGTTATAGTGTTGTTCGTTCATATATGGCGGTCGATCGTGCGGACGTCGTGCTCATGCTCATAGATGCGACAGAAGGCTTGACTGAGCAGGATACAAAGATATTCGGGTATGCTCACGAGCAGGGCAAAGCAGCGATAGTTGTAGTCAACAAGTGGGATGCCGTTGAGAAAGACGACAACACGATGAATGAGATGCGTAAGAAAATAGCCGAGGATCTGAAATTCATGTCTTACGCGCCCATGCTGTTCATTTCCGCAAAAACGGGACAACGCGTAGATAAACTTTTTCAGATGATAGTTGACGCCAATGAACAGCACTCCCGCAGAGTTCAGACCGGTATGCTTAACGACGTTCTTGCGGATTGTGTTGCAAAGGTTCAGCCTCCGTCAGATAAAGGCAAGCGGCTTAAGCTTTATTATATGACTCAGGTTTCGACGCGCCCACCTGCATTTGTCGTGTTTACCAATGATATAGAGCTTTTCCATTTCTCATATCAGCGTTATATAGAGAATCAGCTTCGTGAAACTTTCGGTTTTATCGGCACTCCGATACGCATAATACCGAGAGAAAAAAGCAAAGACGGGAGGTAAAATCGTATGTGGAAACTGATATTGATGGTAATTATCGGATATCTTGTAGGAAGTGTAAATCTGTCCATTCTTGTTACTAAATATATAGGAAAAGTTGATCTTAGAGAAATCGGCAGCGGTAATGCAGGCGGCACGAATGTTGTAAGGGCTATGGGGTCTGCATGGGGAATCTGTGTCATAGTTGCGGAAATGCTTAAGGGCGCTATCCTCGGAGGCATTGCACGTTTTCTTTTTCCCGGGGATATTTTTTCTCTGGGAGAAATCGGAGGCAGAATAGTAGGTGAGATAGTTATTCTGGGAGTTCTCATAGGAAACGTCTTGCCGTGCTTCCATAATTTTAAGGGCGGTAAAGGAGCTTCAGTGTGCGCTTCCGCGATGCTGGTGCTGGATTATCGTGTGTTTATAATAGTAATGTCTGTCTTTTTCATAGCGTTTCTCGCCTCAAGAATGGTATCACTCGGTTCTATTTCGGCTGCATTATCTGCACCGATAGCGGTGTTTCTTCTTTGGGCTGATCCTTTCCACGGATTTGCTAATGCGGCGCCATATTGGTACGTACTTGTTATATTGACGGCTTTGGTGGCGGCAATACTCATATTCCGTCACAGAACAAATATTTCAAGAATACT
Organism: uncultured Eubacteriales bacterium; assembly: GCA_959604355.1. Classification (GTDB taxonomy): domain Bacteria; phylum Bacillota; class Clostridia; order Oscillospirales; family UBA644; genus HGM12619. The sequence goes on from CAUHAO010000006.1 coordinate 41,309, forward strand.
CAATGGCACGGAAAACAAGTTCAAGCTCTGGAAAAAAGACTGATATATCAATTTGTCTATTGAATAAAAAAATCCATACCGTTTTTACGGTATGGATTTTACTTTTATATTTGTACTTGAAAATCACTTGTGATAAAGCTTCTTGGTCTGATACTTGGGCTCACTTGTGACGCGGATGCCGAGTTTTCTGTATATATCGGAGTCTACCTGCGGCAGGATGACCGTCGAGTGCGCCTCGCAGCATTTGAGCTCCGGTAGACAGTCGAACGCTTTTTTTGCGTTCTCGTTAGTGAGTGCACTTATTGCGAGCGCAATGAGCACTTCATCGGAGTGCAGACGCGGATTATGGTTTCCGAGTCTTTCAATTTTCAGCTTCTGGATAGGCTCAATTACTTCCGGCGGAATAAGGTGCGCGTTCTTCGGTATTCCCGCCAATGTTTTTATAGCGTTGAGCAGAGCTGCGGAGGATGGACCGAGGAGATCAGAGGTCTTGCCTGTGACAAGTCTGCCGTCGTTGAGCTGTATGGCTACAGCCGGCTGACCGTCGGTTTTTTCGGATTTCTCAAGAGCTTTTGTAACTACTTCACGATCCGATACGGTTATGCCTGCCTGTCGCATGAGCATTTCGAGTTTGTGGATTGAATCTTCTTTGACTTTACCCTTGTAGAAATCGCATTTCGTCGCGTAATATCTTCTGATGATCTCGTCTTTTGACGCGCGGCAGACAACGTCATCGTTCGTGATACAGTACCCCGCCATATTCACGCCCATATCGGTGGGGGAATTGTACATGACTTTCCCGTATATTTTTTCAAATATTGCGGAAAGAACGGGGAATATTTCGACGTCACGGTTATAGTTTACAGTCGTTATGCCGTAAGCTTCAAGATGATACGGATCGATCATATTTACGTCATTGAGATCTGCTGTTGCAGCTTCGTAGGCGAGGTTGACGGGATGTTTGAGCGGAAGATTCCATATCGGGAACGTCTCGAACTTTGCGTATCCCGCTTTTATGCCGCGTAGGTTTTCATGGTAGAGCTGTGAAAGACACGTTGCAATTTTCCCGCTTCCCGGACCGGGTGCTGTCACTACCACAAGACGGTGCGAGGTTTCTATGTAATCATTCTTTCCGTATCCGTTTTCACTTACAATGAGGGGAACATTGAAAGGATAGCCTTCAATGGGGTAGTGTATATATGTTTTAACACCGAGTTTATCAAGTTTTTCCTTGAAGTTGATCGCTGAGGGCTGTCCGCTGAACTGGGATATGACAACACTTCCCACAAAAAGTCCGAACTCACGGAACGCATCGACAAGGCGCAGAACATCCACGTCATATGTTATTCCGAGATCGCGGCGTACTTTATTGTTTTCGATATCGCAGGCGTTGATGACTATTACTATTTCAACGTCATCTGCGAGGGCTTTGAGCATTTTCAGTTTGCTGTCTGGCTGGAAACCGGGGAGAACTCTCGACGCATGGTAGTCATCGAAAAGTTTACCGCCGAATTCGAGATAAAGCTTACCGCCGAATTCGTTGATCCGTTTGAGAATTTGCTCTGACTGCTTTTTGATGTACAGGTCATTGTCAAAACCGATAGTGTTCATATCTTCCTTCGTTCTTTTCAGAACATCCCCCAAAATGTATAAAATTAGTTTAACTTTTCAAGCAAGTTGCAGCTTTCGTTGATGAAAACGGAGAGCTCGTCGGCGGAAAGCTTGCGCTGACCGAGGAGCGCGAGAGTGTAGATCTGTTTTGCCATTGCTTTTGCGAGTTCATCGTCCGGGGATTTGCTTTCGAGTTTCTTTATGAGTGCGTTGTTGACGTTGAGGATGAGTGTTGCATCTTCGGGCATATTGAATGGCGTTGAGTCGTCGTTTGCCATGCGGTACATCTTCATCATATCAGCGAAACGTCTTGTTTCTTCGGAAATGGTGAGTATCGCGGGCATTTTTTCGTCTTTGAGCGCGGAGAATTCAACTTTGAGTTCGCTGTTGGCCGAAGCATCCGTGAAAAGCTTTTTGAGCGTTTCGTTTTCAGGCTCCGTCGTTTCTTCCTTAATGTCGTCCGTGCAAGCATCGGCGCGTTTGAATTTGACGTCGTTGTTGTTTTGCTCAAGTGTCGTAATAAACTGCGGATCAATGACGTGATCGAGGACGACAACGGGAATATTCTGTGCTTTGAGCAGGTTTATGTATACAGCCTGCTGCATCGGGTCATTTACGTAATATACAGTCTTTTTGCCTGATTTTTCGAGGTATTCTTTGAGCGTCACATATTCGGAATCAACGGTTTTGAAAAGAAGGACTTCGTTGACTTTGTCGTAGAATTTCTTGTTGCGTATGCAGCCGTATTCCACGAAGGGCTTTATGTCTTCCCAGAATTTCTCGTATTTTTCTCTTTCGGTATTGAACAGGGAATTGAGTTTGTCGCAGACTTTTTTGACTATGTGAGCGGAGATCTTGGATACATAGTCGGAGTTCTGCAAATAACTTCTTGATACGTTCAGCGGCAGATCCGGGCAGTCGAGAACGCCTTTGAGCATAAGCATGAAGTCGGGGATAACTTCCTTGATGTTATCGGCGACAAAAACTCTGTTGTAGTAAAGCTTGACTTGTCCTTCGAGGCTGTCGTACTTGCTTTCAATACGGGGAAAGTAGAGGATGCCTTTGAAGTTGAGTGGGTAATCCGCATTTATATGGATATGGAAAAGCGGTTCGCGGTAGTCATTGAAGACTTTGCGGTAAAACGCATTGTATTCTTCGTCTGTGCATTGAGACGGATTTTTCTGCCAAAGCGGTTCTGTGTCGTTTATCGGTTTAGGTTCAACGACTTTTACGACCTCATTGCCGTTTTCATCTTTTTCTTTCGTTTCTTCAGGCTTTTCGCCGACGACTTCGAGATATATCGGGAAGGGCATGAACGCACAGTAGTTCTCGAGTATGCCGCGGATCTTGTCCTTATCGAGGTAGTCTTTTTCGTCATCGTTGACGTGCATGATTATTTCCGTGCCGCGTTCCGACTTGTCGCAGTCTGTCATTTCAAATTCGCCGTCTTCACTGCATGTCCAGAAAACCGCGGGCTCGTCGGTAAACGATTTTGTGCGGATATCGACTCTGTCTGCAACCATGAAAGAAGAGTAAAAACCGAGACCGAAATGCCCGATTATTCCGTCGTCACCTTTGCCGCTGTCATATTTTTCGACAAAGTCGAGAGCGCCCGAAAGAGCGATCTGATTTATATATTTTTTAATTTCGTCTTTGGTCATGCCTATACCGTTATCGGTAACTGTAAGAGTCTTTTCATCCTTGTCAATGATGACCTTGATAACGAAATCCGATCCGATGTTCTTAGCCTCTCCGATAGCGGAAAGATGCTTTAGTTTGGTTATCGCGTCGGAGGCGTTGGAAACTATTTCACGCAGAAAAATATCCTTCTCTGAATAAAGCCAACGTTTGATTACGGGAAAAATGTGCTGAGTTTGAACGGATATACCGCCTTTTTCTTCCATAATAACAACTCCTTGAATCGAAAATATTACTGATAATTATATCATATGCGACATCTGTTGTCAATCAAAATGCGGAATATTTTACAAAATCTACACCTTGAAAACAAAAATCTTCAGGATGTATATCACCGTCAGATGCAGCGGGTAATAAACGTAAAAAAGATACTTTGCCCGTGGTCCGCGTTCGCCGTTATAAAGAAGCAGAAGCGGAAGCGCGAGTACGCCCGCAAACTGCATCAGTGCGATTTCCGTACCGTTCGGCAGGTATGCGTATTTTTTCATGTTTATTGCAAGATTTATCAGGTAGACGGAAAACGGGAGCATGAATCGAAGGAATTTATCATCGCCGGCATGATAAAACGCGAATATAAGCATCAATCCCGTATATGACCAGTCGCTGCCTAACAGTATTGACGCGCCTATTGCCGCGAGGTATATAAAAATCCGAATCCAGGCCTTTTTCGGCAGTTTTTCTTCTGCTTTATCCGCAAGCCACAGCGCGAAGACGCCGAGCAAAAGCGTAAAGAGAACGTTTGATCCCGCTTCAACGAAAATAAGTTTGTTCCTCGGCTCGAAAAGCAGGTAAAACGGAATTTCCGAAATGACTGCGAAAAGAAGCAGGCGCAGCATATATTTTTTCACATCGTGCGTTTTTCTGTATCCGACGGAAATAAAATACGACATTATGGCGATAGTGAGCCTTCCTATTATTCTCAGTCCGATATGCTTAGGAAGGAACACGTAGCCTATGTGGTCTACCGTCATTGATATTATTGCGATTATTTTCAGAACGAAAGCGGACATTTCGACCCTTTCTTTATAATTTATTCATTGCGTCACGTATCGAATCGACTTTCACAAGTTCTATCGGGGTGTCAAAATCTATTTTGTTTCGCGCAGGGATAAGGCATCTCTTGAATCCGAGAGCCGCTGCTTCGTGTACACGGCGCTCGATGCTCGTCACAGCACGTATTTCACCCGCAAGACCAATTTCTCCGATGAGCAGCGCGTCTTCGGGAATAAGAAAGTCTTTAAGACCGGACGCGAGCGCCATTGCGACAGCAAGATCTGCCGCCGTGTCATCAAGACGAAGACCTCCGATGACATTGAGATAAACGTCGGAGGTGAAAAATGTCATTTTGCAGCGTTTTTCAAGAACCGCAATTATAAGATTGAGTCTGTTGTAGTCAAAGCCCACCGAAACGCGTCGCGGAGCAGGGAACGGAGTTGGAGTGACAAGCGTCTGTATTTCAGCGAGCAGGGGACGGGTGCCTTCAAGTACGCAGGCCGTAGCGATGCCCGAAATGTTATTTGGCTTGCCTTGCAGAAACATCTGCGACGGGTTGAGTATCTCTTTAAGACCCGTGCCCGACATTTCAAAAATCCCTATTTCATTTGTCGAGCCAAAACGGTTCTTGACCGCGCGAAGAACTCTGTATTCAAGGCTCCTGTCGCCCTCAAAATACAATACGGCATCGACCATGTGCTCCATAACTTTAGGACCGGCGATAGAGCCCTCTTTGTTGACATGTCCGACAAGGAATACCGTTATTTCTTCCTGCTTTGCAAAAGACATGAGCATCGACGTGCATTCGCGCACCTGAGGCACGCTTCCGGGCGATGAAGTTATGTCTTCGCGCGACATTGTCTGAATAGAGTCTATAATGAGTATATTGGGCTTTATCTGGCGCGCTTTTTCGCATATCGTTTCGATGTCCGTTTCGGACATTATCATCAGCCTTTCGCTTTTAACGCCGATTCTGTCGGCACGCAGACGTATCTGTCGAGGAGACTCCTCCCCTGAAACATAGAGAATGTCGGTTGTTGCTGCGAGATGGAGGCATATTTGAAGCAAGATAGTGGATTTTCCGATGCCGGGCTCGCCTGAAATCAGTACAAGAGACCCTTTAACGATACCGCCTCCGAGAACTCGATCGAGCTCTCCTATGCCTGTCATTATTCTGTCCGTCTCTTCACCGGTTATTTCACAAAGGGGACGGATAAAAGTCTGTTTAATTGCTTTGGGGGCTGCCGTGGATGATGTTGCACAGACGGTTTGTTCGGAAACAGTGTTCCATGCACCGCACGCGGAGCAGCGTCCGACCCATTTGGCGGTCTCATTTCCGCATTCGCTGCAAACAAAAACCGTTTTTTGTTTTGTCGTCTGATTCATATTTTTATGCCTCTCAAACATCATTATGCAATAAAACTCCACTATATGACAGTATAACACATTTCATATGAGATTGTCAAGAAGAGGATGGTGAAAATTTGTAAATTTCGTCTTTACCTCTTGCAAAACAATCCGATTTATGGTAAAATATCAATGATCATAAATTGACGGAGAGATTTTTATGGTACGTTTTGCAACTATCGGAACAAACTGGATAACGGGCGATTTTGTTGAAGCGGCAAAGACATGTGACGGCTTTGAATATAAAGCGGTATATTCCAGAAACGCGGAAAAAGGGCGGACATTTGCCGAAAAACACGGAGCGGAACTGGTCTATGACGACCTTGACGCAATGCTTGGTTCGGACGATATAGACGCTGTATATATCGCAAGCCCGAATTCTTTTCACGCTCCGCAGGCGATAAAATGTATGCAGCACGGAAAACACGTTTTATGTGAAAAACCCGTCGCGTCCAATGAGAGAGAACTCCGGGAAATGCTTGAATGCGCAAGGAACAACGACGTGCTTTTTATGGAAGCGTTCAAAAGCATATTGATGCCCGGATTTGAAATATACAGGAACGCGCTGCCGAAAATCGGCAGATTGCGCCACGTTTTCGCGGTGTTTTCGAAGTATTCGACACGCTATGATGCACATAAACGGGGCGAGAATCTCAATACTTTCAAACCCGAGTTTTCAAACGGTGCGCTGCTCGACCTGGGCGTGTATTGCCTCTATCCGATAATCGCACTGTTCGGCGAGCCTGAGAAGATAAAAGCGGTGGCGACGGTCATTCCCGACGGAGTGGACGGTGTCGGTACTGCAATACTTGAATATGACGGATTTGTTGCAACGGTCAATTATTCAAAGATATCAACCTCGTATCTTCCATGCGAATTCAGCGGCGAAAACGGCACAATGACGGTGGATAAATTCAATATTCCAGAGAAAATAGATATTCTTTACCGCGACGGCACGGCGGAGGCGTTCCCGTTTTACGCGCGTGAAGACAGCATGTGTTATGAGGTCGAGGAATTCATAAAATGCGTTGAAAGCGGAAAGCGTGAGTCAAGCGTGAACACTCACGAACTGTCGTTGCGGGTGATGAGGGTAATGGACGAGATACGTCGTCAATGCGGAGTCGTATATCCGGCGGATAAAGCATAATTAAAATCAAAAAAAGAACGGCACAGCTTTTAAAGCTGTGCCGTGATCTTTTGGTTAAGAAATCGTTATTGAATAGGACGCGGTGTATGTTTCATCGGGTGAAAGAGTCATTATTGCGCGCTTTTTTGTGATGTCCTCGTCGCTTGAAATGTCGGAGGGCAGACCGTTCCAAGGTTCAATGCAGACCATCGGCGCCTCGGAAAAAGGCTTGTGCCATATTGCGACATATTCAAATTCGGAGAAGTCTATCTTTACGCTCTGTGAGCCTGTTCCGCGGAGTGTTACTATATGATTTGCAAGATCCGAAAGAATGAACGCGTCGTTGTCGAAGAGATCGTGTCTGAGAGGGATTCTTCTCTTGTCCTCAATGGGAAACGGGCGTGTTCTGTCTGTGATAAAGCAGTTTTCGCAGATTATCTCGACGGGTTCGACATCAGCGCCGAATTCCAGACAGCAATCCTCGAATTTCTCCGTGTCGGAGAACGGGAGGTTAAAGCCGGGGTGTGCGCCGACGGAGAAGTACATCGGTTCATTGGTCTGGTTCATGATGTAATACGATACTTTAATCGTGTTTTCCGTGAGCGTGTAGTTGACGTAGAAGTCGAAGTCAAACGGGTAGGATTTGCGGGTCTCTTCGTTTGACTTGAGCCTGAAAACGATAGAATCTTTTTTCTTCTCCGAAAGTTCGAGTTCTGATATTCTTACGAATCCGTGAGGGCTTTTTATTGAATACTCCGTGCCCTCGAAGGTGTATTTACCTTCTTTTACTCTGCCTACGATGGGGAAGAGGTTAGGGGCTCTGCCTGTCCAGAATTCACCGTTGCCCTGCCAGAGATATTCCCTGCCGTTGGATAGGTTCTTTATCGAGGTCATTTCTCCGCCTTTAGACGAGAATATGACTTGGAGTCTGTCGTTTTTGAGAACGTATTCCATATCTTTACCTTACAGAGTTTTGCAGAATTCTTTGAGATATTCTCTGAAAGCTTCGCCGATAACGGGATGTTTGAGAGCTGTTTCGACCTGAGCCTCCATAACGCCGAGTTTGTTGCCCATATCGTATCTCTTACCGACGAAGTCAACGCCGATCATACCGTCAGTGTTGGAGAGGGTCTTCATCGCGTCTGTCAAATACAGTTCGCCGCCGTTGATCTCTGTTTTTTCGAGAATATCGTAAATCTTTGCGGGAAGAACCATACGACCGAGAATGGAGTACAGGGAAAACTCCTGTCCTTTCTTGGGTTTTTCGATCATATCGGTGAGGTGATATATGTTATTTCTGATGTTTGCTACTTTCATGGAAGAATAGCTGCTTATCATCTCGGGATCGACTTGCTGCATTCCGGCAACGCCCTTGCCGAATTCGTCATAAGCGTCGATAAGCTGCTTGGTTACGGGGTATTCGTCGTTCATTATGACGTCATCACCGTAGCAGACAACAAACGGGTCGTTGCCTGTGAATTCGCGAGCAGCCATAAGAGCGTTGCCCGTGCCGAGCATTGTCTTCTGACGTGCGTAAACTATGTTTGCAAGTCCGTCAATCTTGTAGACCTCATCGAGCAGCGCTTTTTTCTTTTCGCCGCCTGCTATGAGCCTTTCTTCGAGCTCGGGAGAACGGTCAAAGTGGTCTTCGATGAGGGTTTTTCCTCTGGAAATTATAATCATTATGTCTTTGACACCGCTTGCGGAAAGCTCCTCAACGATATACTGGAGTGCGGGTTTGTCGACGATCGGGACGAGCTCCTTAGGAACGGATTTTGTAGCGGGGAGCATTCTCGTGCCGAGACCTGCCGCAAGGATTACGCCTTTTGTAACTTTAGCCATGTCTATTACACCTCTTATAAAAATTTACTTATTTAAATATTTAAGTATTTCCGGCTTCTTTTCGATCAATATCATGAGCGGATATCCGAGCACACAACAGCCTGCTATCTGTCCAAGCGCGACTCCGGCAGCGTTTCCGATAAAAGACGTGAAAGTGCAGACGCCGCTTTCATACATCAAAAGCAGTCCTATAAAAACAGCATTTATAACCACTGGAGGTATCGGAGCCAGCCATTTGAGCTTTTTCTTTGCGCACAAATGAGTGAGCAGCGCGGAAATGAGCGTTGCCGAAGTTCCGACTATGATGTCAAGCAATCCGATTGGAGAGAATATATTGCTTATAAAACAACCGACTGTGAGACCCCATATTGAAAGCGAAGAAAAATATGGCAGCACCGTAAGTGCTTCCGCGATCCTGAACTGGACACTTCCGTAAGATAATCCGCTCAAAGACACCGTAAGAACGACATATATTGCGGCTATCATCGCACATGATGCAATATTGATAACTTTTTTGTTCATACTTTTCCTATCCTTCAAATTGAACTCGTGGTTTTTCTATTGTAGCATAGATTATAACGTTTGTAAATAGATTTAACGGAAAATTTCACCGTTTTCGGTAAAAAATTCAAGTCTTTTCACCGCGGGGACTACATCTTTGCCGCATGCGGTATTAAAGGTGTCGATAAGCAGGTTCGGGCTTATGACACGGTCGACGCCGCAAGGAAGCGTTATATAAAAAGTATTCCCGTCGCAGTCAACGGTCATTTCTTCTTTGAAATCGACAGTAGTGGAGCCCCTTTTTGTTTTCTTTTCCGCTTTTATCTCTTCCGCAGTGAGAAACCGTGCGAAAACTTCGGCATCTTCATCGGAAAAAGTGAGCGAGTAGGATGCACGGACAATGTTTTTGAAGTCGGTTACGGGCTCATACGCTTCTTTGAAAGAAAATCCCTGAGGCGCGGACGCGTTGAGCTTTTCAATGAGTTCGGCAAAATCGGGAACTTTCTCCATTTTGATGTCAAGAAGCTCGTTTTCGCCTTCCGTACCAACGGAAAGAGCGGCGCAGAACACCATGTATGGATGAGGATTGAACCCCTGTGTGTACCATATAGGTATCCCGGCACGTGAGAACAGCCTGGAGGTACAGCGCATCATATCCAAATGCGATATGTATTTTGCATATCCGGTTTTTGAAAAACAAATTCTAATCGGAAAACTCATGCTTCACCTGCTTTCGGACAGAGATCGCCCTTGCATATGTTGTTGACACCGCAGCCTGTGCAATGTTCAAGACAGTTTGTCGTCGTGATTCCCTTGTACGCACGCTCACATTCGAGTTGTAGGTATTTTCTTGTCACACCCATGTTTATGAAATCCCACGGCAGGATCTCGTCAAACGAACGTTTACGCTGTGCGTATTCCTCGAAAGTGATACCTGTTTCGGCCATAGCTTCGATCCATTTGTCGAAATCGAAATGCTCGCTCCACGCGTCGAGGTGACAGCCTTTGTTCCATGCCGCCACAAGCAGACGGGAAAGATTTCTGTCTCCGCGGGCGAAAACGCCTTCGAGAACGCTTGTGGTGCCGTCGTGGTAATTGAGCGTTATGCGGCGGGACTTGATATGCGTTTTGAGAAGTGTCTGGCGGCGGTCGATTTCTTCAAGAGAAATCTGACTTTCCCATTGGAAAGGGGTGAACGGTTTCGGAACGAACGTAGACAGGGAAATCGTTATATATACGCCGCGCTGTCTGTTTGTGGAGTATTTGTAAAAATAGTCCATTATCTTGGACGCGGTATTTGCGATACCTATTATATCCTCGTCTGTTTCGGTGGGGAGGCCTATCATGAAATAGAGCTTGACGGAGTTCGTGCCGCCTTCAAAGGCTATTTTACAGGTGCGCTCTATGTCTTCTTCGGTGACGTTTTTATTTATTACATCGCGCAGACGCTGTGTGCCGGCTTCGGGAGCAAAGGTGAGACCGCTTTTTCTGACTGCTTGTACTTTTTTGAGTATTTCCTGTGTAAAGTTGTCAACGCGCAAAGAGGGAAGCGCAAGGTCAATATGCTGAGGCGTGCAGTACACAAGCAGGTCGTCCGTAAGTTCCGAAAGCATCTGGTAGTCGCTTGTAGAAAGTGATGTCAGCGATATTTCGTCATAACCTGTGGAGCCGCAAAGGCTTTTTGCCTGTCTGACGAGTGTCGCAGGGGACTTCTGCCTGAACGGACGGTAGATCATACCTGCCTGACAGAAACGGCAGCCTCGGATACATCCGCGCATTATTTCAAGCATTACTCTGTCATGCACCGTTTCTGCGTAAGGAACGACGAACTTGTCCGGATAGTAGCATTTATCGAGGTCTTTTATTATTGAGCGCGTGACTTTTCTGCCGTTGTCGAGCGACGGCACGTAGATACCTTCTATATCGCGTACTCTTTCGAGAAACTTTTTCTTGTTCTTTCCGCATTCCAGGTAGAGGTCCATCATCTGCATAATGTTTTCCTCACCCTCGCCGACGGTTATAACGTCAAAGAAATCCGCTATCGGCTCGGGGTTGCTGCAGCACGGACCTCCGCCCATTATAAGAGGCATATCGTCTCCTCGGTCTTTGGCGAAAAACGGTATTCCGGCAAGGTCAAGAACCGTGAGAATATTTGTATAGCACATTTCGTATTGCAATGTGATACCTATAATGTCGAAGTCTTTGAGCGGGTCCTTGCTTTCGAGTGCAAAAAGATGCTGATTGTATTCTTTGAGCAGCGCCGCCATGTCGTCATTTGGCGTGAAAACGCGTTCACACCATGTGTCCGGGCGGGTATTGAGAAGACTGTATAATATTTTGATTCCGAGGTGGGACATTCCGATGTCGTAAAGGTCGGGAAAGCAGAACGCGTAACGGATCGAAACGTCGTTTTTGTTCTTCATTACGGCGTTGTATTCGTTACCCGTGTACCACGACGGTTTCTGAACTCTTTTGAGAATTCGTTCAATCTTGTCGTTCATAATATATCTCTCCATAGAAATTTCCGAATCCAATTATACTATGAAAAGATATTTAATACAATACTTTTTTCAAAAATGTTGGAAATCCTGTTAAAAAGTATCGGGTGATGTAAAAAGATATATCAGAAGATAAAGCGCGATGAGCAACACCGATATATTTCCTGTGCGGAAAGTTTGTATGAACGCAAAAAGAAACATTGGCACGAGGAGCACGAAAGAGGCGGCAACGGAAATTTTTTTTGCCGACATTATCGGTAAATGCTGCAATAATCCGAAATAAAGTATCCTTCCGCCGTCGAGAGGAAGTACGGGCATACAGTTGACCGCACAAAGGGCGATATTGCAGTAAAAGAAAAACTCCGTGCCTTCAAGATTCGGCAGAGGCTTGAGACATATGAGTATCAGCGCGCACACAATATTCGCAAGCGGGCCCGCGGCAGCGCATACCATTTCCTGTCGGCAGTCGAGTGCCGCGGAGTTCCTTAACTTTACAGATATCCCGAACGGCAGAATTTCGACCTTTTCAAGCGCGGCTCCGTACGCAGTGAACGCGCCGATGTGTGCACATTCGTGTATGGCTGCGCCGAGAAAAGCGTAAAGCAAAGGGGCTGCCTGATCTGCGACGATAAACACTGTCCATACTATATACAGCAGAGGATTGATCTTTATCTGTGTATGTTTCATCACGGCCTCCGCAAAAACTCTTTCCGTAAACTAATATGCTGAAAAGCGGCGATTATGAACTTGAATTCCCGTTTTTTTCGGAAAATTGTCATTGACAAAGAAGTACAAAAGATGTAGAATTAAGACATAATAATCTTTTATTCGGGAGAGATCGGATTTGCTTCAAAGAGATGTCAATGTGATCAAAACGGGATTGAGAAATTACATATCCGGTCTGGATAAAATACTTATCCTGTTAACTCTCGCGTTGTCTGTTTTCGGCATCGTTGTGATACGTTCCGCTACGGGTGCGTACAATGCACTGAACCGTTATGTGGTGATACAGATGTTCGGTGTCGCCGTCGGATTTGCTGCAATGCTCATAATCGCGCTCATGGATTACGACAAGCTCTGTGAGCTATCCTTACCGATAATGCTCGTATCGTGCGGAGTTCTTCTGTTTACCGCGTTCTTTGCCGAGACAATAAGCGGCAACAAAAACTGGATAACTCTCGGCGCCGTCAATATACAGCCTTCCGAATTTACGAAAGCGGCATTTATAATCACAATGTCCGCACATTTATCGCGTCTCGGCGACGAGGTGAACAGTATAAAAAAACTGTTTTTCGTCGTAATCCATTTCGGGCTCTATTTTATCCCCGTTGTTCTTCAGGGCGATATAGGCTCGTCGCTGATATATGTCGGTGTGTTCCTCGTGATGCTTTATATCGCAGGGCTTAAATACCGTTATTTTCTCATAGCTCTCGTTACCGTGTGTGCCGCAATACCTGCGATATGGCAATTTCTCAAGCCGTACCAGAAATCCCGTATAATATACGGGTTTCAGCCAGAACTTGATCCTTTGGGTTACGGCTATCAACCCCTTGTCGCTCGAATGGCTCTTGCGTCGGGGGGCATGGATGGGCTCGGATACATGAACGGCATACAGGTACAGAATGACCTTCTCCCGGCAAAACACACGGACTTCATTTTTGCGGTCGTTGGGGAGGAGTTCGGTTTCATCGGCTGCTCTGCGGTAATTCTTTTATTGATAGCTATTGTCGGGGTAATACTTTTCGGCACAAGAAAAGTAAAATCCGAAAAGGGACGCCTTATCTGTGTCGGCGCGGCTTTTATAATAGTTTTTCAGACATGCATTAACCTCGGTATGGTACTCGGGGTATCGCCTGTTATAGGCGTGACTCTTCCGTTTATGAGTTACGGCGGATCGTCGATATTGAGTATGTTTCTCGTTATCGGTCTTGTGCAGAGCGTTTTTGTCCGTGAAAGCATCATAAAAACATTGCAATTCAGCAATAAGCGGCTGAAAAAATCCGCTTATTTTAGATAAAACAGAGGTCTTATGGAAGTTTTTGATTTTCTTGTTATCGGTGCGGGCGTTACAGGAGCGTGGACAGCGTATGAGTTATCCAAATACGACGTCAAAGTTTGTCTTGCCGAAAAAGGTGAAGACGTTTGCTCCGGTGCATCTCGTGCAAACAGCGCCATCGTGCATGCGGGATACGATGCCGCCGAAGGCACGCTTATGGCCAAACTTAATGTCCGCGGCAACGAACTTATTCGCAGATGTTATAAAAAAATGTCCATTCCTTTCCGTCAGATAGGTTCACTCGTCCTTGCTTTCGGTGATGAAGAACTTGAAGCAATTCAAAAGCTTTATCTGCGCGGCAAGGCAAACGGCGTGCCAAACCTTGAACTGCTTACGGAGCAAGAGGTGAAGGCTGTCGAACCGTATGTTTCCGAAAAAGTCGTCGGGGCGCTCTATGCCCCAACCGCGGGCGTTGTTTCCGCGTTTGAACTTACAATTGCTCCTGCTGATGTGGCTGTTAAGAACGGGGCTGTGTTCGTCCCCGATTTTGACGTTATAAGCGCGGAGAAGAAGGGCGGAGTGTTTACCGTCAAGTCTGCAGATGGCAGAAAAATACGTGCAAAATACGTCATCAATGCTGCGGGAGTCCACGCGGATGATATTGCTGCACTTTTCGGCGATACATCTTTCAGAATCACACCGCGCCGCGGAGAGTATGCTATACTTGACAACCGAGTAGGATATCTTGCAAATCATGTTCTTTTTCAGCCGCCCGTGAAGTACGGGAAGGGAATCCTCGTTTCACCTACGGTGGACGGAAATATCCTTGTAGGTCCGACGGCTGATAATATCGAAGAAAAAGACGATAAAGCAACCACGGCGGACGGTCTATCCAGAGCATTTAAAGGCGCGAAAAAAACCGTTCCGACAGTAAACGAACGAGACACGATAACAGTCTTTGCGGGTGTGCGCCCGATAGGTGATAAGCATGATTTCATTCTCGGATTTTCCGATGCAGAGCCGTGTCTTATAAATGCCGCGGGGATAGAATCTCCCGGTCTTACATCCGCGCCCGCTGTCGCGGAGTATCTTGTCGCGCTCATAAAGAAGCGTGTAAAACTTAAGAGAAAAGATTCTTTTGACGGCACGAGAAATGTTGTCAGGATGAAAGAACTTACTAAAGCCGCCCAAAAAGAAATAATAAAGAAAGATCCGCGTTACGGAAGGATAATCTGCCGTTGTGAGACAATATCGGAAGGCGAGATCGCCGCGGCTATACATTCTCCGATACCCGCCCGCAGCCTTGACGCCGTCAAGCGCCGTGTCAGGGCCGGCATGGGAAGATGTCAGGGGGGATTCTGCAGTCCTCGCGTAATGGAAATAATCGCGCGTGAGCTCGGCGTTCCCGAGACCGAAGTTACAAAATCCGGCGGCGGCTCATGGCTCGTGGACGGAAGAGTCGGCACGGAGGTGGAGAAATAATGGTGAAAACAGATGTAGCCGTTATCGGCGGGGGACCCGCAGGACTTGCCGCGGCACTTGAATGTTACAATAACGGAGTTCACGACATAATCATCATTGAACGCGATAAAACTCTCGGCGGCATTTTGCAGCAATGTATTCATCCGGGATTCGGACTGCATGTTTTCAACGAAGAACTTACCGGGCCGGAATACGCGCAGAGATATACGGATATGGTCGGAAAAACCGATATAAAAGTCATGACCGATACTATGGTCATATCGGTATCACCCGATAAGACCGTTACTGCAACGAACGCGGAAAATGGAATAATAAAAATCAAGCCCCGCTTCATTATTCTTGCAATGGGATGCCGTGAACGTACAAGAGGGATGCTGCGTATCCCCGGAACTCGACCGTCCGGTATTTTTACCGCAGGAACGGCGCAGCGTCTTATAAATATCGAGGGCTATATGCCCGGGCACAGAGTTGTCATTCTCGGTTCGGGCGATATAGGTCTGATAATGGCTCGCCGAATGACGCTTGAAGGTGCGACGGTGCTCGGGGTTTATGAAATAGCCGCGAAAAGTAACGGACTGAAGAGGAATATCGTGCAATGTCTCGATGATTTCGGTATTCCGCTGAAGCTGAAGCATACCGTAACAGAAATTCACGGCGAAGAACGCCTTGAAGGCATTACGGTCTGCGCTGTTGACGATAATATGGATCCCATAGAGGGGACGGAAGAATATATTCCCTGTGACACGCTCCTGCTTTCTGTAGGTCTTATTCCCGAAAATGAACTTTCGCTCGGGGCCGGAATAACTCTTGACCCGAAGACGAAAGGTCCTGTTGACACCGGTGATTTCATGACTGATATCGACGGTATTTATGCCTGTGGAAACGTGTCTCATGTGTACGACCTTGTAGACAACGTGACAAAGGACAGCCTGGAAGTCGGGCGGACAGTCGCAAGGCGTGTTTTGGAGGACCGATGATGAATCAAACAAAAAAAATGAATGTAATCTGCACGGTATGTCCTCGCGGATGCAATATAACGGTTGAATATTCGGGAAAGGAAATTGTTTCTGTCATCGGAAACGGCTGTGCTCGAGGATATAAGTATGCCTCCGCGGAGGCCGTGGCGCCCGAAAGAATATTGACAAGCACGGCAGCGCTCAAATCGGAATCTCTTTCGCGTCTTCCCGTAAGAAGCGAAAAGCCGATACCGAAGGAGAAAATGTTTGATATTCTCGCGGAAATACGCAGGGTGAAGCTTGAGGCACCTGTAAAAGTCGGAGACGTTGTGGTGCCGGATGCTGCAAAGACGGGCGTTAACATCATAGCCTCAAGGACTGTATTGAAATAAAAGGTTTCTGAAGAGGCTTGCGGGGCCTCTTCAGATTTTACAATTTTTTCGATATATACCTATTGCAAAAAAAACAAAAGTGTGCTATAATATCAAGGTCTAAAATGAATAGCGTCAAAACGCTGGTATGGCTCAGTCGGTAGAGCGGTTCACTCGTAATGAACAGGTCATCGGTTCGATTCCGATTACCAGCTCCATGAATCACTTGCAAACAGGCAACAGCCCTATTGTTTGTGAATAAATATCCACCCGCATAGCGGGTGGTATTTTATTTTTAGGCGCCGACAACGCATAAGTGCGTATGGATAAACCTTCCGACCATGAAACTATTACTTACTACTCATAAACCTGTCCCGTGAGTCGAACGAACGTGAATATTGTAGGTTTATTTGGAATTCTAATAAAAATGAAGGGATTATATATGCGTAAGAATTTTGGAGCAAAAACCTGGCTTTATCCGATGCCGGTACTGATCGTGGGCACTTATGACGAAAACGGCACGCCTAATGCGATGAACGCGGCTTGGGGCGGAATTTATGACACAAATCAGCTCATGGTCTGCCTTGCGGACAATCACAAGACTACTGAAAATATCAGGAGAACAGGAGCGTTCACTGTGAGCTTTGCCACGGAAAAGACGGTCGTGCCTTGCGACTACGTCGGCATCGTTTCGGCAAACGACGTGCCCGATAAGTTTGAAAAAACCGGGTTTCACGCGACAAAGAGTGAATATGTCAATGCTCCAATCATCGACGAACTGCCCATGACTGTGGAATGCAGGCTCCTTAAATTCAACGAGGACGGCATCTGCATCGGTGAGATCGTCAACGTTTCCGCAGATGAGAGCATCCTCGATGAAAACGGCAAGATCGATGCCGGGAAGCTGGATCCCATCGTCTACGACAGTGTGACACACGCCTATTGGAATATCGGCAAGCGTGTCGGGCAGGCGTTCTCGGACGGAAAGAAGATAAAATGAGATCAATACTTATAACCGGAGCGTACGGGGGAATGGGGAGCGCAACTGCGGAGCTTCTCAAAGAACAGGGCTATCGAGTTTTCGCACTCGATCTCAAGGTGTGCGAGCCGAAAGAAAACATCATCCCCATAGAAGCCGACATCACATCAGAGGAGAGCATAAAAGCGGCGTTCGAGGCGGTGAGAGATCACACCGACAGCCTATACGCTATTCTGCATTTCGCAGGAATCTATATGCTCGATTCACTCGCAGAGATGGATAGCGACAGTTTTCGCCGTATATTCGAAGTAAATTTGCAAGGCGTATTTTTGATAAATAAGATATTTTTTCCTCTGCTTGAAGAAGGAAGTCGAATACTTATTACGACAAGCGAGCTTGCACCGCTCGATCCTCTCCCGTTCACCGGAATTTACGCCGTGACGAAGGGAGCCCTTGATAAATACGCATACTCGCTGCGAATGGAGCTGCAATTGTTAGGAATCAAGGTCTCGGTGCTTCGTGCAGGTGCAGTCGAAACGGGAATGCTCGGTGTTTCCACCGATGCGCTTGACCGTTTTTGCGAGAAAACACAGCTCTATTCATGCAACGCCGATCGGTTCAGGTCTATCGTGAACCGTGTGGAGGCACGGTGTGTTCCACCTCGAAAGATAGCGGAAAAATCGGTGCGGATTCTCAAAAAACGTAATCCGGCCTTTGCATACAGCATCAACCGAAACCCGCTTCTGCTTCTCTTGAACCTTCTGCCGAAGCGTATACAGCTTTGGGCGATACGAATGGTGTTGCGGTGAATTTACAAGAATGATGCCTCTACGCGAAAGGAACAGCTATGGTACTCGAAACAAAACGTCTTATTCTTCGCCCGTGGCGAGAGGATGATGCGGACGACCTATACAGATACGCGAGCGATCCCGAGGTAGGACCGCATGCGGGCTGGCCGCCGCACACGAGTGTGGAGAACAGTCGTGATATTATTAAAAAAGTTCTTTCAAAGCCCGAAATTTATGCGGTTTGTCTGAAGGACGGAACTCCGATCGGAAGCATCGGACTTCATTTGAATGGCAATACGGACATGACCGATCGAGACGACGAATGTGAACTCGGTTATTGGATAGGTAAACCGTTCTGGGGGCAGGGGTTGATTCCCGAAGCCTCGCGCGAGCTGCTTCGTCACGCTTTTGAAGAACTCGGCATGCGTGCTGTCTGGTGCGGCTATTACGACGGCAATATAAAAAGCCGCCGTGTTCAGGAAAAACTCGGATTTGTTTATCATCACACCACCGAAGGACTTGAAGTCAAGCTGATGAACGAGATCCGGACAGAGCATGTGATGCTTTTGACGCGTGAGAGATGGTTCATTACTGTGATTATCTGAATTAAATGATTGACGAAGGCGTTTGTTATGATATTCAATGATATCGGACTGGTACATAATTCGTTTTTTGACTGGAAGCATGCCCGTATTCGTAACTTTTTGAAAATTTTTTAGGTTTTATATCCGAATCACTTTACTAATTCGTTTTATTTTGATATAATCAATGCAGAAGACAAGATGAAATATGAAGACATCAGATATCGCCTTATGTTTTAATGAAAACAGGTGATAAGACGACGGCACTTGCATATACGGTGAACACGATTACGGTAAAGGATCTTACTATGAATAATATGAATTTATCCAAAGAGGATTATGAAGAACCTTGCTGTCCTTTTGAAATACCTGATAGTGTTAACTCCATCCCTGTCGGGAGAGTCATTGAGAAACTCGACAAATATCTGCATAAAAACGATTATGATTCCGCAGAACGTCATCTTAAGTATTGGCTTAACGAGGCGGGATCGGGTAACGACATACGCGGAAAACTGACGATGCTCAATGAACTTATAGGTCTGTACCGCAAACTCGGTAAAGAGAACGAAGGACTTTGCGCTATAGAGTCTGCTCTTGAGCTTGTCCGCAGTATAGGGCTTGACGGCACTGTTACAATGGCAACGACGTTTGTCAATGCAGCAACGGCATATAAATCATTCGGAAAGACGGATGAGGCGTTGCCGCTGTATGAGAGCGCCCGTCAGATATACGAATCATGCCTTAAATCTGATGACCCGCGTCTCGGCGGATTGTACAACAACATGGCGCTTGCCGTTATGGCCTCGGGAAATTACAGGGAAGCCGAAGAGCTGTTTCTGAAAGCGCTGAAAATTATGTCGCAAAATGACCACGGTGAAGCGGAAATGGCTATCACATACTGCAATCTTGCGGACCTTGTGTCGGCGGAATCAGGTGTTGAAAATGCCGAAAAGCAGATTTACGGATATCTCGATAAAGCGTTGGATCTTCTGAATACAGAAGATCTTCCGAAAGACGGTTATTACGCTTTCGTTTGCGAAAAATGCGCACCGACTTTCGGCTATTACGGTTATTTTTCGGCGGAAAAAGAATTGCAGCGTCGTGCGAGGGATATCTATGAAAGGCCTTGAGCTGTCACGCGGATACTACGAGGAATACGGCAAGCCGATGCTTCTAAAAGATTTCCCGGATCTGTTGTGCTATCTCGCTGTCGGCTTTGTCGGGAGCGGTTCGGAACATTACGGATTTGACGATAACGTTTCGCGTGACCATGATTTTGAGCCCGGGTTCTGTATTTTCATTCCGGATGAGAACGTCGTGGACCGCAGAAATGCATTTCTCCTGGAACGTGCGTATGCAAAACTTCCGAAAGAATACTGCGGCATAAAACGTCAACCTCTGTCTCCGGTAGGTGGGAATAGAAACGGTGTTGTTCACACATCGGATTTCTATCGTTCCGCAGTAGGGTCAAGCGACGGAGAGCTTTCGGTAGATGCATGGCTTCATATTCCCGACTACGCTTTGGCAGAAGCTACAAACGGTGAAGTTTTTTTTGATGCTTACGGCGAGTTTTCAAGAATTCGTGAAAGACTTAAAAATATGCCGCAGGATATCAAACTCAAGCGTCTGGCGGGAAACCTTCTTATCATGGCGCAATCCGGTCAATATAATTTTGCCAGATGTCTGAAACACGGAGAGCCGGAGGCTGCACAGCTTGCCTGTGTAGAATTTGTAAACGCGGCGATGAAAACGATATTTTTTCTTAACGGCAAATATATGCCGTATTATAAATGGAGTTTCCGTGCATTGCGTGGAATAGAGAATGCAAAACAACTTTCGGAAAAGTTATCATTCCTGCTTTGCGGGGAGAACACGGACGACCTGACGGCAAAGAAAAAGAGCGATGCGATCGAAGAAGTTTGCGCGGAGGTCATATCCGAGCTTAGGAGCATGAATTTTTCAAAGTCGATTGGTGAAGACCTAGAAAGCCACGCTTATTCGGTCAATGACGCAATACATGACTCTGCGGTGAGGAACATGCACATTCTTGTTGCTGTATAAAGATGCTTTCAACAATTTAATAATTAAATTCTGAAAAGAGGTATTTATTATGGAAATGAAGTTTTACAGATGCGCACATTGCGGGCAGATTGTCGCGATCGTTAAAAATGCGGGCGTCCCCGTTATCTGCTGCGGCGAGCCAATGAAAGAGATTATTCCCGGCACTACGGATGCGGCGAAGGAAAAGCACATTCCGGTCTATGAATGCAAGGACGGCAAAGTGTTCGTAACGGTTGGATCTGTTGCACACCCCATGACGGAAGAACACTACATAGAGTGGGTGTCGCTGCAAACGAAATTCGGAAATCAGAGAAAAGAGCTGAAACCGGGCATGGAACCGAAGATTTGTTTCAGCCTTTGCGAAGGCGATGAGGTAGAGGCAGTATATGCATACTGCAATCTGCATTCTCTCTGGAAGGCGTAAAACATTAAAAACGCGACTCGGATGTAAACGAGCCGCGTTTTTTTGAATATAACAGTATTATATGCCAGACTTATAAGAGTTTGCTATATAAATATTACAGTGTCGTTTTTTTATATTCAAAGATGTCAAATAAATAAAATCATTTCAAATTTTTCAATAAAATAATTTGGTTTTATGCAAAATGCATATTGACAATTATGTAAAAAAATGTTATCATATATAAGTATATATTAGCCTGGTAGTTTTGGCTTTGGAGAGAGGACTTCAGTGAAAGGAGACGGTAATATGACGGTGATAGGAATAGATATCGGCGGCAGTACAACGAAGATAGTCGGCATATGCCACGGCGAATTCATCGCCCCGATGCAGGTGACGGCTACGGATCCCGTAACTTCGCTTTACGGCGCGCTGGGTAGATATATGAGCGAAAATTCGCTTGAGCTGAAGGATATAACCAAGATAATGATAACGGGCGTCGGCGCATCGCATTTCAGCGGCGACATCTATGGCATAAAGACCGAAAAGGTTAACGAATTCCGTTGCAACGGTCTCGGAGGTTTGCATTTATCATCACTTTCGAAGGCTATAATAGTAAGTATGGGAACCGGTACTTCGTTTGTCAAGGCGGAAGGGGACAAAGTTGTCCATATCGGAGGAACGGGAGTCGGAGGCGGAACATTGTTGGGGCTTTCGTCGCAGATGCTGAGAATACGCAATTTTGCAAGTATATGCGAGCTCGCCAAAGAAGGGAATCTTGATAATATCGACCTTACGGTAGGGGATATTTCAAACGATTCTTCCGAAACGCTTACCGGAAAGACAACAGCGTCGAATTTCGGCAAGATCTCAGATTACGCGAGCAAAAGTGATATAGCTCTCGGACTCATAAACATGGTTTTTCAGACAATAGGCATGATGGCTGCATTTGCATGTAAAGCAGACGGCTCGAAAGACGTTGTGCTTTGCGGAAACCTTACCACAATACCTAACGCGATAGATTTTTTTACAACAATAGACGAGCTTCACGGAATAAAATTCCATCTTCCCGAGCATGCTGAATACGCCACGGCGGTGGGCGCAGCGATATCGGGGCTTAATAAATGATTTTCGGAGGAAAAGAATATGAAAACAAAGGCCTGCAGACTTTACGGCAAAAATGATCTGAGATTGGAAGAGTTCGAACTTCCGGAAATGAAAGACGATGAGATTCTTGCAAAAATAGTTTCCGACAGTATTTGCATGTCTTCTTACAAAGCGGCGATTCAGGGAGCGGACCACAAACGAGTTCCCAATGACGTTGCACAGAACCCTATTATAATCGGTCACGAGTTCTGCGGAGAAATAGTGAAAGTCGGTTCGAAATGGCAGGACCAATTCAAAGTCGGACAGAAATTCGCCGTTCAGACGGCGCTCAACATGCCCGACAACCCGTATGCCGCTCCCGGATATTCGTTTAAGTATATCGGCGGCGACGCAACCTATATAATTATTCCTGCTATCGTTATGGAAAGAGGCTGCCTGCTTACTTATACGGGCGATGTGTTCTTCCGCGGCTCTCTCGGTGAGCCCATGAGTTGCATTATCGGCGGCTTCCATTCCTGCTATCATACTGCCGGAAGCAAGAACTATGAACATAAGATGGGCATAGTTGAAGGCGGTAATATGGCTATATTCGCAGGCGCAGGCCCGATGGGGCTCGGCACTATCGATTACGCGATACATAATCCCAGAAAACCGAAGACGCTTGTCGTTACCGATATAGATGATGCGAGACTTCAGCGTGCGGCAAGTATCCTCACGGTCGAGGATGCGGCGAAAAACGGAGTCGAACTGCATTATGTAAATACAAACGGAGTTCCTGACGCAGATAACTATTTGCGCGGATTCACGAATGGCAAAGGTTTTGACGATATCTTTGTTCTTGCTCCCGTCAAACCTGTTGTTGAGCAGGCTGACAGGCTTCTTGCTTATGACGGCTGCCTGAATTTCTTTGCAGGCCCTACAAATACGGAATTTTCCGCACTTTTTAATTTCTATAACGTACATTATTCCGCAACTCATATCTGCGGTTCGAGCGGCGGTAACGCATATGACCTTATAGAAGCTCTTGAAATGCTTTCAGAAGGCACCATAAATCCCGCGGCAATGATAACCCATGTCGGCGGCCTGAACGCCGTTGCCGAAACGACGCTCAATCTGCCCAAGATACCCGGCGGCAAAAAACTTATTTACAACCATATAGACATGCCACTTACGGCGATCGATGACTTCGCTTTATCCGATGACCCGATGATACGGGAACTCGGACGCATCGTTGCTCGCCATAACGGCCTTTGGAACGGCGAGGCAGAGAAATATCTCTTGGCTCATGCAAAAGCCATATAAACAGAAAGAAGGAATGTCAAATGTCATTCATAGCCAATGTTGAATTCGATAAAGAAAAAGCGGCTCTTACAGCTCCGGTGATTCGTATGCTTCTTAAAGACGGCGAAACATCAATCGTCGTTTTCGCATGCGATGAAATCATACTCGCAAACAGCGATAAAGACAGAAACCTCCCGTATACGGTTTTCGTCCCCTCTGCGGAAGACCAGGGCGTTGCCGTTGAAGAGAAAATCAAGGAATATGAAGCAAAGTACGGTGAAAAACCCGTCTATGTCGTTCTTGAGAAAACCGGTGTTTACGCTCACGGAAACGGCAAACTTGATGCGGATGCCGCAATGAGAATTTTCATCTCCAATCTTGAAGGAAACGTCTGTGAGGAAGACCGTACCCCTGCGACCGCAGGCCGTCTCTCCGAGAAAATATCCATCGTCACGGGTGCCGCTCAGGGCTTCGGTGCGGGAATCGCAGACTGTATGCTCGAAGAGGGCGCGAACATGGTCATCGCCGACCTCAATGTTGACCTCGCAAGATCAAATGCGGCTCTGAAATGCGCGCAGTTCGGAGAAGGAAAGGCAACGGCTTGCAAAGTCGATGTGAGCGACGAAGACAGCGTGCGTGATATGGTTTATGACACGGTGCTCGAATACGGCGGACTCGATATTATCGTATGCAACGCCGGTATAGCGAAAGCCGGCAGTCTTGAGGAAATGACAAAGAACACCTTTGAACTCGTCACGAAAGTCAATTATCTCGCGTTCTTCCTTTGCTCAAAATATGCGTCCAGGATAATGAAGATACAGCATAAATACGATCCCGATTATTATTCGGATATCGTTCAGGTCAATTCCAAATCCGGACTTGTCGGCAGTAATAAGAATTTTGCTTATGCGGGAAGTAAGTTCGGCGGAATAGGCCTTGTACAGAGCTTTGCGCTTGAACTTGTTGAGTATAATATAAAAGTCAACTGCGTTTGCCCCGGAAACTTCTTTGACGGACCGCTGTGGAGTGATCCCGTAAAAGGTTTGTTCATACAGTACCTTAACGCGGGTAAAGTACCCGGCGCAAAGAATGTCGAGGACGTTAAGAAATATTATGAAAGCAAGATCCCGATGAGCCGCGGATGCGTGCCGTCGGACGTTGCAAAGGCGATATTCTACTGTGTTGAACAGAAATATGAAACAGGACAGGCGATCCCCGTTACGGGCGGTCAGGTAATGCTTAAATAATCCCCCCGCATTTTAAAGTGATTGTTAGACAGTTTTACTGTACACAAAATCAATATATACAGGAGTGAGTTTATGGCAACACCGGTAATTATGCCAAGGCAGGGCCAAAGTGTAGAAAGCTGCATTATTACAAAGTGGAGCAAGAAAGTCGGCGACCATGTCGCTGTCGGCGATATCCTTTTCTCGTATGAAACGGATAAATCCTCGTTTGATGAAGAAGCAAAGACCGAAGGCGAACTTCTGGCGATATTCTTTGAAGAGGGCGATGACGTTGAATGTCTGCTCAACGTCTGCGTGATAGGCAAGGCCGGAGAAAGTGTCGCAGAATTCGATCCGAAAAAGGCAAAAGAAGCCGAAGCGGCTCCGGGACAGGCTGAAGTTCAGACCGAAATCAAGGCGGAAGCCCCCGCGGCGACTGCAGCAGAGCCTGTCAGCACAGAAGGCCGACTGAAGATTTCTCCGAGAGCAAAGGCTCTTGCGGAAAAACAGAACGCTGATCTCCGTTTTGCCGTTCCCACGGGACCAAACGGAAGAATTATAGAGCGCGATGTTCGCAAACTTGCGGCAGAGGGTCATGTTATGACATCGGCTGCCAAGGCAGAATATCTTGCAGGAGGTATGACAGTTGACGGTACGGGTATAGGCGGACGTGTTTCCGTTGCGGACCTCACAACTCCTGTTCAGGCGGCAACTCCGGCTGTTTCCGTCTCCACGGATGATTTCCTCGCGTGTGAAGAGGTCAAACTGCCGAATATCCGCAAGGTTATTGCAAAATCCATGCATGCGTCCCTTTCCGAAATGGCTCAGCTCACCCTTAACACGTCTTTTGATGCGACAAACATCATGGCGTTTCGTGCGGCCGTCAAGGAAAATAAGGATAAGATGGGTTTTGAGAATATAACTCTCAACGATATAGTCCTTTACGCGGTGGCAAAAACTCTTCCCGCTCACAAAGATCTCAATGCTCATTTCTGCGACGATAAGATTGTTTATTGGAAACACGTCAATCTCGGTGTCGCGGTAGACACTCCCAGAGGATTGCTCGTTCCCACGCTTTTCGGTGCGGAACAACTTTCTCTTAACGAACTTTCAAAACAGGCAAAAGGCCTTACCGAAGGTGCAAAGCAGGGTACGATAAGCCCGGATATGCTTAAGAACGGCTCATTTACCGTTACAAATCTCGGCAGCCTCGGTGTAGAATCCTTCACTCCCGTTATCAACCCTCCTCAGACGGGCATACTCGGTGTAGACAACATCCGTACCCAGGTCAAACTCGTTAACGGGGAGCCTAAATACTATCAGGCAATGGGACTTTCCCTTACGTTTGATCACAGAGCAATCGACGGCGCTCCCGCCGCACGTTTTCTGCAGGATCTTGTGAAGAATCTTGAAAACTTCACGCTGCTTCTTGCGAAATAAGGGGGAAAGATATGATTTACGATCTTATTGTTATCGGCGGCGGTCCTGCCGGATATCTTGCCGCTGAAAGGGCCGGACATGCCGGTCTTTCCGTACTTGTTGCAGAAAAACGCGCGTTCGGCGGATGCTGTCTCAATGAGGGCTGTATTCCGTCAAAGGCGCTGCTTTACTCCGCTAAGATATATGATTACACTAAACATGGCGAACCTTACGGCGTTACGGTTACGGGTTCGTCAATAGACCATAGGGCGGTCGTGGCCAGAAAAGATAAAGTCGTTTCCACACTCGTTTCGGGCATAAAGGGTGCGCTCAAAGCAAACAAGGTCGTCTCTGTCGAGGGCGAAGCGATAATAGAAGGGAAATGCCCGGAAGGCTTTAACGTTAAAGTCGGAGACACCGTATATACGGCCAAAAACCTCCTTATCGCAACAGGTTCAATGCCTGTCATTCCTCCGATTCCCGGAGTAAAAGAAGGTCTTGCGGCGGGATTCGTCCTGACAAACAGGGAAATTCTCAGTCTTGACGCCATACCCAAAAATCTCGTTGTTATCGGCGGAGGCGTAATCGGGCTGGAAATGGCATCATATTACAACTCTGTCGGCAGCAAGGTGACTGTCGTCGAGATGATGAGTAAAATCGCGGGCCCCACGGATCGCGAAATCTCCACGATACTTCAGAAAAATTATGAGAAGAAAGGCATTGACTTCCGTCTGGGCTGTAAGGTCGTAAAGGTTACGGATAATTCCGTCGTTTACGAGAAAGACGGTAAACAGGAAGAGGTCAAAGCCGATAAAGTTCTTCTTTCCATCGGCAGACGCGCTGTCACACAGGGTTATGGGCTTGAATCCCTCGGTGTTGAACTTGAACGCGGCGCGATAAAGACCGACAGATATATGAAGACAAATATCGCAAACGTCTACGCGGCGGGAGATGTCAACGGTAAGAGCATGCTTGCTCACACAGCTTACAGAGAGGCCGAAGTCGCGGTCAATAATATCCTCGGAAAGAAAGACATCATGCGCTATAACGCTATTCCCGCGGTGATATATACCAATCCCGAAGTCGCCAGCGTCGGCGAGACCGAAGAGACTGCGAAGGAAAAGGGGATTGATTACGAAGTCGTTAATATAACGATGAAATACGCGGGCAGATATGTCGCGGAAAACGAGGGTGGTAACGGTATCTGCAAGATATTGCTCAACAAAAAATACCGCAACGTCATCGGTGTACACATGATATCAAATTACGCCTCTGAAATAATTTACGGCGCGGTAATGATGGTTGAGACAGAAATGGTCATTGACGATATCAAACAGTTTGTTTTCCCGCATCCCACGGTATCCGAAATTCTCCGAGAGGGAATATTTCAATTCTGAAACTGATTTTTGAATATAAGGAGTGAACCGCAATGCCTAAAAGCCAGTTTATTGACCCTGCTGAAATAAGAAAGGCAGGGAAACTGCATTTTGAGGATATAGACCTCAACCAGTATTCCAAATCTATTGAGGATGAGCAGCAGAATTATTCCAAAGAAGATTTTATGCGCATCTATCACGACATGGCAGTCATCCGTGAATTCGAAACAATGCTCTATCTCATCAAAACCAAGAGCGAATACAACGGCATCGTATACAACAATCCCGGTCCTGCGCATCTCTCCATGGGGCAGGAAGCGTCCGCTGTCGGCCAGGCGTATCTGCTCGGCAAGGATGACTATATATTCGGCTCCCACAGAAGCCATGGCGAAATAATCGCAAAAGGTCTTTCCGCTATAAATAAACTTTCCGACGAGGAACTGTATGACGCAATGAAAAACTTCATGGGCGGCAGAATTCTTTCCATCGTTGAGAAGGGACAGAAATCCACGAAGGAACTCGCTATCGACTTCCTTCTTTACGGCGCGCTTGCGGAAATATTTGCAAGAGAAACGGGCTTCCATAAAGGCCTCGGCGGCTCGATGCATACATTCTTCCTTCCGTTCGGCATTTACCCCAACAACGCAATTGTCGGCGGCTCCGCGACTATCGCGGCCGGTGCGGCTCTTTATAAGAAAGTAAACGGAAAACCCGGTATCGTCGTTTCCAACATCGGCGACGGCGCAATGGGCAGAGGCCCCGTCTGGGAAGCAATGAACTTTGCGGCTATGGACCAGTATACTCAACTGTGGGACGAAGCGCATAAGGGCGGTTTGCCGATAATCTTCAACTTCTTCAACAATTCTTACGGTATGGGCGGGCAGACCTACGGCGAAACGATGGCTTACGGCATCCTCGCAAGGGTCGGTGCCGGTGTCAGCCCGACACAGCTTTACTCCGAACGTGTTGACGGTTACAATCCGCTCGCAGTTATCGACGCTATGCGCCGCAAGATCCAGCTCATCAAAGAAAATAAAGGCCCCGTTCTTCTCGATACCGTCACTTACCGTATCGCGGGTCACTCTCCGTCTGACTCCAGTTCTTACAGAACTCCCGAAGAAATTAAGGCCTGGGAGGCAGAAGACGTACTCAAAAAATACAGCGAAAAACTCATTCTCGCCGGCGTTGCGAAATCCGAAGAGTTCGAACAGATCAATGAGGAAGTCAAAGCTCTCATTACGAAGATATGTAAACTCGCGGTAGATGAGACCGTTTCCCCGAGAATGGATCTGTTCAAAAACCCCGACGAGATAGAAAAGATCATGTTCTCCAATCAGAAGATCGAGAAAATGGACGACCGTCCCGTCGATTTGCTCAAACCCATTGAAGAGAGCCCGAGAGTTCAGGCTATCGCGAAGAAAGAACGTTTCGGCATAGACAAAGACGGAAACCTCGTTTCCAAGAATAAAGTCTTCCAGCTGCGTGACGGCCTGTTTGAAGCGATCATGCACCGTTTTGCCATCGATCCGACTATCATCACCTACGGCGAAGATGTCAGAGATTGGGGCGGCGCTTATGCTGTGTACAGAGGAATGACAGAAGTTCTTCCTTATCACAGGCTTTTCAACGCACCTATTTCCGAATCTGCGATCGTCGGCTCAGCCGTTGGTTACGCAATGGCAGGGGGACGTGCGATAGTGGAGCTTATGTACTGCGACTTTATCGGATGCGCGGGTGACGAAATATTCAACCAGCTCTCCAAGTGGCAGGCAATGAGCGCCGGCTTGCTTAAGATGCCGATAGTTGTGCGCGTTTCCGTAGGCTCCAAGTACGGCGCACAGCATTCTCAGGACTGGACCGCACTTTGCGCGCACATTCCCGGTCTGAAAGCCGTATTCCCGGTAACTCCTTACGATGCCAAAGGCCTCATGAACTCCGCACTCGCAGGCACTGACCCCGTTATATTCTTTGAAAGTCAGAGAGTATACGATGTCGGCGAGCAGTTCCATGAAGGCGGCGTTCCCGAAGAATATTACGAGATCCCGATCGGTGAGCCCGATATCAAGAGAAAGGGCAGTGACATTACGATCCTCACTATCGGCTCTACTCTCTATACCGCACTCAAAGCGGCTAAGGAACTTGAAGAGAAATACAATATTTCAGCGGAAGTCATCGACGCGCGCTCGATAGTACCTTTTAACTATGAAAAGGTCATAGAGAGCGTACAGAAGACAGGTAAGATTCTTCTTGCTTCCGACGCTGTCGACAGAGGTTCCGCACTCAAGACAATGGCTGCGAATATCTCCGAGCTTGCGTTTGATTACCTCGACGCTCCTCCGGTGGTCATCGGTTCGAGAAACTGGATCACTCCCGCTTTTGAGCTCGAACAGCACTTCTTCCCGCAGGTCGACTGGATCATTGATGCTATTCATGAAAGAATCATGCCTATTCCGGGTTATGTTCCGAAGAGAAACTTCACCGACGGCGAACGCATCAGACGTGAAAAACTCGGTCTGTAATTCTAAAAAACTATGGCTGTCCTCATGGACAGCCATAGTTTTTGAACTTTTATCGAAAAAATGAGACTCAGACTTGCAATAGCATAATTAATATGGTATAATACTCCAGTCGGGCAACCGACGAAAAAATATTTATTTTTAACAGGTTTTTCGTGTAAAAATCTAAATTACACACATATGGTGCGTCCGCCCGGTGCGCGAAAGCGTTGGCGGAGAAAACGCCCGTATGGAGGAAAAACTGAAGGAGGAACACCAATGGCAGTAGTATCCATGAAACAGTTGCTTGAAGCAGGTGTCCATTTCGGACATCACACCAGAAGATGGAACCCGAAAATGGCTGAGTACATCTTCACCGAAAGAAACGGTATTTACATCATCGACCTGCAGAAGACCGTAAAGAAGCTCGACGAAGCGTACAGCTTTGTTCGTGACACTGCGGCAGCAGGCGGCGATATCCTCTTTGTAGGCACAAAGAAACAGGCTCAGGATTCCATCAAAGAAGAAGCTGAGCGCGTTGGTATGTATTATGTCAATGCAAGATGGCTCGGCGGCATGATGACAAACTTCGCAACCATCAAGACCAGAATAGACAGACTGGCTCAGCTGCGCAAGATGGAAGAAGACGGTACCTTCGAACTTCTCCCCAAGAAAGAAGTCGTTAAACTCAACCTTGAAATCGAACGTCTCGAGAAATATCTCGGCGGTATAAAGAACATGAAGAAGCTTCCTGCTGCTATCTTCATCGTTGACCCCCGTAAGGAGCGCAACGCCGTTGCAGAAGCTCGCAAACTCAATATCCCGATAGTTGCTATCGTTGATACCAACTGCGATCCCGACGAGATCGACTATGTCATTCCCGGTAACGACGACGCTATCCGCGCTGTCAAACTTATTGCAGGCACAATGGCAAACGCAGTCCTCGAAGGCCGTCAGGGCGAACAGCTCACGGATGGCAGCGACGACATGAACGCTGTTGCTGAGTCCGATATTGTTGAATAATTGAAGGGAGATAATTGAAATGGCTAATATATCCGCTAAAGAAGTACAGGCACTCAGAGAAAAAACCGGCGTCGGTATGATGAAATGCAAGGAAGCTCTTGTTGCTTGTGACGGTGATATGGACAAGGCTGTCGACTATCTCCGTGAAAAGGGACTTGCTACCGCAGTTAAAAAGGCTTCCAGAATAGCTGCAGAAGGCGTTATCGCGCAGTATAACAAAGACGGTGTTGCCGTTCTTGTTGAAGTTAATGCCGAAACCGACTTCGTTGCTAAAAATGAGAAGTTCCAGGATTTCGCGAACACTATCGCAGCACTCGTTGCAGAAAAGAATCCCGCAGACCTCGATGCTCTTCTCGCTCTCAACTATCCGGGCTCCGAGGGCACCGTTGAAGATATGCGTAAAGAGAAAGTTTTCGTTATCGGCGAAAATATAAACATCAGGCGTTTCGTTCGTATGGATGGCAATGTGTATACCTATAATCACGGCAACGGCAAGATTGGTGTTATCGCAAAGTTCGAAATTCCCGCTGATAAAGCTGCTGAATTCGCACCCACCGCTAAAGGTGTATGCATGCAGATAGCTGCTCTTACCCCCAACTACCTTGCAAAAGAAGATGTTCCCGCAGATGTTATCGAGAAAGAAAAAGAGATCATGATGGCTCAGTTCAAGAATGATCCCAAGACTGCGAATAAACCCGATGCGATCCTTGAGAAGATGATCGTCGGTAAGATCGGCAAGTTTTATACTGAAAACTGCCTGCTTGAACAGCCCTACTTCATTGATGACAGCATGACTGTCGGCAAGTTTATTTCTTCTTCCTGCGCGGATGCAAAACTCGTCTCTTATGTTCGTTATGAGAAGGGTGAAGGTCTCCAGAAGAGAGAAGACAACTTTGCTGAAGAAGTTGCAAACATGGCAAAATAAGCGTTTACGCGCAATTTAAGGGCTTCGTAAGAAGCCCTTTTTATACGCAAAATATAAAAAACCGACCGAAAATTTTTCGGTCGGTATTGTTCATTATTTAACTGCTTCGGTGGGTGTTTTTTCAGCGGCAGCCTCATTGTTGGGTGTTTTTTCGGCGGAAACCTCAGCGGCGGGCTGTTTTTCAAGCTTTTTCGGGTTGGCGAGCATTTCTCTGAAATAGCGGAATGCCTTTGCAAAATATGCTCCGGAGCAGATACGTTCATCCATCGTAACTCCTATCGGTATGCACCTGATGAACTGAATATCGTTTCCAATGCGTTTCGGGACTTCGCGCAGATTACCCATTGCAAGGAAAACGCTCGTCGTACCGAAGTCGTAGCAATGGTGATAGATGTGATTTGTTCTTATACTTGCAAGGTTTGTAATGCACATTGAATTGTGAAATGGGCTTGCGTCAATTATTGATTTCGGCAGCAGTCCGTGTTTATCCATAAACTTAAACAGCTTTACTCCGACATTGCAGAGACCGGGGATAGAAAGCAGAGTTGTGATGAGCTTGTCGGTAGAGTTGTTGTCGCCTTCTTTGCGGTTGTTTTCAATAAAATCATCGATTTTTTTCTGAACGGTGAATACGTCGTCCTCATAATCGAAGAACATTTTTGCCATAGTGCCATTGTCCAGATCCCCGGCTTTGATAACGACCATCGCAACGGCAAATTCATTGCGGTCATATATCTTTTTGTTTACGACAAATCGGTTGAGCATGGGGTATTTTTGTACGGTTTTAATATATGCCGTGATAACAAGTCCCATGTGACTTATCGGATGCCCGCTTTTTCGGGACTGTGTGATGTATTTATCCATAGGTTCGACGGGAATGTCGACAGTCGTCATATTCATTGCGTCGTATCTTTTTTCCATTATGTACGGAACAACATTATACATCGGTTCGTCAAAGGAAACGCGTTTTCCGTCTTTTCTCATTTACTATTTCCTCCGGAAACTTATTTCAGGATATATTTATTATAGCATAGTTATGTGCATAAATCAAGTAAATTGACAGAAATGTTTCAAAAATTATTTACCATTTAATTAAAAAGGACGCTACTGCGTCCTTTTTTGTCATATTATACTATATAGAATATCTCCGTATGTCGGATAAGGCCAGTATTTTTCGCCTACGATGGCTTCGGCTTCATCCGCATAAAGACGCAGTTGCTGCATGAGAATGAATATCGTGTTGCGGTAAAACATGGCTGTTTCCGTTGCAGAAGGAAAGTTATCCGTCTCCGTCAGTCTGGACTCCAGTTCCTCGCTCGTCTCGTAAATCAACTTCAGTATCCTTGTCAGTCTTTCGGTAACGGTTTGTTCTACGGAACAGGAAATATTGGGGAAGGCGCTACGCTTTTTCATCGCGGTATTCACGAGTACGTCCATATATTCAACAATTGCGGGTATTATTTCTTTCCTTGCCATTTCCTGCATCACTATGGCTTCAATATGGAGCGTTTTACAATAATTATTGAGCTGTATTTCGCATCTTGAGACCATTTCGGCTTCAGTGAATATTGCATGTCTCGTGAAAAGGTCAATGTTTTTACGGTCTGTAAAATGAGGAAGTGCTTCCGCTGTTGAACGAAGATTCAGAAGCCCCCGATTCTCCGCTTCAACAAGCCATTCAGGGCTGTAATTGTTGCCGTTGAAAATGATGCGTTTGTGGTCCTTGATCGTTTTTCTTATAAGAGAATTGAGTTTCGTGGAGAAATTGTCGGCCTTTTCGAGAGTGTCTGCAAATTCACGCAATTCTTCCGCAACAATTGTATTGAGCGTCATATTCGTATCTGCGATAGACGCGGATGATCCGAGCATTCTGAACTCGAACTTGTTGCCCGTAAACGCGAACGGAGATGTTCTGTTTCGGTCGGTCGTGTCTTTCGGAAAATGGGGGAGAACATGTACGCCTATTTCAATTTCTTTCTTTTCCTTGCTGTCGTAATTCTTTTTGTTTTCTATGGATTCAAGGATTTCTGTCAGCTCGTCACCCAGGAACATTGACATTATCGCAGGAGGAGCCTCGCTCGCTCCGAGGCGATGGTCGTTGCCTGCTGAAGCCGCGGAGATTCGGAGCAGATCCTGATATTCATCTACGGCTTTTATGACAGCAGTCAGAAAGAGCAGAAATTGAGCATTTTCGTGAGGAAGCTTTCCCGGTTCCAGAAGATTTACGCCGGTGTTCGTGGACATGGACCAGTTATTGTGTTTGCCGCTGCCATTAACTCCGGAGAGCGGCTTTTCATGCAGTAAACAGACCATCCCGTGACGAGCTGCAACCCGTTTCATACATTCCATGACGAGTTGGTTGTGGTCGGTAGCAATATTTGCAGTGGTGAAGACTGTCGCAAGTTCATGCTGGGCGGGGGCGGTCTCGTTATGCTCTGTTTTCGCGGTTATTCCGAGTTTCCACAGTTCTTCATTCAGTTCCTTCATGAACGCTTTTACGCGCGGTTTTATCGAGCCGAAATAGTGGTCATCGAGCTCTTGTCCTTTCGGGGAACGTGCACCGTAAAGAGTTCTGCCGGTAAGTATAAGATCTCGGCGCTTCCTGTAAACGCTTTCGTCGATGAGAAAATATTCCTGCTCAGCGCCTACGGTTGCCGTGACCCTCTTAACGTCTGTGTTTCCGAAAAGACGGAGGATCCTGAGAGCCTGAGTATTCAGGGCTTCCATTGACCTCAGAAGGGGTGTTTTTTTATCGAGGGCTTCGCCGCCGTATGAACAAAATGCCGTTGGTATACAAAGCGTGTCATCTTTTATGAACGCGTAAGAGGTCGGATCCCATGCTGTATATCCACGTGCTTCAAAGGTTGCGCGGAGTCCTCCGGAAGGAAATGATGATGCGTCGGGTTCGCCCTTAATGAGCTCTTTGCCGGAAAACTCCATTATGACAGAATTATCGCTGGGGGATATGAAGCTGTCATGCTTTTCTGCGGTGATGCCCGTCATAGGCTGGAACCAATGCGTGTAGTGCGTCGCACCTTTTTCTATTGCCCAGTCCTTCATTGCGTTTGCAACGACGTTTGCGACGCTTATATCAAGCGTTTTATCGTCCTCTATCGTCTTTTTCAGAGATTTATATGTGTCTTTCGGCAACTTTTCACGCATTACGGCATCGTTGAATACCATGCTGCCGAAAATATTTGAAATCGAGAAACTGTCAGTCATAATTTCCTCCGAAAAACAGAAAAACTGCGGTTGAATTTCAGAAATTCTTTTCCGCAGCAGCGATTTTGATATATTATACCGTGTTTTAACAAATATGTCAATAGGTTTTTTCAAAACAAACAAACATTTCACATTTATTTTTCATTTTACTGCATTTTAAAGTGCTTAATTAGTCTTTGGATATAATATTCAGCGAAATAGATATGATAATATTACAAAAATACGTCTAATATGTGTTTGAAATAGGTGCAGTGATATTGGAAAGAAATTCAAACACACTTGACAAGGTTAGGATAAAAGTGTATACTGTCATCATTAAAGTTTTAAGAGGTAAATTTGATGTTTTTTGATTCACACGCACATCTTGACGACGAGCGCTTTTCGGAAGACAGGGAAGACGTCATAAAGTCATTGGCGGGCAATGAAGTATCTTTTTATCTTAATCCCGCGTCGGATATTGCCTCGTCACGCGCGGCGATAGCACTTTCTGAAAAATATCCGTTTATTTACTCCGCGGTTGGGGTGCATCCCCATGAAGCGAAGAATATGACGGCGCATGATCTCGAAATCATAGAGCAGATGCTTTCACACCCGAAATGCCGAGCACTCGGCGAAATTGGGCTTGATTATTTTTATGATCTGTCGGAACGCGACACTCAGGTGAAATGGTTTCACGAACAGCTTGCGCTCGCAAAAAGGCTTGACGTGCCCGTTATAATTCATGACAGGGAAGCCCATGCCGAATGCCTTGAAGCGGTCAGAAAATACGGTAACCGCGGTGTGTTTCATTGTTACAGCGGCTCGAAAGAAATGGCGCTTGACCTTGTCAAATTGGGTTTCTATATTTCTTTTACGGGCGTTATAACTTTCAAAAACGCGAAAAAATTCGATGCGATAATCGACGCTCTGCCGTTCGAGCGCATCATGATAGAAACCGACAGTCCGTATCTTGCGCCCGAGCCTGTACGCGGGACTCGCAACGAGCCGAAAAACGTAAGATATGTCGCACAAAAAATTGCGGATATCAAAGGCGTATCTCTTGAAGAGGTCGCAAGTATCACGTCGGAAAACGCAAAAAGGCTGTTTGATATATAGAATAAAACACCTTCCGTCAATGCCTGATAACCCCGATAACGATGTTTTTTTGTGGATGAATGTATGAGCCGGAGATAAATAAGGCCTCGGCACATATCTCCCGTGACAATCACTCAGAGTTATAGCTGTTGAGCCTGAGTGCATAGGAAGAACCATTTAGAGATATGTACAGCAGTTATTATGATGGTAGTTTCCTTGTGAAATATCTATCTCTTTGGCCTTAAAAGCTCTATTACAGCCGATGATATGGTTACAGTAAGCAGCGACCATGCAATTTGCCGTAGCGGTATATACGACAATGAAAGTATTAGGATGGTAAAATCACTAATCAAATAAAATCTTGAAACTCGAATTCCAAATTTCTTGTTAAAGAATAGTGCCAGTGCATCATCCCCGCTTGCTGCACAATCATATCTAACAACGAGTCCTGAACCAATTCCAACAAAAATTCCACCAATAACTGCAGCCACTAATGGCAAGTTGGAAAGATTTGGAATCACAGGGCCGATCAACTCCAACAGTTCATACCATACACTGTAAGAAACCGCGCAGATAATTGAATCAATCAAAAAGCCTCTACCCAGAACAGTTATGCCAAGCAGAAAGGCAACTGTATTCATGATAAAACCGCTGATACCTGGAGATATTCCCGTCCAATGATGGACAAGCAAAGAAAGACCCAAAACACCTCCCTCTGAAATGGGACAGCGGGAATGAATGTTAAAAAGCCCAAAAGCCAGAATAAAGGTTCCTATCAAAAAAGAAGCGTATTTTTTTATGAACGGAAATGCAACTTTTTTCCCCTCTGAATTCTTTTTTCTCATGTTTTAACCTCGTGATTTTTGCCGATTTATTTTAACTGTAAGCATTTGCTTTGACTGAATCCATAAGGGCTCTGAATATTTTTTTCCCTCTGAATTTTTCATCTGCAATGTACATTTATCATTTACGGATAGAGGACTGATCTGCCATTCAAATCATCGAATATTGATAATAATACAATTATCCGGCTTTTCATCAATCAAGACGACAAAGGTCTGTGGCAAACTAAAGCGTATCGGAAAAACGAGAAGAATCTATCATCTGTACAAAGGAACGCCCGAATAGTTTTAAATCTTTCGGGCGTTCCTCTGCGTATTCAGATAGCGCTTTTATCGGCTCTTGTTTCGGTAAACTACTGGTCGCGAGGAATAATATGCCCTTTGCAGTAATTCCTCACGGATGGTCAATACTCTTCTATGATCACGCAGGCATCTTTCAGCCGGTTCTTTATAATTTATTTGATTTCAAAAAACTACTTTATGATAGTTCGTTATTTATAGTGTGAAATATATTAATCAGTTGTTATAAATTTTTGCTGCGATACGCACTGTTTCTGCGGCGTCTTTTGCGTAAAAATCAGCCCCGACAAGCCGTGCGTACTCTTCGTTGAGTACGGCGCCTCCGACTACTATTTTACAATCAGCGCCTGCATTGCGAAGCATTTCAATGGTCGTGGCCATACTTTTGACCGTTGTCGTCATGAGGGCGCTTAGCCCCACGAGCTTAACATTTTGCGAAATGGCCGTGTCCACAACCTGCTGCGGGTCAACGTCACGTCCGAGGTCGATGACGTCATAACCGTAGTTTTCGAG
The DNA here is from genome assembly GCA_959604355.1 of uncultured Eubacteriales bacterium. GTDB lineage: Bacteria > Bacillota > Clostridia > Oscillospirales > UBA644 > HGM12619. The sequence goes on from CAUHAO010000006.1 coordinate 79,402, forward strand.
CAGCATTCTCACGATATTTTTGCCGATGTCATGTATGTCACCTTTGACGGTTGCAAGGATGACCTTTCCTTTGTCATGACGGATATCGGAAGAGCATTTTTCCTTGATGACGCCGAAGCCTGCTTTGACTGCTTCCGCTGATGCCATAAGCTGCGGCAGGAAGAACTCGCCTGACTCAAACTTTTTGCCTACTTCGTCGAGCGCGGGAATAAAGTGTTCGTTTATTATTTTTATTGCTTCGTCTGTCTTAAGAGCCTCGGCGACAGCGTCAGGCATTTTGGTTTTAAGTCCGTTGATAATAATAGATTTCAATCCGTCGGTATTTTGATTTTCGTTTGCGTTTTGAGCTGTTTTGGCGATGTATTCTGCGGCGCCGATGTCTTCATTATTCAGCACTTTGAAGGCGGCCACAGCGTTCATATACGCGTCGGAAAGCGGGTTGAGTATCGGCATATCAAGCCCTGCGCCGAAAGCGGCGGCAAGGAATGTGGTGTTTACAAGCTCGCGTTCCGGCAGACCGAAAGACACATTGCTCACGCCAAGGACGGTTTTCACGCCGAGTTCTTTTTTTACGAGAGATACAGCTCTGAGAGTCTGCATAACAACAGCCTGACTTGTGGATGCGGTAAGAACGAGGCAGTCAATAAGCACGTCCTCTTTCGGGATACCGTATTTCTTCGCTTCGGAGACTATTTTTTTCGCGATTGCCAGTCTTTCTTCCGCGGTGTCCGGTATACCGTTTTCATCAAGTGTAAGGCCTACGACAGCCGTGCCGTATTTCTTGACTATCGGCAGTATCGCGTCAAGGCTTTCCTTTTTGCCGTTTACTGAGTTTATTATGGGTTTGCCTGCATATATCCTGACAGCGGCTTCAACTGCTGCCGGGTCAGAGCTGTCTATCTGCAAGGGCAGGGAAGTTATCTGCTGGATTTCCCTCACGAGAGTTCTAAGAACTTCTACCTCGTTGATTTCGGGCAGCCCTGCGTTTACGTCGAGAATGTCAGCGCCGTGTTGCTGCTGCGCGACGGCTTCGTCGTAGATATAAGAATAATTTTCCGTGCGGAGAGCTTCTTTCATTTTCTTTTTGCCCGTCGGATTTATTCTTTCGCCGATTACAGCTGTCGAATTATTGAGAACAACGGTCTGGCGTGCGCTTGAAAACGTGGTACGTCTGATTTTTTCTCTCTTTAAAGGAATCTTTCCGTCTATGAGTTTTCTGAGCGCTCTTGTGAATTCCGGCGTTGTACCGCAGCATCCGCCGATGACAGTTACGCCTTTGTCTATGAATTTTTCAACATTTGCGCAGTAGCTTTCTGGAGAGATTTTATAAACTGTTTCACCGTTTTCCATCTCCGGAAGACCCGCGTTGGGCTGAACGATGACGGGACAGGTTGCGTATGACAGTATTTGATCTATAACGCCGTCGAGTTTGTCCGGCCCGAGAGAGCAGTTTACGCCTACTGCATCTACGCCGAGAGAGCAGAGGGTAACGGTTGCGGAAATCGGATCCGTGCCGAGAAAAGTCCGCCCGTCTTCGGCATATGTCATCGTTGCGAAAATGGGCAAGTCGGAGTTTTCTTTTGCTGCCAGAACTGCGGTTTTCGCTTCAAGCAAGTCGGACATAGTTTCGATTATGATAACGTCCGCGCCGGCGTCCCGTCCTGCGACGACTTGTTCTCGAAACATTTCGTAAGCGTCTTCAGAAGTGAGTTTTCCGTAAGGCTCGAGGAGTGTACCGATAGGCCCTATATCCAGTGCTACATATTTCACTCCCGAGGCTTTCGCGAGATTTACAGCGGCTGTTACAACATCTTTTACAGACGCGTCTCCGTTGAGCTTGTAAGAGTTTGCACCGAAAGTATTTGTGGTTATTACGTCGGCGCCTGCCGCAACGTATTCGGAATGTATCCGCTTCACGGTATCGGGGGCGGAGAGGTTGAGCAGGTCGGGCTTTTCGCCTGTCGCCATGCCGTATTTCTGAAGCATTGTGCCGAAACCGCCGTCGAAAAGTATGAAGTTATTCAGATCGGGCTTCATTGACATTCTCCTTCGTTTAGCGGGATTTTATGTATTCAACAATCGTTTTTGCGATATCCGGCTGATTCATCGTATAAATGTGCACGTCATCAACCCCCGCGTCGACGAGTTCAACGCATTGCTTTGCGGCGTATTCGATGCCGGCCTTGCGGAGTGATTCGGGGTCATCCGCATACTTGTTTAGCAAACGAACTATCGCCGCCGGAAGCGATGCACAGCACATATATACCATTCTCTCTATCTGAGAACGGCCGAGAATAGGCATAACTCCCGCACAGAGAGGAACATTTATACCGCAGGCTCTCGCTTTATCGGTAAAATTGTAGAAATATGTATTATCAAAAAACAACTGCGAAACAAAGAAGTCTGCGCCCGCATCTTGTTTTTTCTTCAAATTCTCAATGTCGTCTATGAGCGTTTCGCTTTGAGGATGAGCTTCCGGATAGCATGCAGCGCCGAGGCAGAAATCGTAATTCCTTTTTAGGTAGGTTATAAGGTCCGACGCATGATGAAAATCGGTCTCGACACCTCCTTCGACTTTATCACCTCGCAGCGCGAGAATGTTTTCAACGCCTGCTTTACGGAGCAGGTCGGCGTCGTGCTTGACTTTTTCGATATCGGAATTTATACACGTCAGGTGTGCCATTGATTCAACCCGGTATTCGTTCTTTATCATATCTGCGATGCCAACGGTTTTGTGACTGTTTCCGCCTCCGCCCGCCGAATAAGTAACGCTTATAAAAGTCGGTTCGAGAGGGGCGATACCGTCGAGCACAGTCCTTGCTGTATCTATGCTCAGGTCTCCTTTTGGCGGAAAAATCTCAAAAGAATAGGATTTTTGGCGTCTTTTTATTTTTTCATTAATTTTCATTTTTATGTCTCCCGAATTTCTCTCTGATTCTTTTCAGTATATCATAAAATTGCCCTGAAATCAAGCACTTTGGTAAAATTCAACGTAATTTCACATTTCGTCGCTTGACTTTGATAGCGTATCATGATATAATTTATCGGATGAAAAATTTATATTGGGGTATCGCCAAGCGGTAAGGCACAGGTCTTTGACTCCTGTATACGACGGTTCGAATCCGGCTACCCCAGCCAGCAAAAAGCACCTGCGTAAGCAGGTGCTTTTTGCAACGATGTGTTCCCGTGCGCGGAACGTGATGCACCCTTCGGGCGTGATGTTGACTTCGTCAGTGATGTGCGCTTCGCGCGTGAGGAGAGCGGAACGCATCACATCACATTGCGCCTCGGCGCAATACATCACTATACCGAAAGGCGTTATATCACTGCGGCATAGCCGCAACTTCACTAATTCGACTCTGAAGTTTTTCGAAATTTTGTAGATGCATTTCGGGCTTTTCAAACCTGTAGCCGGATTCGAACCGGCGAAATACATTTTTTGCGATAGATTCCCCACAGCACCAAAAACGTGGACAGATTCGAACTACCACACAATTTCCGCAACCTTTCAAAAATCCTTCCCGTTCAAAATTTATTTACAAAGCCGTAGATGCAAAGGCATTTGGGACAGATTCGGACTAACGCATAGACTAATTCACAATTTCATGATATAATTTTATAAAAGAATGCACCCAAATTCAAAAATGCCACACTATATGAATGAAAGGAGGCGAGAAAATGCAAGAAACGAACGAAATGCGTGATAGGATTATCAATGCATTTGCCGAAAACTATATGAAAAAGCTGTTCTATTTCTGCTTAAAAAAGACAGGAAATCATATTGAAGCTGAAGATCTGACTCAAGATATTGCACTTCAGATCATCACTGCTTTGAATAAAGGCACGATTCCAACGAGTTTTTCGGCATGGGTATGGCAGATTGCGCGCAACTGTTATTCCGTATGGGCTAAAAAAAAGCATAATCGAAATGAGTCGGTAACCGGTTCTGATATCAGCGATTATGAGATAGAAGATGAGAGCGAAAATATCCTTGATGAAATGATACATACAGAGCAAAAGGCTCTGCTTCGGCGTGAGCTGGCTTTCATCAAAAGTGAGTATCGCAACATCGTCGTTGCCTACTACATAGAAAATAAGAGCGTTCGTGAAATTGCAGACTCACTCGCACTTTCAACAAACACGGTGAAGTCACAGCTTCTTCGTGCGAGACAAATATTGAAAGAAGGTATGAATATGGCAAGAGAATTTGGTGTAAGAAGCTATAAGCCAGAGGAGATTGATTTCAGCTGTAGCTGTGATTCCTTTGGGGAATTCGGCCAACCGTGGACAATTCTCAACCACAAGATCTACAAAAACATTTTCCTTGAAGCCTATGGCAATCCCTCCACCGCAGAGGAGTTGTCCCTCGAACTCGGTGTGGCACTTCCTTATATGGAGGACGAGTTAAGGTATCTGGTCGAACAGACAATGCTCGTTCGTAATGGAAACAAATATGAGACCGCTTTTCCCATTCTGAGTAGTCAGGCGCAGGAAAAAGCATGGGCGTACAACGACCGCATGATACCGCAGCTCACGAGGTTGTTTGCCAAGCTCATCGATGGTTTTACTCAGACCTGTGAAGCCCATGGCATCAGCTGCTTTGGAAAGTATCAGACGTACGAGGATGCCAAGTGGACGCTCTTGATGCGCGCCTTTGATATGCTCGCGTTCTCTGATTCTCCCGAGGGTTATTATGAAAAAAGCTACACCAAGCGTCCCAACGGAGGATGTTGGGACATCGTAGGCTATCAAAAAGCGGACATTCCCGATATTCCCTGGGTAGGCCTTCACGGTTGCCCAAAGGAGCGGAGGGATCAGCCCGCTGTGTATTTCCAACAGTTCAAATACAAGCATGACGATATATGGATGAAGACCCCCGAGTATCTGACTCACGACGAGGCCTTGACCCTGAAAGCGGTTGTCGAAGGAAAGTGGGAAGCATGCGAGGTATATTGGATGGATCGTCTTCTTTCATACGGCTATATTAGAAGGACCGAGACGGGATACGAGCCTACCATCGTCGTGTTTGAACAGGGTGCAAAGGAAAGATATCTTGAATCGTTCACCGATGAAGAAAAGAAGTCGCTGATGGATACAGCAATGGAAATCAAAAAAATGCTCCGAGAAGCCATGGACTTCTCTCGTGATGTTGTTTTGGAGGATCTTCCCGATAGCATTGCAAGCAATGAAAACTTGAGGTTCATTGCTTTTCAGGAGAACGGAGCCGATCGGCGCTATGTGCTGGAGCAGGCTTTGAAGGATGGTTGGCTCGTTTACGACGATAAGACCTCCCCTGTCATTGGTGCGTACATGTATCTGTAAATAATACCGCCGAGAGTGACCGTAATCGGTCGCTCTCGGCAACTTTACATAGAACTCGTTTACAAGCATGGCTCAGCACCCCGGAAGACAGCGGTCAAGTGCAACTCCCATTATTGCCAAGGGGTTATTGTACCCTCTGCAAAAACCGCGTGCATCTAAATAGTGCACACACGGCTTGCATCTAAATTGTAGTCACATCACATGACGCGTGTCTGATTTAGATGCAGACATGAAAAAACGAGAAAAACGGAGATTTCGAGAGATTTCTCCGTTTTTTTTCGACTCTAAAGTTTTTCGGAATTTTGTAGATGCATATCGGGGTTTTCTGGCCTGTAGCCGGATTCGAACCAGCGAAATGCATTTTTTGATTAAGTTTCCCCACAACACCAAATCTGTGGACAGATTCGAACTACCACACGCTTTCCGCAGCCATGCAAAATACCTTCTCGTTCAAAAATTATTTACAAATCTATAGATGCAACGGTGTTTTGGACAGATTCGAACCACTACACTCCGTCCCCTGCCGATAGCAAGGTCAATCCGAAAAAGATACTTTTTCCGTTTGGATAGATTCGAACTGCCACATCAGGTTGAAACCACTACAAACGTAAATACAAAAAAGCTCTATTCTTTCCACGGACAGATTCGAACTACCGAAAACCAAATATTGACCTACTGAAGACAAAGAAAAAAGCCACGGCAACCGTGCAAATTCAATTCGATTTCTTCTCCCCGACAAATTGGAATTTGTTTTATAGAGGTCTTTGCAAATACACCATATCTACAAGGTGTACACCACACTCATATATCGGGTGAT
>CAUHAO010000007.1 GCA_959604355.1 uncultured Eubacteriales bacterium
ATGTAAGCATCGGCATGGAGTCGGAAAGGCACTCGGTGCAGAAACCGGTACGTCCCCAGACACGGCAGCCTTTTGTCAGGTCGTTGCACATATGAGATGCGGTAGCAGCACTGCCGCCGTTACCTGCGGTGAATATCGTCGCGCCTCTCTGTTTCGCGTCGATAAGAACTTCGGCAATATCTGCAAGCTTTGAAAAATCGGTTTTGAGAAGTCTCGCAGCGCAATCTTCGGCATACGCTTTGAGATTTTTCTCGATGAGATCGTGATTGGACATTATGTATAAATCCTCCAATGGTAAAATTTCTTAATTATACACAGTATAACAAAATGCGCGGTTTTTGTCAATGACAAAAGGCGAATGTATTTGTAAAATGTTTTCTAAATATATCTTTTTACGGATTTTTCTGCATGCAACGCACAAAAAACACCCTTGAAACAGGCGTTTTGTGTTATCAGTCGTAATCGTAATATTCAGGATATTCAGGTTCGTCAATTAGCATGTCGTCGTCGAATTGGCGCACGTCACGCTGCTTGAACACGAGATCCGTCGGTATATGTCCGAAAACGTCGCTTTCAAGCATCGACACATAATCCTCTTCCGAGAATATCAGATGATCAAGGAAATTGACATCTACCGCTTCGAGCAATTTCTTCAGATTACGCGTTGTCACTATATCTGCGCGCGAAGGAAGTGCGTGTCCGTTAGGATGGTTATGCGCAATAAGTACGCTCGACGCGTTCTGTTTGAGGGCGTATCCGACGATCTCCCGCTGAGGAACAGCCGACGCATTCACACTGCCTTCAAACATTACCTTGCAGGAAATGAGCTCGTTTTTCGCATTCAGGCACAAAACCACGACCCTTTCCCTTGTTGCACTGACAAAGAACCGACGCATGTAAGATGCAATCTGCGCTATGGAATTGAACTTGAACACATTGCGCTGCTTTTCTTTCAAATAATAGGAATACAGCTCTTTTATGAGACTGATAAGTATCGCGGAATTCTCTGTCACGCCGTCGATTTGTTTGAGATCGTCGATCTCCGCGTCCAAAACAGCCTGAAACGACCCTATCTCGTCGATCAAGTTATGCGCTATCGGATTCGTATCACGCTGCGGAGTGCTGTAAAACAGCAGCATTTCAAGAACCTCATGCGGTGCAAACCCGTCAAGACCTTCGCTCAAATATCTTTCTTTCACTCTTTGTCGGTGACCTGCATGGCAGTTCGCGTTTTTCTTCTTTTTCTCGTTGTCCATACAAAGCCACCGTCAGCGGACTTTTCTGCCGCCGTCTTCCTCATTGTTTTCTTTTCTGCATTTCATGATATTGTCAAGTTCCGCCTTAAAGGCGTCTATATCCTTGAAATCACGGTAAACGGATGCAAATCTGACATACGCGACGTCATCTATAGCAAGCAGTTTTTTCATTGCGAGCTCGCCTATTTTTTCGGACGATATCTCGCGACATTGCTGGTTAAGTATCTCTTGCTCAATATCATTAACGGTCTTTTCAAGCACGGTATACGGAACATCGCGCTTTACACAGGCGCGGCGGAAGCTTTCGAGGAGTTTTTCCCTGTCGAATTCCTGGCGTGTCTTGTTTCTCTTCACGACCATTAAAGGTGCGTGCTCAAGGTATTCGTAGGTCGTAAATCTTCTCGTACAGCCGAGACATTCACGACGGCGGCGAATCTTGTCATCCATTGGTCTGGAGTCAAGCACTTTGCTGTCAAAATAACCGCAATAGGGACATTTCATAAACATTTTCCTCCTGTAACAGCCTTCAGCAGAGACAACGCATGCGCGATCTCCCCGTCTGTTTTATAGCAATGTGAATAAACTTCCGTCATATAACAGCCGTCATATCCGTTGTTTTTCATTTCCGAGATGAACCCCGGAATATCGAACGACCCCGAGAACGGGAGCAGGCAAAAATCCTTCGCAGTAAAGTCCGAGATATGTACGAGGACGGTCTTGTCCGCAAGCCTTTTTGCAAAAGCCGTTATGTCAAGTCCTTCGGCGTTCGCCTGTTTGACATCAAACGTAAAACGAACCCTGTCGCCGAGGATGTCCGACAACGCAAGCAGAAAATCAAGTTTTCCCGAAAGATATTTGCGTACGTTTTCCTGCGCCAATACAACGCCGTATTTTTCGGCACGGTCGAAAAGTTTTGAATATACTTGTGCGTACCGCTCCACAGAGACATTATCTTCCGGATGAGCACCGTGAAAATTTACGACTTTTGCGCCGAGAGCACTGCAAGCCTCAAAATAACGTTCGTAATAATCTATCGCGTCGTCGCAAAGCTTTCCGTACCTCGAAAAAAACAAACGCGGTTCGGCAAACGACGTATACGGGTGAAGAGAATACACTTTCACTCCGCACCCGTCACATCTGTTCCGGAATTCGCGGATAAATCCGGGCGAAATTTCGGAATCCGTATTGACAAAAAACTCCATTACCCCCGCGCCGACAGAAGCCACGAGTTCGGGCGTATCTATCGCCGCCAGGGGATACCAGCATCCGCCGGAAACACCGAAAACAGACATTTTTTACGTGAAAAAACTCCGATTACTTCCTTATATTTATCGCCATTATCCCGCCCGTTGCCGCAAACACGGCATCCATGACAAGGTGCATCACGGTCTCCGCCGAAAACAGCGATAGACCTCCGAATATCAGCCCCGCAACAGTCTGCACGGCAAAGAATATCAAGCCCGAAATAAGCCCGTTGATAAGCCCGCCGCTCCCTATACGAGCAACGGTCACAAATCCGCAGACCACCGCGGCAAGAGCCATGACGGCATACGCGAACACTCCGACCGTACTGTCCGGTACAGCGTCAATGGTCATCACCAAAGCAGCAAGCAGTGACACCAGCGCTGCAGTGATAACCCCGGCGACAACGCCCACAATAAATTTTATCGCTTTGTTTCCCGCGTCAATGGCGGAAGATGTGTTGTGTTCGGAAAAATCCATTTGACCATACCCTTTCGATTTTGTATTTACACAAAAATCTTATGAGTATGGTCATGCTTTTATTACTGATTGTCCGAAACAGTGTCCTTTGTCTGGACTGCCCATTTCTTGACTGTTATTCTGTTTTTATTCGCACCGGTCTCGATTATGAATTCATCGTCCTTGACCTGGCAGACTGTACCGGTTATACCGCCGATAGTCGTTATAGTGTCGCCCATACCTATGCTTTCACGCATTGCTTTAGCTTCTTTTTCCTGTTTTTTCTGGGGTCTGATAAGGAAGAACCAGAAAGCGACAAGAATAAGTATGAGGGGCAGGAATGTGGTCGCTGCGCTCAGAAACTGCTGCAAAGGCGTAACCTCCGCGGTTGCTGCTTCGGTAGCTCCTTGTGCAACTGCTGTGTCAAGAAAATTCATAATCATTGATGATAGCTCCTTAAAAGTTAAAAGTTATTTATTCTTATTCAGTATACCGTATTTATCCGAAAAAATATCGTATATTTTGTAAACAATATGTATTTTTTTCAAAATAAACTATTTTTTCAGGAGTTTTCGCACTACATAGCCCGCTATCATGAGTCCCGCGACGGACGGAACCCAGGCGACGGATGAAGGAGAACGTTTGGGGCCTTTCTGCTCCGCTTCGCCTTCCGGAGTCAGGGCTTCCTCGTCGCTGAACGCTACGGGAACATCCTTTATTCCGCGGTCTCTGAGTTGTTTTCTCATAACGCGGGCCAACGGACATACAGACGTTTTCGAAATATCGACTATGCGTATTTTTTCGGGGTTGAGTTTATTTCCGAACCCCATGCTGCTGATAACGGGGATATTCCTTTTTTTCGCCTCGCAGACCAAGTCCGTTTTCGCCGTCACGGTGTCTACGGCGTCAACAATAAAATCGTAGTCGCGACAGAATAACCCTTCCCTGTTCTCGGGAAGATAAAACATATCGAGCGCAAGCACGTTGCAATCGGGATTTATCGCTTCTATGCGTTCTTTCCATGCCGCAGTTTTCGACATTCCTATCGTCTGTGTCGTCGCTATTAACTGACGGTTTATGTTTGTAATATCGACAACATCCTTATCCACAATAACAAGGTTTCCTACCCCGCTGCGTGCAAGAGCTTCCACGGCATATCCGCCGACTCCGCCGAGTCCTATTACGGCTACGGTCTTATTTTTCAGGATATCGATCTCCGGCAGCGCCATCCGTATTCGTTCAAATCTGTCGGGCATACGCAAACTCCGTTTTTCATGCTTTGTTGAAACACATTATACCACATAATATTTATAAATTCAAGCCCCGAGAAGCAATGAAACAAAAATTTTAATTTATTCTAAATAAAAATGGTACTTTATTGACTGTCACAAGAAGTTATGCTATAATGAGATTTAATATTAAAGAGAGGAACCTATGGAATTATGCAGAAAGAAATTTATCCTATAGCACAGATAGCAGAGCGAATACGCGGCCTGCGTATGATACTTGACATATCGCAGGAAGAAATGGCTAAAGTCTGTGATACTACCGTTGAAGATTACGCGGCACATGAAAACGGAGAGATTGATTTCTCATTTACCTTTCTTTATAAATGCGCTAAGCGCTTCGGAGTAGATATTACTGAAATAATAACGGGCGACAAACCCACCCTTTCGTTCTACACTCTTACCCGCAAGGGAGAAGGTTTACCTATAAAACGCAGAAAGGGTTTTGAATATCAGCATCTGGCATACTTGCTCAAGGACAAGACGAGCGAACCTTTTCTTGTCACGGCTAAATACGATAAAGATGCCGAAAACAAACCCGTCGAACTTTCATTCCACGAAGGACATGAGTTTGACTACATTCTTTCGGGCTCACTCAAAGTACGCCTGGAAGACCATGAGGAGATACTCAACGAAGGCGATTGCATTTATTATGACAGCGGCCACGGTCATGGAATGATTGCCATAGGCGGTGAGGACTGTAAATTTCTTGCGGTAGTCCTCGAAAAAAGAAATTAACGCGGTGGGGACTGCAAATTTTTGCGGTAGTCCTCGAAAAGTACAGAAACAGGACAGAAAGAGATTTATGTTATACAATAATTTTATTAATGAAGGATTCGATGCTGACGGACATCTCGTCAGTTTTGAAAAGAAACCCGGCACGAATTTCAATTTCGGTTTTGACGTTGTTGATGCTCTCGGAGAGGAACATCCCGACAAAACAGCGATGCTGTGGGTATCGGACCACGGTGACGAACGTCGTTTCACCTTTGCCGATATGAAAAAATATTCCGCCAAAACAGCTAATTTCCTTAAAGCACTCGGTATCCGCAAAGGAGACCGCGTGATGCTGGTACTGAAAAGACGCTATCAGTTCTGGTTTTCGATCGTCGCGCTGCATAAGCTCGGCGCAATAGCGATACCGGCAACGAACCTGCTGACAAAGAAAGACTACATATACCGTTTTGACGCGGCGGGCGTAAAGGCGATACTCTGCGCAAGCGACGACTTCATTCTCGATCAGGTGGACGCCGCGGCACCGCAATGCAAATCTCTTGAATACAAGATCTGTATCGACGCAAAGCGCGACGGCTGGATCGACTTAAACAAAGGTATTGAAGACGCATCCGAAGCATTTCCCCGCCCTGTCGGAGACGAGGCAACTGTCGAAACAGACCCGATGCTGATGTATTTCACAAGCGGCACGTCGGGATATCCGAAAATTGCCGCACACGACTTCACCTACCCGCTCGGTCATATCGTGACTGCGCGATATTGGCACAATGTAGACCCGGACGGGCTTCACTTCACCGTCGCAGACACGGGCTGGGGCAAAGCGGTATGGGGCAAGCTTTACGGACAATGGCTCTGTGAAGCGGGCGTATTCACATACGACTTCGATAAATTCGACGGCAAAGAGATCCTGCATATGATAGAAAAATACGGGATCACGACTTTCTGCGCGCCGCCTACGATATACAGATTCTGCATCAAAGAGGATCTTTCAAAGTTCGACCTTTCATCGCTCAAATACGCGACTACTGCCGGTGAAGCGGTCAACCCTGAAGTTTTCAACAAATTCAAACAAATGACAGGCCTTTCGCTCATGGAAGGTTTCGGACAGACTGAAACTGCTCTCACTGTCGCAAATCTCGTGGGCATGACACCGAAACCGGGTTCTATGGGCAAGCCTACTCCCCAATATGACATCTCGATAGTTGACGATCACGGAGATCCCGTAAAAACGGGCGCTGTCGGCGAAATATGCCTGAAGACCGATAAAGGCAGACCTTTGGGAATGTTTATCGGCTATTACCGCGACCAGGAAAAAACCGATGCCGCATGGCACGACGGTCTTTATCACACGGGCGACATGGCATGGATGGACGAGGACGGATATATCTGGTATGTCGGCCGTACCGACGACCTCATCAAGAGCTCCGGATACCGTATAGGGCCCTTCGAAATTGAGAGCGTGCTTATGGAGCATCCTGCCGTAATGGAGTGCGCCGTCACCGCGGTTCCGGACCCTGTCAGAGGACAGGCCGTCAAAGCGACGATCGTACTTTCAAAAGGTTATGAACCGTCTGATGATCTCATCAAAGAGTTACAGGTGCACGTCAAGAAAATGACTGCTCCGTACAAATATCCCCGCGTTGTCGAATTCGTAAGCGAACTGCCGAAGACGATAAGCGGTAAAATCCGCCGCGTTGAAATACGCAACAAAGAAAACGAAAATAAGAAATAATACATCCGATTCAGGAAAGGAACGTATATATTTTGGTTAGGAACGATTTAAGAAATATCGCGATCATCGCGCACGTTGACCACGGCAAGACAACACTTGTCAATGAACTTCTCAAGCAGGGCGGCATTTTCCGCGACAATCAGGTGGTTCAGGACCGTGTCATGGACTCCAACGACCTCGAGCGTGAACGCGGAATCACAATACTTGCAAAGAACACCGCAGTCACTTACGGCAACACGAAAATAAATATCGTCGACACCCCCGGACATGCAGATTTCGGCGGTGAAGTCGAGCGTATACTCAAAATGGTCAACGGCGTTCTTCTGCTCGTCGATGCATTCGAGGGTCCTATGCCTCAGACACGTTTCGTGCTCCAGAAAGCTCTTGAACTCGGACACAAGGTCATCATCGTCGTAAACAAGATCGACCGTCCCGACGCACGCCCTCATGAAGTGGTTGACGAAGTTCTCGAGCTTCTGCTCGACCTCGACGCTACGGAGGAGCAGATCGAAAGCCCTGTTATTTTCGCTTCCGCACGTGCAGGCACTGCATCACTTTCGCCCGACGAGGCGGGCAGCGACCTTAAGCCCCTTTTCGACCTCATTGTCAACTACTTTGACGGTCCCGAAGGTGACGAAACAGCGCCGCTTCAAATGCTCGTTTCATCTATCGACTACAACGATTATGTCGGCCGTATAGCTATCGGACGTATCGAACGCGGTGTAATGAAGCAGGGGCAGGACATAGTTCTTACGGATTACCATAAGACACGTCCCAACACAAAAGCGAAAGCAGTTACAATGTATAAATATGACGGTCTCGGCAAAGCTCAGGTCACAGAAGCGACCGTAGGCGATATAATCGCCGTTTCCGGCATTGAAAACGTAACCATCGGAGACACGATCTGCGCCGTTGACACTCCCGAACCGCTGCCGTTCGTCAAGATTTCCGACCCCACGATGGAAATGACGTTCCTTGTCAATGACAGTCCATTCGCAGGCCGTGAAGGTAAATTCGTCACATCGAGAAACCTCCGCGAAAGACTTTTCAGAGAACTGCTCAAAGACGTCTCTCTTCGTGTCGAAGAAACAGACACGACTGAGGCCTTCAGAGTTTGCGGCAGAGGCGAAATGCATTTATCTATACTCATTGAAACAATGCGCCGTGAAGGATATGAATTCCAGGTAAGCACGCCTAAAGTCCTTTATAAAGAAATAGACGGCAAAAAGTGCGAGCCCATGGAACGAGTAATAATGGATATCCCGAGCGAAGCCGTAGGTTCTATAATGGAAGAAATGGGCAGACGTAAAGGTGAGCTCGTGCAGATGCACAACGTAGGAACCCGGGTACGTCTCGAATTCATCATTCCTTCCAGAGGTCTTTTCGGCTATCGTTCCCAGTTCCTTACCGACACGCGAGGAGAAGGTATCATTAACTCCATTTTCGACAGCTATGCCCCCTATAAGGGCGACATTGCGCGCCGCACAACAGGCTCTCTTATCGCGTCCGAAACGGGTGAAACAACCACCTACGGTATATTCAACGTCCAGGATCTCGGCACGATGTTCATTGACCCTGCAATAGATGTTTACGAAGGTATGCTCGTGGGTGAATCCTCCAAATCTGACGATATTACCGTAAATGTTTGCAAGAAAAAGCACATGACGGCCATCCGTTCCTCAGGCCACGACGATGCGCTTCGTCTCGTTCCCCCTCTGAAAATGAGCCTTGAACAGGCGCTCGAATATGTCGCAGACGACGAACTTGTCGAAGTCACACCCAAGAGCATGCGTCTGCGCAAGAGAATCCTCGACCACAGCCTGCGTATGAAGGCGACGATGAAGAAAAAATAAGATATGGATTATATCATAGTCGGTCTCGGAAACCCCGGAAATGAATATGCATTGACACGCCATAACGCCGGATGGATCGCAATAGATCATATCGCGGCGGAGTTAGGCGTCAAGGTAAATAGAATAAAATTCAAGTCCGTCTGCGCGGATGTGAATATCGGCGGCAAAAAAGTATTGCTTATGAAGCCGCAGACGTTCATGAACAACTCCGGGCAGGCTGTTTCCGATGCCGCAAGGTTCTATAAGATACCACCGCAGAACATTATCGTTATATGCGACGATATAAATCTGCCCACCGCACGTCTGCGTATCAGACAAAAAGGCAGCGACGGCGGCCACAACGGACTTAAAAGCATTATCTGTCTGCTCAACTCAAACGAATTCCCGCGCATAAGAATCGGCGTTTCCGACAGGACAAATCCCAATATAGACCTTGCGGACTGGGTTCTCGGAACGTTCTCAGAGTCGGAGCAGAAAGCACTTGCCGCAAGACTTGACGACATTTATAACGCCGCGATACTTTTCACGGAAAACAAACCCGAACTCGCAATGAGCAGATACAACGGAGACTGAAATGGACTCAACCGTAGAAGTTCTTCGCAAACTCACCGAATACAAAGAGCTTTATGAAGCCTGCGCCGACGGCCGCACTACTGCGGTTTTCGGCGTTGACGTTCATAAGGCTTATTTTTCTGCTCTTTTATGCAAAGACCTTGACCGGCCCGCGTTCATAATCGTTGCCGACGAGGCGGCGGCGCGCATGGTATGTGAAATAATGAATGCTCAGGTGGGAAAATCATATATTTTTCCCGCCAAAGACTATGCGTTCAGAGATATAGAAAGCGTTTCACGGTTTGACGAGAACCGACGCATAGAAATCATAAGTCTTATCCGTAAAAACAATTATAACGCTGTCATAATCCCGGCGGACGCGCTTTGCGCGACGGTAATGCCGCCCGAAAGCTATACGGAATTTGAACTCACAACGGACTCGTCGGCGAATCTTTCAGACCTTTCCGCACGACTCACGCAGATGGGCTACGAGTTTTTCAGCGCTGTCGAAGGCCCGGGACAGTTCTCCGTGCGCGGCGGTATCCTCGATATTTTCCCTCCCGGTGAAGACGCTCCGTACAGAATCGAATTTTTCGGCGACGAAGTTGACAGCATCTCGCTTTTTGACATCAATACCCAACGCCGTACCGAGATAAAAGACAAAGTCACCGTCACACCTGCAAAAGAATTCTCAGCGGAGCTTTGCAAAAAGCTGCTCGGAATTCTGGAGCCGATAGCAGACAGACCTCACGTCGCGAAAGATGTGGAAATGCTTAAAATGGGCGTACTGCCGAAACACGACAGATACATTCCTGCCTGCTACGAACGCAAAGCGGGAATCCTTGATTACGCCCCCGATAACGCGTTATTTTTCATTTTCAATCTGCGCGACATTAAAGAACGCCTCGACGGCTTTATTTTCCGCCTTGAAAGTGATATAAAATCACTCGCGGAAGACGGCTACACGTTCCTCAAAGACGATTATTATTTTACTTCCGAGCAGATTTTTGCCTCGATAAAGTCCCCCGTGATATTTGAGACCCTTCCCTGCTCGGTCAATGAGTTTCCGCCGCAAAAGATTATAGATATTGCGCTTTACCCCGCAAACGTTTCCACTCCCGCTATGCTCAAAGACAGTGTGCTGGAACTGCTTGAAAGCGGCTATAACGTTACAGTACTTGCGTCGGATGCACGCCACACCGCGGAACTCATACAGGATTACCCGAACACTCTCGGTCTTACGATAACACAGGGCGCTCTTCCCTACGGCTTCAATGCGCCGTCAATACGCACTGCCGTTTTCTCCTTCAAAAACATACGCACCGAAAACGCAAAAAAGCGCCGAGCGCGAAAATACGAACGAGGCGAGCGCATAAAGAGCTTTTCGGACATCCACGAAGGCGACTATGTCGTACATTCCGACTACGGAATCGGTGTCTATGACGGCATACACAAGGTCACACAAAACAACATAACAAAAGATTTTATAAAAATTAAATATCTCGGCACGGATGTGCTTTATATCCCGTGTGAGCAGCTCGACCGCATCTCTAAATACATTGGCGGAGACACGGAAGTAAAGATCAAGCTCAACAAACTCGGCGGAACGGATTGGACGAAAACGAAACAACGCGTCAAAAAAGCCGTGCGCGACCTCGCGAAAAACCTTATCGAGCTTTACGGCCAAAGGGCGAAGGTCAAAGGCCATTGTTTCAGCCCCGACACCGAATGGCAGCACAATTTCGAGGCGAGTTTTGAGTTCGAGGAGACAGAAGACCAACTGAGGTGCATCGACGAGATCAAAGCCGACATGGAATCCTCAAAGCCGATGGATCGTCTGCTTTGCGGCGACGTCGGATTCGGAAAAACGGAAGTCGCTCTGCGTGCCGTCTTCAAGTGCGTCAATGACTCTATGCAGGCGGCAATTCTCGCACCGACGACGATTCTTGCTTTCCAGCATTACAACACCATCCTGCGCCGTTTTGACGGCTATCCCGTAAAAATAGAACTGCTTTCTCGAATGCGCACGCCTAAGCAGCAGGAAGAAATACTGCGAAAACTCAAACGCGGCGAAATTGACGTGCTCATCGGCACGCACCGTCTGATACAGAAAGATGTCGTATTCAAAAATCTCGGCTTGCTCGTAATCGATGAAGAACAGCGTTTCGGTGTAGCACACAAGGAAAAGCTGAAAGAAGCGACAAAATCGGTCGATGTGCTCACGCTTTCCGCGACGCCGATACCTCGAACGCTCAATATGTCTCTGGCGGGAATACGTGATATATCAATACTCAACGAGCCTCCGCATAACCGTTACCCCGTCACGACCTATGTCGCGGAATACGATATAGGTATAATCAGCGACGCGATAAAACGCGAAGTGGCACGTGGGGGACAGTGCTTCTATCTGCACAACCGCATAGAAACGATATATAAGACCGCGGCTCTGATAAATGAAAAAACAGGTGTAAGAGTTGCAGTGGCTCATGGAAAAATGTCGCATGAAGAACTTTCGGGAATATGGGAAAGTCTCGTCGCCGGCGACATTGATGTACTCGTCTGCACGACGATAATCGAAACCGGTGTCGACGTGCCAAACTGCAACACACTAATTATTGAAGACGCGGACAAACTCGGACTTGCGCAGTTGCACCAGATACGCGGACGTGTCGGAAGAACCGACAGACGCGCATTTGCGTACTTCATGTTCAAGCGCGGCAAAACGCTTTCCGCAGACGCTTACAAGCGCCTTATGACTATACGCGAATATACCGAATTCGGCTCAGGTCTCAAGATCGCGATGCGAGACCTTGAAATACGCGGTGCCGGAGACATTCTCGGCGCAGAACAGAGCGGTCATCTCGTCACGGTGGGCTTTGATATGTATATGAAGTTGCTCGAAACCGCGGTGTCGGAAGAAAAAGGCGAAGTTCCCACGAACGCGGAGTGTCTCGTGGACGTAAAAGTCAACGCGTACATTCCCGATTCATTCATAAGAGATTCCGAGACCCGAATCGAAATATACAAAATGATCGCGGGAATATCGACAGACGAAGATTATTCGGACGTACTCGACGAGATAATCGATCGATTCGGCGATCCCCCGCATGAGATCATCGATTTGATGAAAATCTCGATCCTCCGCACGCGCTCGGCGGCAGCAGGATTCTCTGAAGTGCGGCAAGTCAACACTAACCTTCTATTCTTCCCCTCAAGCGCACCCGAACTGCGAACTCTTGCACCGCTGAATGCAAAATACGGCAGGAAAGTGCTTTTCAGCGCGGGAACAAAGCCTTATTTCACGCTCAAGACCGACGGTGACCCTGTCGCTCAGGGCACAGACTTCGCGACGGAATACAGAAAATTGCTTGATGATATTTCCGCACATGACACACTCTGATTTCGGCAGATATCGGACAATTTTTGAATATTTTCACGCCATTCATAGACTTTTTCCGCGTCGCGTGTTATACTTTATACAAATCCACGATAACGAGGTCAATATGAAAAAAATAAAGACTTTTATATCCTTACTTCTTCCCACGCTGATGCTGCTCGCGCTTCTCTGTGGTTGTGCCGACACGTCCTATGCCGCGCAGTCCGGAGATAAGAAATATCCGGCTTCCGTATACGCGTACTATGCCTACTCGGTGCGTGACTATTACGAGGCGCTGCTCAAAGATTATTACGGCGCGGAAGATTTCGACACGCTCCTCAAAATGGATATAAAAACGGGATATCCACTCTACTCGTATATAATTGACGCGACGAAATCGGAATATCTTTCTCACATTATAATTACCGAAAGATTCAACGAACTCGGGCTTGAATTTTCCGATGAGACGAAGGCTGACATAGACAACTACATCACCGAAAATTTTGTTGACGTATACGGTGAAGACGGATTTGCCAATATATGCCGTACTCTCGGTCTTACAGGCTCGGAGTTCAAGGATGTAGTCTCGATGCCGTACAAGAGTGAAATGATACTCGACTATTATTTCGGAGAAAACGGTCCCTATGAAGTCTCTGATGAACAAAAGCGAGAAATATACGAAAGCGACTACGCGCGCTTCAAATACATTGTCATCGGGAAAATAGGTTCCGACGGCTCACAGCTTCCGACTGCGGAACTTGTTGAGAAAATGAACAGGGCCGACGAGGCGCTTGAAAGAGCGAAAAACGGCGAAGAATTCGAATCTCTTATCGCTGAATATTCAGAGGATTATTACAAGATAACGGCTGATTTGTCGGACGAGGAAAAAGAAACAAAAACCTCAGCAAATGAAGTAATGGTCACCGACGGACTTGTGGTTGATAAGAAAGGAATCGTTGACTACAATTCCTACACATATTACGACTACACGCTCGACTCGAATATCATAGACAAACTTTTCGTTCTCCAGAACGGCGATGTGGCTATGGTCGAAATTTCAAATGCGTTCTGGATAATCAAAAAATATGACAAATACGAGGACGAAAAATATTATAACAGCAAAGAAAGCCTTATCTATAACAGTATTGCCGAGCCCATAAGCGAAGAACTTATGACAAAATGGACTGACGATCTGGGGCTCGTGTTTAACATCAAAACAGTCAACAAATACGACCCCAGAGAGATTTCCGCGCTTTTCACAAAATAAAGCGCGAGCACACAAAAAATTAAATATACACGCAAAACGACCGCGGATTTAAATCCGCGGTCGTTGTTTTTATCCTGTTATTTACCTATTATTTACCTGAAATGACTATGTCGGAAACTTTGACCCAAGGCAGAATAGAGTCGCCGGTGTTGACAAGCTCTTTCGAGGATTCCTTGATATCAAGAAGGAGTTTCGCGAGGTTTCCGCTTATCATCGTTTCACTGACGGCACACGTTATCTTGCCGTCCTCAACAAGGAAGCTGTTTTTTGCAACACCCGAAAAGTCGCCGCTTCCGCCGGGAGATCCGCCCGAAAACCTCGAAACGATAAGGCCTTTTTTTACCGATGCTATCATTTCGTCAAGAGTATGCTCCCCTGCTTTCATAACGAGATTACCGCCCGCGCTGGAACTGCGCTTATTGCCCGTTTTCTTCGCGCCGTAACGGCCGAGAACGAAGTTTTTGAGCACGCCGTCTTCTATGAGCGGCATGTTCTGCGCGACATATCCGTCACCGGTCATGAAATAACCGCCGGGAAGATCCGTGTTTCTGGGCTGGCTCCATATAGAAAAGCTGTCCGCCGCGACTTTTTTGCCGAGGCTGTCTTTGAAAATACTTGTACCATCAATGAGCGACCTCTCACTCATAAAGTTGCTGACTACTGACGAGAACATGTCTTCAAAGCACGAAGGCGTGAGAATCACGTCGCCGACAAACTTCCCGTTTACAGGAACTGTCTCTATCTGCTTTACAGTATCCGAGATGACGTTCTCGATCATGCCAAGTTTCATAAAGGGCTTCGTTATATCGTTAAAAAGTACGTATGAGTAGTTCATGGAAGATGTTTTCCCGTCCTGCACCGCCATAAACGAGGGGGAGAAAACATAAAACCCGTTTGTCGAAACAAGGTCTGTACCTTTCGTGTTTCTGTAAAGCGACGTAACAGCGTCATGCTCTATGGTTATGCTGTCAAAGCTTATCTGCGGGTATTTTTCTTTGCACTCGGCAATGAATTTTTTCAGCCCGTTGTACATGCCCTCTTTATCGGGGACGAGTACGCCGCGCTCGCTTTTACCCATGTCCGGCACGTCGCATATTCCTTCCGCATCGTCGGGAATAGAGGACTCAAGTGCCGACATCGCCTGAGCTATACAGCCGTCAATGACCTCATGCTCCGTAGAGTTCGTGGATACAGTGCCTTTTTTATTGTCCTTGATCGCCTTCATTGATACCGAAGTGTCAAAGTTCGTGCGTATCATGCTGATTTTGCCGGATTCATAATAGATTTCCGTCTTGACCTTATCGGAGATATGGCATTCCGCCATATCCGCACCTGCTTTGGTGAAGGACTGCAGAATATAATTCGCAAGATTGTGTCTGTCTGTCATTTCCGAACCTCCTTATCTGCCGCCGATATTGACTTTGCATCTGATAGAGGGACCGCCCATGCTGACGGGGATACTCTGCTTCTTGCCGCACATTCCTGCGCAATTCCAGACCATTTCGTCGGAAAGCATATCGACGGTCTGAAGCATTTCAAACGCAACCCCGGAGATCGTGGTATCTTTTATCGCTCTGCCGAGCTTGCCGTTCTTTATCTCGTAACCGAAGTTGATGCCAAACATGAATTCACTCGTCGCATCTGCTTGTCCGTTTCCGGTATTGACAAGATAATAGCCGTCCTCAACGGATGCTATCATATCCTCAAGCTTGGACTTGCCGGGAAGGATTGCCGTGTTTCTCATTCTTATAAGCGGTTCGTCGGAGAAATTGAACGCTCTTGCGTTGCCCGTGGGCTCAACACCGAAATGCTGTGCGCTTTCCTTATTGTGCATATAGCCGCGCAGGATACCGTTTTCAATAAGCATCGCGTCTTTTGCCGGCGTGCCCTCATCGTCTACCCATACAGGGACGGGTAGGGTTTTGCCGTCATAGGTGTTTGCAAAGTCTACCATTGTAACCAATTCGCTTGCAACGCGTTTATTCAGATAAGGTCCTCCGACAGAGCCGGAAAGAACAAAGTCCGCTTCTACGGTATGCCCTACAGCCTCATGGGCAAGCATTCCCGCAAGTTCGGAGTCGATTATGCAGGTTTTGAGACCCGCGTCTGCGTAAACGCCTTCCTTTTTGCGGCGTACTTTGGTATATATTTTATCAATTCTCTCATAAAGTTTTGCGGGATCTGTAAACACCTCGTCAAACAGTCCGTAATACGCAAAAGGCTCGGCTATTTCAACGGGAACGCCATCATCTCCCATGACCGTCATGGAAACAAATATGGTGGATCTCGGAATAAAGCTGTGGCTCACGACGCCGTCGGATGTAACGAGAAGTTTTTCCATATCCAGACAGTTCGCGATGACGAAACGGCTCGCAAGATCTTTGTATTTATCCGTGATATAAGCGTCCACCTGTGCCGAGAAATCCGCAAGGACTTTCTGTGACACGGTGTCATCACGGGAATAATTGAGAGGCTGAGTGAAGGATGCTACGGGAGCAAAAGGCTGTTTGCCGAGTTTTTCCTTAGAGTCAAGGAATACCGCGTTATCCTCTGCCGCAGCGACGACCGCCGCGATGCTTTCGGGAGAATATTCGGGATTTGCCGCGAATCCGTACGCACCGTTCTTATATATTCTCGCATTGACGCCGCCCGTGGTAGATGCTCCGTTTGCGATCATATTTCCGTTGAGCAGAACGACACGTTTTGATGTGTTCTGCTGCGCTCTGACTTCCGTATAATCACGGAATCCGCCCGCAGCGTAAGCACTTATATAGTCTTTGAGCATAAAATCTCTCCTTTTTGTAAGAAATATACTATTTTAAGTATATCACATTTTAACAAAAACTGCAAGTATTTACGAAAAAATTTACTAAAACTGCCGCATATACAGTCTTCATTATTCCGAAGAAATACCGACGTTAAAAGAGTTGCCCTAAATGTCACAAAAAAAGACTTGCGCATTATTTTTTTATATGATAGAATAATAGGTAATAATCCCCTGCAAATAAATGAGTTCAGGAAGAAGGAAGTACCATGACTGTATTGCTTACCGGCGGCGCGGGATATATCGGTTCTCACACCGCTGTGGAATTTCTTGAAAAAGGCTACGATGTCGTCATTGCCGACAACTTTGTAAACAGCAGTCCCGAATCCGTAAAACGCGTTGAAAAGATCACGGGAAAGAAAGTCAAACTCTATGAATGTGACGTTGCGGATAAATCCGCGCTCGAAAGAGTATTTGATGAAAACGAAATCGACGGCGTCGTACATTTCGCCGGGCTGAAAGCCGTCGGCGAATCCGTACGAGAACCGCTTATGTATTACAGAAATAATCTCGACTCCACCCTTACCCTTCTCGAAACGATGAAGAAGTACGGCGTTCATAATTTTATTTTCAGCTCTTCGGCAACGGTCTACGGCACTCCCGAAAAGGTTCCCGTTGCGGAGACCGCGCCCACAGGCAACTGTACTAATCCATACGGCTGGACGAAATACATGATTGAGCAGATTGTCAAAGGAACAGCTGTTGCAGATAAAGAATTTTCCGCGGTACTGTTGCGCTACTTTAATCCCGTCGGCGCACATAAAAGCGGACTTATAGGCGAAATGCCAAACGGTATCCCTAACAACCTCATGCCGTTCATCACCCAAGTCGCGACAAAAAAACTCGACCACCTCAATGTTTTCGGCAACGATTACCCCACTCCCGACGGCACGGGTGTGCGCGACTATATCCATGTAGTTGACCTGGCAAAAGGCCACGTCTGCGCCATAGACTACTGCGTCAAGCACAAGGGCGTCGAAGTATTCAACCTCGGCACGGGAATCGGTTACAGCGTTCTCGATATTGTCAACTCCTTCATGAAAGTCAATAATATCGACATTCCCTACGTCATCGCACCCCGCCGTGACGGTGACATTGCAGAAACATACGCAGACCCCTCCAAAGCAGGCAGAGAACTCGGCTGGAAAGCGGAGCTTGATCTCAACGATATGTGTGCAGACTCCTGGAACTGGCAGAAAAAAAATCCTAACGGATACGAGGATAAATGACATGACAGAACTGAAACTTAAATACAACGCTCCCGCGCAAGACACGCAGCGAGGCTGGGACAGCTACTCTCTTCCCCTCGGCAACGGCTATATGGGTGTGAGCCTGTTTAACGGTGTTGAAAAGGATCGCTTACAGATAACGGAAAACTCCTACGCAAACCCGCCCAAATTCGGGGGGCTTACATACCCCACGGATCTTTATTTTGAATTTCCTCACGAGGGCTACGGCGAATACGAGCGCGGTCTTGACCTCAACGCAGGCAAAGCGTATACAAAATACACATTCAACGGCGTTGAATATACCCGCGAATACTTCACGTCGTACCCCGATAAGGTGCTCGTGATACGCCTTACGGCTTCAAAACCCGCGTCTCTTTCATTCACCGCAGGCGCAAACGTACCGTATATCAGATCCTACGCCGAGAAACGCGGTGACGGCGGCGGCAGACGCGGACGTATAAAAGCAAAAAGCAATACCGTAACGATAAAAGCACGTCTCAATTACTACAACGTGCGTTTCGAAGGACAGATACGCGTATTTCCCGTCGGCGGCGAACTGAAAACGAACGAGAAAAACGTCGAAGTCATCAACGCGGATAGTGCTGTCATCATTTTCGGCTGTGCGACGAACTATGAACTTACGTCCAACGTGTTCTCGAATCCCGATCCGAAAAAGAAGATCCCGGACGTCGATCCGCACGGAAAAGTGCAGAAAATAATGAGCGCAGCTTGCAGAAAATCATATGACCGCCTGTACAAGAACCATTTCAAGGACTACAACGCGCTTTTCGGAAGAGTAACCCTCGACCTCACCACCGAATACGACCCCGCATATACTGACGAGATTCTTCAGGCGTACCGTGACGGCAAAAAGAGCAAATACCTTGAGCAGCTCTTCTTCCAGTACGGCAGATATTTGCTCATCTGCTCCTCCCGAAAAGGCTGTCTGCCCGCTCACCTGCAGGGTATATGGAACGCCCTTGAAACTTCTCCGTGGGGCTCCGGATATTGGCACAACGTAAACCAGCAGATGAACTACTGGCCCGCGTTCAACACCAACCTTATTGAACTTTTCGACTCCTACATAGATTTCAATGAAGCGTTCCGCGAAGAAGGCAGTAAATATGCCGCAGAATACGTCAAACACAGCAATCCCGCATCTTACACCGACAAACCGGGCGAATGCGGATGGGTCGTCAGCACTCCTTGCTGGGCATATCAGACTTTAGGAATCGGAGAACACTCCGGACCGATGACATGCGGCTTCACCACGCAGATGTTCTGGGATGCTTACGCTTTCTCTCAGGACGAAGATATGCTCAAAAAGCACGTATACCCCGCTCTTTACTCATTGAGCAAGATGCACACGAAAGCCGTTTCCGACTACGACGGATATCTGTATTGCAAATACAGCGACTCTCAGGAGCAGGAACCGTTCGACGGCAGACACGAAGACTACAACACCATAGGTTCTCCCTCTGATCAATCCATGATCTGGGAAAACGGCAGAGACCTTCTTCTTGCCGCAGAGATTCTCGGCAAGGACGACAAACTCATAAAACTCCAGCGCGAGCAGATGCCTCTTTACAACCCCATAGAAGTCGGCTGGTCGGGTCAGATAAAGGAATACCGCGAAGAACATTTTTACGGCGAGATCGGTGAATATGAGCACCGCCATATGTCTCACCTGCTCGGTCTTTACCCCGGAAATCTCATTAACCGTAGCACGCCCGCATGGCTTGATGCGGCAAAGGTATCTCTTCGCGAACGCGGCTGGCTCAAACAGGGCGGTTGGGCGCTCGCACAGCGCACATGCGCATGGGCACGTGTAGGAGACGCAGAAAAAGCATACACCATGTACAACTGGCTTCTGACAAAACGTATTGCTCCAAACCTTTGGAACTCTCCGCTCTATCAGATAGACGGTAACTTCGGCGGAACGGCAGGCGTAGCGGAAATGTTGCTGCAGAGCCATGAAAGCCATATCGTGATTCTTCCTGCTCTTCCCGACGAATGGAAGGACGAAGGCAGTTATAAAGGACTCACGGCGCGCGGCGCGTTCGTTGTCGACGTAAACTGGAAAAACGGCACGGCCAAAAAGATTGTCGTCACGTCAAAGAAGGGCCGTACATGCAGACTTTCTTACGGCAACATCTCTCTCGCGACAGTCAAGGACGGAAGCGGAAACACCGTTGACTTTACCGTTGACGGCAGAGATATGATATCCTTCGAGACAAAGCCCGGCTGCAAATATACAATAACGGGTATCCAGGCACTCAAGCGCCCGCAGAAACCCGAAGAGCTTGACGCTGATAAAAAGACCATGACTCTCACGTGGAAGACCAAGAGAGGCCTTACATACAATGTATACCGCGCATTTGACAGTGCTCCGGACTACGAGCAGATTGCCGACGGCTTGCAGGCCGGCAAGCTCACAGATATGACCGCAGAGTTTGACAAGCACGACATCGTCACATACAAGGTAACTTCCGTCTCCTCCGAAGGCGTCGAAAGCGACGGAGTGACTTTCACCGTCAACCACGCGACAAAACGCGAAATTGAGCTTTACAACAGATATGTCCATCATATATTCTGATAGAATACAGTAATTACATGTAAAAATATAGCCGTGAGGAAGCTTATTCCTCACGGCTATATTTTTACATGCTTTTATTTGCTTAACGCGTATTTGTTAATGTATTTATTATAATTACTTTCATATTGATCGTCGGCAGACTTGATCTCTTTCAACGATTCATGCAAATTCATAGTATGCTTTGAAGCGTCCAGCACGCATCCGGCAATATTGGAGCAATGGTCGCTGACGCGCTCAAGGTTAGTAAGCAGATCCGACCAGACAAAGCCGACCTCGATACTGCACTTACCGTCCTGCATACGAAGAATATGCCGGGTGCGCAGAGTTTCCTTCAAGCCGTCGATGACCTGTTCAAGCGGCTCGACAGAATATGCGGAATCAATGTCATTTTTTTCAAAAGCGGTAAGGGACAGCGAAAGCACCTCAGA
Source organism: uncultured Eubacteriales bacterium (assembly GCA_959604355.1). Taxonomy (GTDB): domain Bacteria; phylum Bacillota; class Clostridia; order Oscillospirales; family UBA644; genus HGM12619. The sequence goes on from CAUHAO010000007.1 coordinate 20,836, forward strand.
AACGGCCGCGGTCATCACGTCATAGTCCTTCAACGCCTGCTCTGTAAGAGTCAGCTTCTTTTCACGCATTTCTTCTGCTGATTCCAGAAGGTTGACGGCGTGGTCGGAGATGCGCTCATAGTCACCGATTACTTTCAGCAGAGAGGTCGCTTCCTCGCTCTCCGCCTGTCCCATCTTCTGGGCACTCAAACGAACAAGGTAGGTGCCGAGAATATCCTCATAGTGGTCGCAAAGGTCTTCCCATTCCCGAATCTCTTCTGCCTTTTGAGGCGAGTATTCCGTGAAACATCCCATAGATTGCTTCAGCGCCCGCACCGCAGTTTCTGCCATGTTCAAAGCGAACTTCCGGCACTGTGCAAGGGCGAGCGGAGGGGTGATAAGCAAGCGCTCATCCAGTTCGGACACTCTTTCGGTGCGCTTTCCGTCAGGCACCAGTCGACAGACCAATTTCTCGAGAAATCCGCCGAGGGGCAGCATCAGAAGCGTACAAAGGACATTGAAAACGGAATGGGCAACTGCTATTCCCAAAAGACTTGCCGATGTCCCGAGAAAAGAGGGCGCAAAAATTGCCTTGATCAGAGAGAATATGCCGAGCCAAACCGCCGTCCCGATGACATTGAAAGAAAGATGCACCATAGCGGCACGCTTGGCGTTTTTGTTTGCACCTATCGAAGAAATCAGCGCCGTGACGCATGTGCCGATGTTCTGTCCCATGATGATTGGAATAGCCGCGCCGTAGGATACCGCACCGGTAGCGGCAAGTGCTTGCAGAATACCGACAGAAGCGGAACTGGATTGAATGATTGCCGTCAGCACCGCGCCGACAAGCACGCCGAGCACGGGATTCGCAAACATCAAAAAGAGGTTCTGAAATTCAGGAACATTTTCAAGCCCAACTAACGAGCCCGACATGGTTTCCATGCCGAACATCAAGGTGGCAAAGCCGAGGAGAATCATGCCGGTGTCCTTTTTTTTGTCCTTTTTGCAGAACATATAAAGGATAATACCGACCAGAGCCAAAATCGGTGTAAATGAGGAGGGCTTCAGAAGGTTCACCCACATATTTCCGCTATCGATGCCCGCAAGGCTCAAAAGCCACGCCGTCACCGTCGTACCGATGTTGGCACCCATGATAACATAGATCGATTGCTTCAGCGTCATGAGCCCGGAGTTAACAAAACCGACAACCATGACCGTTGTCGCGGAGGAGCTTTGAATTACCGCCGTCACGCCGAGCCCTGTAAGAAGTCCTGCCGGCCGACTATTCGTCATTTTTCCGAGCACGTTGCGGAGCCCGCTTCCCGCACGGCGTTCCAGAGCCTGTCCCATAAGGCTCATTCCGAACAAAAAGAGACACAGCCCACCGATCATCGATAATAAATTGAAAATGTCCATCTGTTACCTATTCCTTTCCTGTATCAGAATAAGTATAACAGACGGACATCAAATCGGTTATCCTTGTTTTGTAAAATCGATGTAAAGTTTCAAATTAACTGCTGCTCATTAATCATAAGCTTGAATTGCAGCCCCACCTTTTCCGCCGCCTTTCGGCAGAGAATCATGCGTTCCATAAAGATTTCAAAGTATTCCATCACGCTGCCCACATGGGTATCGATCTGCAATTTCAGTTTGATCAATGTATGCGCTTCATTGATTTTCAGTTCTGATTTTGTAACCGAATAATTCACACGGTCGTGAATATCAAATGTTGTAAGCTCATGATTACGCACACGGCTTCGGCGCACATCGGATTTATCTGCTAAAATCAGAGCGGCGGCGAGAGGACTGACAGGAACACCTGTGCCTTCATCGTGATTGCCGATAGCAGATACGATCAGTGCAATTTCCTCCGGAGGAAAGTCCAGATGGTCAAGAATACGAAATGCCATAATCGCACCGCTTTGACTGTGATCCACCCTGTTGATGAGATTGCCTATATCGTGCAAAAAACCCGCAATTTTTCCAAGTTCAACTGTCCTTTCGGGATAGCCGAGCGTTTTCAAAATATACCCTGTCTTTTCCGCAACTGCCGTAACATGGGCAAAACTGTGTTCGGTATATCCAAGCTCGGCAAGTGTTTCATCCGCCGCCTTTACATAGGTTCGGATTGTCGGATCATCGCGGATTTGTTCATAGGTCATGGTTGTCTTGACTCCTCTCTTTCGGGAAAATCACAGTGATCGTCGTCCCTTCGTCAAGAACGCTATGAACCTCGATTTTGGCATTATGGAGTTTTGCCGCATGCTTGACAATGGAAAGCCCGAGCCCCGTGCCGCCGACAGACTTGGAACGACTCTTATCCACGCGATAGAATCGCTCAAAAATTCGCTCCTGTGCTTCGGGCGGAATCCCTATACCGGTGTCTCTGACAGATAGAACAGCGTTATTATCGTCGCCCGTCACCTTCACGAAGACGCTTCCTCCACGACGATTGTACTTGATAGCGTTATCGCAAAGGTTATATACAATACCGGACAGAAGAGCGGGAATTCCGTCAATTTCTGTTGCCTCACCTTCAAGGGTCAGTTCGACTCCGGCATCTTTCGCCACAGGTGTCAGATTTCGCACGGTAAGAGAGGCGATCTCGTAGATATCCGTCTTTTCCCACTTCATATCCTCCGCACCCTCGTCAAGATGCGAAAGCTTGATGATATCATCCACAAGCGAGATCATACGGTGCGCTTCGTTATAGATCTGTCCTGAAAACTTCGGCACATCCTCCGCCTTGACCATCCCGCCGGCCATCAATTCCGCACAACCCGAAATGGTTTGCAGGGGGGTTTTGAGTTCGTGTGACACATTGGCGGTGAATTCGCGTCTTGTTTCCTCGGCTTTTTCTTTTTCGGTAATATCAAAGAGAATCAAAGCAACGCCTGTGACTTTTCCGTCAGTTATGACGGGGCTTGCGTTCATCTGATAACGCCGCTCTCCGATGACAATGTTTTTTTCCGCGTGATTGCCTGCTATGGAAACACGGAGCAATTCCTGTAAATCAAACGAATTATTGAAAAGTAACAGATCTTTACCTATGCAATAGCGGCTTATGCCGAGCAAGCGAGATGCAGATTCGTTAATACTGATGATGCATCCGTTTTCGTTCAGCAGAATGATTCCTTCGTTCATCTGCCGCGTTGCCGTGTCAAACTCATCCTTTTTTTGCTTAAGTTCGGCTTCCTGTCGCTTCAACTGCTTCTGTTGGGTACGAATCCGACGGACAAGGGAGGAAAGCTCTTCATATGTGTCCTCTTCCCGTAAATCGTCCAAGTTGAGCTTGTTCAAAGGATCAATTATCCTTTTGGAAAGCCGAAAGGCAAGCACGAGCGATAAAACTACAACGATGACAGCGACGATCAAAATAGGCTGAAGCATGGAAAAGAGCAGTCCCCACCATGTCATTTGCGAAACAGAAAGACGAATCACCGTACCGTCCGAGAGCCTGGTCGCCGCATAATACTGCCGTTCCGTCAAGGTTTTCGAATAGCGTGAGCTTTCTCCGGTACCTGTCAACAGAGCCTCTTTTATTTCCTCTCGCTCCAAATGGTTCTCCATTCCCGAGCTGTCTGCTTTGCTGTCGAAAAGCACGCTTCCGTCTGCTGAAATCCACGTAATACGAGTATCATCGGCAGGAAGCCCCTTCAGGTAATCAAGCCCCCCCTGCTCCACGGCGGTGGAAACCAATGATGTTTGCGTGACCAGTCTGCTTTTCTGCTGATCTGAAAAATAGGCATACAAAACGCCCATAATTAAAACCAATGAAGCGAGAAAAACCGCAACCGAAACAATGCATATCGAGCGGAAAATTTTTTTTGTCATACATTTGCCTCCATTTTATATCCGACACCGCGCACTGTTTCGATTCTTTCTCCGGCTGTGCCAAGCTTGGTACGCAGTGTCCCGATATGGACATCCACCGTTCGCGTTTCTCCGATAAAGTCAATGCCCCAAATCTGAGACAGAAGCTGATCTCTTGTGAAAACCTGCCCGGGGTTGGATAAGAGAACACGCAAAAGGTCGTATTCTTTTAAGGTGAGGACAAGCGCCGAGCCGTCCACGGTCACGGTGTGTTTTTTACAATCCATACAAATCTGCCCGCTTTGCAATATCTCGCCTTTTTCCTTCGGAGTTGTCCGACGGAGCAGAGCGCGGACACGGGAGACCATTTCCATCATGCCGAAGGGCTTGGCGAGATAGTCGTCGGCACCGAGATCAAGCCCTATCACCTTGTCGTATTCGGTACCTTTTGCACTTGCCATCATCACCGGGATATCGGCGGTCAAAGGATTCGCGCGCAATTTCTTCAAAATCGAAATTCCATCCTCGCCGGGGAGCATGATGTCAAGAAGTATCAGATCCGGATTTTCCTGTTTCATTTCCTGCCAAAAGGATGGTGAATCTGGGAATCCCTTTGCCTCAAAGCCGGAGGCGTTCAGCGTATAAATCATAAGATCACGAATGCTGTCTTCATCTTCTACACAGTAAATCATATTCGGCCTCCGTTTTTGACTATAGTATATCCATTCAATGTAATGTCGGTTATCTTTTTTCTGTAAAATTCTTGTAAAGCTGTTTTTGTCTGCTCAGATTACTTCAACACGGTAATACCGGTAAATGACTGACAGAAAAATACGGCTGAGATATAATTATCGGTATCCTCTACCGATATTATATCACAACAGTTCAATTAAGTCAAGAAATGAAGCTTCTTTTCTTTCTTGGGAATGATTGTTGAGTTTGTGGATGAAAAAAGAGCCGAGGACAGCCGAAAATTAAGGCATAACCGACCGCGAGGGCTGCAATCAGCCGCATGATGGCGGTCAACCGGAGATGTGTGTATGACGGTGTCGGATAGATTGAGCAGTTGAGTAATCTCCCGAGCTTGTTTTCGACGGAAATCTGCGTCGGTTTTCAATTCCGAAAACGCAATCCGTACAATCAGGATGCATTTGAAAAAGACAATCGCCGACGGCAAAAGTAAAGAAACGGAAACCGCGCTTGCAAAAGTCTTAAATGCTCCGATCAGAGCTTTCTTTCATTACAATAACTTTATGTTCTGATATAATTCTCTCACATATTTAAAACAACTCATTATAACGCCTGAGGGATACCTGCTTTATCGCAGGTATCCCTCAGACGTTATGTTAATTTTCAATTATTATCAGCCGAGTTTTGCAGAGTTGACTTTGATACCGGGGCCCATCGTAGAAGCAACGACACAACTCTTTATATACTGACCTTTAGCAGCTGCGGGTCTTGCCTTGATGATAGCGCCGAGAAGAGTGTTGAAGTTTTCTGCGAGCTTTTCTGCACCGAAAGAAGCTTTGCCGATCGGGCAGTGGATAATGTTGGTTTTATCGAGTCTGTACTCAATTTTACCGGCTTTGATCTCCTTGATCGCCTGAGCGACGTTAGGAGTAACGGTACCTGCCTTCGGGTTAGGCATCAAGCCTTTAGGACCGAGGACTTTACCGAGACGGCCGACAACACCCATCATGTCGGGAGTCGCGACAACGATATCAAAGTCGAACCAGTTTTCATGCTGAATCTTTGCAACAAGATCTTCGCCGCCGACATAATCAGCGCCTGCAGCCTGAGCTTCGTCGATCTTATCGCCCTTCGCGAAAACAAGAACTTTTATGCTCTTACCGGTTCCGTGAGGAAGAACGATAGCGCCTCTGACCTGCTGGTCAGCGTGACGGGAGTCAACGCCGAGTCTTACATGGACTTCAACAGTCTCATCAAATTTAGCCTTTGCGGTCTGGCAAACCAGGCCCATAGCTTCGTCTGTATCATAGAGCTTAGCTCTGTCAATGAGCTTTGCGCTCTCAATATATTTCTTACCCTGTTTCATAATCTTAAAAAAATCCTCCTATGTGGTTTGTTCGGAAATTAATCCTCCCACTTATTGAATGGCACTCAGTCTACTACTTCTACGCCCATGCTTCTCGCTGTACCTGCGACCATAGCCATAGCCGCTTCTACCGTGGTAGCGTTGAGGTCGGGCATTTTCTGCTCGGCGATAGCTTTAACCTGAGCTTTTGTGATCTTTGCAACCTTTGTCTTATTGGGAACGCCGGAACCCTTTTCAAGTCCGCAAGCCTTCTTTATAAGAACTGCTGCCGGAGGAGTCTTGGTAATGAAAGAGAAAGAACGGTCAGCATAAACAGTAATGATAACGGGGATTATAAGACCCATATCACCCTTCGTTCTTTCGTTGAACTCCTTGGTGAATGCCATGATATTGACACCGTGCTGACCGAGAGCCGGACCTACCGGAGGAGCCGGGTTTGCCTTGCCTGCAGGTATCTGTAACTTGATATATCCTACAATTTTCTGCGCCATTGAAGTACGCCTCCTATGCTATACTATCAAAATGAATGAATAGTTTTGTTTAATTGGAATCAGAACGGCTCAACCTGATCGAGTTCCAATTCCGCAGGTGTTTCGCGACCGAACATCGAAATAGTAAGATTGACTTTGTTCAACGGGATGTCGATGCTTTCGACAACACCGGTAAAGCCTTCGAGCGGGCCGCTTACGATCTTTACCTGATCGCCCACAGCGTAATCGACTTCTTCGAGATGCTTCATCAAGCCGAGAGAAGCGATCTCTGCGTCGGTCAAAGGAACAGGTTTGCCCTCGGGGCCGACAAAGCCCGTGACGCCGCGGATATTTCTTACCAAAATCCAGGTGTCATCATTGACTATCATATTGATGAGAACGTAACCGGGAAAAAGTTTATGTTCAACTTCAACCTGTTTGCCGTCGCGTTCTTCTACGGTCTTTTCCATCGGGATACGGACTTCGGAAATCAGGTCCTGCAGATTGCGCAGACTGACTACCGTTTCTATGCTCGTTTTAACCTTGTTTTCATACCCCGAGTAGGTATGCAGGACATACCATTTGCCGTTTTCTGCCATAATGACCTCCGTCAGATTTCAATAGGATTGACCAAATCAACAAGTTACCGCCGGAAGATCAGACGACCAGACCGAGCAGGTACATGAACAGCGTATCGACAAGTCCGATAAAGACTGCCGAAAGTATCATTGCAGACAGAACAATAAGAGTATTGTTCAGCATCTGCTTGGGAGACGGCCATACGACCTTGGATACTTCGCTTTTGGTCTCTTTGAAGAAAGATTTGATTTTCGCAAGTTTGCCGGGTTTTTTGGAAACTGCGGTCTTTTTGGTTTCTTCTGCCATAAAGCTCATACCTCCCTATTTGGATTCCTTGTGAAGAGTGTGTTTGCGACAGAACTTGCAGTATTTATTCATTTCCAGTCTGTCGGGGTCATTCTTCTTGTTTTTGGTGGTGTTGTAGTTTCTCTGCTTGCACTCTGTGCACGCCATTACAACCTTATCCTTTCCCATATCGGCACCTCCTTATTATAATTGCCTCCCTTGCGCAATAAAGTGTAAAAAATATAAATTATTGCATCAAAAAAAAGCACCTTTACGCAAGGTAAGATAATTATATCATATCCTGCGTAAAAATGCAATACAAAAATATGAACATTTTGGAAACTCTGCGCCCTCTATATTATTATATACTGCGATATAGTGCGAAAAATTATCATTTTCCGAGAACCTTGTCAAGCGCCTGAGAGATATCCGCGATAATATCTTTTACGTCTTCCAGACCTGCTGAAAGCCTTATAGTGCTTTCATCTATGCCTCCGGCGCGGAGCTGTTCGGGAGAAAGCTGACTATGTGTCGTCGTCGCGGGATGGATTATAAGAGTACGGGCGTCGCATACATTTGCAACATTCTGTATGAGTTGGAGATTGTCGATGAACTCCCCTGTTTTTTCACGGGACGCTTTCAGACCGAAAGTAAAGACGGAAGCGAGGCCCTTTTCGGCGTAGTATTTCTTGTAAAACGGATAATATTTATTATCTCGGAAAGCGGCGTAATTTACATACGCAACGCGGGGATCCGATTTAAGGAAAAGAGCTATATCACGAGCGTTATCGGAATGTTTTCTCATACGCAGAGAAAGCGTTTCAAGACCGAGGATCATCATATAGGCATTGAACGCCGACATGCAGGAGCCGAAGTCACGAAGCATGAGTACGCGGAGTTTCGTGATAAATCCGACATTGCCGAAATCGGTGGCGAAAACTTTTCCGTGATAACTTGCATCGGGCTCGTTCATGGAGCGGAATCGGGGATTGCCCGCCCAGTTAAATTTACCGGAATCGACGACGATCCCTCCCATCGAGTTGCCATGACCGTTGATGCACTTCGTTGCGGAATGGATAACGATATCCGCGCCGTGTTTTATCGGATTTATGAGATAAGGCGACGTGAAAGTAGAATCGATTATCAGAGGCAGACCGTGTCTGTGGGCAATCTGCGCAAGCATTTCGATATCTGCGACATTCGCGTTGGGGTTTCCTATCGTTTCCGCAAAAATGCACTTTGTACGGTCGTTTATCGCCGCTTCGATCTGTTCAGGCTTATCTATATCGACGAAATTCGCCTTGATGCCGTATCTTGCAAAGGTCTGTCCGAAGAGATTTATCGCACCACCGTAAATGCAGGACGATGAGACGATTTCATCGCCCGCGTCGCAAAGTGTAAGCATTGTAAGCGCGATCGCTGAATGTCCGCTCGAAAACGCACACGCCGCGGCACCGCCTTCAAGCGCCGTGACACGTTTTTCAAAAACGTCGACCGTGGGATTCATCATTCGGGAATATATGTTGCCTTCTTCGGAAAGGTCGAAAAGTTTACGCGCGTGCTCCGTGCTGTCAAAGCGATACGCATTGGACATATATATCGGCGGGATATTTACCTTTGTACCCTCTTCGCAGTCAAAACCCGCGTGAACCATAAGAGTATCAAAGCCGTAATCCTTCTCCATTTGAATACATCTCTCCCCTGTTCTTTTATTTATTTGTGCATAAAATTTTATAATTTTTTCCTACGGAACTATGGAAATTCCGAGGAAAATATGTTATAATGGTTATGTAATTCACATTATACCCTCCGGAAGGTCAACATGTCAAGGACTTTTTTCAAAAATCTTTGTATATTTTTATTATGTGCGGCAGTGTTTTTGTCCTGCGGCGCACCGTTTTCATTTTCGGCGAAAGCCGAAGAGCCCGAAACGTCATCCGCCGCCGCGATAATAATAAACGCCGACACGGGGCTCGTACTGTACGAAAAGAATTCGGAAAGCCCGATTTATTGCGGATTTTTGCCGCGGCTCATGACATGTATCCTGCTTGTCGAAAGCGGGCTCAATCTTGATGAAGAAGTCACTTTAACATCAAAAATGCTCGAAGCGGCGCCCGAAAAAATATTGGACGGAAGCGCACACGTTTTCAGCAAAGGCGCGACAATAACGCTGCGAGATCTGATGAAAGCGTGCCTTGTGGCTAATTCCCAGGAAGCAGCGGCGGCGATAGCGCTCACCGTATGCAATGACATGACGGATTTCATCATAATGATGAACGAAAAAGCAAGGTCGATAAAAGCTAAAAACACGCGTTTTGTAAATGTGACGGGATATTGCGATGACGCTGCGAAAGCGTCGCAGTACACCACGGCGTACGATATTTCCCTCATCACAGCGTACGCGTCGTCGCTCAATTATATTCAGGAGTATTCCGACAAATCATACGTTGACATAACCGTAAAAGACAAAAAACAACGGCTTTATACAAAAAACTCACTCGTCGACCCGAACAGCCAGTACTACTGCAAAAAAGCATCCGGCATAGCAATCTCGGGAAACTCCAAAACAGGTTACGCGCTGTCAACGGCGGCGATCAAAACCGCGACAAAGGATTCACCCGCGATAAACTTCATCTGCTCGGCATATAACATATCGTCCGTGTCATCGCTCTATGCAGACATCACAACGCTCATAAATCACGCACTTACAGAATACTCGCCGAAATCCCTCGTCCTCGAAAATGCCCCCGTTGCAGAAATCAAAGTAAAGTACGGCAAACAGGAGTGGCTGACGCTCTACGCAAAAAGTAAAGTCGCCGCATCATTACCATCTTCAATCGATATACAACATGACATAGTGACCGTATACGACCTGCCCCATGAGATCGAAGCGCCGGTGACAAAGGGCACGTCTTACGGTACGGTGACTTACATATATAACGGCGACGTCATCGGCATGACAGATCTTTGCGCGGTTACGGATATTTCCATTGACAGCGTAGCCTTGTACACGGAAAAAATAAGCATGCTTTTTGCGAACCCGATTTTCATCACATCGCTCGTAGTCGCAGCACTCCTCATCATTGCGTATTCCATCCTTGCGTACGTCAAGAACAAACAGCGTATGAGAGAAAGAAAACGCCGCAGCAGGTCGCGGGTACACCCATCCATCACAAAGAAATAAAACGAAAAGGCTTCGGTGGTTTCCGAAGCCTTATTTTTGAATCTTTATATTTCAACGGTCATGCCGTCATACGCGGCGACAAAGCCTTCTTTTTCCGCAAGCGGGGCAAATTCGTCATACGTTACCCTTCCGTTGTGGGAAAAATGATTAAGACACATAACGGTCTTTTCGTCGATACATCCGAGTTTTTTGAGACGGTTTCGAACGGCGACGCATTGTTCAAAAGTCATATGTCTGCCGGAATTTTCGTGTTTGACAGCGGACGTACAGTCAAGCGAAACGATGTCGAAATGCGGCGTGTTTTCTTCGAGCCATTCCCACGTTTCGTCCTTGAGAGGGCCCGTGTCGTGCGCGTAGAAAAGAGATTTTCCGCGACGCTTTACGATATAGATGAATGGCTCTTCCGTGCTGTGATTCGCGGGAAGCGCCGTCACAAGAAATTCACCTGCCCAGAAACTCTCAAACGCGTAATGACGATATATTCTTGCTCCGCTCGAATCTTCATCCGCGTTGAGATCGCTCATCGGACTTGACTTGAGGGGCTCGAGCGTGGGCATGCTTGCATGAAAATTAAGGTACTTGGGCGCCTCGGTAAGATGTGCGTAACCTTTTCGTCTGAAAGAGACATCATCCGGATAAAGATGATCGGAATGAGAATGTGTCACAAGACAATGCTCTATCTGCGAAAGGTCGATATCGTTGGTTATAACATGCCAATACGTATCCGGAGGAAAATCTATCAGCAGAGAGTCATCAACAAGCGTTTGCAAACGTGTTCTGATATTTCTGCCGCCCGCTGCACGTGAGCGTTTGCAGACATCGCATTGGCAGAACAGCGCCGGAACTCCTTCGGCGGCAGCTGTACCGAGAAACTTGACTTTCATATTATACTACTCCTGTCCCGGCGTCAGATCCCGACATCCGCGCCTAAATATTTATCAAGGAAATCAATTACAGTATTCATATATTGTTCTTCGTGGGTCATAAACCCGTATATGTGCAGGGTTGAATGAAATATCTCAATCTCCGCGTTGTTGTTCTTTTCCGCGGCGGAATAAAGCACACGGCTGTTTTCAGACGGAAACACTGAGTCACTGTCTCCGTGGAGAAAAAGATAACTCTTCGCCTCGGAATTCCGCACGGCGTCAAGCGGAGAAGAATTTTTCATCCGGTTATCCGTGAGCATGTCCATGAAAAACTTCGTAACGGTATTGAAAAGTTTATCGTTTATCCCTGTCCAGACGCCGAGATCCGTGTCAAGATACTTTTCAAGGTCAAGATACGAGCTGTCGGCAATCACGGCTTCGACAAGCCCGTCTGTCGCCCCCTCATTGACAGCGGCGGCTGCACCGAAGCCCCATCCCATTACGGCGATATGCCGCTGAAGTCTCGTTTCGGACGCGTAGCGCACGATAAGCGCGAGTTCATCGGTCTCTTCTGCCCCGAGGGTATAATTCTTACCCGAAGACGTACCGCAGCCCGAATAATCGAAGACGATCACGTTGTAGCCTGCGCGGATAAGGTATTTAGCCATGAACATACCGCTTATTTCATTCATTTCTCGGTTCGACTGGTAGTTATGTGAAAAAATGACAGTCTTTGAATTATCGGTTATTTCAAATTCGTCGCCTTCCGTCTGCGCGGGGATCCACCAGCCGCGCAGAACGTCGCCGTCACGCACTCCGTTTACCGAAAAAGGCTCGCAGATGATACCGAGCTCGTCGATATGGTCAATGATACACATATACGAAAGCTCTCTGCGTTCGGGTGAGATTAACGACTTCGCGGTAAAGAAGCATATAGCGGTATAAACAACGACAACGCATACAATGACCGCTGCGGCGATCACCGCGGCGACCTTTATTCCGTGAGACTTATTTCCGGCTTTTTTACGATCCAAAGCTTTTCCCTCTATATCAATAATTCGCACCGGCAGTGAACGCTTTCTTGTTCACCTCGACGAATTTAGGCTTGACGATCTCCTCAATGGATTTCTCGAAAAGCTTGCCTTCAATGCCGAGGAACTTCGACGCGACTCCGAGCAGAACGACGTTTACGGCCTTTGCGCTGCCGCATTTTTCCGCCTCCTGAAGCGCGTCCACACAGACGAGGTCAACACCGAGAGCCTTTATCTTTTCCGGAATGTTTTCGGGGTATTGCTTTGCCCCGATTATTACGGGCATCGGGTCTATTTTCTGAGTGTTCATTATGAGTTTGCCGTTCGGTGCGAGATACGGCAGAGCGCGTGCCGCTTCGAGCTGCTCGAACGCAAGAATGACGTCCGCGGTCCCCTTCTCGATTATCGGAGATGCGACTTTTTCGCCGTAGCGGACGTATGTAACAACGCTTCCGCCGCGCTGAGACATGCCATGTACCTCGGATATTTTAACGTCGTAGCCGAGATCCGTGAGTGTGTGTCCGAGCAGACGGCTCGCAAGAAGCGTTCCCTGGCCGCCGACCCCGACGATCATTATATTCTTTGTCATTTCACTATACCTCCGAATTTGCAGAGTTCCATACACAGACCGCAGCCCACGCAAAGCGTATGGTCTATCTTAACTTTTCCGTTCGACTTATCCACGGAAATCGACGGGCAACCGATCTTCATGCACATCTTGCAGCCGCGGCATTTTTCCGTATCTATCGAAAACGGCGGATTTATAGTGGCTTTCTTTATCATTATGCAGGGACGGCGCGCGATGATGACCGACGGCTCGTCTGCTGCGAGTTCTCTTTTGATGAGAGCCTCAAGTTCGTCTATTCTCTGCGGGTCGATAACGGTCACTCTGTTTATACCCACCGCGCGGCAGAGTGCTTCGACATCGACAGAAGTAGTCATATCCCCTTTGAGCGTAATACCCGTTGTCGGGTTCTGCTGATGACCTGTCATACCCGTGATGGAATTGTCAAGGATTATGACCGTGCTGTTGCTGCGGTTATACGCGATGTTGATAAGTCCCGTTATACCGGAATGGATGAAGGTAGAGTCGCCTATTACCGCGACTGTGTTTTTATTCTCGTCGGATGCTTTCGTGAAGCCGTGGATACCCGAAACGGAATAGCCCATACAGACGGTCGCGTCTATGGCATTGAGCGGAGCCGCGGAACCGAGAGTGTAGCATCCGATATCGCCGTTGACGGTAACACCGAGTTTTTTAAGTACATAGAACACTGAGCGGTGCGGGCACCCCGAGCACATAACGGGCGGACGTACGGGTATCTCTTCGGAGAATGTTTTTATCTCCGCGCGTTTGCCGAGAATCTTTTCGGCGATCATAGAGGCGTTTATCTCGCCTATCATCGGAAAGAGCTCCTTGCCGACAACGTCAAGACCGAGAACGCGGCAATGCTTTTCAATAACGGGGTCGAGTTCCTCGATGACATATACGGTCTTGTATTTTTCGCAGAACGTTTTTATCGTTTCCGTCGGCAGAGGATTTACCATTCCGAGTTTGAGGTATGCGGCGGAGTCTCCGAGAGCCTCCTTTGCGTACTGATAGCATGCGCCGGAAGTGATGATACCGATATCGGACGGATTGTCTTCAACGATGTTCGCACAGAACGTCTCGCTGAATTCCGCAAGATCTCCCATACGCTTTTCGACCGCTATATGACGCGGCCCCGCGTTCGCAGGTACCATTACGAATTTTGCTGCGTTCTTTTCGTATTTCTTCACCTCGATATTCTCTCTTTCACGCGTTTCGACAAGGCTCTGGGAATGAGCCACGCGGGTCGAAAGGCGCAGAAGCACGGGGGTATCGAAGTTTTCGGATATTTCATATGCGAGGCGCACGAAGTCACGGCATTCCGAAGAATCGGAAGGCTCGAGCATCGGCAGTTTCGCCGCTATTGCGTAATTTCTCGAATCCTGCTCGTTCTGAGACGAGTGCATTCCCGGGTCGTCCGCAACTGCAATGACAAGCCCCGCGTTGACCCCTGTATACGATGACGTGAACAACGGGTCTGCCGCGACGTTCAAGCCGACATGCTTCATTGCCGCGAACGATCTCGCGCCTCCGATACATGCTCCTATGGAGACTTCGACAGCGACTTTCTCATTCGGCGCCCATTCCGCGTACATTTCGTCATATTCCGCCGCGAATTCGGTTATTTCGGTGCTGGGAGTACCCGGATAGGAAGAGATTATCCTGCATCCTGATTCGTACAGACCGCGAGCAATGGCTTCGTTGCCCAAAAACAGTTTTTTCATCTTTTTTCGTCATCTGCCGCGGCAAACGGCAGATGTCTCTCTCCTTTTTGCTGATTATACATATACATTATAGCGCAAAACAATAATAAAATCAACATTATATTTGCGAACTTTTATAACAATTCGTGTTGACACGCTTTTGTAACATATATAATATATACTGTAAAATGATTGATTTTAAATTTTTCGGAGGATTCAATGCGAAACATCAGAATTCTCGACACGACATTGAGAGACGGAGAACAGGCTCCCGGCTACTCTATGAACACAAGAGAGAAAATCGAAGTGGCACGCCAGCTTGAAAAGATGGGCGTGAACGCGATCGAAGCGGGATTTGCCGTGATCAGCAAGGGAGACGCGGACAGTGTCGCCAAAATAGCAAAAGAAGTACATAACGCGTATGTATGCTCGCTTGCGAGAGCTTTGCGCAAAGATATAGACGCCGCAGCCGACGCGGTGCGCGGCGCGTCCCTTCCGATGATCCACACGTTTCTCGCTACGAGCGACATACATCTCGAATACAAGCTCAAAAAGACGCGCACACAGGCGCTCGAAACAATATCCGAGGCTGTGAATTACGCGAAAAAGTTCGTGTCAGAAGTCGAATTTTCCGCCGAAGACGCGACGCGAACGGATATAGACTTTCTCTGCCAGGCGGTCTCCGCCGCGATAAAGGCGGGCGCGACGGTTATAAACATTCCCGACACCGTAGGCTATGCGACGCCCGATGAAATTGCGTATAGGATAAAATACCTGCGCGAGCACGTTGAAAACATCGATAAGGTTTGTCTTTCAACGCATTGTCACGATGACCTCGGTCTTGCGGTTGCAAACTCGCTGGCGGCAATAAACGCCGGGGTTCAGCAGGTCGAGGGCACTATAAACGGTATCGGCGAACGTGCGGGTAACGCGGCTCTCGAAGAAATAATAATGACCCTGCACACAAAAAAAGAACTCTACGGCGCCGAAACGTCCGTGAATACGAAAGAAATATCGAGAACATCGAAGCTCGTGCAGATGGTGACGGGTGTGAACGTGTCTCCGAGCAAATCAATCGTCGGTGCGAACGCGTTCCTGCACGAAGCAGGCATACACCAGCACGGAATGCTTGAAAATCCGCTGACATACGAAATAATAACGCCTGAAACTGTCGGCGCGACCTCGTCAAACTCTCTTGTTATCGGGAAGCACAGCGGCAGACATGCCTTTGACGCAAAAATAAAGGAACTCGGCTACGACCTTAGTGAAGAAATGCTCGGAATACTTTTCGAGGACTTCAAAAATCTCGCAGACAAGAAAAAAGACATCCACGACCGCGATATAGAAGCGCTCATTCTCAAAGCAAAAGCGAAATACAACGAACACATGTTCCGACTCGTGCATTTCGTCATCACCTGCGGTGACGCTTTTTCTACCATCGCGTCGGTGACCATAGAGCAGGACGGCAAGACAGCGGAAGGTGTTTCGGACGGCGACGGCCCTATCGACGCGGCTTTCAAAGCAATCGAAAAGAGCATAGGCCTTCACTTCCAGCTCCTTGAATTCTCCATAACTGCGGTCACGGGCGGCAAAGACGCTCTCGGTACCGCAAAAGTACGTCTGAGATATGAAAGCAAAGAAATCACCGCCGTCGGTATTTCCACCGATATCGTGGAAGCGAGCATCTACGCGTATCTTAACGCGGTAAATGAACTCGTTCCCGAACTTAAACTTAAACTGTAACGGCAATGAGGACATCATGAAAATCCATACATTCGACACAACATTGAGGGACGGAGCGCAAAGCGAGAAAATACTTTTCTCCGCCAATGACAAACTGCGAATCGTCAAACTTCTCGACTCCCTGCATATAGATTATATCGAGGTCGGAAATCCCGTCTTCAATCCGGCGGAGGAGCCATTCCTCGAGGAGTTGCAGACGCTCGAGCTCAAGCATTCCCAGATAGTAATGTTCGGAAGCACATGCAAGGCGGATATGTCGCCCGAGAACTCCCCCGTTCTTGCAGCGCTCGGACACGAGAAATCTCCCGGATACTGCTCAGTTTTCGGCAAAGCGTGGGACCTGCACGTACACGACGTACTGAACACCACGGAAGAGGAAAATCTGCGCATAATATCCGAAAGCATAAAATTCCTCAGGCAAAAAGGGAAAAAAGTCTTCTTTGACGCGGAGCATTTCTTCGACGGTTTCAAATCGAACGAAGAATACGCGCTCAAAGTAGTGAAAACAGCGCAGGATGCAGGCTGTGACGCAGTCGTTCTGTGCGATACAAACGGCGGCACGTTCCCGGATGAGATAAAGGTGATAACGGAAAAGGTCGCGGCGGCCTGCTCCGTCGACATAGGCATACATTGCCACAACGACATGGGACTCGCGGTAGCAGACACTCTCTCCGCAGTCGCGGCGGGCGCGGTGCTCGTCCAGGGCACTCTTAACGGCATCGGCGAAAGATGCGGCAATACGAACCTCGCAACGGTGATAGCAAACCTGCAGCTCAAACTCGGCAATGACGTTCTCGGAGACAAAATCAGGATGCTCTCCCCTGTCAGCCGTGCCGCGGCCCAGATATCGAACCTCAATACTGACGGACTGCCTTACATAAGCCGCAGCGCGTTTGCGCACAAAGCCGGCATGCACATCGACGCGGTGATGAAAAACCCTCACACATTCGAGCACATCGACCCATCGTCCGTCGGAAACGCCCGCAACATACTTATTTCGGAAATGAGCGGAAAAAGTGCGATATATCCTTACGTCCAGCGAATCGTCCCGTCTATGGACAAGGACAGTCCCGCGATGGACAGGATACTGGCTGTGATAAAGAAAAAGGAGGCGGAGGGGTATCACTACGAAGCGGCTCAAGCCTCTCTTGAACTACTGATAAAACAGGAGCTCGGAATCTTTACCCCTCATTTTATCCTTGAAAAATTCAAGCTCATCGCAGAGCAGACAAGCGTTGACAACCCTGACGGATGCAATTACGCGTTTCTCAAGGTCTCCGTATCGGGAACGACAGAAATGGCGGCGACGGAAAGTGACGGTCCCGTTCACGCGCTCGATGACGTTATTCGAAAGGCGCTCCATGGGTTCTACCCTGCGCTCAACGAAACGCGGCTGATAGATTATAAGGTGAGAGTGCTCGACAGCCGTTCTTCCACCGGCGGCAAAGTCCGCGTCTACATCGAGGCGACCGATGGGCACGAAACATGGGGTACTGTCGGTGTTTCCAGGGACATAATAGAAGCGTCCAAAACGGCTCTTATTGACGCGGTGGAATACAAGCTCTGTATGGAAGACCAACTGAAGAGCTCAGCCTCAAAACATTCTTAAAAATAAGTGGGGATCTATAATGAACATAGCTGTTATCACAGGTGCAAGTTCAGGAATGGGCAAGGAACTCGCCGTGCAACTCGACAAAGCTGAAAAATACGACGAAATATGGCTCATCGCGCGCCGTAAAGAGCGCCTCGAGGAACTTTCAGCCGAGCTTTCCGCACCGTGCGTCACGATCGCAATGGATCTGACAGACACATCCTCTTTTGACAAGTACAAAACGATGCTCGAGAAGCGCAAACCGAATGTAAAAACGCTCGCCAACTGCAGCGGTTTCGGGAAATTCGGCAAATATGACGACATTCCGATTCCCGAAAGCATGAACATGATAGACCTCAACTGCAAAGCGCTCGTAACAATGACAGAACTCACTCTGCCTTATATGAGCGAGGGCTCCGATATAATCAATCTTGACTCTCTTTCATCGTTCCAGCCGGTACCGTTTCTTAACGTCTACGCGGCGACAAAAGCGTTCGTACTGAGTTATTCTCAGGCGCTTAACGCGGAACTTCGCCCGAGAAGGATCAAAGTCATGGCTGTCTGCCCGGGTTGGGTGAAAACAGAATTTTTCGACCGCGCGACGACGACCGACGACAAGGCCGTAACATATTTCAATGTGATGTATACCGCCAAGCAGGTCATAACGACAGCAATGAAAGACCGCGCTAAAGGAAAGACGGTTTCCGTCCACGGTCTGCCGGTTAAATTTCAGGTTTTTCTTGTAAAGCACCTGCCGCATAAGTTTGTCATCAACACATGGCTCCGTCAACAGAAACATAATGAGTATATCGGATGACGGGGCACTCGTTTTCAATAAAAGACAAGTAACAGCAAAGGGTCCCGCGGACCGTTATGGTCCGTGAGACCCTTTGCTTAAAACAAATATAAATATTACACCTATCATTTTGAAAGCAGCTCTACAAGTCTGCGTGCTGCTTCTTTTGTACCATCGGGACTTCCGAAGGTAGAGAAACGGAAATATCCTTCACCGCAGGCACCGAAGCCTTCGCCGGGAGTACCGACTACCTGAATTTCACGGAGCAGATAATCAAAGAAATCCCAACTTCCCATACCTTTGGGGCACTGCATCCATATATACGGCGCATTCTTTCCTCCGCAGTACCAGATGCCAAGCTTATCCAGAGCTTTCATCAGCACCTTTGCGTTGTTCTTATAAATTCCGATATTATCGTGAATCTGCTTCTGGCCTTCTGGAGTGAATACCGCAGCACCGCCCTTTTGGATGATATAGGACACTCCATTTGTCTTGGTTGTACGGTTACGCACCCACATAGCATTCAGGTTCATCCCGTTTCTGTTAAGTGCTTTGGGAATAACGGTATACCCCAGACGTGTACCGGTGAATCCTGCTGTTTTGGAAAGTGAACATATTTCAATTGCACAATTTTCAGCTCCATCAAGCTCAAAAATGCTGTGCGGCAGAGTTTCATCCTCGATAAAAGCTTCATAAGCGGCATCAAAAAGAATTACCGAACCCTTTTCGTTGGCAAAATTCACCCACGTCTGCAACTGATCACGGCTGAATACCGCACCGGTTGGGTTGTTGGGTGAGCATATATAAAGAATATCCGCCTCAATGTTCTTGTCAGGCTCGGGCAAAAAGCCGTTATTCTTATCCGAAGCCAGATGTATAATCTTCCTGCCTGCCATCACATTTGCATCTACATAAGCGGGGTATGCAGGTTCGATAACAAGAGCTGTACAACACCTGTCGAACAGATCAAGGATATCTCCCAGTTCATCACTGGCGCCGCTTGATACGAACACCTCGTCTGCAGAAAGCTTAACTCCTCTTTTCATATAGTATTCGGCTATCGTCTCGCGGAGAAAGGGTGCTCCGCATTCGGGCATATACCCGTGAAAACTCTCCTTTGTCGCCTGATCGTCAACAGCTTCGTGCAAGGCCTTGATAACCGCATCGCACAGCGGCAGAGATACATCACCTATGCCCATACGGTAAAGGTGCTTGTCCGGATTGGCTTCAAGGTATGCCCTGGTCTTCTGAGCGATATTGAAAAACAGATAAGAATCCTTTAAATCTGCATAGTGCATATTCGGTGTAATCATATCACGGTTTCTCCTTCATAAACGATTTCTGCCGGACCGGTCATGGTAACGGTATTATCATCGGCAATCCTGATATTCAGAATGCCGCCGTCGAGATGCACGGCAACAGTCGCGCCGTAAGCACAGAATTTCTTGGCGACTGCGACCATTGTGACGGCACAGGCCCCGGTGCCGCATGCCATCGTAACGCCGCTGCCTCGCTCCCATACCCGCATACGCAATTCATTTTCACCTATGACCTGCACGAACTCCACATTGACGCCGTCGGGAAAAGCTTCATGGCACTCGATTTTCGGTCCGATGACAGTCAGCGGTGCGTTTTCAATATCATCTACAAAGATAACGGCGTGAGGATTGCCGACCGATACGGGCGTCAGCGTTACTTCTTCACCGCACACATTCAGTACCCTCTCCTTTTCTACTGAAGCAATCCCCATATTGACGGTAACGGTTTTCACCTTTCCGCCACAGACCTGAAGGTCCAGATGTTTGACCCCGGACAACGTTTCAATCTCGAGTTCTGTCTTATCCGTATACCCCTTGTCGTAAACATATTTGCCGACGCATCGAATACCATTCCCGCACATCTTTGCCTCTCTTCCGTCCGCATTAAAGATGCGCATCTTGAAATCGGCAATATCAGAGGGCGAAATATAAATCATACCATCAGAGCCGGCTCCGAAATGACGTTCGGACAATTTTACAGAGAGCTCCGCGATGTTTGTCGGAACCTCGCCGTAGACATATAGATAGTCATTTCCCAGACCGTGCATTTTTGTGAAATGCATAACATAACCTCCTATGAATCTATTGTAGAAATACCAAACGTAACCTCCTCCAGAACGTCAAGAAGCATCTTTACAGTATCAAGAGATGTCAGCATTGTGATATTGTTCTGTGCGGCACAACGGCGGATAGCCACGCCGTCACCGAAATGATTACCGGAAAGGACTGCTCGGGTATTGATCACATAGCTTACATACCCCGCACGGATGGAATCCAGCACTTCTTCGCTGCCCTCGCTTGGTTTACGGAAGATCCTGGTGCGAATCCCGTGAGCCGTCAGAAACTCCCCCGTAAGCGTTGTCGCTTCGATATTGAATCCCATATCGTAGAACCGGCGGACAAGCGGCAGCGTTTCCTCTTTATCTTCATCGGCGACGCTGACAATGACCGTCCCGTAATTCTTAAGCCTGAGCCCCGATGCCAGCATCGCCTTATAAGCCGCACGGTGCAGTTTGTCGTCATAGCCGATGGCTTCGCCCGTTGATTTCATTTCAGGCGACAAATAGGCATCCATACCTCGAAGTTTTGAAAATGAAAATGCCGGAGCTTTCACATAGAAACGCTTCTTTTCCTTCGGGTAGATATTGAAAATACCCTGTTCGGGCAGGGATACGCCGAGATTTACAAGCGTGGCGATATCGGCAAGGCTGTAACCTGTCGCTTTTGACAGGAAAGGCACGGTTCGGGATGACCGTGGATTAACTTCTATGATATAAACCTCTTCGTGTTCGTCAACGATAAACTGAATATTGTACAACCCGATAATACCGATGCCGGGCCCGAGCTTTTCGGTATAGTCCAGGATCGTCTTTTTCACTTTGTCCGAAAGGCTGTACGCGGGATATACACTGATAGAGTCTCCGGAATGGACACCGGTTCTCTCCACAAGTTCCATAATGCCGGGAACGAACACCCTCTTCCCGTCGCAGATGGCGTCCACTTCCACCTCTTTGCCGCGGATATACTTATCAACAAGCACAGGCTTGTCTTCATCTATCTCCACCGCGGTTTTGAGATAGTTGCGAAGAGCCTCTTCTTTTGCCACGATCTGCATCGCCCTGCCGCCGAGAACGAAACTCGGACGAACAAGCACGGGGTAGCCGATGTCTTCCGCAGCCTTTATGCCTGCCTCTATGGATGTCACCGCAAGACCTTTCGGCTGAGGAATATTAAGGCTTAACAACAGCTTTTCAAAGGCATCCCGGTTTTCCGCACGTTCGATGGCGTCACAGTCCGTACCGATTATTTTCACTCCGAGCTCATGCAAAGGCGCGGCAAGATTGATTGCCGTCTGCCCGCCAAGAGTTGCAATAACACCCTCCGGCTTTTCGAGTTCTATGACATTCATGACATCTTCCACGCAAAGCGGCTCAAAATAAAGCTTATCCGAGCAGGTGTAATCGGTTGAAACCGTTTCGGGATTATTATTTATAATGATTGCCTCGAACCCCGAAGCTTTAATGGTCTGCACGGCATGAACGGTGGAATAGTCGAATTCCACCCCCTGACCGATACGGATCGGGCCTGAGCCAAGCACGACTACTTTCTTCTTTTCGGATACGACAGATTCGTTTTCGTCCTCGTAGGTGGAGTAGAAATAAGGAATATAACTGTCAAATTCGGAAGCGCAAGTGTCGATCATTTTATACACAGGCATGATTCCGTGCCCGCGTCTCAGATTCCATATATCGATCTCGGTCTTGTTCCATAAATTTGCGATCTCTTTATCGGAAAAGCCCATTTTCTTCGCTTTGAGCAGAACATCTATGCTATCCGGATTATTCCTGAGCTCACATTCTTCTTGCACTATGTTGCGGAGCTTACGGATAAAGAATTTATCAATAGAGGTGACATCCGCGATAACCTCGACGCTGCAGGCGAGCCGCAAAAGCTGCGCTATGGCATAAATACGGTCATCCGTCCCTATCTTGATATAATTGAGAAGTTCAGTCTCACTCATCCCGTCAAACTTGCGGTTATAGAGATGTATAAGACCGATCTCGAGGGAACGGATGGCTTTGAGCAAGCTTTCTTCAACCGTTCTGCCGATACTCATTACTTCACCGGTAGCCTTCATCTGTGTGGAAAGTGAATTGTTGGCATCCGCAAATTTATCAAATGGGAAACGGGGCATTTTGGTCACAACGTAATCCAGTGTCGGCTCAAATGATGCGGGCGTGTTTGCGATGCGGATTTCATCCAGTGTCATTCCCACACCTATTTTTGCCGAAACACGGGCAATGGGATAGCCGCTCGCCTTGGAAGCCAATGCCGAAGAACGCGACACTCTGGGGTTTACTTCAATGAGGTAATATCTGAAAGAGTTCGGGTCAAGAGCGAACTGCACATTGCATCCGCCTTCGATTTTAAGGGCGCGGATTATTCTGAGCGCACTGTCGCGGAGCATCTGATACTCCTTGTTTGTAAGCGTTTGGGAAGGACATACAACGATTGAGTCTCCCGTATGAATACCGACTGGGTCAATATTTTCCATATTACAAATCGTAATGGCAGTATCATTACTGTCACGAATGACCTCATATTCGATTTCCTTATAGCCCTTTATACTCTTTTCGACAAGCACCTGCCCTACCGGAGAAAGAGAAAGGGCGTTTTTCATTAAAGGCAGAAATTCCTCCTCATTATCGGCAAAACCTCCGCCGGTACCACCCAGAGTGAAAGCAGGACGGAGTACGACCGGATAACCGATCCGTTCCGCGACCTTCAGTCCTTCTTCGACGGAATTCGCGATATCGGAAGGCAAGACAGGCTCACCCAATTCTTCGCAGAGTTCCTTGAACAGTTCACGGTCTTCCGCGCGCTCAATACTGCGGCTCTGCGTTCCCAGAAGCTCCACTCGACATTCTGATAGTACGCCCTTCTTTTCAAGCTGCATGGCAAGGTTCAGACCGGTTTGACCGCCTATGCCGGGAAGTATGGCATCAGGACGCTCAAAGCGTATGATCTTTGCAATGTATTCTAAAGTCAGGGGCTCCATATATACATTATCCGCGATCGACGTATCGGTCATGATAGTTGCGGGATTGGAATTGCAGAGAACCACCTCATACCCCTCTTCCTTGAGAGCAAGACAAGCCTGTGTCCCGGCATAATCAAACTCCGCAGCCTGACCGATGACAATAGGACCGGAACCGATGACAAGGACTTTTTTTATATCTGTTCTCTTAGGCATTTTTCGTGTCCTCCTGCATTAGTTTAACAAATCGGTCGAAGAGATATGCGCTGTCCTGAGGCCCGGGCGCGCTCTCAGGGTGATACTGCACGCTGAATACTTTATCTTTATCGCATTTCGCGCCCTCGACGGTATTGTCAAGCAGATTGATATGGGTAACGGCAAGATGTGTTCCCTCAAGACTTTTCGCATCGACCGCGTAAGAGTGGTTCTGCGAAGTGATTTCTATTTTATTTGTTTCCAGATTCCGCACCGGATGGTTTCCTCCGCGATGTCCGAATTTCAGCTTGTATGTTTTTGCACCATACGCCAAAGAGATAATCTGATGGCCGAGACATATACCGAATATCGGGCACGTCCCGATCAGCGACTTTACGCTTTCTATTGTCTGAGGCACATCGGTAGGGTTTCCGGGGCCGTTTGATATAAACACGCCGTCGGGTTTCAGGTCTTTTATAATTTCCGCAGATGTATTCCACGGTACGACCGTGACCTTGCAGCCGCGCTTGTTCAAAGACCTGACGATATTCAGCTTCATGCCGCAGTCGATAGCTACCACATGCAAGCTTTCCGTCTCTGCATGAGATACCCACGTCGCTTCGCAGCTTACTCGAGCCACGGCGTTCGAGGGAATGCGTGCCTCTTTCAGTATTTCCAGACCCTTTTCCACGGAAGTTGATGC
Source organism: uncultured Eubacteriales bacterium (assembly GCA_959604355.1). Taxonomy (GTDB): domain Bacteria; phylum Bacillota; class Clostridia; order Oscillospirales; family UBA644; genus HGM12619. Next base: position 45,495 of record CAUHAO010000007.1, read on the forward strand.
CCCTGTTATCAAAGCTTTTCGGCTACCACGGTCTCGTATAGACCGTGTGAGCTTACGGGTATCGACACCGTATACACCGGGAATATTGTATCTTTTCATTACTTCCGACAGTGTCGCCGTAGATCTGAAATTGGAAGGCTCGTCGTTGTACTCGCGAACGATAAGTGCTCCGATTGTGGGTCTCTCGGTTTCATAATCATCATCAGCCATGCCGTAGTTGCCGATCAAGGGATATGTCATAACTACAGCTTGGTAAGTGTAGGAAGGATCGGAAATAATCTCCTGATAACCGACCATTGAGGTGTTGAATACGATTTCGCAAACCGCGTCTGCGGAATCTCCGAAAGAGTATCCGAAGTATTCCTGCCCATCTTCCAAAATAATTTTTCTGTCAAAATCCATCTTTTCGACGCCTCATTTCTTTTTATCGGACAATCTCTGCTCAAACCTGTCCTTTCGGGTATCCGCAGGGACGTTTGTGGGGTATTTTCCATTAAAGCAAGCGCTGCAAAAATCCATATTGCCCGTAAGTTCCGAAAGCTTATCTTCCGGAAAATAACCGAGAGAATCTGCACCTATGATACGCGCGATTTCCGGAACAGTATACTTACAGGCTACCAAATGCTCTTCGGAGTCTATATCGGTGCCGTAATAGCAAGGGTGTAAAAACGGCGGCGAAGAGATACGGACGTGAACCTCTTTTGCTCCGGCGTCACGAAGCATCTTTACCACACGCCCCATCGTGTTTCCCCGAACAATAGAATCGTCAACCAGTACCACACGTTTATTCTTTATGCTTTCTTCCACCGCGGAAAGTTTGATCTTTACGCCGTCAAGGCGTGCACCCTGCCCGGGGATGATAAAGGTTCTGCCGATGTATTTATTCTTTATAAGCCCGATGCCGTAAGGAATGTGAGATTCCTGACTGAAACCAAGCGCTGCATCGAGTCCCGAATCCGGAGCGCCTATCACGATATCCGCATCACACGGATGTGCCTGCGCCAGTATTCTGCCCGCGCGAACGCGGGATGCGTGAACCGAAATGCCGTCAATGACAGAATCCGGACGCGCAAAATAGATATACTCAAAAATGCAAAGTCTTTTTTTCTTTTCACCGCAATGCTCTCTGAGGGAAACGAGGCCGTTTTCTGAAAAAACCAGTATCTCGCCGGGGTCCACATCGCGTATAACCTCACCGCCGACAGCCTTGATCGCGCAGCTTTCCGATGCGACGATATACATACCGTCGGGAGTCCTGCCGTAGCAAAGAGGACGGAAGCCGTAAGGGTCTCTTACACATATCAGCTTACGGGGGGACATGAGCACAAGCGAATAAGCCCCGTCAAGGCTGTTCATTGCCGCACTGACGGCTTCTTCGATAGAGCCTGTTTTGAGTCGTTCTCTTGTGATGATGTAGGCAATGGTTTCGGTATCGCTTGTAGTATGGAAAATGGCGCCCTGGAGTTCAAGTTCATTTCTGAGTTCCACAGCATTGGAAAGGTTACCGTTATGCGCCAGAGCCATTCTGCCTTTTTGATGATTGACCTCAATAGGCTGACAGTTGTTTCTGTTAGTTCCGCCCGTGGTGCCGTAACGGACGTGGGCCACAGCCATCGTGCCTTTCGGCAAACGTGACAGGATGTCACCTGAAAAAACCTCGTTGACAAGGCCCAAATCTTTATGGGATACAAATAATCCGTCATCGTTGACAACAATGCCGCAGCTCTCCTGTCCACGATGCTGTAAGGTATATAATCCATAATAAGAAATGCTTGCTACATCGCACGGTTTCGGTGCCATCACACCGAACACTCCGCATTCTTCGTGAATACTCATGTCTTCCCTCCGCTAATAAAAATATTGCGCTTACAAAGTCTCTGTCAATATCGCCGCTCCGGCCATGCACAAGCCGATGTTCCTCTCCTTACGACCGGCATCAGCAACACCTCAAACGGTGTTTTTGCAACAAAAAAGGCAATGGGGTCTTTAATGTTTTTCATTAAAGACCCCATTGCCTTTACACTCAAGTAATATACTTCACTTTCGGCTTTTTGTCAATCACCAAATGAAATGTTTTGCAATTTTTTCGATTTTCAAAGGAAAATTCCATGATCATCCGACGAAAATCATGTCTCGTAAAAAACGACTTTCGCGTCTTTTTTTGTTTTAATGAATTCAATCAAATTCGTATATGCGTTTTTCCGTATTAACCATGTGTGAAAGGTGAACGATATAAATGACGGTGAGAATATTCTGCAAGCCCATATAAACTATACACACACCCGAGACAATCATCATCGCATTGTGCGCACCTATCGGATCTATGAGCAAAAATATGCCCGCAGCGAGAGAAAGTACTGCGCCCACGAGTATGAGCCACCACTCACCGAAGCCGAAACGTTTCGCGTCTATCCCCGTCTGGAATTTCAACGCGCTTGAAATGAGAAGACATATCCCGATAGCGAAAACGAACGCCGAAATTACAGCTCGTGCAAAAATTGCAAGAAGAATACCGGCGGCAGCCACAGCGAAACCTACAGCAAAATCGAATCTGAACGGAACACGAGCGCTGCGTTCACGGAAATAACCTACTATTTTTATAAGCCCGTAAACTACGAGTCCCGCCGCCGCGACATAGCACAGCACGAGCGACGACGTTTCGGGGAACGCAATGACCGCAATGCCGAGAATCACGAGCACCGTGGAGAGAATTATATAAAGCCACTTAACTTTTTTTATCATTGTCATAGTCTTGTCCTCCGGAAAACATTTATTTTGCATATCCATTATATCACCTTTTCGGTAAATAATCAAGTATATTTTCAAAAAAATCTGTTTTCGGCGAATCGGTAAAAGTAAACCGGCAGATCGGCTATTTCAGCCTGACTTATTTTATTTTGCGCTGGCCGAACCGAGAGTAGTGCCGCCGAGAATGAAGGTGTATTCGCCTCCCGGAACGAGCCCTTCGGAGCATATCAATATGCATCCGTATGCTTTCGGGGGTATGATATCGAGGAGTGCCGATGACGAGGCGTCAACGACTTTGAGCTGAGTGTCAGCCTTACCGTCGAGAGACACGAAAATATACGGCTGTGAACCGCTTGAAACGCCCTGCGCCATGCCTGTGCTGCCCAGAGCGATGAGTGTACCGCCCGTAACGGTGCAGGATCGGTCATAGTCGAGTGCCGCGTTGCCGTTATCCGTCGGACCGTAGACGAGAACATATCCGCCCGTCATTTCGACTGTGCCGTTGGAGTCTATGCCGTCACCAGAGGCGTTGACTATGTATTTGCCGCCGCTTATTTTTATCTCTCCGCTTGATGACGAGAACATACCCATACCAGGTCTGCCGGAAATGGAAGATGAATCCGAGCCGCCGGCAGCATTAAAGCCGTCATCTGTTGCGATTATCGAGACATCCCCGCCCCGAAGGTCGAGAGTCGCCGCCTCGAGACCTTCATAACTCTTATTTATCATTATCGTGCCGCCGCTTATAACGAGCGTATCATCGGCATGGATGCCGTCGTCGCCCGAGCAAATACGAGCGCTCGCGCCGCTTATGATCACATTGCCGTTACAACATATACTGTCGTCGGAGGAATCTATGTCGAGCGTGCCGCCCGATACCGTGATATTATTCTGCGCTTTAAGACCTTTCGCACTTTCTGTATCCGATGAGGTTTTTGAACTTTCCTTTCCTCCCGGGGCTCCTCGTCCTCCGGGGCCGCCCATACCGCCCGCAGACCATTGTCCCCAGCCGCCGGGTCTACCAGCAGATGAAGAAGTGCTTGAATTCACACTGCCGCCGCCCGTAACAAGAGTAATTCTTCCTCCGGTAACGTTTAGATCTGTTGCCGCCTGAATCGCGTCATGCGTCGAGGTTATGTTGACAGTTCCGCCATCGACATTGATATACCCTTTTCCGTCATCCGTATTTTTCGTTTTCAGCCCGTCGTCGCCCGCAGTAACGGTAACCGAGCCCGATGCTATGATAACGGAATCCTTCCCGACAATCCCGTCGCCGACTGCCGTTACGGAAAGTGTCGCTTTTTCAAAACGGAAATCATCCTTTGTGTGTATGCCTTTTTCGTAATTTGCATTAATATTGAGTACGCCTTGACCCGTTATTTTGAGGTCATCGCGGCTGAATATGCACGCGTCCTCTTCCTCATCACCCAAAACAAACGTGTATTCCGCGCCGTCCGTGAGAGTGTTTTCTGTACCCTCTTCAAGTTCGATAACAAGTTTGTCCCCGACGTTGGCAACATATATCGCCGCGCCGTTTCCGCAAGTCACATTGATGCCGCCGAAAACAAGCTTTGTCTTTTCGCTGTCGGAAGAATCAACAACTATGCGCCCGTTGAACGTGCCTTTGAAATAAAATGTTCCAGACATATTTACAGTCACGGTCGAGCCCGAAACAGATGCCCCCATGCCTGAAATCTGCGCGGTATTTCCGAGAAGAGTTACCTTAGCGGTATACGTTTTTGTATCAGAAGGAGCGTCTTGAGGTGAATATGTTGAACGCTCTGTCGGAACGTCCGTTGCTTCATCCGAAGGAATTTCAGAATCAGCATCCGTGAAGGCTTCCGTGCGTCTCTCTGTCGGTGTTGAAGACGGGGATTCCGTAGAATATACGGGGATTTTCACATCACAAGCAGAGAGAATTATCACGAAGCAGACAAGGAGCACCGCAAAAGATCCGAACTTCATATAAAATCTTCCTTTCATCTTTTCGTCTTTTATTATATGCTGAATTTTCGGTATAAAAATGAATTTCGGGAAAATTTTTGTGGCTAACACACTTGATTTTGCATCGCAAATGTGATATATTATACATAGGAAGAATATAAGAGGAGAAAAAATGAAGAGATCAAAGATAAACTCTATGATAAAGGACGCGGAACTGCTTTTTGAGCTCAACGGATTCCGCCTGCCGCCTTTCGCATACTTGATGCCGTCGGAATGGCTTACAAAAAGCGCATCGTATTCAGAGCTGAGGCATAACGGCCTCGGCTGGATGTGCACGGACTTCGGCGCGGATCACGGCGCTGTTATACGCTTCATTCTTCGCAGAGGCGACCCTGAAGCAGAGAAATACCGAAAACCGTATTCGGAAGAAATATTCATGTGCAGGAAAGGTACGAGTGTTCCTCCGCATTGCCATTTAAGCCGCATGCAGGATATTGTCAATCGGGGCGGCGGGGTTCTCACGGTAAGGATACTCGGCACACGGAAAGGCATGGAAAACGTGACTCTGCGCAAAGACGGGTTCACCTTCACCGTGCATCAGTACGGTTTAGTGAAGCTGTGCGAAGGCGAGAGTCTGACTATACCCGCCGGCTGTATACATGAGATATGCGCGGACGGCGACGACGTGGCTGTGTCGGAAATATCGACATTCATGTGTATCACCTCCGACGACTATTTCACGGTAAGGAAGCCCGCACGGTCCCTGAAACTTGAAGAAGACGAACCCCCTTACAGACTTCTCATATCCGACTATAAAAATCTGTCGGCCTGCATTCGGAAAACAGTCTCCGACGACAAAATTTAATAAAATATTCACTTTATTATGTTGAAATCAGCGAAAACCTGTGATATACTGTATAAAAGACAAAAATTTCTCAGGAGAGGGAGATAATCATGGAAAAGAAAAACATTGACTGGTCCAATCTCGGTTTCGGATATATCCAGACCGATAAAAGGTTTATTTCCAACTATAAAGACGGTGCGTGGGACGAAGGAACACTTACGTCCGACCCGAACGTCGTTATCAACGAATGTGCATGCGTACTGCAATATGCGCAGACCTGCTTTGAGGGTCTTAAAGCCTACACCACAGAGGACGGACATATCGTAACGTTCCGCCCCGACCTCAACGCGGAACGTATGGAACAGTCCGCGGAGAGACTTGAAATGCCGGTTTTCCCGAAAGAGAAATTCATCGACGCTGTCGTGAAGACCGTTGAGGCAAACGAAGCATACGTTCCTCCGTACGGCTCGGGCGCAACGCTCTACATACGCCCGTATATGTTCGGCTCAAACCCTGTCATCGGCGTTAAGCCCGCGACAGAGTACCAGTTCAGAATTCTCGTCACACCCGTCGGACCGTATTTTAAAGGCGGTGTACGTCCGCTCAATCTGCGTATAAGCGATTTCGACCGCGCGGCGCCCCACGGCACAGGACACATCAAAGCGGGTCTTAACTACGCAATGAGCCTTCACGCGATAGTTTCCGCGCATAAAGAAGGTTTCGACGAGAATATGTATCTCGACGCTTCGAGCAGAACGAAGATCGAGGAGACAGGCGGTGCAAACATCATCTTTGTGACCAAAGACAACAAAGTTGTCACCCCCAAGTCTTCAAGCATCCTGCCATCCATCACCAGACGTTCCCTGATGTATGTCGCAAAAGAGTACCTCGGACTCGAAGTCGAGGAACGCGACATTTACCTTGCAGAAGTTCCTGACTTCGTCGAGTGCGGCCTCTGCGGCACTGCGGCTGTCATCTCCCCCGTCGGCACGCTCAACGACCACGGGAAAGTCATCACCTTCGCAAACGGCTGCAAGGAAATGGGCCCCGTTACAAAGAAGCTTTACGAGACTCTCACAGGTATCCAGATGGGAAAAATCAAGGCTCCCGAGGGATGGATAAAAGTAATAAAATAATTATTTTTCTCATATTTTCAAGGCGGAAGAAAATTCTTCCGCCTCTTTTCGTACATGATTTATAAAAAACTGATAACAAAAAACGTTGTTTGTCGCAGTTCCTTTGATTTCTTGCAAATTTTTCCGCAAATGAAATGAAAACTATTGATTTTACACAAAAGAAGTGCTATAATTAAGAAAACTTATAGAATATTTCGAGGTGACACCGTGGAATTTCTGAGACTCATCGCATTGTTGCTGGTGTATGTCGGAGGCGGACTTTTCCTGCTGTTTGCGGTCATCTTCCCGATATTAAGATACATAGTATGCCGCATATTTTTATTCATCAGATGCCTTTTCTGCCGCGCCGAGTTTTCGGAAGTCGGCTTTATGCGCTGTCTTATACCGCATTTCGGCGATAAACCCGATATTCTGTTACTTTCCGGCAAAAACCTTTACGCTATAAAACTCATTTCTTTCCGAAAAACGAAAAAGACCGTCGTTTTTGCTTCCGATAAATACTGGGAAGTCGAAAACATCATACCTAACCCCCCGTCGGACAACGAAGGCGCCGCAGGAATGCTCTTTGTAAAATGGCACGAATTGCGCGTATTCCGTCACACTCGGCGAGCCCCGTACGGTCTTATAAAATATACCGCGAACATAAACAAAGCCCTCGCGGACGAAAAAATCGACTGTGTTCCCGTATACTTATTCAGCCCGTCGGTAAAGCAGCTGCGCACACTCACGAAGGTCGATATGCTCAACGGCGACACTACGTTCTACGGCGTGGTGGTCGGCAACGGATTTTACCCTGACAACGCAAAGCGCAGCGACCTTGACGCGAAGGAAAGCCGCCGAATCATGAAGACGGCAAAGAAAGCGCTTCGAGTCAAACTTCCCAAAGAAAGGAAAGGTTCAGCAACATGAAACTCTTCTTCGATCCGATAAAGACACCGCCGCAGCCCGCAAAACCCCTTGACAGATGTGTTGCACAGGATATGCAGCTCGAAGAACTGCTGCATAATTTCATAGCGGACAGGGAAATGGAAGGCTCCGTTTACGACGTTGTGATGGATTTTTGTAGCGACGGAGACATAATCCGATACAGGCAGAATATTCTCGGAGACCTCATTTACAGCGATGATGTTTACGGTATGTTCACCGCGCTCAAGGATAATCTGTTTGAACTGAAAATACTGTTTGAAATGGAAATGTTCAAACAAATACCCGAAATGAAATCCATGAAAACGTTCCTCGTGACGGAAAAATTCGTTGACATATATACAGCGCTTCTCGGACGCGCGAAAGCGGCTAACAACTCTTCCCTTTCCGCGGAAACGAAAAAAATCATTGAAGATATCTGCGATGCGACGCGTGTGGCTGAGCTTGACACGATACGCAAAGACCTTGAAGGACTTCGCGAAAGCCTCAAAGAGCTTGAAAGGATACGTTTCAACCGCTTTTTCTCACGAGGTCAGAATATAGAAAACAGCATCATTCCCGCCACGAAAGAAAAATCCGTTACAACGGATATCGCCGAACTTGCGAAATGTATGGGCCTTGACGTGACGGAGGCGGAAGCCTGTGCACTTCAGGCAAGCCGCGAAATGACGCGCCCCGTATTCATCGCACTTTACAATGAATATCATCACATTTTCGAGCAAATAGACGCCTTCCATGACAAATACAACAGCACATTCGACATCGAATGGATAAACGTTATTCCAAAGCTCAACGCGATACTCGGCTTCGCGATAATGTATCGCCGCCTCCGAGAACGCGGATTTGCCATCGCGAAAGCGACGCAGGCGCCGTTGACAAACGTGAACGGTCTTTACAGTTTCTTTCTTGTTGACAAAGGCCTCACGCCCGCACAAGTAGTGAGCAATGATTACGTCTGCACCGACGACACGTCGTTCTTCTTCATAATGGGTCCCAATGCGGGCGGCAAGACGATATTCCTTTCTTCTGTCGGTCTGTGTCAGCTCTTTTTCCAGGCGTGCGGATTCGTTCCCGCTTCACGCGCGCAGATCAAGATAATGAAAAGAATGTTCACACACTTCCCCGTCGAGGAATACAATGACAACTCGGGCAGGCTTGTCGAAGAGCAGGGACGTGTTGAAAAGATATTCGGAGATGTCACCGACGGTGAATGTCTTGCGCTGTTCAACGAAACATATTCCTCCACGAAAGCGGATATAGCGTATAAGCTCTCCGTAGAGCTCTGTGAAAAAGCCCGTGCCACGCGTCTTTCGGGAATTTTCGTCACCCACCTGCACTCACTCAAGGATTACGCCCGCGAGACCGTCTGCCGTGCGCCTCATATCGGAGCTCTGACGGCGATGAAAGATAAAAGAACGGGCGCACGTACATATAAGATAGTTCCGATGAGCGACCAGAACTCGTCCTTCGCAAAGGATATCCTCGAAAAATATGACATGACCGTTGAACAGATATTCGACAGAATACAAACAAAGCAGAAGGAGGACAAAGCTCATGTTTCCTGAATTTGACCTTCTCTACAAGAACCCGAAAAAGACCTCTCCGTCCAAACAGCTCGACATGTCGATGGAAAATCTGCTGCTCAAGGAGGTCATCGACGGGATTACCGTCAATCCGATCTATGAGCGCAAAATGTTCGAATTACTGCGTTATCCCGAGCAGGACGTCGAAAACATAATCTGGCGACGCGACGCTCTGATAGATTTCAAGCAAAACGAATCTCTTTTGCATGAATTTGAAAAGATAGATGAAGCAGATAAAGAACTCGAAGAGTCCCTTAAAATAATCAAAAGAAACTCGTCCACAGTCCAGATATCGGGCAACAAAACAAAGAGCTCGGATAAAGATTCCTCCGTATCGACCGTCAAAGTTCTTGCGGACTGCGTAGTCAAAGCGCTTAAAATATACGACATGTACAAAGCCGCGTTCGGAAGAGCGCATATCAAGGCGGAAATATTCGTTAAAATGAGTATGTTCGTTGACGATATCACATCCCGCCCGGAATTCGGCAAACTCTCAGAACTTGCACAGCAGCTTTCGGACTCCATCGACTTGAGCACTTCGTTTGTCATTCTCGCAAAAATCGACAAATACCTGCGTATCTGCGACTGCGAAATGTTCCGCATCACGAGCGATCCGTATTTCTATGACGAAAAATCTGGCACGCGCAAGGATAAAGACAAGGACATATCTTTTATCGGCTTTGACGAGGTTTCGGACCAGCAGCTGCAATTCTTCGCAGAGCGCAGTATGATAAAACTCGCGTCATTGCTTGAATCGATTGTGCGCCAACTTCGCAGACCTTTTGAGAAACTCTCGGCCGGATTTTTCTTCTACGATTTTGCACCGATATACGAAAGAGCACTCGAAAGTCTCGGTCTGCCCTGCTGCATGCCGGAATACAACACCGAGGGAAATCGCTTTGAGTGCGAAAACATCTACGACGTATGGTATTCGCTCAAGCAAAGAGAGAAAGACCGCGACGCCGTTCCCGGCAAAACTCTTGTACCAAACGACGCGATATTAGACGCAGATTGCGCGGCATATATCATAACGGGTAAAAACAATGCAGGCAAAACCGTCTTTCTGCGCGCTGTCGGACTTATTCAGGTATTCGGTCAATCGGGACTCCCCGTTCCCTGTACGAAAGCGGTTATCACTCCTGTCGCGAACATTTTCGCATACTTTACCGCGCTCGATATCGGTCAGGGACGCTTTGAAGAAGAAGTCGAGACTTGCTCTGGCTTTATCGATACCATGAAGCCCAAAGACATGCTGCTTTTCAACGAGGTATATCAATCCACGGCTTACGATGAAGGCTCTCTTGCATTGTGCGAATTCATCGCGATGTCCGCGGTATACGGCGCAAGGGTGATTTCTGTAACACATTTACCCGATATAAAGAAAAATCTTGCTGCATTACAGCAAAAATACGGCTTCAAAGGCACTGTCCGATACGCGAAAGCAGAAGAAAAGGACGGACAGAGCACACACAGATTTATACCCGACGAAAATTGAATAGCATTATAAAAAAAGCCTAAAATATAAGCGAAAGGAGCTTTTATATGGAAATAATGAAATTAACATCCGAAAACTTTGAAGAAGAGGTACTTGAATCAGATATTCCCGTACTCGTGGATTTCTGGGCGGAATGGTGCGGTCCCTGCAAAATGATGTCCGCAGTCGTGGACGATGTTGCAAAGGATATTCCCGAAACCGCCGCAAAAATAGGAAAGATCAATGTGGACGAAGAGCCCGACCTCGCTCAGCGTTTCAATATAATGAGCATTCCCACGCTGATACTCTTTAAAGACGGAGAAATCGCAGAGACTTCCGTCGGCGTAAAGCCAAAACAGTTCATCGTTGACCTTATCGAAGAATAAACACAAACCGCTGACGTACTTTCCGTCAGCGGTTTGCTTATGTAATAAAGAACACCGCGGCTTTCTACTGGCCGCGGAATGTTTTTTATTATGATTACAGAATTATTTCACCGTAGACATTGCCTGCAATAGCCGCAGCGTTTGCCTCATCGGTATCGATATGCATAGCGGGAGCAAATTTCGGGCTGACACGAACAACGACGTCGCCGAAAATAAGGCTTCTGCCGTCTGTGTTGACCTTGACGCTGACGATCTGCTTATCCTGAACTCCTGCCGCCGCTGCGGTCTCGGGAGTGAAGTGGATATGTCTCTTTGCGACGATAACGCCCTCGGATATCTCAACTTCGCCGCAGGGACCGACGAGTTTAAGACCGGGAGTGCCTGCGATATCGCCTGATTCTCTTACAGGGGGCTTTACGCCGAGAGTTCTCGCATCGGTAAATGAAAGCTCTACCTGCGTTGCGGGACGTGTAGGTCCGAGAATGGAAACTTTGAGTTCGCCTTTAGGTCCGACAAGTGTGACTTTCTCTTCACAAGCGAACTGACCGGGCTGGGAAAGATCCTTTTTATTGGTAAGTTTATGGCCCTCGCCGTAAAGCTTGGCAAGGTCCGCGTCTGTAACATGGATATGACGTGCGGAAGTTTCAACGAGTATTTCAGACATGACTTTTATCCTTTCAAAGATAAATTTTCTTTAATTATATCATCTTTTACACCGCATTTCAAGGGCATACGGAAAAATTTGAAATTTTTTCGCTTTACTCAGCATATCCGACGGTGTCGCGTCATACCAATAAGTAAACGCGAAATCAAAAGGAGACAGTTCTATGGAATGTAAAAAAGAAAATATCAAGGCCCTCGCCTTCCCCGAAACGACTTCGGCGGAGTCGTCTGTCGAGGGAGAAGTTATCCTGCCCGACTATTGCCCGAACATCATGCGTGTCGTGCGCACAAAAGCCCGCCCGTACATAGTCTCAAAGACTTCCCGCTCCGAAAGATACTGCATCGAGGGCTATGTGGAGTTCTCGGTTCTCTACACTTCAGAGGAAGACGGCTCTCTTAAAAGCGTCATGCACGCACTGCCGTTCAGCCACACGTTCGAAACTGATGTAAATGAGACAACCTTTACACATTTGACCGCAACCGTCACTTCCGTCAACACCAGGGCTCTTAGTCCGCAGAAACTTTATCTTCGCGCAGTTTTACAGCTAAATCTGCTTATATCCTGCGAAATTCAGGCTGAAATCGCCACTTCCGACGGCGCTCCGAAAGGCGTTTGGATGAAAAAGGAAGACGCGATAGAGTCATGTGCGGTTGTCTGTAAAGGTCAAAAGCCTGTCAAGGTATCGGATGAAATTTCTCTCGCTCCGAAGAAGTGCGACAAGATCCTGGGATATGACGCAACGTTTGTGCAGACCGATAAAAAGCTTCTGACGGGCAAAATGATAACAAAAGCGGATATGACGCTTAAAATTCTTTATTCCGACGCCGAAACGGGACTGCCTGCAACAGTAGAACGCACAGTCCCCGTATCGCAGGCGGTGGATATCGAGACCGCGAATGAAAATACGACTTGCAGCGTGGAATATTCTCTTCGTGACTGCAAGATTGAGGTGCTCGAATCGGGTGACGGAGCAACGGACATCGCATACGAGGCGGAGGTCTGCGCCGAAGTGCAGGGATTGAAAACATCCATCGTGGAATACTGCTCGGACGCGTTTTCGGAAACCGACGAGCTTAAGATCGCATGCGCGGACATCACCACCGCAAAATGTTACCAGGTAAACTGCTGCGGCACGGCGCGTGAAACGATTCAGACGGGCTATTACGATAAAATATTCTCCATCTCCATAGATCCGGTCATAACGTCCGAAACTTTAAACACGGATTACGGATGTCTGACTGTCGAGGGCGAATTCGTCTGCGACATAATCCTCACCGACGCCGAAAAGGATTTCAGATGCATAGAAAAATCCCTTCCGTTCTCCTTTACTGTAACGCTGCCGGGCTGCAGCGGAAACGTAAAAAGTGCGGCGGAAATATGTGTCAAAAACTTTGCTTTTGTTGAGAATGATGCACAGTCGATAGAAGTCCGCGTTGACTACTGCTACGACGGGATCGTTTTCTGCTCCTGCACATGCAATATGCTGACCGGAGTAGAAAGTTCCGGCGCAAGAAGCACGGACGATCGTTCGGAGATGGTACTGTATTTCGCCGAAAAAGACGAGAGCGTCTGGGGAATTGCAAAAAAATATGCCGTTTCGCCTGATAAAATATGCTCTGTAAATAATATCGACGGAGCAATCAAAGATAAAACAACATTGCTCATATAAAAACAAGCGCCCCGTCAAAGGGGCGCTTATTTATCTCAATTTTTCGAAAAAATCCGAAAGGATGGCTGCGCAGTCGCTCTCAAGCAGGCCCTGATGTATCTCGGGACGATGTGTAAACATGACCGACATGTCACACACTCCGCCGAACGCGCCGTTTTTGATGTCGAACGCGCCGAAATAGACACGTTTTATACGGGAGTTTATTATCGCGCCCGCGCACATCGGACAAGGTTCGAGTGTGACGTAAATATCGCAGTCATCGAGTCTCCATCCTTTGAGAGCCTTGCACGCGTCATTTATCGCGACAATCTCCGCGTGGAGCAGCACGTTTCTCTCAGCTTCGCGGCGGTTATGCCCTACCGAAACGACTTTGCCGTCTTTGACCACGACCGCACCGACGGGGACGTCTCCAGTTGAGGGCGCTTTTTGTGCCTCATCGAGCGCAAGACGCATAAACTTTTCCTGTTCGGATGTGAACATCACATTTTCTCCGGAGCGGAAACTTTAAGTATGGAAAGAGCGTTTTCAATAACGGTTTTGGTAGCCCTTACGAGTGCGATACGAGCAAACATTACGTTTTCATCGTCGACCTTTACGCGGCATGCGTTGTAGAAGCTGTGAAACGCCGTCGCAACGTCCATCGCGTATTTTGTGACACGGGAAACATCATAATCCACCGCCGTGCGAACGAGTTCTTCGGGGAAGATCATCAACTGGCGGATAAGCTCACGCTCTTCCTTTTCGGAATATACAGGCTCGTCGGGCTCTTTTGCCGTGTCAACGCCGCTCTGGGCAAGCACGGCAAGGATGCTGCAAATACGCGCGTGAGCGTACTGCACATAGTATACGGGGTTTTGGTTCGTTTGTGCAATGGAAAGGTCAAGGTCGAAATCGAAGTGCGTGTCAGCGCTGCGCATATTAAAGAAGAAACGTGCCGCGTCGATACTCGATATCTCGAAAAGATCTTCGAGAGTAATGCTTCTGCCCGTACGCTTGGACATTCTTACCGCTTCGCCGTTCTGCATCAGGCGGACGAGCTGCATTATGATGACTTCAAGACGGTTGCCGTCAACCCCAACAGCGTTGAGCGCACCCTTGAGACGTGCGACATGTCCGTAATGGTCAGCGCCCCAGATGTCGATTGCGCGGTCAAAGCCGCGGGTTATAAGTTTATTGCGGTGATATGCGATATCCGCCGCGAAATATGTAGGCGTGCCGTTTGCTCGTATGAGAACCTCGTCCTTTTCCGCGCCGAAATCGGTCGCCTTGTACCACAAAGCACCGTCCTTTTCATATGTATGGCCGTTTTTGGTGAGGATGTCGATTACTTCCTTTACCGCGCCGCTTTTGTGCAGGTCTGATTCGAGGAACCAGTTATCGAATTCCGCGCGGTACTGTGCAAGATTCGATTTAATGATACCGAGATTCTTCGGAAGAGCGTATTCGACGAGAGCCTGACGGCGCTCCTCTTCGGACGCGTTGACGTAAGCATCTCCATGCATGTCCGCAAACTCTCTTGCTCTGTCTTTTATGTCCTCGCCCTTGTAACCGTCCTCGGGGAACGGAACGGCGTCTTCGCCTTTATATATCTGCAAATAGCGCGCGGAGAGAGAGTCCTTGAATTTCTCTATCTGATTGCCCGCGTCGTTGACGTAAAACTCGCGTGTAACATCAAAGCCTGTCTTTTTGAGTACCGTCGCAAGACAGTCGCCGATAGCGCCGCCGCGAGCGTTGCCCATGTGCATCATGCCGGTAGGGTTCGCGGAAACATACTCGACCATGACTTTCTCGTGTTTGCCGAAGTCGCTTTCGCCGTATTTTTCGCCCTCGGCGTTAACGGTTTTTACAGCGTCGGCAAAGAACTGTGCGGACGTGCGAAAATTTATAAACGGGCCTGCAATCTCTACGCTTTCAATCCATTTGTGACATGCGAGATTTTCGAGTATCGCCTTTGCGATAACGGGAGGCGCGAGGCGGAAAGCTCTTGCACCGACCATGGCGGCGTTCGTCGCAAAGTCGCCGTGAGATGTGTCTTTGGGTATCTCGACCGTGAATGGATATGGCTCAGCCTGAGGCAAAGCTCCTGCAGACTGCGCTTTGGATATAGCGTCTGAGACCAGAGCCGTAATTTCTTTTTTAATTTCAGAGAGAAGATTCATATGTTTGTCCTTTCGGTTTTTTCCTTTGTTTTACGTCTCCGCGGTTTGTTGCGCCGCACGTACAGTTTAAGTTTGTTCGACACAGAATACGCGCTGTTGATATCAAGAGTATACTCAATCTCGACCTTGCCGCCGTCGTCCGAAAGCGTGGAACGGATATTCCCGGTAGTAAGCCCTATGGTCAAAGGTGCGCGCTCGGGATTATGAAGATACTGCCTCTGCCCCGAGCGGAACTCGACATTCCCTAAAGCGCTGAAATATCTGCATCTATCGGAAATTACGGTCACTGTGTCTTTTGCTTCGACGATGAAATCCGTACGGTGACGCCCGTAACGGCCCTCGGATTCATTGAATGATATTTTATAGGTATTGTCGCTCATGCGGCGCATCTTCGCGTCGGAAACAAAAAGAGAAAGGTTTTCGCCATCTCGCTCCGTTTCAATGAGCAGCGAAACGTTTGTTATCATCAAAACTCCTCTATATTAACCTTTTCAACCCTTCCTTCAAGGGGTCTGTGTAAAAATATTTCGGCAAGAGGCTCAAAATTTGCCACCTCGTCCGAAACATAGAACATCGCGCCGCCGTTTTCGGAAGAAAGCATTCCGTTTTCGGAAAGATAGGCAGCAATATCATTTGCCCCTTCTCTGCCCGAATCGACGAGTGTCGCTTTTCCGTCCAAACAATCCGATATAACATCCGAAAGAAGAGGAAAATGCGTGCATCCTAAAATCACGGTGTCCGCGCCGAACTCTTTAACGGACGCGAGATAATCCGCGGCAATGAGCTTTGCCACTTCACTGTCTTTGGTGAAATACCCGTTTTCGACAAGCTGCACAAACATCGGGCACGCGACACTAATTACTTCCAAATCGGAAGAAATGGCATGTATCGCTTTTTCATAGGAACGACTTCTGACCGTTGCCCCTGTACCGAGAACCGCTATTCTGCCGTTTTTTGTCGTGTTCACCGCGGCTTTCGCAGTAGGCTCGACGACACCCGAAATTCGTACAGGACAAGTCTGCTGCAGCGTCGGAAGAGCGACGGAGCTTATTGTACCGCATGCAACAAGGATCGCTTTGAGTTCATGAGAAAGCATGAACCTCATATCCTGCTGTGCAAAATGCAATACAGCCTCCGCCGAACGCGTACCGTAAGGCAATCGGGCCGTGTCGCCGAAATAGATAATTTTTTCGTCTGGCAGCAGCTGCATCAGTTCTCTGACAGCCGTAAGTCCCCCCAGACCGGAGTCGAAAACTCCTATCGCCTTATCACCCATCATTATTCTCCGTACTGCACCGCAAGAGCAAGCAGTCTGTCTATAAGTTCTGAATAAGGAATACCCGACGCCTCAAAAAGCTTCGGATACATGCTTATGGAAGTGAACCCCGGAAGGGTGTTTATCTCATTTATATAAACGGTATTCGCGTTATCGACAAAGAAATCTACGCGAGCAAGTCCCTTGCAGTCGCATGCCTTATAAGCTTTGAGTGCCGTCATGCGGATCTCGTTTGAAATTTTATCCTCAATATCTGCGGGAATAAAAAGACGTGACTCGGGATTGCTGTATTTCGCGTCATAATCGTAAAATTCGGCAGCCGCCTGAATACGTCCCGCAACGGAGACTACCGGCTCATCGTTGCCGAGTACCGCAGTCTCTATTTCGCGTATATGTTCAAGCCCCTGTTCCGCGACTACTCGCGAATCGTGCATAAACGCGAGCTCAAACGCCTTGACAAGCGTTTCATCATCGCGGCATTTCGTTATACCGACAGACGAACCGGCGTTCGAGGGTTTTATAAATATCGGGTAATGCAGACGCGCCTTTGTTTTGCGGATGATAGCGTCGCGGTCTTTCTCGTAATCGAATTTTTCGACCGCAAGCCATGCCACATGATTTATACCGCTGTAATCAAAAATCGCGTTCGTGTACGCTTTATCCATGCAGACCGCCGACGACAGCACACGGCAGCCGACGTAAGGTATCTGAAGCATTTCAAAAAGCCCCTGAATACGTCCGTCTTCACCGTTTCTGCCGTGAAGTACCGGGAAAACGACGTCAGCACGTATGCGTTTGCCGCCGCACACAAAACAGTTGTTGTTGATGTCAATTGTCACGGCTTCGTTGGGACATTTTTCCCATTCACCGCTTTTTATCTGCGCTGCGGTCGCATCGGTGCGAAACCAGCGTCCATCTAAAGTTATCCCTATTTTATATACATCATGCCCGACCATATTCTCGATGATCGAGCCCGCGGAGACGCATGAAACGTCGTGTTCGGAAGATTTTCCGCCGAAAATGACTATGACTTTCATTAAAAAGACCTCTTATCTGTCTTATTGTTTATATTGTGCTATGACCGCGCGATCTATTCCCGCGGCATCTTTTGCCGTACAAATATTTATAAATCCGTTCTGCCGGAATATTTCCTCAACGTCAGGGGATTGCCGTATACCGCATTCCACGGCGATATATCCGTCTGGAAGAAGATTGCGCTTATACTTTTTCGCGATCGCCCGGTAAAACATCAACCCGTCGTCGCCGCCGTCAAGCGCGAGCATAGGCTCGTGAAGGACGTCCTTGGCGAGCGTTTTTGTGTTGCAGGTCGGGATATACGGAGGATTCGAAGCGATAACGTCAAATTTTCCGAGCGCATCGGGCAAATCATTGAGTACGTCGTGGCAAATGACCTCAACAAGCGCGTCCGCTCCGAGCAAATGTGCGTTTTCTTTCGCGAGTTCGAGTGCATACGGTGAAATATCGGCGCACATCGCTTTAACATTTTTTTGGAGTGCCGCCGTAATGCCCACGCATCCGCTGCCGGTGCAAAGGTCGAGTAATCTGCCGCCTTCGGGTATGCGTTTGAGAACTTCATCAACGAGCGTTTCCGTGTCAAAGCGCGGAATGAGTACGTTTTCGCGAGTATGGAAAGTATAGCCGTAAAAATCAGTGCGTCCCGTTATATATTGCAAAGGCTCACCGTCAATGAGTCTGCCTGTAAGCGCGTCAAGCATCGACACCTGCGCTTCGGAGATCTTTATATCGCCGAGTAAACGTTGCGTACGGACTTCGGAATACGGGGCACCGGTGACGAAAGATATGAGCTCTGTCAACTTCGCGTCAGGCTCACTTACGCCTTCCCGCAGAAGCCTTTGCTTATATTCGGAATAAAAGTCTTTCATCATTCCTTATACGCAGCGTCAGTGTCGATATTGTCGTTGCTGTCGCAAAGAGACGCTTTGAGTGCCGCTATTGCGACCTCGATTTGGCTGTCGTCGGGCTCTTTCGTCGTTATAAGCTGGAGTGCTTTACCGGGAGCGCTTATGATGCGCGTAAAGACGTTGTCATACTTACCCGCGAGACGGATTAACTCAAAACTGATACCGGCGATAACGGGCAGAATCAGGATTTTAAGCAGCACATACACAAGCGTCTTGCCCTTCGGAAGGAACATCGCAACAATTATACTCACTATCATGACTATCACGATAAAGCTCGTGCCGCAGCGGGGATGAAGTCTTGACTGGCGGCGGACGTTTTCGGGAATAAGATCCTCTCCCGCTTCAAAGCAGAATATCGTTTTATGTTCCGCGCCGTGATACTCAAACACGCGGCGTATCTCCCGCATACGCGATACGAGAAGTATGTAAACAAGGAATATCGCCATTTTCAGCACCCCTTCAAATATCGGGGACCAATATTTGCCGAAAGAGAACGAAAACAGAACTTCCAGACCGCGGCGTATTCCGACGGGCAGGAATATGAAAAGGCCAACACACAGCGCGACACCCAACACGACCGCAAGTATTATCGCGGAGGCTTTGAGAACTTCCGCCTTTTTAGACTCCTTTTCGGTAGCCGTCTCGCCTTCCTTTACCGCTTCCTCGGCGGCATCGTCGAGACCCGAAAGTTCCGCGGAACGTGTTATCGATGAAAATCCGGAAACAAGACTTTCGACGAACGACGCCATTCCCCTTAATATCGGTATGCGGAAAATCGGCAAACGGTTACGGATATCGAACCATTTTATTTCTTCTGTCACTATTTCCCCTTCGGGAGTTCTGACGGCGAGAACGGATTTTTTCGGAGAGCGCATCATTATGCCCTCCATTACCGCCTGCCCTCCTACATTTGCATATTTAGCCTTGCCCATTTGCAGAATTTCCTTTCTCTTGCTCATTTTCATGCTCCGGTTCCGTATCCGAGGGAAGAGTCACGGCAACAGTCGTACCTTTACCCTCTTCGCTCTCGATATTCAGAGAGCCTCCGTGAAGTTGGATTATCTCGTCGCAGACTGCAAGTCCTAGACCCGAGCCGGGTTTGGTGGATGACCCCTTGTAAAATTTTTCTTTTATCTTCGGCAGATCTTCCGCCTTTATTCCGTGACCGTGGTCCGTGAAAAAGACAGTGTACATTCCTCCTGCGCACGCAAACGAAACGTTTATCGTGCTGTCCGGATCCGAATGTTTAACTGCGTTGTCTATGATATTGATAAATACCTGTTTTAATCTGTTTGCATCGCCGCGCACATACGTTGAAAATATCGGAGTGTCATAGACGATATCGACGCCTGCGGCCGCCGCTTTGGGCGCATAGATATCGAAAGTTTCAAGAAATAGCGCAAACAGATCGACGCGCGACTTCGATATCGTGAATCTGCCGCTCTGCATTTTAGTGTAGTCGAGAAGTTCCTCGACCATTTTTGAGAGCCTGTCCGTCTCTGTATCTATGATTTGCAACCCCTTTGCGATCGTATCGGCGTCCGTCTCAGGGTCACATGAGGCTATTGTCTCATTCCAACCGCGGATAGCCGTAAGCGGCGTGCGAAGTTCGTGCGAAACGGAGGAAATAAAATCGTTTTTAAGCCTGTCAATATTTGAAAGCTCCGCCGCCATGTTGTTTATCGCGTCGGAAAGATCGCCTATCTCGTCATCATGCTTTTTATCAAGACGTATGCTGAAGTCTCCTTTGGCGATCCTGCTCGCGGTCTTCGTCACCTTATTGACAGGGCTGACGATCGACTGCATGAAGTAAAAACCGGATACAAAAACGAAAAGAGCTATAAGAACACCTGCTACAACAGATGTTATTATATAAAACATCTGCCGTGAATGGATTTTTTCAAGTGAGACAGTAAACCTCAGAGCTCCGTAGATCTTGCCTGCAGAATCTCTGAGAGGAACCGTCTTTGCCATAAGGCGTATACCCGTATCGGAATCGACATACGTTTTGGTCGTCTGGGACTCGGGAACTGACTCAAGAGTACCGCCGAACGAGCCCTCGGACGAGCGTACAAGACGGGTCTCTGTATCGAATATTTCTGTTTTTACTGTATTTTCCCCTTGTGTGATATCGTTGAAAAGCGTCTCGGCAGCGGCATAGATATCATACCCACTCTCGACGATGATACTTGAAAAGCTCTTTATCCCCACATCTGTCTTGCGATCGAGATACGACGTTGCGGGAGCCTCGGAATTACTGTTTATATATGTAATAAGAATGATTTCCAATACTATAAGGAAGAAAAGAATCACCGAAAAGACAGAGAAAAACCAGCGGGAAGTGATTGAGTTCATTTTCCGCTTCAATTCCATGTTTTTCCCTCCTTTCGGGCATTTAGGAACACGTCAGATCATGAATCTGTATCCCGCGCCCCACTCTGTCAGCAAATACTTGGGTTTTGAAGGCTCGTCCTCGATCTTCATACGCAGGCGGCGGATATTGACATTTACGATATCCGTATCGCCGTTGAAATCATATCCCCAGATTGAAGTGAGGAGGTCGTCTCTGGAAATAAGGACGTTCGGATTTTCAATAAAATATTTGAGGATGTTATACTCAATGGGAGTAAGGACGAGAGCTTTGCCGTTCTTTTTTATCATACGGTTTGCAGTATCGACTGTAAACACGGGGTCTGCGGGCTTCGCCGCCTCGGGCTCCGTGGGTGTCGCAGCGGAGATTCGACGGTAGAGGGCATCAACCTTTGCGACAAGCACCGAAGGGCTTATCGGCTTTTTGATATAGTCGTCGGCGCCCGACATGAACCCTGACAGAACGTCTTCATCGAGGTCCTTTGCAGAAAGCATTATTATACCCATTGTCTTATTCTGCGCACGAAGTTTGCGGCACACTTCAAATCCGTCAATATCCGGAAGCATAACATCAAGCACCGCCAGAGTTATACCCGGATTCTCCGCAAAAACGGAAAGAGCTTCATTTCCCGTGCAGGCATCAAAGACCTCGTACCCTGCGCGCTTGAAATTGAAGCATATGAATTCGCGGATCGAAGTTTCGTCTTCAAGAATAAGAATTTTTTTCATCGCAGCTCTCCGTTTTTATTTAATATTGTCGCCGTTGATTATGCTTGTACAGATGAGGCAGGAACGGAGCTCATCGTTCGTCGGCAGAAGTGCCTTTTCCTCGTCGCTGAGTCCGTCGGAAATCCTCATTATAAAATATGAATACGAGTTTTTACCGAGGATATAGCAGTTTTCCTCAGGTGTTGACGCCGCAGAAACTGTAAACAGCAGGGTCTGAGTCACCGTGGGAATGAGCGTGACAGGATCCGCTGTCATTCTCTCGTAATAAAACAGCAATTCACCGCGGCTGTTGCGGTAAACTCGGATATTCTCAAATTTTGAAGGATCCGATACAAGAAAAACGTAATTTTCCTTTTCGTTTATGTAACCGGTATACTTTTGCTCAAGTTTTCCGTCCATGAGTGTGTACCAATTATATAAATATATCGGCAGGTCTTTGTTTCTCGACCTGTTGGCTATTATGGTCGCCTCGTCGAAATTACGGCACATCGGGATCTCCGTAACACCGTCACCGTCAATATCGCTCGGCAGATACCGTCCGAGAGTACAATATTCGTCGCTTATTCCGCTCACGACCGTTGAGCTTTCGTAGCCGCCGTAGCGTGATATGTTGACCATCGACGCTATCGAGCGGTTCCATAAAAGAATTTCATCGGACATGAGCAGCGAGCTGTGCGGATATGACACGACGACGTAATTCTTGCCGTCCGACCCGACCGCCGGAGTAAGTCGGCAGAATCCTCTGTCATATGCGAGCCAGTCGTATGCGCCGACATATTCTTTGATGGACGGGTCGCGTGTTCCTGCGCATTTTATCAGACGTGCGTAAGAATACGCGCGGAAGGTATCGGTATAGACATAAACAATATCGTCCATGCCGTTTGCATCAATGTCAACCACGGTCCAATCGGTATATGTACGCTCTATTACGGTTGATGCCTGCGAGGATTCCATATCTATGGAATACACGCACATAACAAGGGATCTGTCATTCGGCTGAACGAATCCGACGATCATTTCAAGGCAATCCCTGCCGTCGAGATTCGCAAAAGAGATTTTATCCAGTTCCGTGCCGACACCGTTGATCCTTATGACTTTATCGGTACCGTCCTCATATGTTTTCATTATGAGTATATCGACCGCATCCTTAACGTCGGAGACGGAAGACGCGCTTTTACAGGCGACGAAGACCTCATCCTCGCCGTCGCCGTCAATATCTATGAAATTTACGGGGTTCTGATATGCCCCTCCGTTTGCGTATACAAGCTCTGCATCCGCGGAAACGATCTCGGAGATCTTCTGCCTGACCTTCTGCTCCCGTACAGTGACAGGTGGTGCGGAAAGCTGATCTTCAAGATCACCCGAAAACTGATCGCATCCGGAGAGGATAGCAAAAAGCAGTAAAAACGCCGAGAGGATCAGTACGGATCTGAACTTCATATTCCTCCGGCACCGAATGAATTATTCGGCGGAAATTATATAATAGTAGACAGGCTGGCCTCCGTTGACAAACGATATCTCGGCGTCACCTATTCTGGGCTTGATGAATTCGCTCATTTTCGTCGCCTCATCTTCGGAAACGTCCTCACCGTAAAACACTGTTATGTAGGACGCATCTGTCATTTCCGAGACGAGATTTTCCATACATTCCTCTTTTGTATCGCAAACATAGCGTACGTCGTTCTCGACCATTCCGAGCATCTGGCCTTCTTTGATGACCTTGTCGGAGTAGACGGAGTCTCTTGCGGCAAAGGTCATTTTCGCGGTGCGCACGGATTTGACCGCGTCAATCATGACCTCCGTATTCTGCTCGACGTCAAGTTCCTCGTTGAACGCAAGGACAGCCGAAATTCCCTGAGGCACGGATGTGGTTCGGATAACGATGACTTTTTTATCCGTAACAAGCCCCTCTGCCTGCTTTGCCGCCATGTATATATTCTTGTTGTTGGGCAGAACGTAAACGATTTCCGCGGGAGTTTCGTCCACAGCCGCGATGATGTCGTCAGTGCTGGGGTTCATCGTCTGACCGCCTTCGACTATGCAGTCAACGCCGATATCTCTGAATACGGAAACAAGCCCCGCACCCGCAGCAACAGAAACAAAACCGTATCTCTTCTCGGGGACGCGTTTTACGTGTTTCGGCTCTTCGGGAGCGACCTCGGCGTTCTGTTTTGCAACGAGGTTTGTGTGTTGATTCTTCATGTTTTCGACCTTGACCGTTGCAAGAGAACCGCATGTGACGGCGGAGGAAAGAACTCTTCCAGGGTCATTGGTATGAACGTGCACTTTAATTATTCCCGCTTCAGCGTCATTGACGAACACCTGAGAGTCACCTATGCCCATGACAAGGCTTTCAAAAGCCTCAAGTGCCGAAGGCTGCACGTCGGGAGCCTTATCGACGATACATTCGGTACAGTACTGGAATTTTATATCTTTGGTGTCAAACTGGTCAAATGTTGCGCCCTGAGTATCGGAATCCGCGTTTTCTTCGGCGGGAACGATCTCTTCTTTGTTAAGATAATAAACTATGCCTGAGAATATCGAAACGATACCTCTGCCGCCTGCGTCAACGACGTTCGCCTGTTTGAGTACGGGTAGCATTTCGGGAGTCTGCGCAAGAGTTTCTTTCGCCTGAGAAAGTATTTCCATGAAGAATTCCGGCATTTCCGTTGTCTTTGCGGCTATCTGCTCCGCCCTTGTAGCACACATTCTCACAACGGTGAGGATGGTGCCTTCCGTAGGATGACGAACCGCCTTGTAAGCGGACTCTACGCCCATTTTGAGAGCTGCCGCAATCTCCGCGGTATTTGCTTCTTTTTTGCCCTTGAGCCCCTTCGCCACTCCTCTGAAAAACAAAGAGAGTATGACACCGGAGTTACCTCTTCCGCCTCTGAGCAAAGAGTTTGCGACGAGATCCGCACATGATGTGAGATCTCCCGAATAATCCGCAAGTGCTTTCTTTGCCGACTGCATTGTCAGGCTCATGTTTATGCCCGTGTCTCCGTCCGGTACGGGAAAAACGTTGAGGCTGTTTATCTTTTCTTTTTCGTTTGCGATATTGTTTGCGGCGGAGATCATCATATCGCGGTAAATTTTTCCGTTTATGGTTTGCATAAGTTTAAAGTCTTCCTTTACTGATCGCGCATTACCGTCCGAAAAAACAGAGGGCGGTATGTCCGCGTATTTTTCGGATGGGTTTATTTGGTATTTATCGCGTCAACAAAGACGCAAACCTTCTTTACCTTGAACCCTGTGCTTTCTTCAAGGCTGTATGTTATTTTATGAACGATGCTTTCCGTTATGGCCGGAATGTTGATACCGTAAACGACCATTATATGAAGGTCGACGGTTATCTCATTGCCCGTACATTTGACGGAAATTCCCTTATCGTGACTGTCACGTTTAAAAAGATTCCAGAATTCTTCCGAAACATTTTTCGCAGTCATTCCCGTTATACCGAAACAGTTTCCCGCGGTTATTGAGACGATGTTCGCAACAGCGTTGTCATCAAGAGCTATCAAGCCTTGTTCGTTCTCTATTTTCAGCATTAATCTTCCTCCTTGACAGAGATTTTTTCACACTTATGCTTATAAAGCAATGAATCATATATACTATACACCAATTTTTATGACATTACAATACTTTTTGCTAAAAATTCGTTATTTATTACGAAAACTCTGCAAAAAAATAAAAATCCCCGTCTGGTGACGGGGAAAAAAGCTATTCGGCAGCGGCAATCGCGGCGGTCGTAAGGATTCCGACATTGTCACTGTATATCTCCGGAAACTGTGACAGGGGCAGAGGATTGGTACCCTTTCCTACCTCGACAGTATACCCGGGACGGCGATACTTGAGGATAAACCAGTCCTTGTAGCCGGCATATCCCGACTCCGCAGGAGTAGTTTCGAGGCTGTACCCGCTGACATCGGCAAGGCGCTGTCCTATCTCGAAGGCGCGCGGTACGTCATAGTTGAGATACTTCCAATAGATGATCTCACCCTGAGCGTGGTACGACAAAGTAAGCGCAAAATCATGCTTACACGTGAATTCCGCTACCGCACTGCTTTCCGGCTCGGAGAGAGGCGACGCGCCGACGTAGTCTCTCGGCGCAGGTCTGTTGTATCCCTGAGCGAATTTTATTGCCTTTGCCTCTTCCCAGCCCGCGGGATAATTCAGATTCAGATCCGTGCCGCGGATATTCGCTTTCCAGCCGGAAGGGAACGGGATATTAGGAAATGATGCGGCTATAGTCTGCGCAGCTCTGTAAGAAGTCGTATTGGGACCTGTCGCGCCCGTAACGAGATCCACCCCGTCGGGGTTGACCATCGGAACGATATATATTGCTGCGGTAGAGTACAGATCCTGCGCGGAAACGCCCCCGATCATACCTCCGTTGACATACGCGCGGCTGTAATCCTCTATAAATTTCATCATCACAACACTCGTTATCCATTCGTTTGCGTGATGTGATGCGTTATAGAACACCTCCGTGCAAGCAGACGGAGAGCCGATGCGGATATAAGGTATATCCTTGCCGTCTATGCTTCTGCCGATACTGCCCGTTTCAAGAAACGGATACCGCTTTTTGAGAGACGCAATATTGCAGTACATTATCTGCGAGGAATAATTGACATTCGTCGGCACTATCGCTCCCCCAACTGGGATTATGATCGTCTGCCCGATCTGAAGGTTGAGCGGATCGACGCCCGGGTTTGCAGCCTCGATGGCGCTGACGGTTGTCGAAAAGCGTTTTGCCAACGCCCAGAAGGTGTCACCTTCTCTTACTGTGTATTCTATATACCCATCGATATATGGCATCAGCGCCGCCCATGTCTTCGGCCCGACTATTCCGTCGACGTCGAGGCCCACAGCTTTCTGGAACCGCTTTACAGCGTTTTCCGTTCTCGGCCCAAATATGCCGTCAACCTTTCCTACGGCGAAACCGAGCTTCGCAAGCGTGCTTTGCAGGAGCATCACTTCGACGCCCCGAGAACCTTTTCTTAAAGTCAGCATTATGTATTTCCCTCCGTTGATTATTCAATACCATCATATGCACGGAGTGCGAAAATGACAAATCCGCCCGGATCCGGGCGGAGGGCTTTATTCTATTGCGGCGATACCGCTCGCCATGACCATACGGCGCAGCGCAGGCCAATACATAAAGGGGCATTTGAGAAGTTTCGCAGTGAGCCTGAGCTTCAGAGAAAGCGTTTTCAAGGCGTAAGGGTATCTTATTTTTGTAAAGTCAAGACACTTAACATCGTTGAAAACATCAGCCAGAGACGAGCCTGTTATCATTGCCGAAGATATTCCCTCAAGCGAACTCGGAGATATGAAACCCGCGGCCTCTCCGACATAAAAAACGCCGTCCTCCCCGATATCGAAACTCGAAAATCCCTTAGGGCGAAGCACGATACATGCATCCGTCCGCAACGGGTCGCCGAAGGTGAAGCCGTGCGCCGAAAGCACCTCTTTTTGCCTCTCGAAAAGGGCTCGGCAATCCTTCTTCGGATACGCTCCGCCGAAGATGTAGACTCCGTCCTTATGAAGTCCCCAGCTGTAACAGTCTGTTGCCTTACAGTCAAAGATGCATGAATAAAACGAATCTTCTGTACAGGCGCGGAAGTATTGTTGCAGAGAGACATATTCACGGGTGTTAAGAGGCTTCCCGACAGCTCTGCGCACGGCGCTGTTTGCCCCGTCCGCGCCTATTACGCATCTCGCGCGGAGGACATGTTCTTGCCCGCCGCGTAAAAACGAGACTTCGAAAACTCCGCCGTCACGCCTTTTGACGGAAACGACGCGGGAGTTCTCAAAAAGGGTGCATTTCTCCTCCGCAAGGCCTCTGAGCCACATGTCAAATGCGTGCCTGTCGATATTTACATACTTTCTGCCGTAACGGCGCACGATACCCGACTGAACGTCAAGCGTGCGCACCGAAAACAACTGAGGTGAAACGAGGACATCCTCGGGCAGTGTTAGCCCGGATTTTCTTAGAACATTCTGCGCGTCGGGAGAAAGCAGCCCGCCGCAAGGCTTGCGAAAGCCGTCTGCGTCCCCCTTGAGATCTATCATTGCGACATTTAACGAGCCGTTGAGCTTCATTGCAAGCATCGACCCCGCAGGGCCTCCGCCTACGATCGCTATATCGAAAATGTCCATCTGCAGGCCCCCGTTCCGGATATTTTAATATTCTACGCCGTAAAGAGCTCTGTATTCTTTCATTGCACCGAGGTATTCTTTACCCGCTATGACGCCGCTTTCAACAGCCGCGATGATGTCGTTTATAGTCGCAATTGAATACACCTTAACTCCGAAATCCGTATACGCGGACTGCACGGCGCTCATATCGCTGTCGAGCGCTTTTTCCATTCTGTCAACGGATATCACCATGCCGGTTATATCGACGTTTGCCGCGTCCCGGAGCTTTGGCAAAACCTCACGCAAAGCCTTTCCCGAAGTCATGACGTCCTCAATGATTACGACCTTTTCTCCGTCTTTGAGCTGTTTTCCGACGAACATGCCGCCCTCCCCGTGGTCTTTTGTTTCCTTACGGTCAAAGCAATACCCGACATCAATGCCATGGTCATTGCTCAGGGCGACGGCGGTGCTGACAGCAAGCGGAATGCCTTTATATGCAGGGCCGAAAACCGTCTCGGCGTCGATTCCGTTTTCCTTTATACACGATGCGTAGAACGAGCCCAAACGCGCGAGTTGAGCACCTGTCTTATAATTTCCGGTATTGATGAAATATGGCGCCTTTCTGCCGCTTTTGAGCGTAAAATCGCCGAAAGTAAGTACGCCGCAATCCGCCATAAAGCGGATAAACTCTTCTTTATAGGTCATTGTAATCTTTCCCTCAAAACATCCTTATTTTATTGGAATTATACCACAGATAGCCGACATTGTCAAGCGAGCAAAGAGACTCTGTTACTTAAAAAGGCAAAAATTGTGTAGTTTTAAAGAAAGGGGTTGCGTTCTATTGAAATGCATGTTATAATATCGTTGTACATGGCAAAATACGGTTTCACACAGGAGATATCATGAACATAGTTATCATCGGCGGAGGCACCGTCGGAACGGCCATATGCACCCAGCTCGTAAAAGAAGGTCACGACATAACGGTGGTTGACACGTCGGCCGCCGCGATATCAGAAATATCCAATATCTGCGATGTTTTCGGAGTCGTCGGCAACGGAGCGGAGATTTCCGTACTCCGCAAAGCCGGAGCAGACAAGGCAGACCTTCTTCTTGCGATAACATCCGAAGACGAGATCAACATACTCTGCTGTGCCGCGGCGAAAAAGCTCGGCACCAAACATACCGTTGCGCGGACGAGAAATCCCGAATACGCGGATCTGATGCAGCTGCTCAGAAACGAACTCGGTCTGTCGATGATGATAAACCCCGAATATGCGGCGGCAAAGGAAATATACCGCATACTGCGCTTTCCGTCTGCTGCGAAGATAGACACGTTCTGCCGCGGAAGAGTTGAACTTGCCGAATTTGTTGTATCGGCGGCGTCCCCCTTGTGCGGAGAAACGCTCAATGACCTGCGCTCGAAGATGAACATACGGTTCCTTGTCTGCGGAGTTCTGCGTGACGGAAAAGCGTACATACCGTCGGGCTTTTTCCGTATAGAGGAGAACGACGTGATCTGCGTCACCGCTCCCGAACAGGAGATAACTGATTTTTTCAAGGCATGCGGAATTTACAAGCAGCCGGTCAGAGATGTTCTCATTGTAGGCGGAGGCCGCACGACGTATTATCTTGAGTCTTTACTTCAAAAAAGCAATATCCGCTCGACCGTCATTGAAAAAGATAAATACCGCTGTCGTGAACTTGCGGAAAACTACCCCTGCACGGTCGTATGCGACGACGGCACGAAACAGGAACTTCTTCTCGAAGAAGGAATCGAAAATGCCGACGCGTTCCTTGCAATGAGCGATGTAGACGAGGAAAATGCGATAACATCCATGTACGCAAAGACAAAAGGCGTAAAGAAAATCGTCACACTTATCAGCACCCTTTCATACGTCGATTTCTTCAAGAGTGTAGGCCTTGAAAGCATCGTTTCGCCGAAATCCTCGACAACGGCTCAGATCGTCCGCTATGTAAGAGCTACCGCGAACACAGGGGACTCAGAAATAGAGTCGCTGCACACGATGATGCAGGGCGGCATCGAAGCGCTCGAATTCATAATCAAAGAAAACATCGAAGGCATAACCGACATTCCTCTCAAACAGCTCAAGCCCCGCAGCGGCGTGCTCATCGCCTGCATTGTACATTGCGATAAGGTCGTCATTCCCTTCGGTGACGACATGATAAGCAAGGGAGACACTGTCATAGTCGTCACAACAAGCGGTAATATGAAGAGTATTAAGGATATTTTGAAATGAATCACAGAATGATAGCTCGTACCTTAGGGACTATTTTGCTCATAGAAGCGGCGCTGATGCTCATTCCGACGATCGTCTCGGTGATATACGGTGAGAGCGTGATGCCGTTTTTAATAACGATAGCGATACTTGTCGCCGTTTCGCTTCCGTTCGTGATATTCAAACCGAAGAACACTCGCATCTACACACGTGAAGGTTTTGTCTGTGTCGCGGCGTCATGGATACTCATTTCCGCGTTCGGTGCACTGCCGTTCATGTTCAGCGGTGTTACGACGAACTACATAGACGCGTTGTTCGAGACTGTCTCGGGCTTCACAACGACGGGCGCGTCGATCCTGACATACGTTGAGGGGTTGCCGTACGGCATCCTTTTCTGGAGAAGCTTCACACATTGGGTCGGAGGCATGGGAGTGCTCGTGTTCATGCTCGCGCTGCTCCCCTCAGATGACGGACGCGCCATACACCTTATGCGCGCCGAAGTTCCCGGTCCGACAAAAGGCAAACTTGTGCCGAAACTGCGCCAGACCGCGCGTATTCTCTACGGAATTTACATCGTTCTCACCGCCGCGGAAATCGCAGCCCTCCTGCTCACGGGCATGCCTCTTTTCGACTCCGTCGTAAACTCCTTCGCAACAACGGGTACGGGCGGTTTCTCTGTGCTCAACAAGTCTATCGCGGGCTACAACAACCCCGCCGCAGAGTGGGTCATCACCGCATTCATGTTCCTTTGCGGCATTAATTTCAACCTTTTCTATTTCATCATTATCGGAAATTTCAGAGAAGTGCTTAAAAACGAGGAGTTGCGCGTATACTCCATGCTCTTCATAATATCCGCGGCAATAATCGCGGCAAACACGTTCACACTCTTTGAAAATGCCGGCGACTGCATCCGCACCTCCCTTTTCCAGGTCTCAACGGTGATGTCTTCAACGGGTTTTGCGACCGCGGATTTTAACACATGGCCCGTACTTTCAAAATCCATTCTGACATTTCTCATGCTTATCGGCGCGTGCGCAAGTTCGACCGCAGGGGGACTTAAAGTGTCCAGAGCAATAATCATCGTCAAAAATATACTGCGCGAGATCAAGCACGTTCTGCGTCCGCGTTCAGTGAATGTCGTTCGCCTCGACGGAGAAGTGCTTCCCGAAGAAACTGTACGCGGCGCATCGAATTATTTCTCGATATATATGGCAATAATGATTGCGTCGGTGCTTCTGATATCCGTTGACGGAGAGTCTATGGAAACAAATATTACCGCCACCGTTGCGTGCCTTAACAATATCGGCCCGGGCATGGGAGCAGTCGGGCCCTCGGGGAATTTCGCGTCGTATTCAATCTTCTCAAAGATAATCCTTGCCCTCGATATGCTCGTCGGACGTCTCGAAATCTTCCCGATGATAATCCTCTTCTCCCCTTCCGCCCGCAAAATCAAATAAACCGAATAGAATAAAATACCACCCGCCATGCGGGTGGTATTTTATTTTCAGGCATAGCCCTAATACTGCGGGCAACGCGCAAGTGTGTTTCAGCTTGGTTTGCCGCCATGCAATTATTACACGTAAGTGCCTCCTCGTTGCTTGCAAAGCGGCATTTTTCTCGGGTGCAAAGAATGCTCTCCCTCCAAGTATGTAAGCGGCTATTATGTTGTACTCTTCGTCGGTCATCAGTTCACGTGCTTTCGTATTGACAAAATGGGTTCTTTGGCATTCTCAGCATGGTATGCTCTGCACGCCGAAATTCGGAGCGCAGCCAACACAATCATGGCTGTTTCCGTTTTCTCGCTTTACATGACAGGACCGTATCTCCTGTTATGTTACATTTTTGTACCAATCCAATACCGCCGTCAGATTTTCTTCGCTGACCCGGCTGCCGCCGTTGAATAATAAATCAAGCATAGCGTCCTCATCAGGGGTACGGTCTTTCTTATCCGCCAATCCCTTGCCCGCGGTCTTGGCCATAACTGTCATCAGCAATTTATAAACACCACTTAACCGTTTCAGGTCAAAACCGCCCTGCAGGACAAAAACAGGCATGGATAATGGTATCGCATTGGCTTTGCGCAGATCCTGTAATTGGGAGCCTGTGGCACCCATTCCCACACCGCATACTGCCGCCACATTAAAGCGTCTGGAAGCTTTGGCGTAGCCTTGTACCTTTCCCGCCATGAGCCAGCCCAAATAAATAATGCAACTGCCGGACACGGGTTCCTGCTTACTCTCTTTAAGGGAATATACCGGAAGCCCTGTCTTTTCGCCGAGCAGTATGGCGTATTGCATAGTGTAGCCTGTATTAGATGTATATACGATTGCTTTTGGCTTCATATTAAACGAACTCCTTTACAAAAATTTCACCTTTGAAGGATATCAGTATTTTCATGTGTAAGCTTAATCATTTCCACAACAATTCTCCTTCTTTGCCCCATATATTACGGTTGCCGGAAATTAAAAACTACATGATAATACAAGCATAAGGGTTCGACAAACTGTGTCTGGTTGGTTAAAACAAATTCCTATTGAATCTTTATTTCCGATTCCGAACAATTCCAATCTTTGCCTAATACATGACAGGTTTCAACCTCGTCTGATACTACATCTTTAAATAATCTGTTTACCACCTTACACAACAATCCTACAAAACTTTGTTCTTTCCCGACAGTCGGATTTTTCAGCTGAATGTGTCGGTTTTATAGGTGCCAAAAATCCACCGCAATGGGGAATTTCCATACACGGTGAATTGGAGATTCAGTCTGAGACTCTGTTAATTTGAAATGAGACGCTTCCTTCGGCTTGTTTTCCCGATACGGAAATGAGATATTCGCCGTCCTCCGGGACTGTGACCCGGAAGGAACCCAGTTCGGGATTTCTGCCCTCATAGATGGGCTCCCGTTTTTTCTGCCCGATGGAAATGAAGAGTTCCCCGGAAATATGTACCACGCTGGCATCAACAGTATCGCCTTTCCGCAGTGAAAAAGGCTCTTGCATGGTTTCGTTCAAACGCACCATGCCCAGAGAAAAGAAATCATCTTCCACCTTGCGGCTGTATCGGGATCCTTCGGACGGCAGGATTTTCGGTAGAATCATTATTGCCAGAAAAAAACACCAATGCGGCAGAACAGATCCAGATGATCGTTCGGTTCCGCTTCATGTTCTTTTTCTCCCGGACAGTGCATTCATCAGCACATACAGTCCAACAGCGATCACGATGGCGACGATCAGAATGATATACATAGTGGGAAGCCCCACCTTCTCCCCGAAAAAATACAGGTTGCAGTCCACGCTGTCGCGGATAGCCTCCACGACCTCCGCAGGAAAGCCATGAGCGCCCATCTCCTCGAACACGCCTCTCATAGCGTGATTGCGCAGAAGACTTGTGCCGTAAGTACCCGGCAGAAAAGAAATCACCTTCTGCAATCCCTCGGGAAACTGGGAAATGGGCATATATGCCCCGCAGATAAAGCCATAGCCTGCACTTATGATGGTTCCCACAGCGCCGCCCTGACCGCCGGTGGACAAGGGGAAATTCACGCAAGATGACAAAGCCGTGCCGAACAGCACCAGCAGCACCACATCCAGCAGAAGTGCTGCCACATCACCGACGGAAAGGAACCAACCTACATAGGCAAGATAGCCAAGGCAAACACCGGCTGCCACCAGGCAAACCAGTAAGGTAGAAAGCATAGTGGACAGATAGTAGCTCAGAGCCAAAGTGCTGGATTTTATGGGCGCGATGGTCAAATCGCGTCTTGAGCCCGTAACCTTATCCTGCACCATCAAAAGGTTGGAGCAGAATGCAACCGTCACACAGCTCACGGCCAGCAAAGAGGACACCAGTTCGCCTCCAACGCAGCCGCCGATCAGTTTATCGGATGCCGTGGCTCCGGCCGCTTCCAAAGCGCTGCGGAAAGTATTTTCGTATACGTTGCTCAGAAATGTGCCGTATAACACCAACAAGATCAAGGGTGTAATCAGTGAAGTGAAGAACATTCCCTTGTCCTTAAAATATAATTTTGTGTTGCGCCGAATCAGCGCGCAAAGTCCTGTCATTTCTCCACACCTCCAATTAACTTTTTGCCCGTAACGGCAAGAAACACATCGTCCATCTTCCCCTTTGTGATCTCATAATCCCGAAAGATTTCCGAATGTTTCAGTATCAGCTCCGTAGCGGCGGCTGTGTCGGGAACAGATAGCCTATAAGCATCCCTGATTGCTTCATAAGGCATTCCCAGACGATTGATCTGCGTCTCCTCCACGCCATAAAGGGTGATAAAATCGCCTGTATAGGTATTTTTCAGCGCCAGAGGCGTTCCTTCCGCGGCAATCTTACCGCTGTCCAGAATCACCACATAATCCGCGTCGGCGGCTTCCTCCATGTAGTGGGTGGTAAGGAACACCGTCATACTTTCATTTTTTCTCAAGTCATCCACGACCCGCCACAGCGTACTTCTGGTCTGGGGATCCAGACCTGTCGTAGGCTCATCCAAAATCAAAATTTTGGGTCGGTGCAGCAGTGCGCGGGCAATGTCGATTCTGCGCCGCTGGCCGCCGGAGAGCTTACCCACGGTACGCTTAAGAAGATCTTCGAATTCCAAAAGGCCTGCCAGCTCCGTCAGCCGCGCCCGAAAGTCTTTTCCCCGAATACCATACAGCGCAGCCCTGCTTTGAAGGTTATCCTGTACGGACAGATCCTTATCCAGCACAGAATTCTGGAATACCACGCCCAAACTGCGCTTAATGCTGTTTGGGTCGTCATCCATATCAATACCGTCGATTCTCACGGTCCCGGCATCTTTGGCAAGCTGACCGCACAGTATATTGATGGTGGTGGATTTTCCTGCCCCGTTGATTCCCAAGAAGGCGAACAGCTCGCCTTCTTTCACACGAAAGCTAAGATCCTGTACCGCCTGTATTTCACCGAAGCGCTTACTCAGATGGTCGATCTCAATAATATTATTCATATGCTTGTTTTCCTCCGTTCTAATGTCTTATATGCTTTTCGTCTTTTCGTTTTTTTCGCCGAAGTTCATGCCGACGCTTGTGCCGGGCTTATTCTGATACGGACATTCTTTCGCCTGTTCAAAGTCTTTGATGAAGGAAAACGCAAAACAACTCCCATTATGCAGCGCATAACGAAACATCTTTTGGATTTTCCTATCTGTTATTATAAAGAATGCGCGGATATATTTTTTGCTTATCGCAAAGTTTCTTCACGATTTCATCGACTGAGATTTTTGTAATGAGTGCTTCATCCAAAACGAAGCCGATCTGCGAAGGCTTGGACGACGAAAGACAGCTGCAGCTTGTCTTTTTTCAGTTTGTTGAGATGATCCCGTGATGTTCAGGATGAGCCCACGGCAATCCAACAGCCGCAGTCTCCAAAAACGGATGCCAATATAACCAATGATGTACTCCGACTCGCCGCTAACGGCTACACACAGCAAAAACAGCAGCACCGAATGCTTTTTAAGAGGTTTCAGATGTAGATTCCGAGCGCGCAGATTCCGTAGATCGGAAGCCGGGGTCGTCCAGGATGATTCGATTTCTCAGCAAGCCCTCCGTAATCCCTTTCATGCGTTCTCCAAACCATATCTCCATATATATTTATTATATAATCATAAATCTGTGATGTCAACATATGGATATTTTTTTCGAACTTTATTCGTATAATCCGGTCATAACAAATCTAAAAAGCACAAAGGATATTGCAATCCGCATTTATCCGTTCGGCAGAAAGCACATCCCGCCATTGCGGCCTAACGGTGCGGAAGAATTGACTGCAGAGAATAACATCGGTACATTTGCCTCATGCTCCTGCGGTCCGTATCCGGATCATTCAGCAGTATAACACAGAACTCGCCCGAAGTTGCATGCATCAAAGAATTATCACCGCTCGGTACAGGCACCGAAAGGGAGCGGAAAAGAATATAAAAAAGCGGACGAAAGGCTTTTAACCTTCCGTCCGCACCGTCATTGACAATCGCGAAACGACATGTGGAATAAAAGTAACGCTTTTATCGTTTCTGCGTTACGGATTGACCGTACAGTTTTTCAGAACCTTCTTGAGATTGCTCAGGTCACCGCGGGTTCGTTCGTCTAGGTATTCGCCGTCGAGACCGTAGCCGTAGCCCCAGTTTGCGAGCCAATACTTTTCAACGCTGCCGCCGAGATTGAGAGTCTTGAGTTTGCAGGAGGAATCAAAAGCCTTGAAAGCAATACATGTGACTGTGGACGGAACCGTGTATGCCGTGCCGTCTTTCGCCGCCGGATAGAGCACGAGAGTCTTCATGTTCTTCGTATACAGCACGCCGTCACGAGATGCAAACGCGGTATTGGATGTGTCAACAGACACGTCTTTGAGCGACGAGACCGCGAGCGCCTCATCCCAGATTGTTTCGACCGTTGCGGGAATTTTGACCGCCGTAACGCCGTTTGAGATGACATTTCCGTAATTGAAAATACCTTTAGAGTCTATCTCGCCGAGAGCGGAAACGACATAAGTTCTCCCGTCGTTTCTGACCGCCGCGGGAATCTCGAATATTCCCTTGCAGGATGTGGACGTGAGCTGCACCTCGCCGTAGCCGCGAACAGCATATGTGTTACCGCCAACGGTGAACGTACTGCGCAACATCGGAGCGGATGATGACGTAAACTTCGACGATTGGGCCGTCGGGTAGTAGTTATCGGTATATCCCGATAGGTTTACGCTGATATGATCCGAGCCGAACGTGCCTGAGCCCTGCACAGACCACGGCCCGTCCGTCCAGAATACGTTTGTAGCCGTACCCACCGCGAAATAACAGTAGCCGTAACCTTTTTCGGTGTGATCGCCGTCGTCCCAGGTCAGGTCAAACAAATACCAATTGCCGTCATCGAGACGAACCATATTCCATTCGTGAGTACCTCTGCTCGTCATGCCCTGAACTGTCGTATTCTCAATACCGCAGGCGTTAAGCATAAGGCTGAATGTCTTGGAATAACTTTCACATACACCGTGGTGACGGATGAAAGTACCGAGAATGCCATGTGCCCAGGGTTCGTCTTCGGGGGTCACACCGTCGCGTTCGTAAGCGTACTCGACAGATTCGCATATGAGGTCATGGAACGCCATAGCGATATAATATGCGCTCTTTTCGCCGCGGACGGAAGCTATCCATTCATTGGATGTACGCAGGATCGTATCGTTGCAGGCTTTTCTTGAAGAGCCGCGGGCGTATTCCGCGTCGGTATACAATACCAGATAAGAAGATGACCAGGCTACTCTGTTGGACATCCAGTAATACAGCGGATGATCCGCTCTGTACACTTTCCATACGGCCACAGCATCATCAGACGACAAACCGTAGCCCGAGTAATTGACCTTAGCAACAACGTTGTCCGAATCGGCGTTTTTGGCAGTATCGGTATGGAAGTCGCGCGTAACCGCGTCGATAGCCATGTAGAACTGCTGCAGTGCGCTGCCGTTGGAGCGCTTTGCGAGATAATTGTAACCGTAATCGCCCGCGAACGCGTCGATATAGTTCCAACCGCAGAACGTGCATTTTTCGCCGCTGAAAGAATGTGGGACGGCAACGGGGAGCTGAGGCGCAAGAATCATTCCACACTCGGAGCAATGCGAGCCCGCCGTCTTACCAGGGATTTTGCATGTCGCGGAAACTGCCTTATCGTCAACGACCGTGTGAACATGACCGGCTTCAGTCGGCTTTTCCGTGGGCTTCTCAGTAGGAACTTCCGTCGGCTTTTCCGTAGGCTTCTCAGTAGGAGCGTCTGTCGGCTTTTCCGTAGGCTTCTCGGTAGGAGCGTCTGTCGGCT
>CAUHAO010000008.1 GCA_959604355.1 uncultured Eubacteriales bacterium
GCAGTCTCCGCCGGATTCGGTGAGTGTGAGGCGCAAGCTCTGCCGCGAGCCGCGGTACCCATGCCCGGAGACGTGCAGGTCGAAGGACGGTGTGCAGTCTCCGCCGGATTCGGTGAGTGTGAGGCGCAAGCTCTGCCGCGAGCCGCGGCGCAAATTTTCCTCGGGAAATTTGCCTGCCGTATGCCGCTTTGCGGCATACGGCAACGCGCTTTGCGCGTGCCGCGGCGCCCATGCCGGGAGGAGTGCGAGATAAAAGATACCGGGAGGAGTGCGAGATAAAAGATAACTTGCCGTCTTTGCCGGATATGGGCGCGGTGTATTCGCCGCTCACATATCCAGCGGCGATATCACCGTAGATTTTTTCGCGGACGTCCTCGGCCCGATCGGGCGGGTCATCATGAAATAGCGCCATTCGTCCGCCACATGATCCTCACCCGACGTGTCGAGGTCTTCGGGGTTCGACGCGGAGATTTCCAGCAGAGGTACGGTGCGTCGAAACGCCTTGCAGTTTGAGAAAACGTACATCTGCGCAAACCCGCGCTCGTCGAACGCGAGACGGTAGTGGCATTGAGTCCAGCCGGCGATACGTTTGTTGTCTCCCGGCTCAAAATATACCCCGTGCCTCATTGCCGCCTCCGCCACGCTTTCACCGCGTGACGCGTCCCATATCGACGGGTCGGCAACTCCGCGCACACGCTTGCCGCGCAGCCACGGGTGCTCCGTCTCAATGCGCTTGATTTCGGCAAACTGCCTGTCCACGTCCCATCTCACACCCACGTTCGGATCTCCCGTGCAGCCGTAAAGCTCGAGTATTCTGTACACCGTTCCGTCGCCCGAAACAGCCCACCAGCCGCATGAAAACGGTCTGTTGTAGCCGAAGTCGTAGCTTCGCCAGAACGTCATATTGCACCTTGAAACGTCGAACGGGTCGATGACATGTGTCCATTTGCGGTCGCCGTAATGCGCGGGATCGTCTATGAAATCCTCAAAAAACTGCCCCTCGTTGATGTTCCAGTCGCCTTCGAGCCACGCCGTGCGCAGTCTCGCGGGGAGCGCTTTGAGCTGTGAAATATATTCGGGCTGGGTTCGCATGAGAGCGGTGTTGTCCGTGGCAAGCGAACGTATAAACGAGTAGTCGTCGGGGTTTTCGCCCGTGTTGTAGCGTTTGTCGATGAAAAGCCGCTTTATGTAGCCGTGACCCTGCCCGCCCGGGTTGCACGTCAGATACATGCGCTTCGGGAACGCGTTCACGCCGCGGATGCATGCCGCAAGGGCTCGGCATTGATACTCCGACAACTGCGTCGCCTCGTCGATAAATATTACGTCGAACTCCACGCCCTGCAAGCGGTCGAGGTCGGCGTCCTTTGCACAGTACGCGAACGTGACGGTGGACGAATTGCTGAAAGTGAGTATCTTTTCGCCCGCGTTGTATTCCGCGATGCCGCCCGTCATCCGCACAAGCTCACGGATATGGTTGTTTTCAAGTTCTCGGTACGTCCGCCGCACGATGAGCATCCGTATGCCGGGGTAGCGCAGCGCGAGCATTATCGCTTTGGTACGCACCGCCCACGACTTGCCGCCGCCTCGCGCGCCGCCAAAGGCTATATAACGGTGTCTGTCCTCGAAAAATTCCTTCTGCTTCGCATTCGGTTGGGATAAATTGAGTTGTAATTCCATAAATCTTTGACTCCTCGGTGTTTTTTTCTGTCAGCCGCGACATGGGTTTTTATTCTCTCTTTTTGCTTGTGTCATCTCTTTTTTATCGCCGCGGCGCAAATTTCCCGCGGGAAATTTGCTTGCCGCGCGCCGCTTCGCGGCGCACGGCCGCGCGCTTCGCGCGCTGCCGCGGCAGCACGCCTCCTTGTCCGTACACAAAATATACGGCTCTTAAGAGCCCGTACGGTCTGCGTCGGTTTCGCCGCTCAAGTTGCCCATTTTTCCGCGTCGTCGCCGAAAACTACCCTCACCACGGTCTCGGGCTGTGCGCTCGAGCCGACGAGCACGACGCCTTTGTCACTTTCCGCGTCCGCCGCGCCGACTTTTGCCTCTTCGAGCGTCATTTTTCGCTCGTCAAGCGTCATCTTTCGCTCGTCAAGCGCCATTTTCCGCTCCTCCAGCGCGATTTTTCTCACGTCCAGAGCCGCACGCCGCTCCGCCACGGTCATGGCCTGCGCATCTGCCGCGGTCTTCGGCTTGCGACCGCGTTTTTTCTCGGTATCGCTCTGTGCCTGAACTTCGTTTTTGTCCATTTCAATACTCCTTTTTCCTGTTTTATCGTTTTATTCCTCTTTGTTGGCCGCTTCTTTCTCTTTCTCTTCTTCTTGCTTGACCATGCGCAGTATGTATTCATAGTCGTCCTTCTCCGTCAACAAAGGCGGCGGAAGCTTCGACTCATAACGCTTTTTCGGCTTGGGCGGCGCACGTTTTTCCGCCTCCTGCCGCTCCCGATACCTGTTCCAGTTGCGCACAAGCGCCTGCCAGTCATGCACCTTCACCTTGCCCACAAGCCACCCCTTCGACGCGTAATAGTCGCAGAATTCGTCCGCGTCCACATATGAAAGCTTTTCCTTTTCCGCGTACTCTCTCACCTGCGCCGCCGTCGGCGCAGCGAACTCCTTTTTGCCGCCGCCGCGCGCCGTCACGCCTCTCGGCTTGTCCCGAGAGGGCGGGGAAGAAGGAAAAAGAGTCTGCGTAAGCAGAATTTCATTCTCATTTTCATTCTCATTCTCGTTCTCGTTCTCATTCTCATTCTCGTTCTCATTCTCATTCTCATTGTCTTTAAAAAGACCCTTTTCAGAACGATGCTCTTTGGATTTTTCGTCGCGCGCGATTTTTGCCCTGTCGCATTTCGCCTTGTACGCCTCGATATCCTTGTCTATCCAAAACTGTATCGACGGGAACACCGCCGCCGCCATCGTGCTCATCTCGGGCAAAGTGCCCCCCTGCGCGTACTCCAGACACGCCGTGAATATCTCGCCGCGCTCCTGCATCGACAGCCGTTCCATCGTTTTGAGAAAGCTGAAATGCGCGCGAAAATAGTCTCTTGCCATCTTTTTCCTCTTTCAAATTTCATCCTCGTCCGCTTCGTACACGTCCTCGCCGCCGCAATAGGGGCATCGCGCAAGCCGAAACCTCACCGCTTCTCCTTCGCCGTACGCAACGTATTCCGCCGACCCTTCCTCCGCGTCGTCCTGCGAAAACCTCTCCGCACAGCCGCCGCATACAAGAATTTTTTCTCTGTACATTTTTTTTCGTTCTCTCTTGACTTTTTCATAAATATGGTGTATAATATGTACAAGGTAATG
Organism: uncultured Eubacteriales bacterium; assembly: GCA_959604355.1. Taxonomy (GTDB): domain Bacteria; phylum Bacillota; class Clostridia; order Oscillospirales; family UBA644; genus HGM12619. The sequence goes on from CAUHAO010000008.1 coordinate 3,306, forward strand.
ATTATCCCTTGCCGTGAGCATTTTTCCGCGGCATGTCCGCCGATTGTATGCTCGTCCTTGTGGGATGTATATATTATATCACAAAAAGTGAAATAAGTCAAGGGCAAAATTGTAAAAAATTTGAAACATATATTGATATGATTACGGCAAGCCACCCGACACGGTAACAGAAGAGGTAAGAAACATGGCTCAGCTTTTTTGTCCCAAATGCGGCGCCGAGCTCAACGGGAACAGATGTCCGAATTGCGCGCCCGCGCGGAAGAATTTCGACGAAATGACGCCCGAGGAGAAAAAGGCGTCTCTGCGCGCCGATCTTGCGGCGGGACGTCTCGAAAAATGGCAGTATAACGTGGAAATGAGCAAGTTAAGAGGCGATTCCGACGCGGGTACGACGCATGTTTCGCGCGGCTCCGTGGCGTACGTCGGCGGCAGATACACCGTCAAACGTCAGGGCTTCTTGCTTGCGGCGGCAATAATCTCCACGGTGCTCTCGGTATTCCTCATCGTCATGCCCATAGTTCTCGGCGCGGTGGTCGAGGCCCGTGTCGGCGACTATATAAAAGACGCGCTCGAGTCGGGCGAGATAACGCAGCAGGAGGCAGACGAGCTGCGTGACGAAGCGATTTCCCCGATGCAATGGTATTTTTCGCTCGTAAGTCCCGTATCTCTGCTGCCGTGTGTCGCGGGGAGCGTGTTTGCGTGGATAGGCTGGGGCGCGAGAAAGCGCTGGGCGGCTCTCGTCGCGGGCATTGCGTTTGTCTGCGGCGGTTTGGCGATGCTCACGCTCGTGTGTGCGGTGTTCTCGTTCATCTCCTATGCGCGTATGACGCAGTAGCCGTCACGCCGAGGGAAATATTCCTTCCTATGCGCGTATGACGCAATAGCCGTCACGCCGAGGGAAATATTCCTTCCCATGCGCGTATGACGCAGTAGCCGTCACGCCGAGGGATATATTCCTTTAAAAAAGCATAAAAAAGCCCGTCGGTTTCCCGACGGGTCTGTTTTTGCGCAAAAACACGAACGCCCCGGCGTTTCTGCGCCGGGGCGTTTTTCTTCTATAAGTCGATACGTTTCAGTTTTTTCGGGGCTTTCGGCTCATTCTGCGCCGTCTGTGCCGCCTCGTTTTTCGCCTCATTTTTCACCGCGTTGTCGGGCTTTGCCTCGTTTTTCGCCTCATTTTTCGCCGCATTGCCGGGCTTTGCCTCGTTTTTTGCCTCATTTTTCACCGCGTTGCCGGGCTTTGCCTCGTTTTTCGCCGCGTTTTTCAGTTCGCGTGTTTCTCTGCGCCGTATCTGCGCTATCATCGCCACGGCAGTCCACACGGATGAGAATATCCACACCGGCAGAACCGCCTGCTTTGAGAGCGCGTGGGATATGAACGACGCGTAGGGGTTGAATATCTCGATTATCAGGAACGTCAGCACCATCGCGGCACATATCATCGAGACGTGAGCCATTATCTGCGTCACCGTCCGCAGAAATCTTTTTGATCTGTTTTTACTCATCGGCGACCTCCGCAATGTAAAGAATGTCGCTGAGCTTACGCACTCCTTCGTCGGGCGGCGCGATATTTATCATTTTGTCGCCGAACGTCATCGTCGAGGACTGTCCGCCGTCGAGATTGTACGCCAGCCTGCAGCCCAGCCCGAGCATCAGCTCCGCCAGTTCGCGCATTTTCATGCCCTGCGACACGTCGCTGCGCCCGTCAACGGTCACGAAGCAGTAATGCCCCGGCTCGAAATATCCCAGCGCGGTGCGCGGATTTGCGGCGTTGATATACGAGTACCATTTTTCGGGGATTGCTCCGTTGCGCACGAGCGTCGGGCCGAAGCACCATGCCTGCCATGCTCCCGCCGCAAGCTCCGCCTGAGCGTCAAAGCCCTTCACGGTGCGGTTGCGGTCCGCGGCAAAGTCCTTCATCGAGCCGTCCGAGTACATCACGAGCACGTCGTTGTCGGGTTTGCCTCGGTACAGCACGCCGTTTCTCAGTACGACGCCGCCGTCGCCCATGCCGAAGCCGTTGTAGTCGCCGTTTATCGCGCATACGGCAGAGTTTTCCAGCGCCATCGAGAGCCCTGTCTGCTTTGTTCCGTCAAGCCTGCCGCTCGAAAACGCGGTGCGGAAATTCTGCGGATTCCTTATATAAATATCCTGCACATAGTAGTTCGAGCCGTTGACCCTGCCGCGATAGCATTTCACGTAAATGTCGTGCGACCTGTATTCGGTGTCCGTCACCGTCACGTCGTCGCCGTCGGCAAACTTGTCCGCGAATTTCTTGCCGAACATGCCCTGCCACACCTCGTCCGTCGGCTTTTCGGAGGGGTCTTGCGAAGTGGAATGCGTCGGTGTCTCCTGCGTCGGCTCGAAAACGGGAGAGGACGGGCCGAACGTAAGCACATGGTCAAACAGCGCAAACACACAAAGCGCCGCACCGAGCGCCACCGTGTCTATGACCACGAGCGCCCACAACGGCAATATATGTTTTTTCATCTTACTCATTTCCGTCGGATACCTCATATGCTTTTTCGGTATCCATAATACTTTTTTTTACACGATTTGTCAAGTGCTTTTGCGAATATGCCACGAATTGGACTAAATAATGTATTATTTGCCGAAAAAAGGGTTTTTATGTCGCGGCAGGGCAGGGGGCTTTATTCATTATACATTGCAATGAATTCCGCCTCGTCGATAACCCGTATGCCGAGCGCGCGCGCCTTTGTCAGCTTGCTCCCCGCGTCCTCTCCCGCCAGCACGACAGACGTCTTTTTCGATACCGAGCCCGACACCTTGCCGCCCTGCGCCTGTATCATCGCGCTCGCCTCGTCACGCGTGTACGTCGGAAGAGTACCCGTGAGAACGAACGTCATTGCCGCGAATTTGTCGCCCTTTTTTGCGGCGTCATATGTCATCTTCACGCCCGCGTCCGTCAGCCGCCGCATAAGGTCAAGGTTGCCCTCACGCCCGAAAAATTCGCGTATATACCGTGCCGTTATCGGACCGATGTCCTCGATGCGCGTCAACTCCTCCTCCGTCGCCGCCGCGAACGCGTCCCACGAGCCGTATTTTTCCGCAAGCACCTTCGCCGCCTTCGACCCGACCTGACGTATTCCCACCGCATATATGACACGGTCAAGCCCCGCAGTTTTCGACTTTTCCACCGCCGCACGCAGATTTTCCGCGCTTTTTTCGCCGAAGCCCTGCATCTGCGCGATTTTCCCGTAGTCCAGCGTGTAAATGTCCGCCGCCGTCGATATCAGCCCTTCGTCGATGAACCGGCGTATGTTGCTCTCGCCGAGCCCGTCGATATCCATCGCGTCACGCTCGACGAAATGTATTATATTCTTCACCGCCTGCGCGGGACACTCCGCGTTAACACACCGCACGATGGGGGAGTCCGCGTCACGTGCCGTTGCCGCGCCGCAGACAGGGCAGAGCGCCGGCATCTCAAACTTCACCGTGCCGCACGGACGCTTTGCTTGCACTACCCCTACGACCTCGGGGATGACGTCGCCCGCCTTGCGTATGACGACCGTGTCTCCGATGCGGATGTCCTTCTGCGAAATGAACGCGCCGTTGTTGAGCGTCGCGCGTGAAATGCGGCTGCCCGCAAGCGTCACCGTGTCGAGTACCGCCAGCGGCGCGAGCACACCCGTCCTGCCGACGTTTATCTGTATGTCGCGCAGCACCGTTTCCTTTTCCTCGGGCGGATACTTGTACGCAATCGCCCATTTCGGGTATTTCGCCGTGCTTCCGAGCGCTTTGCGCATCTCAAGGCTGTTGACCTTTATGACCGCCCCGTCGATGTCGAACGGGAGCGAATGCCGCATCGCGCCGAGCCGCTGAATCTCCTCAAACGCCGCGTCCACCGTCGTGAACGTCTTGTAATACGGGCTTACGGGGAAGCCCATGCGCTTCATTTCGTCGAGCGTCTGGCTGTGCGTCGCGTAGCCCTCCACCGCCGCGCCGTCCGCCGACGACGCCTGCATGTTGAACACGATTATTGCGAGACTCCGCGTCGCCGTCACCTTGCTGTCAAGCTGCCGCAGAGACCCCGCCGCCGCGTTGCGAGGGTTCGCAAAAAGACTTTCGCCCCGTATCTCACGCTCTTCATTGAGCTTTTCAAACGATTTTTTCGGCATATATACTTCTCCGCGCACCGTCAGCCTGTCGGGATACGGCGGAGTGAGTGTCAAGGGAATACTCTTTACAGTTTTGAGGTTGAGTGTCACGTCCTCGCCCGTCGTGCCGTCACCGCGTGTCGCGCCGCGCACGAACGCACCGTTTTCATATTCCAAAGCGACCGACAATCCGTCGATTTTCAGCTCAACGTCGTACTCCGCGTTGGGAAAAGCGGCTTTTACGCGCGCGTCGAATTCCTTGAGTTCTTCAAACGAAAACGCATCCTGCAGGCTCTCCATCTTCACCGCGTGAACAACAGGTGTAAAGGCTTTAAGGCTGTCACCGCCGACGCGTTGAGTCGGACTCGTCGCGCTTTTGAGGTCGGGAAATTTCGCCTCTATCGCCGCCAGACGGCGCAGGGTCATGTCGTAGGTGTAGTCGTCGACGGCGGGGTCGTCGTCAACGTAGTATTTTTTCGCCCAATACGCGAGCTTTTCCGAGAGCGCCGCCGCGTCTTTTTCCGCGTCCTCACGCCCCAGTGCCGCCGCATAAAGCTCGATTTCTTTCATTTCATCGGTCATTTTCAATATCTCCCGTGTGCGGATATGTCCGCGCGCCGCGTAGGCAGGCGCATTTTCCGTATCAATCATATTTTACCATATAGCATTTATTTTGTCAAGCGCCGCGCCGCCGCTTGCCCCGTCCGTCGCTTCTCCCATGTCGTTGCCGCTTGCTCCGTGTCGTTGCCGCCTGCTCCGTGTCGTTGCTCCTTGCACGCGCCGCCGCTTGCCCCTGTGCCGTCGCTCCTTGTCGCGTGCCGTCGTTGTACCTATGCCCGAGACGTGCATGAATTTCCCGTTTTATCTGTTAAACGGCACACTGCCCACGATCACCGTTTCCGCCGCGACGACCTGTGTTTTGACCGTGCGCCGCACCGTCTGCGTCGGCATGAGCAGGCAGATCTCCGCCACGACCTCAAGCGTCACCCGATGCACCGTCTGGTTGAGTCCAGCGCCGACAAATTCGGTTATGTAGTTCGCGCTCACGGTCTGCACAAGCACCACCTTTACGGGTATTGCCGCACCTTTTCCAGCGAGCATGTCAAGCCCCGTCAATGTTCCCACAGGCACCTCTACCTTCGCCGTGTCGGGCGTTGATATCGCACTTGTTACTTTCTCCACAACGTCGCTCTTTATTCGGTTCATCGCCGCCGTGTCGAGCCGCAGAGCCGTAAGCGCGCCGCTCGAGTCCACCTCCGTGCGCACAATATCCACCCCGTCCAGCGACAGCGTCACCGTGTCGTTGATCAGCCGCGTCAGCATTATGTCCGCCTTCGCCGCCGCCTCCTCACGCAGTATAGGGCGCACCGCCGCGTCAAGCCCTTGCAGCAGCAATATCACCGCCGTCGCGCATACGATGACCGTTGCCGCAGTCTTTATCCTTTTTATATTTCTCAATGTCATTTTTCCGCCCCGCCTTTTGCTGTCTTTTCTTTAATATATATGCTGATATATATGCTTCATATTTCTTTTTATCGGAGCGTGACGTGCGAGCCGCAAAAAATATCGCGGAGCGTTTTTGTCTCGCTCCGCGAATTGTTATATCTTTAATATGTCCGTGTTTTTAATCTGCTGCGTTTTAATATCTTCGTGTTTTAATATCTCCGTGTTTTAATATGTCAGCGTTTTTAATCTGCCGCGTTATATTGAAATATGTGTACGTTCGGTTTTCTCGCCGCGACGCAAATTTCCTTCGGAAATTTGCAGTCGTGCGCCTCTTTGAGGCGCACGACTGCGCGCTTCGCGCGCCGTCGCGGCGCGCTCTTTAACGTACAGATATTTTATTCTTTCTCTCCGCGCCGTATCCTGCACTTTATCTTTTCTTCCGCACGTCTCCGTATATGACTGCAGCGTCACTCTGCCCGTAATCATACACGTCTCCTTCGCAGCTCACGACACGCACGCCGTGCTCCGCGCAGAACGAACGTATCGCCGCCGCATCGGGCAAAAACGTGTCAATGTCGCCCGTGAAAACGATAACGTCGCCGTCGGGGCAGGGGATACGGCACGACGCACCGCCTATGAACCCGCACCCGAACCCGTTGAGCCGCACGCCGTCATTCGTCACCTTCAGCACGTCAAGCCCGCACCGCACCGCCGCCTTCGCGATGCCCGCGTCCGACGTTATCAGCGCGTTTTCGCTCACCGACACGGTACTGCATTTCGCATACCCCTGCCTCACGTTGACAATGTCCATGCCCAGCCGCCGCGCCTGATGCAAAACCTCCGCGTCCGTGTACTTCTCCGCGCAGAACAGGCGCTTTCCCACCGCCGCCGCGTTGTACGCCACGTCATTCGGATACGGCGAATACGGCACGCTCAGCCCGCACACGGCGTCCGCGAAAGGCGACACATTTTCAAACATTTCGGGCGCGCAGACAACAACGTCGTCAAGCACACACAGCGCCGCGTCCGTGTGACGGGCAACCTCGCCCTCAATGCCTCCGAGCCTCGGCAGAAACACCGCTTCCGCGTCGCTCCGCACGCGCTTTATCGCCTGTACGAACTCCGCCTTTATCCCTTCCGCCGCGAAAATAACGATACGTTCCATCACTCGCACGCTCCTTGTCCCGTTCTTTACCTTCCGAATCCCGCGTAATCTGCGCATTATTCTTTATCCTGCACGTCCCCGTGCATTGCCTCAGCGGCTCGCTTTTGCCAGCGTCGGCAACGAGCCGAATCCCGCGTAATCTGCGCATTATTTTTTATTCTGTACGTCCCCGTGCATTGGCTCAGCGGCTCGCTGTAAAAAAAAATCCCGCCCGGCCGTGCCTCATCTTACGGTAAAATCAAACCCTGCATAAGCAGGTTGGGTTAAATCCTCTCCACCGCTTTGTGCTCCCAACGTCCGGACAATGTCCGGGAGGTCTGCATACCCGACAGCGGAAGCCGGATTCCCATGTTCGAAGTGTAGGTTTTAATATACCGTAATACACGAACCGCGCAGGAAGTTTTGCTACGCTATGCGACGGTCAGGGTCAGATTTCGTCCGAATCCGTATCGGTGTCGAAATCGTACTCATCGTCAAGCTTTGCCTCGATCGCTTCAAGGACTTCATTGAATTCGTCCTCGTCCGTGATCGTGTTGAAGACCTTCTCGTCTTCATCTTCTTCGTTATCATCCACTCTCAGGATCATGAACTCACACTCGGGATCGTCCACGTGCGCCGCTTCCACGACCGCAACGTATACGTTATCATTATATTCAACGCTCTCGATTATCACATAGTCAATGTCTATACCGTCTTCGTCGGTAAGAGTTATTATTTCTCTGTCTTCCATATTTTCGGTCTCCTCGTTGTTACTGTTTATATTATACAATATGATATCTGTTTTGTCAACACTTTTTTTTGAATAAGTGCGCATTTTCCTCGATTTTCCGTCGCATTGCGCCATTGCGACACGGTTCGACATTTTACGACTCTTCCGCGCCGTATCCCGCAGTGACGCACATCATCCTTTGCCCGTATCCGTGCATGGGCGCCGCGTCACGTTGCCTCGACCCCGTGCGCGCGCACAAATTCGCGTTACATTGCCTCGACCCCGTGCGCGCGCATAAATTCGCGTCACGTTGCCTCGCGCGCGTGTGCTCACAAATTCGCGTTACGTTGCCTCGCGCGTGCGCGTTCAAATTCGCGTCACATTGCCTCGCGCGTGCGTGCGCACAAATTCGCGTTACGTTGCCTCGCGCGTGCGCGCGCACGCGAATACTATATATGAAATATGAAGCCGGCATTCCGCGATCTCTTTTTTTCCTGTGCCCGTCTCATTTTTCCCCGCGTAACCCTTTTTTCCCGCGCCCGTCTCATTTTCCCCGCGCAAGCCTCTTTTTCTTCCGTGCCCGTCTCATTTTCTCCGCGCCCGCCTCATTTTCTCCGCGCCCGCCTCTTTTTTTCTTGCGCCCGCCTCATTTTCTTCCGTGCCCGTCTCATTTTCCCCGCGCAAGCCTCTTTTTATTCTGTGCCCGTCTCTTTTTTGCGGCGGCACGCGCTCCGCGCGTCGCCGTGCGCCGCTTCGCGGCGCACGGCGTGCAAATTCCTGCGGAATTTGCGCCGCCGCGCTCTGCCGCAAATTCATTTTATACGTCTCTTTGTACGTGTGCCCACTCTGCCGCCGAGTTCACAAAAAGTTCAACGCGAAAATATACTTTTTTTTCACTTCGGTATTGACAAAATCCCCCTATTGATGTATAATAACAAAGCATGGCAATAGCACCATACCCATTTTACAGCGCTATGATCCCGGAGGTTGCTGAAATTCTGCCCGAAAAGCAGACAGGGAATTCCGGAGGAGCGTAAATCCGATTTCAAATTGGATGATACCGAATTTTGCCGGTGTAACCGAAAGCGTTGCCCTGAAACGGAAACTTCCGACCGTGATTTTTGACGGCGGAAAGTCCTACGCGACGCGAAAGTGTTACCGCCCGGTGCTTGGTTGATTCTGAACAGCTTGCCCTGATTCGGAATTTTTTTGCGTCTTTTTCAAGAAACGCACGGCTGAGTGTTCGGTTTTTCATCGCCAAAACGAAATCAATCAAATATGAAATTTCAGGAGGCGACACAAATGGCACAGAACGAAAAAATGAGAATCAGACTCAAGGCATACGATCACAACCTGATCGACGCGGCAGCGGAGAAAATCGTTGCTACGGCTAAGAGAATGGGCGCAACAGTATCCGGTCCGGTCCCGCTGCCGACAGACAGAGAGGTCATCACGATACTCCGCGCAGTCCACAAATATAAAGACTCTCGTGAACAGTTCGAGATGAAGACACACAAGCGTGTCATCGACATCATAAAGCCCGGCCAGAAGGCAGTCGAAGCTCTTATGGGAATAGATCTTCCCGCGGGCGTCGAAATCGAAATCAAACTGTAAGCGGCAGACCGCTGTACAGCAATTGATCGGAGCCATGCAGGTCAAGTCGGTAAACCCGACCAATAACCGAAAGGAGAATTTATCACAATGGAAAAAGGCATCATCGGAAAGAAAATCGGTATGACCCAGATTTTCTCTGAGAACGGCAACGTGATCCCCGTAACGCTCATCGAAGCGGGACCTTGCCCGGTAGTACAGAAAAAGACCGTTGAGAACGACGGTTACAGCGCGGTTCAGATAGGTTTCGGCGACATTCGCGAGAAGCTCGTCAACAAACCCATCAAAGGACATTTCGACAAAGCACAGGTTGCTTATAAGAGAGAGCTTCGCGAGTTCAGACTCGACAACGCCGATTCTCTCAACGTAGGCGATATAATCAAAGCCGACGTTTTCGCCGCAGGCGACATCGTTGACGTCACAGGCACTTCCAAAGGTAAAGGATACCAGGGCACGATCAAGCGCTGCGGATTCCACACGGGTCCCATGGCTCACGGCTCCGGTTACCACAGACATCAGGGCTCTATGGGTTCCAACACGGATCCTTCCAGAGTAATGAAGAACAAGGGCATGCCGGGACACATGGGCAGCGAACAGGTTACGATTCAGAACCTCTGCATTGCAAAGGTTGACGCTGAAAACAACCTCATCGCCATCAAAGGCGCTATCCCCGGTCCCAACGGCGGTCTGGTAGTGGTCAAATCCGCTATAAAGTCCGTTAAGAAGGCGTAAGGGAGGATACAGAAATGCTTAACGTAAAAGTTTATGATATGAACGGCAAGGAGACCGGCACGGTCGAATTGAACGAAAGCATCTTCGGTGTCGAGGTCAATGTAGCGCTGCTGCACGAGGCTGTCAAGAATTATCTTGCCAACCAGCGTCACGGCACACAGAGCACCCTCACCCGCACCGAGGTTTCCGGCGGCGGTAAGAAACCGTTCCGTCAGAAGGGCACAGGCAGAGCAAGACAGGGTTCCACCAGAGCTCCTCAGTGGACTCACGGCGGTATCGCTCTCGGCCCGAAGCCCCGCAGCTACAGATACTCCATGAACAAAAAGGCGAAGAGAGTCGCTATGAAGAGCGCTTTCTCCTCCAAGGTCGCTGAAAACAATATGATAGTCCTCGAAGACCTCAAGTTCGACGAGATAAAGACCAAGAGCATGGTCGCAGTCCTCAAGGCTCTCAACGTTGAAGACAAGGCTCTCGTAGTTCTTCCCGGCCCCGATGCGAACGTCGTCAAGAGCGCCGCAAACATTCCGACCGTCAAGACCGCGTATGTCAACACCCTCAACGTATACGATATCCTCAAGCAGGACAAATTCATCGTTACCAAAGAGGCGCTTCAGAAAATAGGGGAGGTGTATGTATAATGAAATCCGTACACGATATAATCCTCAAGCCTGTTGTCACCGAGCACAGCATGGCACTCATGCGCGAACAGCGCAAATACACGTTCATCGTCGCACCCGACGCGAACAAAATCGAAATCAAAGAAGCAGTAGAGAAGATCTTCTCCGTTAAAGTTGCATCGGTCAACACCATCAACTTCGACGGCAAGGAGAGAAGAATGGGCTACACCAGCGGCAAGACCGCTTCCGGCAAACGTGCCATCGTCACGCTCACCGCAGACAGCAAGTCCATCGAGTTCTTCGACAGCTTGATGTAAAGGAGTGATACGAATGCCTATAAAGAATTTCAAGCCGACGACCCATTCCAGAAGAAACATGTCCGTCTCGACGTTTGAAGAGATCACGAAGGTGGGCCCCGAGAAATCACTTCTTGCTCCCGTCAAGAAAAACGCAGGACGTAACAGCTACGGCAGAATCACCGTTCGTCATCAGGGCGGCGGCAACAGAAGAAAATACCGTATAATCGACTTCAAGCGCAACCGTCTCGACGATATCGCAGAGGTCATGTCCATCGAGTACGATCCGAACAGAAGCGCAAACATCGCGCTGATCAAGTACGAAGACGGCGAAAAAGCTTACATCATCGCTCCCAACGAGCTTACCGTAGGCGACAAAGTCCAGTCCTCCGCAAACGCGGATATCAAACCCGGCAACTGCCTGCCCATAGAAAACATACCCGTCGGTACGTTCATCCACAACATCGAGCTCGTCGCAGGCAAAGGCGCACAGCTTTCCAGAAGCGCAGGCGCAGCAGCGCAGCTCATGGCTAAGGAAAACGGCATGGCACAGGTAAGACTTCCCTCCGGCGAAGTCCGTATGGTTCGTCTGAACTGCAAAGCCACGATCGGTATCGTCGGCAACCTCGATCACGAGAATGTCAAGATCGGTAAAGCCGGCAGAACCCGTCATATGGGTATCCGTCCTACCGTAAGAGGTTCCGTCATGAACCCCTGCGATCACCCCCACGGCGGTGGTGAAGGTAAGGCTCCGGTCGGCAGACCCGGCCCGGTCACTCCTTGGGGCAAACCCGCTCTCGGCTACAAGACCCGCTCCAAGAAGAACAAGTCCAACAAATACATTGTAAAACGCAGAAATGCGAAATAAGGAGGTGCCGATAAATGAGCAGAAGCGTTAAAAAAGGCCCTTATGTTGAAGCGTCGCTTATGAAAAAGGTCCTTGATATGAATGCAAAAGGCGAAAAACGTGTTATAAAGACATGGTCCAGAGCCTCTACTATATTCCCCGATTTTGTCGGACACACCTTTGCTGTCCACGATGGCAGGAAGCACGTTCCCGTTTATGTCGTTGAAGACATGGTCGGTCACAAGCTCGGAGAGTTTGCGCCCACCCGCCTCTTCAAAGGTCACTCGGGCTCGAAGACTTCCAACACCTAAGACACAGGAGGGTAATAGATAATGGAAGCTAAAGCATATCTGAGAGAGCTTCGGATCTCTCCTCGTAAAGTAAAGATCGTTCTCGACCTTATCCGCAACAAGCCCCTCGGTCAGGCGGTCGCAATACTCGAAAATACTCCGAAGGCGGCAAGCGAGCCCCTGCTCAAACTCGTAAAGAGCGCGGCTGCTAACGCCGAGAACAATTTCGGCATGGATGTCTCCAAGCTCTACGTCAAGACCTGCTATGTAGGCGCAGGACGTACCCTTAAGAGAATGATGCCGAGAGCCAAGGGCAGCGCTGACAGAATCCTCAAGAGATCATCCAACATCACGATGATCCTTGCGGAGAAAGAATAAGGAGGACGTATAAATGGGACAGAAAGTTAATCCGCACGGCCTTCGTGTTGGTGTCATCCGCAACTGGGATTCCAGATGGTTCGCCCGCGACGATAAGTTCGGCGACATCCTCGTTCAGGACGACAAAATCAGAAAGTTTATCAAAGCAAGAACCTACGCCGCAGGCGTCTCCAAGATCGAGATCGAAAGAGACTTCAACGGCAGAATAAAGATCTTCATTCACTGCGCTAAAGTCGGTATCATCGCCGGCAGACAGGGTGCGGAGATCGAAAAGCTCCGTCAGGACGTCGAGAAGCTTGTCGGTCAGAGAGTTTACATCTCCATTGTCGAGATCAAACGCCCCGACCTCAACGCTCAGCTCGTAGCCGAGAGAATAGCAAGCGACCTCGAAAGACGTATCACCTTCAGACGTGCTACCCGTCAGGCCATCGACAGAACGATGAAGGCCGGCGCAAAGGGTATCAAGACAATGGTCTCCGGACGTCTGGGCGGTGCGGAAATTGCCCGCAGAGAGCACTATCATGAAGGAACCATCCCGCTGCAGACCCTCAGAGCCGACATCGACTACGGCTTTGCCGAGGCTCACACCACCTACGGTAAGATCGGCGTCAAGGTCTGGATCTACAAGGGCGAAGTTCTCGCAGCAAACAAGAAAGTAACCGAAAAGAAGGAGGGTGAACGCCATGTTAATGCCAAAAAGAGTAAAATATAGACGCGTTCAGCGCGGCCGTATGAAGGGCAAAGCAATTCGCGGCAGCAAGATCAGCAGCGGTGAATACGGTCTCGTAGCTCTTGAGCCTTCCTGGATCACCAGCAATCAGATCGAAGCAGCCCGTATCGCTATGACCAGATACGTCAAAAGAGGCGGTCAGGTCTGGATCAAAATATTCCCCGACAAGCCGATAACCGAGAAACCGGCTGAGACCCGAATGGGTTCCGGTAAAGGTTCTCCCGAGTACTGGGTAGCAGTCGTCAAGCCCGGACGCATAATGTTCGAGATGGCGGGTGTTCCCGAAGAGACCGCGAGAGAAGCTATGCGTCTCGCGTCCTATAAATTGCCGATCAAATGCAAGTTCGTCAAGAGATCTGACATGGAAGCGGCGAACGGAGGTAACGCATAATGAAAGCAGAACAGATCAGAAATATGTCTGTCTCCGAACTGGAGGCAAAGCTCAAAGACCTCAAGGAAGAGCTGTTCAACCTTCGTTTCCAGCACGCGACCAAACAGCTGGATAACCCGATAAGACTCGCGGACGTCAAGAAAGACATCGCAAGAGTTAAGACGATACTGCACGAGAAGCAGTCAGTATAAGCGGAGGAGGACACAATAATGGAAAGATCTTTGAGAAAAACCAGAACGGGACTCGTCGTTTCCGATAAAATGGATAAGACGATCGTCGTCGCGGTTAATGAACACGTCAGACACCCGCTGTACAATAAGGTTATGAAGCGTACCTACAAGCTCAAGGCTCACGACGAACTCAACGAGTGCAAAGTGGGCGACAGAGTAGAAGTCATGGAAACCAGACCTCTGTCCAAGGACAAGAGATGGCGTCTGGTCCGTGTCATCGAGAAGGCAAAATAAGCGGTAAAGGAGAAATACTATGATACAGCAGCAAACCTTTCTGCAGGTTGCCGACAACACGGGCGCTAAGGAACTGATGTGCATCCGCGTTCTTGGCGGCACAGGCAGAAGATATGCCAATATAGGCGACATCATCGTTTGTTCGGTCAAAAAGGCAGCCCCCGGCGGCGACGTCAAAAAAGGCGACGTTGTCAAGGCAGTCGTTGTCCGCAGCGTAAGAGGCGTGCGCAGAGCAGACGGAAGCTATATCCGTTTTGACGAAAACGCAGCCGTAATAATCAAAGATGACAAGACCCCGAAGGGGACCCGTATTTTCGGGCCCATCGCGAGAGAACTCAGAGATAAGGACTTCACGAAGATCCTCTCTCTGGCTCCCGAAGTTCTGTAAGGAGGACGCAAATGAATACAATTCATATCAAAAAAGGCGATACCGTCAAGGTCCTCTCCGGCAAGAGCAAGGGCAAGCAGGGCAAGGTCATCGCAACCGCTCCGGCTGAGCAGAAGGCTATGGTCGAGGGCGTAAACATGGTATCCAAGCATCACAAGGCTCGCACCAATACCGACACCTCCGGCATCGTCAAGACCGAAGGCGCTCTGTATGTAAGCAAGCTCCAGCTCGTTTGCCCCAAATGCGGCAAAGCGACCCGCGTCGGCACAAAGGTCACCGCAGACGGCAAAAAAGTCAGAGTCTGCAAAAAATGCAGCGCAGAGTTTTAACGGAGGTATAAGAAATGTCGAGACTTAAAGAACTTTATAAATCCGAAATCGCTCCCGCTCTGATGAAGAAGTTCGAATATAAGAGCACAATGCAGATTCCCAAGCTCGAAAAGATCGTCATCAACGTCGGATGCGGCGACGCGAAGGATAACTCCAAGGTTATCGAAGCAGTTTCCAACGACCTCTCGAAGATCACCGGTCAGAAGCCGATGGTTTGTAAGGCAAGAAAGTCTGTCGCAAACTTCAAGATCCGTAAGGGCATGCCCATCGGTGTAAAAGTCACCCTCCGCGGCGACCGTATGTATGAGTTCATGGACAGATTCTTCAACGTGGCACTTCCGAGAGTCCGCGACTTCCGCGGTATCAATCCCGATGCGTTCGACGGCAGAGGTAACTACTCCGTCGGCGTAAAGGAACAGCTGATATTCCCCGAGATCGAGTACGACAAGATCGACAAGGTCAGAGGTATGGATATCATGTTCGTAACGAGCGCGACCAAAGACGAAGAAGCAAAAGAGCTTCTCGCAGCTTTCGGCGCACCGTTCGCAAGATAAGTAGGAGGAGGATATAGAAATGGCTAAGACTTCCATGAAAATCAAGCAGCAGAAGGCACCCAAGTACAGCGCAAGAGCATACAACAGATGCAAGATCTGCGGCAGACCTCACGCTTATCTCAGAAAGTTCGGCATTTGCCGTATCTGCTTCAGAGAGCTCGCTTACAAAGGCCAGATTCCCGGCGTAAAGAAAGCAAGCTGGTAATTCATTAAGGAGGAAAGAAAATGCATATCACAGACCCTATTGCCGATATGTTGACCCGTATCCGCAACGCTAACACAGCAAAACATGAGACTGTTGAGATACCTGCCTCCAATATGAAGAAGCAGATCGCGCAGATACTTGTCGACGAAGGCTATATCAAGTCTTACAACGTCATCGACGACGGTAAGCAGGGCGTAATCAAGGTCATCCTTAAGTACGGCCCGAACAAGAGTGCAGTCCTCAGAGGCGCAAAGAGAGTATCCAAACCCGGCCTTCGTATCTACGTCGGCAAGGATGAGATTCCGAAGGTCATGCGTGGCCTCGGCGTCGCGATAGTCTCCACCTCCAAGGGCGTTATGACAGACAGAGCTGCGAGAAAGAACGGCGTAGGCGGCGAAGTTCTCGCATTCATCTGGTAATCGAAAGGAAACGCTGAAATGTCAAGAATTGGTAGAAAGATTATTGATATACCCGCAGGCGTAACGGTCGATGTTGCCGAAAACAACACCGTCACCGTCAAGGGCCCCAAGGGAACCCTTACACGTACACTGCGTCCCGAAATGAAAATCACCGTAGAAGGTGCGACCGTCAAAGTCGAAAGACCCGACGACTCCAACCTCCACAAATCCCTCCACGGCCTTACAAGAACCCTCATCGCAAACATGATCGAAGGCGTTGTAAACGGCTACTCCAAGAAGCTCGAAGTTCAGGGTATCGGTTACAGAGTCCAGAAACAGGGCAACACAGCCGTATTCACCATCGGCTTTTCTCACCCCGTAGTTATTGCTGAGGAACCCGGCATCACCATCGACGTACCGGACGGCCTGACGGTCGTTATCTCCGGTGCCGATAAGCAGCAGGTCGGTCAGTTCGCAGCTATGGTCCGCGCGAAGAAACCTCCGGAGCCTTACCACGGCAAAGGCATACGCTATGCCGGCGAAGTTGTAAGACATAAGGAAGGTAAAGCCGCTAAGGGCTCCAAGAAATAAGGAAGGAGAAAAGTCATGTTTTCCAGAAAAGATTCCAATAAGGCAAGACTTGCCAGACATAAGCGTGTTCGCGGTAAGGTTGTCGGTACTGCTGAGTGCCCGCGTCTGAGCGTCTATCGTTCGCTCAAACACATCTACGCTCAGATCATCGACGATGCCACCGCAACAACACTCGTCTCCTGCTCCACCGTCGAAAAGGCGTTTGAAGGATACGGCGGCAACAAAGAAGCTGCAAAAAAGATAGGCCTTGAGCTTGCTAAGCGCGCAGCGGAAAAGGGCATCAAAGATGTCGTTTTCGATCGCGGCGGTTACACATACCAGGGCAGAGTCGCTGAAGTTGCCGAAGGCGCAAGGGAAGGCGGACTGAACTTCTGAGTTCGGACGATATAGGAGGATAAAACATTCATGTACGAAAAAATAGATGCACAGGGACTTAACCTGACCGAAAAGCTCGTATCTCTGAACCGTGTATCCAAGACTGTCAAAGGCGGTAGAAAAATGAAGTTCTCCGCACTTGTAGTTGTTGGTGACGGCAACGGTGTCGTAGGCGTCGGTCTAGGCAAATCCGTTGAAATCCCCTACGCCGTCAACAAGGCGATAGAGGACGCTAAGAAGAACCTCGTCAGAGTTACTCTGAGAGGCACCACGATCCCCCATGAACTCGTTTCGACCTACGGTTCGAGCACAGTCGTTCTGAAACCGGCTCCGGCAGGAACCGGCGTCATTGCAGGCGGTGCTGTCCGTGCTGTCGTAGAACTTGCGGGCATAAAGGATATCAGAACCAAGGCTCTGTACTCCCGTAATCCCCAGAACGTAGTTCAGGCAACGATCAAAGGTCTTGCAAGCCTGAAGGACGCGAAAGAAGTCGCGGAGATCAGAGGCAAGTCCATCGACGAGATCTTGGGTTAAGGAGGGCAGAGACATGGCTAAAAAGACCGAGAGCTCAGCTCTTAAGATAACCCTTACCAAAAGCCTCATAGGCAGACTCGAATCTCATATCGCGACTGCCAAAAGCATGGGACTTTACAAAGTCGGCGACGTTACGGTACAGCCGAATAACGAAGCCACAAAGGGCAAAGTAGCGAAGATCTCCTACATGCTCAAAGTTGAAGAAGAATAAGGAGGCAGTCAGTAATGAAATTACATGATCTCACACCTGCCTACGGTTCGACAAAAGAACCCAAAAGAAAGGGCAGAGGCGCAGGTACCGGAAACGGCAAGACTGCCGGCAAGGGTCATAAGGGCCAGAATGCACGTTCCGGCGGCGGCGTAAGACCCGGCTTTGAAGGCGGCCAGATGCCCCTCCAGAGAAGAATGCCGAAGCGTGGCTTCAGAAATTACCCCTTCAGAACCGAATATCAGATTGTCAACATCGACTTCCTGAACGAATTCGACTCCGATGCGGTAGTCACAGCAGAGGAACTCTATAACAAAGGCTTTATCAGTGATCCCGCAAAAGCAATCAAGATACTCGGCGACGGCGAATTGAATGTCAAGTTGACTGTGAAGGCCAACAAATTCTCTGAGTCTGCCAAGCAGAAAATCGAAGCGGCAGGCGGGAAAGCTGAGGTGTTATAAGGAATGCAGATCCTTCAGACACTCAGAAACGCATGGAGGACTGCGGAGCTTCGTCAGAAGATTCTCTACACTCTCTTCATCATCATCCTCTTCAGACTCGGCGCAGTCATTCCCGTACCGTTCATCGATGCAACGGCGGTCTCGTCGTTCTTCCAGAACACCGCGGGAGGCTTCTTCGGGTATCTGAATATGATCTCAGGCAACGCGCTGGCTCAGGGCACGGTCTTCGCGCTCACCATCCAGCCGTACATCAACGCAAGCATTATCATGCAGCTGCTTACCGTCGCTATTCCCGCTCTTGAGAGACTCTCGAAAGACGGCGGCGAGATGGGCAGAAAGAAGATAAACCAGATCACCCGCTATGTCACGCTGGGTATCGCGGCAATCCAGGCTTACGGCTACTACGTCACGCTTCAAGCGTCCGGCGCTCTCGCGCCCATGACGGGTGCTGCTCACTGGCTCCAGCTCGCAACAATACTCCTCACGCTCATGGCAGGTTCCAGTTTGGTAATGTGGATCGGCGAAAGCATCAATGAAAAAGGCGTCGGCAACGGCGTTTCCATCATTCTCTTCGCGTCCATCATCTCCAGAGGCGTTAATCTTCTCACTACTTCCATCGCAGTATGGCAGAGCAAAATGTGGTATGCGGACGTCGCGGCGCTTCTCCTCTTCCTTGCGATGATCGCCCTCGTTGTCTTCTTCGATAACGGCGAACGCCGTCTCCCGATCATGTACGCAAAACGCCAGGTCGGCAGAAAAATGTACGGCGGCCAGAACACCCACCTTCCGATAAAGGTCGTTATGACGGGCGTTATGCCTATCATCTTTACCTATTCCATCGTAGGTATCCCCGCGACTATCGCGCAGTTCATCCCGAACTCCGGTTTCGCGAAATGGGTCGAGGCGAACTTCAACCAGCGTTCCGCGCTCTACATCATAATCACCTTCGCTCTTATAATATTCTTCAACTATTTCTACATAGCCATCCAGTACAACCCCGTGGAAATAGCGAATAATATCAAGAACAACGGCGGCACAATCCCGGGTATCCGTCCCGGTAAGCCCACCTCAGACTTCATCATCAAGACAGTTAACCGCGTCACCCTCTTCGGCGCACTGTTCCTGAGCGTTATAGCGATTCTGCCCCTCATATTCGGCGTAATCTTCTACCCGATTGCAGAGTCTGTTGGCGGCGCGAACCTCGCATATTACGTTCAGTCCCTCGCCATCGGCGGTACGTCCATACTGATTATTGTTGAAGTCGCTCTCGAAACGATCAAACAGATCGAATCCCAGCTCATAGTCAGAAACTATAAGGGATTCCTTGAATAAACCGAAGGAGACTCAAGCATGAACCTGATATTGCTCGGAGCCCCCGGTGCCGGCAAAGGCACCCAGGCCGAACGTATTTCGGCAAAGCTCTCCATCCCGCAGATCTCCACCGGAGCGATCCTCCGCGCCGCGATCGCCGCGGGTACTCCACTCGGTCTTAAAGTCAAGTCCATAATCGACGCGGGCAACCTCGTTCCCGATGACGTAGTCGTCGCGATAGTCAAAGAGAGGCTGCAGCAGCCCGATTGCGAGTCCGGATTTATCCTGGACGGCTTCCCCCGCACGATCCCGCAGGCAGAAGCGCTCGACGTTATTCTCGGCGAGCTCGGCAAGGAAATGGACAAAGTCATAAGCATCGAAGTCAAAGACGAGGCAATAATCGCGAGAATGTCCGGCAGACGCACCTGCAAAAAGTGCGGCGCCACATTCCATACCGTCTATAAGCCCTCCGCTAAAGGCGACGTTTGCGACGCTTGCGGCGAGCCCCTGACTATCCGCGATGACGACCGCCCCGAAGTCGTAGCCGACAGACTGCGCGTCTACCACGAGCAGACCGCACCCCTAAAGGATTACTACGGCGCACAGGGCAAACTCGTTATCGTCGAAGGTCAGGAACAGCTTGCGGACACGTCCGCACTCGTTGACAAAGCACTTGATGCTTGATGAAAGGCGAAAATGATCATCATCAAAACAAAGCATGAGATCGAAAAGATGCGCATTTCCGGAGCTATCGCGGCTGAAGCCCTCATTCGCGGGGGCGAGGCCGTGAAGCCCGGTGTAACAACGAAGCACATCAACGATGTCATCGCAAAATTCATCAGAAGCAAGAACGCCGTCGCGTCTTTCAAAGGATACGGCGGGTTCCCCGCGGAAGCGTGCATATCCGTCAATGACGAGGTCATTCACGGTATTCCTTCCGACGGGCGCGTAATACAAGACGGGGATATAGTGAGTATTGATGTCGGTGTTCTTTTCAACGGCTACCATTCCGACAACGCGGCAACCTTCCCCGCCGGCAACGTCAGCGCGGAGGCCGCGCGGCTTATTGAAGTGACTAAAGAATGTTTTTACAGAGGCATCGCTCAGGCGACTGCGGGCGCACGTCTCGGAGACATCGGTCACGCGATAAGCGAATACGCACACAAAAACGGTTTCGGAGTTGTGTATGACTATGTCGGACATGGCGTAGGAACACAGTTACACGAAGACCCCAACGTCCCGAATTACGGTATGCAGGGCAAGGGTCGGCGCCTCGAAAAAGGCATGACCATAGCCGTGGAACCCATGATAAACGCGGGCGTTCCGGACGTCAGAGTCCTCTCCAACGACTGGACGGTAGTAACTAAGGACGGCAAACTCTCGGCTCATTACGAGAACACTATCGCCGTCACCGACGAAGAGCCGTTAATACTCACATCTCTGTAACAACGGGGCAACAACCCGGGAGGATTATGTCAGAAACATCAATCGTCAGGGGCTGTACAGTGATTTCGACCGCGGGACGCGACGAGGGCAGGATATTCCTCGTTCTCGACGTGACAGCGGACGGAAATTACGCCGTCATCACAGACGGGAAGCTCCGCAAGGTGGAAAAGCCTAAAACCAAAAAAATGAAACATTTACGCTTTTGCGCCGCAACAGCCGGAGACAGGCTTACGGCAAAGGTCATTTCGGGTATACGACCCGAGAACGCCGAAGTCCGGAAAGCCTTGAAAATGTTCTCAACGGAGGAATCCATAAATGGCTAAAGAAAGTCTTATTGAAGTTGAGGGTGTCGTTACCGATACTCTGCCGAACACGAAGTTCATCGTCGAACTTTCCAACGGTCACAAAATAACCGCGTATATCTCCGGCAGACTTCGCGACAACAACATCCGCATACTGCTCGGCGACAAGGTCATAGTCGAGATGTCTCCCTACGACCTGACAAAAGGCAGGATCAAATGGCGCGGCGCACCGCGCAAACCCGCACAGGAGCAGTAAGCTCTCAGGCACGTCCATGTTCGCCGGCGGAGAACGGACGTGATACAAAACCTCAGCCGCCGGAGAAACGGAGTTTATCATGAAGGTACGTCCTTCCGTAAAACCCATGTGCGATAAGTGCAGAGTTATCAAGAGAAAAGGCAAAGTTATGGTAATCTGCTCCAATCCCAAACATAAGCAGAGACAGGGTTAAGTCTCTGTAAAAATTCGGAGGTGTTTTAACAAGTATGGCAAGAATAGCCGGTGTAGATTTGCCCAACTCCAAAAGAGTTGAGATCGGTCTTACTTACATCTACGGTATAGGCCCCGGCAAATCCAAAGATATCCTTACAGCAACAAATATTGACCCCGATATCCGCGTGAAAGATCTTACCGAAGATCAGATCGCAGCTCTTCGTGAATATATCGACCACAACCTCACCGTTGAAGGCGACCTTCGCAGAGAAGTCGCGCTCAACATCAAGAGACTCGTCGAAATAGGCTCTTACAAAGGCAGCCGCCACAAGAAGAACCTCCCCGTTCACGGGCAGAGAACCAAAACCAACGCAAGAACACGCAAAGGTCCTTCCAAGACCGTTGCGAACAAGAAGAAATAAGGCAGGAGGGATATAGAAATGGCACAGGAAGCAAGAAAAAAGACTGCCCTGAGACGTAAGGACAGGAAAAATATCAGCAAAGGTTCAGTTCATATCTGCTCCACCTTTAATAACACCATTGTCACCATCAGCGACGTAAACGGTAACGCTATATCGTGGGCATCTGCAGGCGGACTCGGCTTCAAGGGTTCCAAGAAGAGCACACCTTTCGCTGCTCAGATGGCATCCGAAAAGGCTGCTAAAGCCGCAATGGAACACGGTCTGCAGACTGTTGAAGTTTTCGTTAAAGGCCCCGGTTCCGGCAGAGAATCCGCTATCCGCGCTCTTCAGACGGCAGGTCTCGAAGTCACGATGATCAAAGACGTGACCCCGATCCCGCACAACGGCTGCCGCCCGCCGAAGAGACGCCGCGTATAATAGGAGGAGATAAACGATATGGCAAGATATACAGGCCCCGTTTGCAGACTTTGCAGACGAGAGAAAGAAAAGCTCTTTCTCAAAGGTGACAGATGCTATTCCGAAAAGTGCCCGATGAGCAAGAAGGACGTTCACGTCCCCGGCCAGCACGGCGCGGCTCGTAAGAAGCTTTCCGACTACGCGGTTCAGCTTCGCGAAAAGCAGAAGGTCAGAAGATATTACGGCATTCTCGAAAATCAGTTCGCATCTTACTTTGAGATGGCTGCAAAGAAGCCCGGCATGACCGGCGAAAACCTGCTCCAGATCCTCGAAACCCGTCTTGACAACGTTGTCTACAGACTCGGTTACGCTATGTCCAGAGCAGAAGCAAAGCAGCTCATCACCCACGGACACTTCACCGTCAACGGTAAGAAAGTCGATATCCCGTCCTACCTCGTATCCGTCGGCGACGTAATCGCTCTCAAGGACAAGAGCAAGGACAGCGCGAAGATAAAGGCAATTCTCGAATCCAACGAGAAGAAGCCCGTTCCGAAGTGGCTCGAAGCAGACAAGGCAAACGTCTCCGGTAAGGTTGCGGTTCAGCCCACATCCGAGGACATCGACCTTGCTATCGAAGTCCACCTCATCGTCGAGTTGTACTCGAAGTAATCGGAATAATCTTAGTGAATGTATCCCGAACCGCGCGTCGCCGCTGTTTGAGGCGGCGATACGCCTAAGATTTTAAGAAAGGGTGCGTTAAATGATAGAAATTGAGAAGCCTACGATAGAAGTATCCGAAGCAACCGAAGACGGTACTTATGCCAGATTCGTCGTCGAGCCCCTCGAAAGAGGCTACGGTATCACGCTGGGCAATTCGCTCAGACGTATACTGCTCTCCTCTCTGCAGGGCGCGGCTGTCACATCTATCAAGATTGACGGCGTGCAGCATGAGTTCTCCACGATCCCCGGCGTCAAGGAAGACGTTGCGGAAATCGTCCTGAACCTCAAAGGACTCATTGCCCGTCTGCACGGCACATCCTCCAGATTCTGCTATATAGAAGCTCAGGAGGAAGGCGAAGTTAAGGCAAAGGATATCCGTGTTGACTCCGATATCGAAATACTCAACCCCGAGATGCATATTGCAACTCTGGGCAAGGGTGCAAGGCTCTATATGGAAATAACGATCAGTACCGACAGAGGCTATGTTCCTTCGGAGCGCAATAAGCCCGAGAATTCGCCCATAGGTCTGATCGCGATGGATTCCTCGCATTCTCCGGTCACGAAGGTCAACTTCAACGTCCGCAACACCCGTGTCGGTCAGATGACGGACTACGATAAACTCGAGCTCGAAGTCTGGACAAACGGCACCATTTCCGCCCGCACGGCGGTAAGCATGGCGGCAAGAATAATGAGCGAGCATCTTGCTTTGTTCATCGACCTTGCGCAGCCGCAGGACCTCGCGGACGACGTCTGGAAGGGCGGCGAGGAGGAAAGCAAGGAGAAGATCCTGAGCATGACTATCGAAGAGCTCGATCTTTCCGTGCGTTCGTTCAACTGCCTCAAGCGCGCGGGCATCAACACCGTTGACGATCTTATAAACAGATCTCCCGACGATATGATGCGCGTACGCAACCTGGGTAAAAAATCTCTCGAAGAGGTCATACAGAAGCTCGAGGCTCTCGGCCTGAACTTCTCGGCCGATAAAGATAACTGATTTAGGAAAGGAGGATGCTGAATAATGGGAACACGCAAACTCGGAAGAACAACCGATCACAGAATGTCAATGCTTCGCGGCATGGTTACTTACCTCTTTGAAAACGGTCAGATCGAAACGACCGACACAAGAGCGAAGGAAGTCCGCGACCTCGCAGATAAAATGATAACTCTCGGCAAGAAGAACACTCTCGCCGCAAAGAGACAGGCACTCAGCTTCATTACAAAGGAGGACGTCGTCAAAAAGCTTTTTGACGAGATCGCTCCGAAGTACGCAGACCGCAACGGCGGCTACACCCGTATAATCAAGACGGGCCCGCGCCGCGGCGACGCTGCAGAGATGGCTATAATCCAGCTTATCTGACGCATATAAAACAAACTCCCTTACACACAGAACGGTGTAAGGGAGTTTTTTACATGAGTTATATTTTATTTCTCTTCGGACAGGTACATATCAAAAACAGAAGCATCTTTCTCGTCAGCGCCTATGTCTGATATCAGAGAAATAAAGCTGTTTTCGGCAACATCAAAGAATTTGTCCGCCATATCGGTCTGTTTCAGCGAGAGCATGTATGTGCAAACAGAGTAAGGATATTCTCCGCTCAGCACGCTTTCGGGGGATATCTGTATTCCGTCCGGAGTGATTATCTTTGTGCCGTCCTCACCCACCAGCGAAAAGTGCCAGATGTAGGACATATATGGCGTGGGCTCAAGAACAAAATCTGAATTTACACTATACGATGCGGCTACCGACTGGTTTTTCCTAAGTTCTATCGCCGCTTTGGCTTTATCGGAAATATCGGATTTTGCTTTGAAGTCCTTGATCATGGTCATCTGAGTGATTATGTTTGCGTTGGGGTAAGTTATCTTATCTGCCAGTAATACGATTTCGCCTTTCTCACCGCCGACCTGTGACCAGTCGGAAATGCTGCCGCCGAGAATAGACTTGAGCTGTTCGGCTGTAAGCATGGAAACCGGATTTGTCTGGGAAGTTCTGAACACAAGCGCGTCGGATGAAAGCTTGCGTGCGGTGATACCGTCGGGAAAGTCCGTGGCCGAGGAAACACGCTGTATAAGCGCAATATCGATCTTGCCGTTTTTCAATGCGTCAATAAGCGCATTTTCGGATTCGTATTTTTTCGGATAAAGGGGGTGGGTGGTAATGTCTTTTCCTTCCGGAGCCGCGAACTGCGCCGTAAACATCAATTCGGCAAAGGAATAGGTGTATTGAACCGCGCCGATTCTCGGGAACTCTTGCTGTGTCAGAACAGTGTCCGTGTAATGGTTCCTTTGCGGGTTGGGCTGTAACTCAAAACCCGTATTATTTGAGCCGCAGGCGTAAAGCGAAAATATTAAAAAAGACGCGAGCGCTATAATCGGGAGAACTTTACATTTTTTCATCTTTCAACCTTTCTTTCAGGAAAAATATCCGTCAAGTACAATAACACGGAATTCATAGTCCGGGTTATCATATACCAAAGTCAATGCCTCATTGTTCGTATACAATGTGAAATTTGAACGGGATGTTATACATGGAATTACCGAGTACAGAAATCTTGTTATTATCATTGAATGATTCCATGTAGTCGATGAGGGGTCGTTCTTTCTCTGCATCAAGTCTCCGACATCGTATGTGTAATACACATATTCGGGCGTGTAGGGTTCAATGAATTCAACATAATGTCCATACGGGCCGGAGCCTGAGGAGTTGGAAGTCAGAAAACTATATAGGCTGTTAACGCTGCTCCATGTTGCAGAACGGTTGTTCATTCCGTGGAAATACCAGCCTGAACTCGAACTGCCGTTGTCTTTAAAGTTGCTTCCGCCTGCGAGAATCGCATGGGAGACAAAATTTGTACAGTCCCAGCCCCCCTGTGTCGCAAAATCCACATACGAAGTGGCAAGAGACGACCCTCGTGTAGGATTTGTTAAAGAGCAGTTTGCTTTTGCCCATGTTACCATAGCGGATTTGTCAAGCGCGTTAACGCTTCTTTGGAGATTCGCACTGTTTGTTTCCGGAATATATACAGAATCGTTGTTAAGCTTTTCCTTTAACTTGGAAATCGATATCTTTGATTTTCCGGCAAGTTCGGAAGCTTTGCGCTGAACATTTTCCTTATTAACGGAAATTTCCGGATTTTCAATAAATTCTTCAAAGGAAATTATTCCTCTTGTTGATTCGTCAAAATGGTTTTCGCAATATATGTCTTCGATTTTATAAACGCCGTTTCTAACGGAAATCCTCACATAAGCACCTTCGCCGAAACCCGAAGCATCTGCCGGGTCGTCATAATAGAAAGACACATCGTTTTTTATGAAACAATAGTAGTTGCTTCCGATTACTTTTTCTTCCAGAATTTCCTGCTTTACTGTGAAGTCGTGATGTATGATCCCTAATACTTTTATTGCGGTATTACAAGCGGCTTTATGTTCCATATAAGATTTAAGGTCATTGCTTAAAGAATACTTGTCATCTGCGATTTTTTTCTCTGTATAAACAGAGCAATAGAAATCTTTGATATAATCTTTTGCTATTTCAGAACATTGTTTGCGTGATATGGCGTCTTTTTCAGTCACTGCACTTATAGAAACGGACGCTGCGAACAATGTGAATATAAGAGATGAGATCAAAATAAATATAATTGTTTTTTTAAACATATTGACGCCTCCTGTTTTTCTGATTTCTAAAAATTTGACCGATTCAATTATACAACACAGATTGCTGTTTTGTATTAAATCACCTCCTGATTTTTTCTGATTTGTAAAAAGTTGATTGGATTAGTTATGAAACGCGAACATGCCGTTTCATATTAAACCACCTCCCAAAAGGTTTATACTATATATATGGTACCATATCTGCCATAATTTGTCAATAATATTTTACTGATATTTATATTTTTGTGTTATTTTTATAATAAACTCACATATTGAGCTTAGTAATACAAAAGTCTTTTGTAATAAATTTATAAGCCTCCAAACTGTCAAGTTTGGAGGCTTTACATTATTTATCCACAGTTTCAACGCGCCGGGACACGCTTTTCCGCCTTTTCGCGCGCTTTTTGCGCCTTTGAAAGGCTCTTTTTCGTACCTTTTGCGTCTTTGAAAGGCTCTTTTTCGTACCTTTTGCGTCGTCGTTTTCACGTCTTAAGCATCGTAGCCGATTTATCGCCGCTGCCGCGTCACAGCGTTTCCGCCATGACTGCCTTTATGGTGTGCATACGGTTTTCCGCCTGGTCGAACACGATCGAGCGGTCGCTCTCGAACACCTCGTCCGTGACTTCCATGCAGTCCAGACCGAATTTATCGAAGATCGCTTTGCCGGTCGTCGTCTTGAGGTCGTGGAACGCGGGCAGACAATGCATGAACTTCGCGTTCGGCTTTGCAACGTCAAAAAATTCCTTCGTCACGCGGTACGGCGCAAGGTCACGTATACGTTCCGCCCAAACCTCTTCGGGTTCGCCCATCGACACCCACACGTCCGTATATATCACGTCCGCGTCCGTTAGGGCTTTTATCGGGTCGGTCTCGTACGATATCTTCGCGCCCGTCTGCGCGGCTATCTCGTCGCATTTCGCTTTCAGCTCCGCGACGGGGAAGTAGCTCTCCTTCGGCGCGCAAGCCGTAAAATCCATGCCCATCTTCGCGCAGCCCACCATAAGCGAGTTGCCCATGTTGTAACGCGCGTCGCCCATATAGACGAATTTTATTCCCTTGAGATATCCGAAATGCTCTTTTATCGTCATGAAGTCGGCGAGTATCTGCGTCGGGTGCGCCTCATTTGTCAAGCCGTTCCAGACGGGGACACCCGCGTATTTTGCCAGCGTCTCGACGATGTCCTGCCCGTAGCCGCGGTATTCGATGCCCGCGAACATACGTCCGAGAACACGCGCCGTGTCGGGGATGCTCTCCTTTTTGCCTATCTGCGAGCCGACGGGGTCGAGGTAGACACAGCTCATTCCCAGGTCTGCCGCCGCGACTTCAAACGAGCAGCGCGTTCTCGTACTCGTTTTTTCAAAAATCAGCGCAATGTTCTTGCCCTCGTGCAGACGGTGCGGAATGCCCGCCTTTTTCATGCTCTTGAACTTCTCCGCGCTGCCTATCAGCCACGATATCTCCTCGGGCGTAAAATCCAGAATTTTGAGAAAACTCCTGCCTTTGAGTATCATAGTCCCTTCCTTTCCGCGCCTTTCACAGCGCTTTTCTCACCGCCGCTATCTGCGCGTCGACGGAAGCCTTTGCCGTTCCGCCCTGCGACGTACGCTTTTGCATGCATGCGGTGATGTCTATCTCTTTATATAAATCTTCATCAAAAAGCTCGCATATTGCTTTGTATTCGCTCATCGCAAGCTCTTCCGCCACGACGCCGAGCGACGTGCATTTCGCAACGACCTGCCCCGCGACCTTGTACGCCGCACGGAAGGGCATGCCTTTGCCGACGAGCCAGTCCGCTATGTCGGTCGCGTTGATGAAGCCTTCCTGCGCCGCGCGTTTCATCGTGTCCGCGTGTACCGTCATCTGCGCCACCATCGGAGTCATCACATCCACGCACATTTTCAGCGTGTCTGCCGCATCAAAGACATTCTCCTTGTCTTCCTGCATATCCTTATTGTACGCCAGCGGGAGGCCCTTGAGAACCGTCAGCATCGCCACGAGGTCCCCGTAAACGCGCCCCGTCTTGCCGCGCACAAGCTCCGCCATGTCGGGATTTTTCTTCTGCGGCATTATCGACGAACCGGTCGTGTACGCTTCGGGCAGAGTGACGAAGCCGAATTCCTTCGTCGACCACAGTATCATCTCTTCCGCGAAACGCGACAGATGCATCATCGTCATGGCGCAGCACGAAATGAATTCCACGCAGAAGTCTCTGTCGGAAACGCTGTCAATGCTGTTTGCGGTAACGCCGTCAAAACCGAGCGCCGCCGCCTCAAACTCTCTGTCGGTAGGGTAAGTCGTGCCCGCCAGCGCGCACGCGCCGATGGGGGATATGTTGATTCTTTTGCGGCAGTCGGAAAATCTGTCGATGTCGCGCAGAAGCATCATCGCGTAAGCCATTATCTGATGCGCGAAGCTTACGGGCTGAGCGCGCTGTAAATGCGTGTAGCCGGGCATGACGGAGTCCGTGTTTTCCTGCGCGCGGTCACATATCGCGCCGATGAGGGCTTTTATCGCCGAAACGAGGCTGTCCGTCACGTCACGCAGATACATTCGCGTGTCAAGCGCCACCTGGTCGTTGCGGCTGCGCGCAGTATGAAGCTTTTTACCTACGTCACCCACGCGTTCCGTCAACACCTGCTCGACGAACATGTGTATGTCCTCGGCGGTCATGTCTATCTGCAGACGTCCGGCGTCGAGGTCTTCAAGTATGCCTTTGAGCCCCGCCGTGAGCGCGTCCGCGTCATCGGGAGTTATTATTCCCTGCTTTGCAAGCATGCGCGCGTGCGCAATGCTTCCTTTTATATCCTGGGCGTACATACGCTTGTCGACCGCGATGGACGAGTTGAAGTCGTCCGCGAGCTTCGCCGTCTGAGCGTCTGTCAGTCCCTGCCACATCTTAGCCATTTTTCTTCTCCGTCTTTGCGTCTGCCAACGCCTGTACCTTTATCGGCAGACCGAAGAGGTTGATGAATCCAGCGGAATCCTTTTGGTCGTAGTCGCTCTCGCCGAATGTCGCGATATCCTCGCTGTAAAGAGAATACGGGCTGGTAACGCCGGCGTTGATGATGTTGCCCTTGTAGAGCTTGAGTTTTACGGAACCTGTGACGCGCTCCTGAGTCTTGTCGACGAACGCGGAGAGCGCTTCGCGCAGGGGGGTGAACCATTGACCGTTATATACGAGTTCGCCGAAGGTTATCGAAAGCTTCGCCTTCTCGTGAGCGGTGAGCTTGTCAAGGCATATCGTTTCAAGAACGTTGTGCGCGTGATAAAGTATCGCTCCGCCGGGAGTTTCGTAAACGCCGCGGCTCTTCATGCCGACAAGACGGTTTTCGACGATGTCGAGCAGTCCGATACCGTTTTTGCCTCCGAGCTCGTTGAGCTTGAGGATTATATTCTTCGCGCTCATTTTTTCGCCGTCGAGCGCAACGGGACAGCCCTTTTCAAAGTCGAGCGTCACATAAGTCGGAACGTCGGGCGCGTTGATGGGGGATACGCCCATTTCCAAAAAGCCTTCCTTCTCGTACTGCGGCTCGTTTGCCGGGTCTTCGAGGTCGAGACCTTCGTGCGACAGATGCCAGAGGTTCTTATCTTTGGAGTAGTTCGTTTCGCGGTTTATCTTGAGCGGTATGTTGTGCGCTTCGGCGTAGTCGATTTCTTCATCACGGGATTTTATCGACCACTCACGCCACGGAGCGATTATCTTCATGTCGGGAGCAAAATGCTTTATCGCAAGCTCGAAACGCACCTGGTCGTTGCCTTTGCCGGTGCAGCCGTGAACGATTGCGTCGGCTTTTTCCTTGATGGCAATTTCAACAAGCGCTTTCGCAATGCAGGGGCGCGCATGGCTCGTGCCGAGCAGATATTCTTCGTACTTCGCGCCCGCCTTCATCGTCGGAATGATGTAATTGTCAACATAGTCGTCGGTAAGATCGAGCACGTACAGCTTCGACGCGCCCGTCTTGAGTGCCTTTTGCTCAAGTCCTTCAAGCTCGTCCGCCTGACCGACGTTGCCCGAAACGGCGACTACTTCGCAGTTGTTGTAATTTTCCTTGAGCCACGGGATGATTATCGACGTGTCAAGTCCGCCGGAATACGCCAGAACTACCTTTTTTATGTCTTTCTTATCCATTTTAATGTACCTCTCCGAATGATTTTTTTCATGTTGCGGCTATTATACTCTTTTTAGCACGGTTTGTCAATAGAAAACATGAATATTTATCCTATTATTCCGAATATCTTCACAATTAAATGAATATTATCGAAAAAATATGAATATATCCACTTATAATTGCATAAAAACTCCTCATTCGTCGTTCGGGAGGAGAAATTCTGTATTTATATACCGGGCTTATCCTGTTTCCCTTTTTATAAAAAAGAATTTTCTTATATAAAGTTCACGTTTTTGACGCATGTAGAATCATCTTGGGAAGTATAATACCCGTAACAGCGAAAAGGGGTGATGAAAATGGCGCAGGATCCGTATTCCGTCCTCGGCGTGCCGTCCACGGCGACCGATGACGAGGTCAAACGCGCCTATAAAGCGCTTGCGAAAAAATACCACCCCGACCTAAACCCCAACGATCCCACCGCGGAAGCGAAAATGAAGCAGATAAATGCCGCCTACGACGAAATAACCGCTATCCGCAGCGGCAAAAAGACATACACCCAACAGCGTCAGAACCCCTACGGCGGCTACACGGACTACGGACATGGCTACGGCAATTACACGGGCTACGGACACGGCTACGGCAATTACACGGGCTACGGACAGGATAACGGCAGCGGCGGCTATACGGATTACGGCAGAAAGCGCCGCACGAATCCATATGCAGACGACCCCGCGACGGATGATCCCGCAAATGATACGCCGCGCTACACACGCGTAACGTTGACTCCGTTCGGCTTGCTTCGCGTGATAGGCAAAATCATTCTCGTGCAGCTGATTCTCTCGTTCCTGCTGCGCGCATGCTCCGTGTTGGCTGCCGCGCCTTTCCGCTATACGGACGCAGGCACGGGCGCAAAAACCGAGCAGACTGAAATTTATGACGAAAAAGAGGTTTATTCATAATGTCAGGCAACGGTAAAAAATGGACGGAACGCGCCAAAGACTCCGTCATACGCTTCATGTACGGCAGATACGGCGCTGACGAACTGTATAAAGCGCTCATCATTCTCACCTTCGTGCTCATCGTCGCAAATCTTTTCGCGCGCACGTTTATTCTCTCCCTGCTCGAAGTTGCGGTATTCGTCTACGCGCTTTTCCGCTTCTTCTCTCGCAACCTTGAGGCACGCCGCAAAGAAAACGCATGGTATACCGCACGTCTCGCGTCCGTCAAAAAGAGCTTCCGCATCGCAAAAGCCGCGTGGCGCGACCGCAAAACAAAGGTCTACCGCGCCTGCCCGTCATGTAAAGAGGTGCTTCAGATCCCCAAAACGATGCGCGGCAGGGAAGTGCGATGCCCTAAATGCGGCTTCGTATTCCGCTTGAAGTGATATTTTCTCATTACTCCCTTAAAATACAGAAAAGCGTCGGAGCATTTATGCTCCGGCGCTTTGTGTTTATGTCTGTGAATTGCATGACGTGCAGGGTGACACGTCGCACGCGGTCGCTGCGGGCGGGAAAAATTCGTCCTGCGGGAACTCCATGCGATAGAACAGCGAGCACGGGTCGTTCTCGTCGGGACCGCAGCATTCCTTTTCGGGGATGCAGAAGTCGAAGGACGGCACGATTATCTGCACATCGCGCATGAGTCTCACGATAGAGAACACGCCTATCGTCGCGAAAAGACGGTTGCCGTCTTCGGGGTCAACAAGGTCGCCGCTGAACGCCGCCTTGACTGCGGCGGGTATGGATGTTATGTCGCAGCAGCCGCATCCGCAGTTGCATTTCGGCTCTACGATCTTCGCGTCAAGAATGAGCGGAGTTACTACCTCGACTGTCGCTTTCGGCAGATTCGTGCGTCTGCCCAGCGCTATGTCGTCCGCACTCGGCACATACAGCGATGAGAATATGCTTGCGCCGCCTTCCGAGCCGAAAAGAATGACCTTTTTGTCCGCCGTCGCAAGTCCCGCAACTCTGGTGGGACGGCCTATTCCGGTGTAAACGTCGAACTGGGTAAGGAAAAAGTAGCGTATGTCAACGGTGTAGAAACCGCGGTTGAAGGGCAGTGCCTCCACGTCGATATACGACCATATTATCTCCGCGCTGATGGGTTTGACGCTTACGGCGTTATTGATTACCTGCTGGGAATGCGCGTCAACGTATATGCGCAGATCCGTCATGCAGTCTCTGTCGCGGCAGCTGTCGTATACGCGGCTCACGTCCACACAGACGCGGTCCTCGCAGTGATGCTGTTCGCAGTTACAGCAGTTACAGCTGTTACAGTTATTATTGTTATTTGCCATAGAAAATTTTCCTCCTGAGATGTCACAATAAAAGGACTTTGTGTCCGTTACCATATTATGACGGATCAGGAGGAAAGGTTCTTTCAGGGCATGTTCTTTTCCAGCTCGTCGATATCGTCGAGGCTGTCAAAATCGTTGCGGCGGATATGTGTCAGCTCGTGACACAGGGTAAGCTTCTGCTGGGACTGCGCCATGTTCTGATTGATGAAAATATTGTAGTCTCCGTTATCGTCCACGACGGTGACTCCTTTGACTGTCGCCGGGAACCCGGCAAGTCTCACAAAAATATCGTTCAACCGTACCTTTCCTTTCTTTATTATTTTGACGTCTTTATTGCTTCTATAATCGCTACCGCTCTTTCTATATCTTCGCGACTTGCGTTCTTCGTTATAGAGAAAAGCATCTTCATTTCGGGTCTGTCCTTGAGCATACGGCGTATGTCGCGCACGTCTTCGTCGAAAAGCGGCGACGCGTCGTCATGTATTACTTGCGTTACATCGTTTATGTCGAGCTTGTCGTTGAGAAGCACCTCAAGTGATATCGAGAAACAGTCGGATATCTTCTTGAGCATCGAGATGTCGGGCTCGCGGTTCGCGGTTTCCCACATTGCCACCGTGCTCAGCGCGACGCCGAGTTTTTCCGAAAGCTCTTTCTGTGTCAATCCGTCCCTTTTTCTTAACGCCTTGAGTTTTATATTAAATGTCATTTTATATCGACCTCACATAAATTCTGAATATATTGTATATCACAAATCGTGATTTGTCAAGTGCAAACCCTCAAATTTCCGTATTTTGTCACTTTTTAATCTGAATTTTTCGCGTTTTTGAGCATAAGATAGAAACAAAAAGTCGGAGGCAATCATGAAAAAGACGGCAAAAACCGTATGGACTTACATCCTTTTCATTCTCATACCTCTCGCGGTCGGAGGCCTTGCGTCTTTGCTCACGATGGACTCAATGAGGAATTTCGAAAACATCGCAAAGCCCGAGATAACACCTCCCGCGATACTTTTCCCGATAGTATGGACGGTGCTTTATATCCTTATGGGCATCGGCGCGGGACTTGTCGCGACTGCGAAAGCCAAACATTCGAATAAACGTACCTCGCTCGCAGTCTGGGCGTTCCAGCTTGCATTGAATTTTTTGTGGACGCTCGTGTTTTTCGGCGCGCGGCAGTATCTGACGGCATTCATCCTGCTCATTCTGCTGTGGCTCGTGATATTGATAATGATACTCTCGTTTGCGTCGATACGTCCGTGGGCGGGGTATCTGCAGATACCGTACCTGCTGTGGGTCACGTTCGCGGGATACCTGAATTATATGATATGGCAGCTCAATTGAAAAATCAAAAAAAAATGTAAATCACGCCCGGAGCTATTGCAACGGGTGTGATTTTATGATATACTCTACGGGTAAACGCGCGGTTTTTGTCGAAAACCGACGAAAGGAGGAACCAAAAATGAAGAACTACCGTTATGTGCTGTGGGACTTCAACGGCACTCTGCTCGACGACGTTTCGACAGGCATTGCCGCAGTCAATACGCTCCTGCGCCGCCGCGGAAAGCCCGAGATACCGTCGCGGGACGCTTACAGACGTGTTTTCCGCTTCCCGATAATCGACTATTACAAGGACATCGGTTTCGATTTTTCGGCGGAGGATTTCGACACCGTTGCCGTGGAATGGATGCGCGAATATGAGCTCAACGACCGCCCCGTGCTCTGTCACGGCGTGAAAAACGCGCTTGAAAAATTCCGCCGCATGGGGGTCCAACAGCTGATAATCTCCGCGTCCGAGATACGGCTCCTGCGCCGTCAGCTCCGAGACCTCGGCATCGACGGCTATTTTTCAGATGTTCGTGCAAGAAATGATATCTATGCAGCGGACAAGACCTCCATTGCCGTCAACTGGGCGGCACACGCGCCTCCGGCACCGACTGTTTTCATCGGTGACACGACACATGACGCCGAAACAGCACGCGCGATAGGCGCGGACTGCGTACTCGTCGCGAACGGTCACCAATGCCGCGAAACACTCGAAAAATGCGGTTTCCCCGTTGCGGATACCGCGGATGAAATATTTGATCTGCTTTAGGAGGATTTATATATGTGGTTCATTTTTACCGTAGTCTGTATGCTCGGATGGGGCATGGCAGACCTGTTTTATAAGAAAGGCTCTGACGAAAACGACCGTTTCTCGCATCTGCGCATAGCCGTCTGGGTCGGTATCGTCATGGGCGTGTGCGCGTTCGCGCTTCTCCCGTTTGCGGAAAGCGGAATTCAGGTGCTCAATTTATCCAACATCGTCAAATACGCTCCCGCGTCACTCTGTTACATAATTTCAATGGTCATCGGCTATGCGGGCCTGCGTTATCTTGAACTTTCCATCGTCTCGCCCGTTCAGAACGCGTCGGGTGCTCTGTCTGCGGTCTGCATTCTTGTCTGGTTCATCGCTGCGGGAAAGATAGAAAGCATCTGGGACGAATTTTCCGCGCTCGATATCATAGGCACGGTGTGCATCGTTGCGGGTGTTATCGTGCTTGCGTTTGTCGAACAGCGTCTTTCCCGTGCGGAAAGCAAGCTTCCCGAATCCGAGAGAAAATACCGCTTCGGCGCGCTCGCGCTCCTTTTCCCCTTGCTTTACTGCGTTTTTGATACCATCGGCACCGCTGCGGACGGAATAATCCTCGACGAGGAAACGGGCCTCGGTCTCGGAGAGATAGACGTGATCGTGCTCTACGGGCTTACGTTCTTCGCCGCGGGCATCGTCGCGTGGATATATCTGCTCCTGCGCGAGAAAAAGCCCTATAACCCGTTCGCTAAGGGGCAGCGCACAAAAGGCGTCGCCGCTCTCTGTGAGGAGTTCGGACAGGTCTTCTACGTCTACGCAATGTCGTCAAAGCCCATTCTTGCCGCACCCATGATTGCGTCCTACTGCATCGTGTCAATGCTTTTATCTCGCGTCCTGCTCAAAGAAAAACTCAAAGCGTCACAGTACGCGTGTGTCGCAGCCGTCGTCGTCGGTATAGTCATGCTCGGCATCTCGGAAGGCCTTGCGGAGTAATAAAGATATAGAATAAATCGAAACAAAAGAGGTGCGGCTTCGGTCGCACCTCTTGTTCTTTATAGGTTCGGCTTCAGTCGTAATTCTTGTTTTTTATAGGTGCGGCCTCGGTCGTACCTCTTGTTTTCTTTATAGGTGCGGCTTCGGTCGTACCTGTTGTTCTTTATAGGTTCGGCTTCGGTCGTAATTCTTGTTCTTTATAACGAAAAACAGAGCTCCCGATTTCCGTCGGGAGCTCTGAAAAATAATGTTAAGCTTAAGCAAGAGGCGCGGGAATGTAGGGGCTGAAGAACGTGCCGATGGCGGCGAGTATCTGCGGCGCGAAGATCGCAATGATAAGTACCGCCGCAAGCACGACCGCGAGGATTATCAGCGCCGCTATGAGCTGACCTCTGATATAATTCACCTTCGTCTGATATTTCGAGCCGCCGCACAGAAGCACGAGCCATACGATTATGTTTACGACGGGTATCGCGAGGAGAATGTGCAGGCCTATCCATCTGCCGAGGCCCATCGGGTCCTCGATTTTGTTGTCTGCGGGCACATAATACTGCTGCGCGGGAGCCGCGGGAACGGTCTCCGCCTTCGGCTCGGGCGTTTTCTTTTTCGCCGCGGGAACATAGACGTGCTGTGCCGCGGGTTTTGCTTCTTCAACAGTCGCCTTTGCTTCTTCGACAGGCGCTTTTGCTTCTTCGACGGGTGCTTTTGCTTCTTCGACGGGCGCCTTTGCCTCTTCGACAGGCGCTTTTTCTTCTTCGACGTGCGCCTTTGCCTCTTCGACAGGCGCTTTTTCTTCTTCGACGTGCGCTTTTTCTTCTTCGACGTGCGCCTTTTCTTCTTCGACGGCTTTTGTCTCGTCCTCTGCGATTACCTGCGCGCCGCACGTCGGGCAGGATCTTACGCTTTCGTCGAGCTCCGCACCGCATTTTTCACATTTTGCCATATCGGAATCCTCCTGTAAAATTTATATCGTTGTCCCCGAAGGGAATGTTTCACACGGTTATTTTTTTGCCGCGTTTTTAACCTCGCCTGCCGCCGCGAACGCGATAAACGCGATGATGTTCGCGCATACGACGCTTGCGCCCGCGGGAGTGTCCCACATATACGAAACGGTCATGCCCGCGAAGAAGCACAGAAGGCTTATTACAGCCGAAACGACTATCACGGACGAAAATTTCTTGCATACGCGCATCGCCGAAAGGGCGGGGAAGATGATGAGACTCGATATGAGCATCGCGCCCATCATGCGCATGCCCAGCACTATCGTCACCGCCGTAAGCAGGGCAAGCAGCGCGTTATACGCGTCTGCGTTCGTTCCCGTCGCGCGTGCGAAAGTCTCGTCGAACGTCACCGCGAAAAGACGTGAGTAAAACAGCACGAACAGCACAAGCACCGCCGCCGCGAGCGCAAGGCTCACCCACACGTCCGTGTGGCTCATTGAAAGGATACTGCCGAACATATAATTATATACATCCGTGTTCATGCCGTTGCCGAGGGATATCGCCATAACGCCCACCGCGAGCGCGCCCGTAGAAATGAGCGCCACCGCCGCGTCTCCCTTTATCTTTGCCGACGAGCTTATCCGCAGCAGCAGAAACGCCGCCGCTATCACGACGGGTACTGCGACCGCGAGCGGAGCGAGATTCAGCACCGCCGCCACCGCCATCGCGCCGAAACCGACATGACTCAGCCCGTCGCCTATCATAGAGTAGCGTTTAAGCACGAGGCTCACGCCGAGCAGAGCCGAGCAAAGCGCCACCGCAGCGCCCACGAGCAGAGCACAGCGCATGAAATCGTAGCCCAGCATTTCTTTTATCGCGTCAATCATCGTCGTGCACACAGCCTTTCTGTAAAAAAGCCCTGCCCACGTCGCTCGTGACATAATCCTCTGTCTTTCCGAAAAAAAGGGGGGTTGCTTTCATATGTAATATATGCGACGCGCGGTGAACGGATTCATGCACGTCGTGCGATACCATTATCACGGTTATGCCGTCGTCGCGGTTAAGGGATGTTATTATATCGTACATTTCCGCCGTCACTATCGGGTCAAGACCTGCCGTCGGCTCGTCGAGCAGAAGCATTTTCGAAGTCGCGCAGAGCGCGCGTGCAAGCAGCACTCGCTGCTGCTGTCCGCCCGAAAGGTCCTGATACGACTTGCGCGCGATGGACGTGATGCCGAGTTTTTCCATGTTGCGCGCCGCACGTTCGCGGTCAGCTTTCGTGTAAAACGGCGTGAACGAGTGGTTGTTGAGCGTGCCCGAAAGCACGACCTCGTTTACGGACGCGGGAAAGTCCTTCTGTATGCCCGTCTGCTGGGGCAGATATCCTATCTGACTGCGGCGCAGTCCGTCGCCGAGAACGATCTTTCCCTCCGATGGGCGTATCAGTCCGAGAAGCGCCTTTATGAGAGTGCTCTTTCCCGAACCGTTTTCGCCTATGACACAGAGAAAATCCCCCGGGCAGACCGAAAACGTCAGGCGGGTAACTACATTGCAGCCCTCATACGCGAGGGAAACGTCTTTACATTCTATAAGTGCCATTTTATCCTCTGTTAAGTGCTTTTTTCAGCGCCGCGGCGTTCGCCGTCATAAGGTCGATGTAGGTCACGCCCGCGTCAAATTCCGCTTTTGTCACGTTGTGGCACGAGTGCAGCAAAGCGGTGTCCGCACCCGTCGCATCGGCTATCGTCCGCGCCGTCTTCATGTTTGAAAACTCTATGTAAAACACGCACGGTATGCCATACTGCTTCACTCTGTCAATCAGCGCCGCCACGGTCTTCGCGCTCGGCTCGGTGTCCGACGCGCATCCGGGAAACGCCGCGTAATATTCAAGCCCGTATTCTTCCGCGAGATAACGGAACGGAAAGCGTTCGCCGACGACTATCGTTTTCAGCTCTGCGGAGTCTACGACCTCACGCAGAAGAGTGTCAAGACCCTTGAGCTCTTCCGTATACGCCGCGAGAGCCGCCCTGTAAGTCGCGTCCCCGTCGGTGTCTGCCGCGCAGAGCTTTTCGCATATCGCGTCGCATATCTTCATCGCGTTTTTCGGCGACGTCCAAACATGCGGGTCGGGTTCCGCGTCTTCATGCCCGTGTTCAAGTCCATGCCCCGTGCCGTCAACGTCCTCGTCTTCTTCGAGAAGCACCACGCAGTCGGTCATTTTGAGCACTTTCGAGCCGTCGAGCCCCACCGACGCGAGCACTTTCTCCACCCACACGTCGTTTTCGTCGCCCGTGCAGATGAACAGGTCACACTTGCCTATCGCCGCGATGTCCTTCGGGCTCGGCTCGTAGGAATGCGTCTCTTCACCGGGGGAGAGCAGCATCTTCACGTCCGCTCGGTCTCCCGCTATCTGCCGCGCGAAATCGTAGCCGGGAAAAATCGTGGATATAACGCTTATTTTACCGCTGTCGGACTGCGTCGGAGCGCATGCCGAAAATATCGCGCACATCGCCGCGCAGAACAGAGCGAGCAATATCAGTTTCTTTGCCAAGGGTAATGCCTCCGAGGGTTGAATTTGAAAATCGTTTTCATATTTTCAATTATATCATCATATCCCCGAAAAGTAAATAGGCGCGTGTGACTTTTTAATGAAATTTGTATGTACGCGTACTCTCTTGTGAGGCACAAAAGCGCATTTCTTCGGCTTTTTTAGCCCTTGTCCGCGCGGGAGCGGCAGGTTGATTCCGGATTGACATATCGGGCGCGAGGTGCTATAATATGTCCAATACGGAGAATTTCACGGAGACTGAATGAAGCGTATGCTTAAAATATCAAAATACGCCGCATACATCCTTGCGGCAATCATCATCGTCTGCGCCGCGGCGCTCGCGGTACTGTCGATATGCGGTTACGTGCCGATACCCGTGCGTACCGAGGCCATGCATGAGCTGTACCCCGAGGGCTCACTGCTTTTCGTCACGCCTGCAGACCCCGAGGATATCAAAAAAGGCGACGTCATCACATATTATTACACCGACGGCACGCCTCTTACACAGCGCGTCGTCGAATTATCCGACGAGGACCGATATTTCATCACCAAGGGAGACTCTTTCGCCGTCTCAGACGCCGCACCCGTCGCTTTTGAGAGCGTCATCGGCATCCCCGCGTTCTCGATACCCGTTATCGGATTGGCAGCTGCCGCATTACAGACCTTTTGGGGCGGAGCGCTCGCGGTGCTTCTTCTCGTCGCCGTTGCTGCCGTCATTCTCATTCCCGAAAAGAAAATCGAGAAAAAAAACGAAAAGAAAATTAAAAGACAGAAATAAAGCAGAGAGGGTTTATCCATGAAAAAGAAAAATGAGGCGGTTTCGCTTCTTCTGATAGTCATCGCGGGCATCTCGTGGGGCTTCACGGGCATTTTTGCGCGCTATTTCCAGAATATGGGTGTCGATTCCGCGTCCGTCACCGCAATACGCATCGTTTCCGCGGCAATATGCCTCACTCTGACGCTGTTTTTCTATGACAGGTCTCTTTTTCGCATAAAATTCCGTGATATATGGATATTCCTCTGCACGGGTCTTGTGAGCCTGCTTGTGCAGACGCTTCTTTATTTTAAATGTATGCACCTTACGTCCATCGCCGTCGCCGCAGTGCTCCTTTACACCGCTCCCATGTTCGTCATTCTGCTTTCGGCGCTCATTTTCAAGGAAAAGC
Source organism: uncultured Eubacteriales bacterium (assembly GCA_959604355.1). Taxonomy (GTDB): domain Bacteria; phylum Bacillota; class Clostridia; order Oscillospirales; family UBA644; genus HGM12619. The sequence continues at coordinate 43,938 of CAUHAO010000008.1, forward strand.
TCACCGCCGTCAAATGCGTGTCCGTCATTATCGCCGTCGTCGGCTGCGGCTTCGTCACAGGTATTTTCGGCGCGCCCCAATCCGTCAACGTCACGGGCATCCTGTTCGGTCTCGGCGCGGGCCTCGGCTACGCGTCATACTCAATTTTCAGCCGCTTTGCGATAAACCGCGGCTACCGCTCGCTCACGATAACGCTCTACACGTTCCTGCTCTCGCTGCTCGGCATCGTCCCGATGCTTCTTATAATGAAGTCCGATATCTCTGTCACGCTCTCCGCGTTCCGCACCGGCGGCACCCTCGCCGTACTCATGGCACTCGGTATGGGAATTATCGGCGCGGCGCTTCCGTATATGCTCTATACGATGGGACTTGAAGGCACCGAGGGCGGCAAAGCGTCCGTAACAGCGTCCGTCGAACCCGTCGCCGCCGCGATATTGGGCTTGATATTCTACGGCGAAAAGCTTTCGCCGCTCGTCATCTTCGGAATGGCGCTTGTCATTTTCGCTATCGTCCTTACTTCCGGTGTCATCAAATCCAGAAAGGGTGGGAATAAATGATTTTCAGCGGCTTGCAAAAACTTTCTCTTCTCGATTTTCCCGCGCACACCGCTTGCACGGTGTTCACGCCCGGGTGTAATTTCCGTTGTCCGTTTTGCCATAACGCGTCCGTCGTGCTCGACGAGGCGGAGCAGATAGACGAGAGTGAGGTTCTCGCCTTGCTCGACAAGCGCAAGGGGATCCTTGACGGTGTTGCCGTCACCGGCGGTGAGCCTCTGATGCACCCCGAGCTCGAAGGCTTTCTCGAAAAAGTCAAGCAGAAGGGCTTTCTCGTCAAGCTCGACACGAACGGCTCTTACCCCGAACGTCTTGCGGCTCTCGTGCGCGCGGGGCTCGTTGACCGCGTCGCGATGGATATAAAAAACAGCCGCGAAAAATACGCCGTTACCTCAGGCGCGCCCGCGCTCAATATAAATAAGATAGAGCAAAGCGTCTCTTTCCTGCTTTCCGGCACCGTCGATTACGAATTTCGCACTACCGTCGTCAAGGGGCTGCATACCGAGGACGATTTCCGCGCGATAGGCGAGTGGATACGCGGCGCAAAAGAGTATTTTCTGCAGTCTTTCGTCAATTCCGGCGACATTCTCGGCTCGGGCTGCGATGCGTTTCCGCCCGAACAAATGCAGGCTTTTGCCGACATAGTCCGCCCGTATGTAAAGGCGGTAGCCTTGCGTGGTATCTGAATATGGTATATTTTTTTTGAAAAAAACATCAATATCTTGTGTTTTTGCTATTGACAATCGCAGATTTATGTGCTATAATATGAATTAAGCAAATAAGACCCTTGTCCCGGTGGAGAGGGAGAAGGTGTCAAATATTATACTATTACACCCGTGGGAAGGAAGCGGGGAAAGGAAACGGTGAACACAATTGTATCAGGTAATCAAAAGAAACGGTTCGATCGCTGAATTCGACATTTCAAAGATAAGCGACGCAATCCGCAAGGCATTCGAGGCGCAGCAGAAACAGTATCATCCCAGCATAATTGACTTGCTCGCGCTCAAAGTTACGGCAGACTTTGAGCCGAAGGTCAAGGACGGCAAGATCGCCGTTGAGGACATTCAGGACAGCGCGGAATCCGTGCTCATCCAGGCGGGTTACGCGGACGTCGCGAAAGCGTACATACTTTATCGCCGTCAGCGCGAGAAGCTGCGTGAGATGAAGAACGCGATGCTCGACTACAAAGAGATAGTTGACAGCTACGTCAAAGTCACCGACTGGCGCGTCAAGGAGAATTCCACCGTCACATATTCCGTCGGCGGACTTATCCTTTCCAACTCGGGCGCGATAACATCCCGTTACTGGCTGTCCGAGATATACGACGACGAAATATCAAACGCACACCGCAACGCGGATATACATATCCATGACCTTTCGATGCTCACGGGCTATTGCGCTGGATGGTCTCTGCGCCAGCTCATCAAGGAAGGCCTCGGCGGTGTTCCCGGCAAGATAACATCCTCTCCCGCAAGCCACCTTGCGACCCTCTGCAACCAGATGGTCAACTTCCTCGGCATAATGCAGAACGAATGGGCGGGCGCTCAGGCGTTTTCGTCTTTCGATACGTACCTTGCGCCGTTCGTCAAGGTCGATAATCTTACCTATGACCAGGTCAAGAAGAGCATCGAGTCTTTCATTTACGGCGTGAACACTCCCAGCCGGTGGGGCACTCAGGCACCCTTCTCCAACATCACCCTTGACTGGACCGTTCCCGCGGATCTCGCGGAGCAGAATTGTATCGTCGGCGGCAAGGAAATGCCGTTCAAATACAAGGACTGCCAGAAAGAAATGGACATCGTCAACAAGGCGTTCATCGAGATCATGATTGAGGGCGACGCTAACGGACGCGGGTTCCAGTATCCCATTCCGACCTACTCCATCACAAAGGATTTCGATTGGTCGGACACCGAAAACAACCGTCTGCTCTTCGAGATGACTGCCAAATACGGCACACCTTATTTCTCCAATTACGTCAACAGCGACATGCAGCCCAGCGACGTGCGCAGTATGTGCTGCCGTCTGCGTCTCGATCTGCGTGAACTCCGCAAGAAGTCGGGCGGCTTCTTCGGCAGCGGCGAAAGCACGGGCTCTGTCGGCGTTGTTACGATAAACATTCCGCGTATCGCGTATCTCGCGTCGGACGAGGCGGATTTCTACAAACGCCTCGACCACATGATGGATATTTCCGCTCGCTCGCTCAAGATAAAGCGCGATATCATCACCAAACTCCTCGACGAAGGGCTCTATCCGTATACGAAACGTTACCTCGGCACGTTCAACAACCACTTCTCGACCATCGGTCTTGTCGGAATGAACGAGGCGGGACTCAACGCGAAGTGGATCCGCAAGGATATGACTCATCCCGAAACTCAGGAGTTCTCCAAGAACGTACTCAACCATATGCGCGAACGTCTTTCCGACTACCAGGAAAAATACGGAGACCTGTTCAACCTCGAAGCGACCCCCGCGGAGAGCACGGCGTTCCGTCTGGCAAAGCATGACGTGAAGCGTTATCCCGATATCATCACAGCCTCTCAGAACGGCGGCACACCTTATTACACCAACTCGTCGCATCTGCCCGTCGGATACACCTCGGATATATTCGACGCGCTCGATATCCAGGACGAATTGCAGACCCTTTACACATCGGGTACGGTGTTCCACGCGTTCCTCGGCGAAAAGCTTCCCGACTGGAAGAGCGCCGCGACACTCGTGCGCAAGATCTCCGAAAACTACAAATTGCCTTATTACACCCTCTCTCCGACATATTCCGTCTGCCGCACACACGGATATATCGCGGGTGAACAGTATAAATGCCCCATCTGCGGGGAAACTACCGAAGTGTACAGCCGTATAACGGGCTATTACAGACCTGTCCAGAACTGGAACGACGGTAAGACCGAAGAATTCAAGCAGAGAAAGGTTTACGATATCGCAAACTCTCATCTCACGCACTCCGGACCCGTTGACCGTGCCAGCTCATGCTGCTCCTCCGCCGGAGCGCAGGTCACAGTCGACACCGAGGCTCTCGGCAACGTGGATGTCGCGACGAAAACGTTCGAACTCTTCACCACCAAGACATGCCCGAACTGCAAAGTCGCGGCGGCGATGCTCGAAAATGAGGGTATCGAATACGTCAAGACGGACGCGGAGAGCGATCCCGAGCGCACGAAGAGCTACGGCATCATGCAGGCGCCCACCCTCATCGTCACTTCACCCGACGGCACATACGAAAAATATGTCGGCGTGTGGGATATCAAGAAAATGATACAGGAACATAAATAATTATCCGAATACATAACGAAAAGCCCGATATTTCGGGCTTTTCGTTCAATAAGGCTCAGCGCTTTACGAATACGCAATGCCTTACGAAGGCTCAATGCTTTACGAATACGCAATGCCTTACGAAGGCTCAATGCTTTACGGCACGGCGGATTTATTGCACAAACGGCTCCTTCAGCGCCGCGCGAAAGTCCTGCGGACTTTCGGCGACGGTCTGCGACCGTCGCGCTTTGCTGCGCAAAGCCGCGCGGCGCGCCTGCGTAAAACATACTTTCACGTCCCCGCAAATCACATCTTAAGGAGACAAAATCAATGAAAAAATACGACATCATCATCGTCGGCGCGGGCACAGCCGGCATGACCGCCGCGATATACGCTCTGCGCGCGGGAAAATCCGTCTGCATATTCGAAAACGAGGTGTTTGGCGGACAGATATCTTATTCCCCCAGAGTTGAGAATTACCCCGGAATCCCGTCCGTAAGCGGCGCGGACTTCTCGGACGCGCTCGTCACACAGATAACGGCGCTCGGCGCGACGATTGAGCTTGAAAACGTCATATCCGTCACCGTCAACGGCGACGGCACGAAAAAAGTCGTTACGGACTGGAACGAGTACGAGTGCAGGGCGGTCATTCTCGCAACGGGCTCAAAACACCGCAAGCTCGGCGTCGAAAGAGAAGACGAGCTCGTCGGAAAAGGCGTGTCGTACTGCGCGGTATGCGACGGTGCGTTTTACAAGGGCAAGCCCGTCGCGGTCGTCGGAGGCGGCTCAACGGCGCTTCAGGACGCGATATTCCTCTCCGCGTATTGCTCTTCGGTTACACTCATTCACCGCCGCGACGAATTCCGCGGCGAGGAAAGACTTGTAAAGACCCTGCAAACAAAGGGCAACGTCAGCTTCATACTCAACAGCACCGTCAAAAGCCTTGACGGCGCGAGCCGCATCGAGGGCGTCACCGTGACGGATAAAATAACGGGTGCGGAAACGAAAATACCCGTTGACGGCCTTTTCGTCGCCGTCGGGCAGATGCCTCGGAACGAAAAATTCGCAAACATCGTCACGCTCGATGACTACGGCTACATCGCTTCGGGCGAGGATTGCCGCACAAGTACGGACGGCGTTTTCGCCGCGGGCGACTGCCGTACGAAAACTCTCCGTCAGCTCACCACCGCCGCCGCCGACGGTGCCGTCGCAGGTACCGCCGCCGCCGAATACTGCGATTGAAAATCCCGAACGACCCCGTGAAGATACAAAAAGATATCCGCGCGATACGCGGATATCTTTTCTTTATCTATTATTCTTTTTTATACGTCTGCTTTTATGCGCCTGCCGCTTGATTTTCCGCCTCTTCCTTCTCGAGGACTGTGTATGCGACCTTGCCGACGAGCGTTTTCGGCAGCTCCTTGCGGAACTCTATGTCGTACGGCATCGCATATTTCGCGATGTGCTTGCGGCAATGCTCCATTATCGACGATTTGAGCTCGTCGGAGGGTTCATAGCCCTCTTTCGGGACAATGAACGCCTTGACTTTCTGCATCTTGTAGTCGTCCTTGACGCCGATGACACAGCTCATAACGACTGCCTCGTGCGCGTCGATTATATTTTCGAGCTGCGACGGGTAAACGTTGTAGCCGCTTGTTATTATCATTCTCTTGATACGCTGCTTGAAGTATACGAAGCCTTCATCGTCCATATATCCCATATCGCCCGTGTGCAGCCATACTCTGCCGTCCGCGTGCGTGTGCAGCGCCGCCGCCGTCTCTTCGGGATTATTCATATATCCGAGCATCACCGACGGGCCGTGGATACATATTTCGCCGTCTTCGCCGTAAGGCACTTCCTCATCCGTGCCGACTTTGCAAATAATGAAGTATGTGTCGGGGTAGGGCAGACCTATCGAGCCTTCCTTTTCCTTGTTGTACGGAGTCAAACAGCTCGCGGTAACACATTCCGTCGTGCCGTAGCCTTCGCGGATGCGTATTTGCGCGCCGTGGTCTGCGAGGAATTTATCGAATTTCTTTTTAAGCTCGATCGACAGAGAGTCTCCGCCCGAGAAAACGCCTTTGAGACATTTCAGGTTCACCTTATCCATATACGGGTTACGGGTTATCGCCTCAAAGAGCGTCGGCACGCCCGCGATATAGTTGGGCTTCTCGGTTTTGAGCAGTTTACTGTAGCTCTTGACGTTGAAACGCGGCACAAGTATGCTTCTGCCGCCGGCGGCGAGCATCGTGTGAACGCAAACACCGAGACCGAAGCCGTGGAACATCGGCATTGCCGCAAGCATGCTCATTCCCGGCTCGAAATTGTTCGCCATTGCGATGGTCTGTCGGCCGAGAGCGTTGAAGTTGAGGTTTGACAGGCGTATACCCTTCGTCGTGCCCGTCGTGCCGCCCGAGAAGAGGATGACTGCTTCGTCAGAGCCGCTTTTTTCGACTTTATATTCGCCCGTGAACTTTCTGCCGCCCGCGAGGAAGTCTTTCCACATCACAACTTCAGCGTCGGTCTTCGGAATGGGCGGGATTTTCGACGTGAGCTTGAACACCGCCGCCTTTATCGGGTCGAGCGCGTCCGCGACGGACGTAATGACGAGGCTTTGCAGAGGATAATTTTTGCGCACGTTGACGAATTTTCCGTAAAACTGGTCGAGCGTCACCGCACATTTGCTGCCCGCGGTTCTGAGATAAAATTCTATCTCTCCCTCCGCGGAAAGGGGGTGTATCATCGACGCTATCGCGCCTATACGGTTAAGCGCGTACAGACAGTAGACCGTCTGCGGCACGTTGGGCATGCAGACCGTGACTTTGTCGCCTTCGCTGATACCTATGGCCTTGAACGCTTTCGCCGCAAGGTCGATACGCTCGAGCATTTTTTTGTAACTGATGTTCGAACCCATGAACGAAAGAGCAGTATATTCCGGATATTCTCGCGCCGTCTGCGTCACCGCGTCAAGCATTGAGCCTTGCGGATATTCCAGATGAAACTGCACGTCGCCGTAACTGCCCAGCCAGGGCATCCTGATTTCTTCCATTTTCTTTCTCCGCGTTTAAAATTTTATGCTTTAAATTTTCATTGTCATATAGTTGTCATATATTTGTAAGGTCGATTTCTTCCGCCGCGGGCGCGTCAAGCAGCTCGGGGTGAGCGAAAAGATGTTTCAGCAAACGTATGCTCTTTGCGAAATAAACGCCGTCGGCGATACGCTCGTCGAGAGTTATGCCGAGATTGAGACAGTCGCGCATCTCATACGAGCCGTCGTCCTCGAAGAACGGTTCCTTGTGCTTCTCGCCGATGACGAGGAATATCGAGTTCGTGCCCCAGTTCGTGAGATGATGGTAACTTGCGCTCATTTTTATGCTGCCGAGGTTTGATATGAACACCGTCGATTCATACGGGTCAACGTCGCTGAGTGCTTTGGGCAGTTTGCCGTAAAAGTCGAGTTTGAAAATTATATTCGTGAAAAACTGCAGCAGCCAGCGCGGCAGCTTTGTCAGTACATCCATCGTGTCCGTTGCGCCTTCACTTTTGTTCTCGTGGCGCACACCGTAAACGAATTTACATATCTTGCCGTGTATCTGCTCAATGAGAGGCTGCGGATCTTCTTTGTCCGTGATGAGCGTTGCGAGAGCCTCATGAGCGTCGTCGGTGAACATTTTCTTGACGACGAATGAGAACGAAATGTCGTTGCGCTCGTAGGTACGTCTGCCGATGATAAAGCGGTTCATTTTCGGGCGAAGGATTATCGTCTTTGATAGCGCCGCCGTGATGAAGTGAAAAAGAGTATACTTGAATTCGGGATTCTGCGCGTTTTTCGCGTCGAGATATGCTATGGCTTGAGTAAGGTCTATGCGCTCGACCGCGACAGCCTCGTTGTCTGCACGGTTGGGCAGAAGATAGGGCATGAACTGGTGCATCGAGTCTCCCTCACGCACAAGTCTGCCGTCACGCCTGTCGCCGCGCTGCCTCTTGATTTTTTCACTCATGGTCGTTTTCCGCCTTCCCCGCGTCCTCTTCGGACGGCGTTTCTTCTTTTTCTTCGTAATCTATCTGTGTGATGAGCTTGAGCAGGGAGAAATTGTCGTCAAAACGCTGTGTCAGGTTTGTCACCCGCATCGAGATGTCTTCGGGAGGCTCCGTCATGCCTTTTTCTATCCACGCCACCGTCATCGTTGCTATGCCTCCGAGAAGGAACTTAACCGTGTCGCTGTTGAGCTTCGGGTCAATGTATTTTTCGGTATGCTTTGCGTATGAGCCGATAGCGTAATAGAATATCTGTATCAGCGACGCGTTGCGCAGTTTGATAAGATTTTCTCGGTGCTCGTAAAAAGTCTTGAAATATATAAGATACAGCTCGTACGCGTCAAAACCGTCTTTTTTGTATTTGAGCTGCACCTTTTCGACATACTCGTCAACGATGCCTTCGATGAATTTGCGGATTATGTCATCCTTGCTTGTGAAATTGCGGTAAAACGATTGCCGCGCCACACCCGCCTCGTCCGTGATGTTCGCAATTTTTATCTCCTCGTACGGCTTTTTGCCGAGAAGAGTCATGAGCGCGTTGAATATCCAATTGCGTGTGCGCTTTGTCTGCTTGTTGCAGCTTTTTTTCTTGCCGAACATTTACGTCTCCTTTCCGCGGGATACTGAAATGTAAAAAGTGTTACATTTGTCTCATTTGCCACAAGTATACCACATTTTTTTCCCGCTGTCAAGTCCAAACAGCAAATATTGTCTGACATTTTTTACCTCTCTGAATTTATCCGCAGGGACAGGGAACAATAATGGCAAAAATCAGAAAAAAAAGTATAAAAGCACGACAAAAACTTGACAAACGGTATAGAAAGGTGTATAATAAACATATGATGATATCACTTTGAGATGAAAGGATACGTTAAGATGAAAGAACTCAGAAAAGAATATAAGATACTTCTCGGCGTCGCCGCGGGCGTTGCAGCCGCAGGTCTCGCGTTCGCAGCATACAAATCCTTAAAAGCGCTCCGGAAAGCAAAGGCTGAAATTTCCGAAAAGGAAAGCGACGGCGACGACAGTATCGCGTCTCCCGACGAGGCTGTCTATGTGGACGCGGAATATATACGGATAGGGAACGGCGACGACTCCGAAGCGCCTGCCTCGGACGGCGATGACGTACCGGAAAACGCTCCTGAAAAGGCTTCCGAAAACGCTCCCGTAAAAGAAGACGAGCCTTCGGCAGAACGCAACGCACCTTCCGAAGCAGCTCCCGAGACCGCCGAAGGCAGAGAATAAAGAATTTTCCGTTTGTCTTCATAAAACGATGCGGTCTGAAAAAGACCGCACCGTGTTTTTTATATTTTACATCTTAAGTATGCGCCGCGGTTTTATCCGGGGCTCGGAAAGATAGGTCTTTATGAAAAACGATTTTATTCTCTCATGTGAATCCACGGTAGACCTGCCGTATTCCTACATATCGGGCAGGAACATCCCCGTACTTTTCTATTCCTATACGGTCGACAACGAAGAATATGTTGACGATATGGGCAGGGATCCCGAAGTTCTTCCACGTTTTTACGGGTTTATTGCAGACGGCAAGATCCCGACCACATCCCAGATCAACGAGTTCCGGTATGAGGAGTTTTTTGAAGAACAGATCCAAAAGGGCGACGTACTTCATATCGCTTTCGGCTCGGGCATGACCCCCTCTGTGACCCACGCGCTTGAGGCGGCTGAAATAATACGCGAGAAATACCCCGACCGCAAGCTGACGGTAATAGATTCCCTTTGTTCGTGCTCCGGCTACGGTCTGCTTGTAGATATCGCGGCGGACATGCGTGACGCAGGCGCATCGATGGAAGAGATCGAAAAATACCTGCTTGAAAACCGTCAGGGCGTACATCATCAGTTTTTCAGTACCGACATCAAATATTTCCGCAGAAGCGGACGTGTTTCGGGCGCCGCGGCGACTGTGGCGACCATTCTCGGCATATGCCCGATTATGCGTCTTGACGATAAAGGGCGTATCATTGCTTACGACAAGGTCCGCGGCAAAAAGGCGGCTATCGAAAAGACGGTTGATGCCATGCAGGCTCACGCGCGCGGAGGCAAGGATTACAGCGGCAAATGCTTTATCAGCCATTCGAACTGCATCGAAGACGCCGAAACGCTAAAAGCGGCCATAGAATCGCGTTTTCCGAATATTTCAGGCGGCGTGCGCATTTTCGATATAGGCACAATAATCGCATCTCATTGCGGCCCCGGTACCGTTGCCGTGTATTTCCTCGGCGATGACCGCGTTCCCGACAAGAGTTCACATAAATAATAATTCAACACGCAAAAATACGGCTCCGCCATAAAGACGGAGCCGTTTCGTTTTTCGTTTTTCGTTTTTATCTGCCGCGGTCTTCCATGAGCAGCAGCTCGACGGTCGTATATTGCCCGTTGCGGTAGTACGTCACGGATATCGTGTCGCCGACGCAGAGAGAGTCGTCAAACGACTGTATATCCGCCATGGTCGTGACCTGCGTGCCGTTGACCTGCGTGATTATATCATTGACCTTTATGCCCGCGAGGTCTGCGCCGGAGCCTGCGTCGACGCCCGTCACGATAACGCCCTGAGGCAGTCCGTAACGTCTTGCCACAGACGCCGAAAGCGTCTCTCCCGTGATGCCTGTCGCGGGTCTGTCTTTGACGTATCCGTAGTCTATGAGGTCACGGATTATCGGCATTGCATAGTCTGTCGGAATGGCAAAACCGATACCTTCGACGTCCGTGTCGACTATCTTGCTCGACGTTATGCCCACGACCTTTCCGTCCGCCGTAAACAGCGCGCCGCCCGAGTTGCCGGGGTTTATCGCCGCGTCGGTCTGGATGAGCGTTTCGGACGTATTTTCCTCGCTCACCACGCGGTCAAGCGCGCTCACGATGCCCATCGTCACCGTGCCTGCAAATTCTATACCGAGCGGATTTCCCACCGCGATGACGACCTGTCCCACGCGCAGAGAGTCGCTTTGACCTATCTGCGCTGCCGAGAGCGTAAGTCCATCCGCGTCGATTTTCAGCACCGCGAGGTCATTTTTCGCGTCGCCGCCGACGAGCGTCGCTTCACGCTGCACGCCGTCCGAAAGTGTCACGTCTATGGTCACGTCGTCGTATTCGTCGTAGTATGAAACAACGTGATAATTCGTCGCTATATAGCCGTCATCGGTGATGATTATTCCCGAGCCCGTCGCGGCGCCGCCGCCGGCTTTATATGTGTAAAAGCCAAACTGATACGTCTTTGACGGCACCGTCACCGTGACATTGACAATGCTTTTGGATACCAGCGCCGCGGTGTCTACGAGCGAGAATGTCCCGGCCTGAGTCGACGCCGCCACGGAGCCCCTCTGCATGTCCGACAACTGCGACGAGAGTGACGTGACCTGCGCGGAGAGGGAGGAGATTCTGTTTTCGTATTTCGATATGTCCGCCGCACCGACTTCTTTCGCCGTACGCTGCACATACACGCCTGCCACGAGCGTACCCAGCAGCATCGAAAGACAAATCAGCGCGCACACGACGCTTACGATTGCCGCACCCTTGCCTTTCTTTTCTTTAACATATACGGTCCTTGTCGGGCCGTTTTCGTAACCGTTCATATAAAGATCTCCTTTCGGTTCTTTTCTGTTTATGTTTTGTTTCACTTAGTATACTGCGGAAATTAAGAAAAAAAATTCCTTTTTTCCGTCCGAATTGTAGCAAAAGTCGCAGACTGTGTCGTATGCGTGCCGAAGCACGCGCGTAAATGCGCAAAAATCTATGAAATTTAAGGCATTTTCGAAAAAGACTTGAAAAAATGAAAAATATAGTGTATAATATACCATGAATACTTATAGTATGTCCTCACGCGAGGAAGAACCTTTGTTTAACGCTTACATTGTAAGCCCGGGGAGAATTAAAAGTGAGAAACACGACCGGAAAAAACGAAAATAACAATAAGAAAAAGTCCGGAGGTATTTCGGGCTTCTTCGCAAACCTTTTTCCGACCTTTGCGAAGAAACGCCGCGTCGCGCGCCGCCGTGCCGAAAAGCAGGCACGCCATGACGCAGTGCTCGATGCCGCCGATATTGCCGCTTCGACTCCCGACGTCGCGGATGACCGCCCGCTGTGGGAGAAGGAGCCCGAGCTTTACCGAAAAAAACGCCCGTTCGCAGTACGCGCCCTTGCGAAAATAGGCTCGTTTATGCTGACCTGCCTTCTCTTAGGCGGAGTGCTGCTCACCGTCGCTCTCGGCGCGGGCTTTGCGCTCGTGTATTCCTTCTCCGACCCGGGACTTGACGCGACGCTTGCGAATCTCGAGCTTTCCTACACCACACAGATTCTCGCTACGAAAAACGACGGCACGGTCGTCGTCTACGAAGAGCTTTACAGCGAGGCAAACCGCGTCTGGACGTCGATAAACGATATGCCTCAATACCTGCTCGACGCCACCGTCGCGATAGAAGACAAGCGTTTCTATCAGCACATGGGCGTTGACCCAATCCGAACAGCCTCGGCGACTCTGGGCTATGTCCTCGATAAAATCGGAATAAAAGGTATCGGCTCGGGCGGCGGCGGCTCAACGTTGACCCAGCAGCTCGTCAAAAACGTCACCGAGGACAAAGCAACGCAGGGCAAAGCGGGTCTTGAACGTAAATTCCGCGAGATACTGCGCGCACTGTATATCGAACGTAAATACGACAAGAGCCAGATACTCGAATATTACCTCAACGTCATTCCTTTCCACGGCAACGACAACGGCGTCGGCACCGCGGCAAAATATTATTTCGACAAAGAAGTGTCCGAGCTTTCTCTGACGGAGTGCGCGGCGCTTATTTCGATAACGAACGCTCCGGCGTACTACGACCCTTACACATACCCCGAAAGAAACCGCGAACGCCGCAACATCGTGCTTTACAATATGTATGATCAGGGAAAAATAAGCAAGGAAGAATACGATACGGCGAAGAATGAAGAACTCGTTCTCGCGGATCATACGGGCACGACCAAGTCCACGAAGGTATTCTCTTACTTTACCGATACCGTCATAGAATGGCTTGTTTCCGAGCTCGGCTCCCAGTACGGCTACACGCGCAAAGAGGCTCTCGACTATATCTACACATCGGGTTTGCGCATCTACACCACCGTTGACCCCGACATACAGTCCCTCATGGAGGCGTATTTCGCCGACGAGAGCAGCTATCCCGAGCTTGAGGGCGACGTACAGCCTCAGGTCGCGATGGAAGTGCTCGACCCGCTCACGGGCAACATTCTCGGCATCATCGGCGGACGCGGCGAAAAGACGCAAAGCCTTTCGCTCAACCGCGCCACACAGTCCAAGCGTCAGATCGGAAGTGCGATAAAGCCTCTCACGGTCTACGGCATCGCCATCGAGGAAAACCTCATCACCGCGGCGACAGCTGTCGACGACTCTCCGCTGTATATAACCGAAACGACTGAAAAAGACAAACTATATAAACCGTATCCGTCCAACTATGACAGCACTTACAGCGGTATGCTCGACGTCAAGACGGTTTTCTCGAACTCTCTAAACACCACCGCGATGAAAGTCCTTGAGATGGTGGGTATAGATAAGAGTTACGATTTCGCGAAAAACATGTTCCGCCTTAAATCCCTTACTGAAGAAGACAAATACCTCGCGCCGCTCTCCGTCGGCTCGCTCTATAAGGGTGTCACCGTTCAGGAGGCTGTCGCGGCATATACCGTATACGCAAGCGGCGGCAAATACTCCGCTCCGCGCTGTGTGACCCGTGTTGAGACGTACGACGGCAAGGTCATCGTCGAGAATGGCGTTGACAGTACGATAGTTTTCTCTCCCCAGACCTCTTACGTCGTCACGGATATCCTCAAACGCGCTGCGTCCGTCGGCTCGAGCAAGGTGGCAAACCTTTCGCCCATCGCGACTGCCGGCAAATCCGGTACCACGTCCTCGTTCAATGACCGCTGGTTCATCGGCTACACTCCGTATTACCTCGGCGGTATCTGGTGGGGCTACGATGAAAACGGTGTCAACGACAATACGGAGCATGTCCGTATGTGGCACGACGTAATGAAGCAGATACACGACCTGCGCGGCATAACCGAGGCGGAATTCGAGGTTCCCGACGGTCTCGTCACCGCGTCCTACTGCTCATGCAGCGGCATGGCACCCGGTCCGTATTGCTCGACCGACCCCGCCGGAAACTGCATAAAAACGGGCATTTTCAAAGAGGGCACACAGCCCACCGAGACCTGCACGGTGCACCATCAGGTCTATATATGCTCCGAGTCGGGTCAGATAGCACACGAAAACTGCCCCTCCGCGTATCTTGCGACTTTCCGCGACTACACGCGCAGCTACCCCAACGCATACGTCTACGTCAAAGACTCGGAATATATCTGCCCGCCGCTTTCGCCGACGCAGATACTTTACAACAGCAACCTTTTGCCCGTTTACACCTATATGCTTCCGGAGGGCGAGTACCCCACACTTTCAAGCTCTAAAAAGACGCGCTACCGCAACTGTCTGTGCTCGACTCATGCGGCAAGCGAGAATCCTCATCCCTATACCTATAAGTTCCTTTCCTTCTGGGAGATAGGCGACGTGACCGAAGGTCTTGCAAAGCCCGCCGCTCTGCTCACTCCCTCCGAACTGCTGGCAAAGCAGCAGCTTGACCAGGAAATCGAGACAGCACGCCTGTTGTATGAGCAGACGGGGCAGCTCACCGAGGGCATAACAATGGAAATGATGTATCCTCATCTTGCATCGGGGGAGGCGAACGATTGATGAAAAAGACTTTTATCCGCCTTTTCGCTTTCGCGGCGGCTCTTGCCGTCCTGATGACGTTTTTCATTCCTTTCGCGTCGTCCGCGGCGACGGAATATGAGAGCGCGTATAATTTCAACTCCGCTACCGATATGACGTGGGATCTTTCGGGCAGGAACAAGCTCATCAACCAGAGCTACGACCCGCTTACCCCCACCGCCGGCTACACGGGCATCGGTACGGCGAATTACGTCGGCCTGCGCTCCGAAATGTTCCGCTCCAACAGCGAAATGACGTTCGCACTGCGCCTGAAGCTTACTCCGAACGGCGACGGACGTATATTCCATACGAGCTCCGCCAAGACCACCGAGCCGTATATGACGCTCGAATATCTCGAACAGAAAAACAAAGTCAGCCTTACCTATTTCGACGGCTCCGTGTCCGAGACTCTTTATATGGACGTGTCCGACGTGACGGGTGCAAATCTCGAATGGGTACACATCGCCTTCGTTTTCCGCGCATCCTCCGAGGGCACGCTCATCACTCTCTGCAAAAACGGCGTTATGGCGGACTGTATCCTCTCCTCCGCGAATCTTGCGGCACTTTCGCCGCGCCTTACATATCTCACAGGCTATCTCAAAGATGAAATATACGTCTCCAATACCGCGCGCACCGATGACGAGATCGAATTTCTTTCGACCACATCCGTCAAAGCGTTCCTGCAATCAAGGGGCGTCACGGTTATCGAGCATGTGGATACCGAGCGGCCCACAGATCCGGAGCATCCTACGGGCTCTCCCGACGACCCCTCAGAGCCTTATGTCCCCGTAAACAACGGCATAAAGTTCGACTGGATAGGCTATACGTTTGACGATTCTCTCGATATCACAATGGACTCGAACCGTCTTGTTTCGTGCGATATCAATGTTTACGCCGTCAACAAGATAGGCACGCCCTCTTACGGCGGCAAGACCGGCTACGGCCTCACGCGCCGCACATCCGCGTACCCCGCCAAATATATGACTCTCGACCGCGATCTGCTCCATTCCGCGGAGACGTTCACCGTCGGTATGTGGGTATACCGCGCCGCGGACACGGGCGATAACGGCACGTCACAGATGAAACTGCTCGACTTCACCGGCAAGGACGGATATCTCATTTTCGCGCCCTTTGCCGACGAGCCGTATCTCGCGGCGGGCTCTTCCTTCAGATATGTGGACAAATTCACGGGCGCCGTCTGCGACCCGTATTGGCCGTTCGCAGAGCAGGTACCCGACGCAATATGGAATCTTTCGGGTACATCGCTGTCGAAATTCAACAACAAATGGGTCTACGTTGCGCTTTCGTATTCCCTCACGGGGCAGGTGAGTATGTACATCAACGGAAGCCTTATCGGCGCCGTTGAAACCGGTTGCACTCTGCAATCGCTTTCGCTTACGAATCTCAATATAATGACGGGAAGCTCGTCCTCGGACACAAGCAGATACATCATCGATGAGATATACATATCGTCCAAGGCTCTGCCTGCTGCCGAGATCGGAAAGCTTCGTTCCTACGGCATAAAAACATATTCGACCCAAGTCATTCCCGACACGGGCAACCAGGGAGAGCAGGGCGACGACCCCTCCGTTGTTCCCGATGAAAGCGACCTGCTCGAGGACAAATTCACTTCCTCGGCGCATATAAACGGTTTTGTAGGCACGACCTTTGACACTTCGTCATTCATCGGCAAGGACATCAACAATTCCGTCTCGGCGACCGTGCGCAGCCCCAGCCTATCGCAGGGTATACACAATTACGGTCTTACGCTCGACGGCATTTCCTCATATATCCGTTACCCCATGCAGATACTCGACGACGAGGTACAGCTCACGGTCTCCGTGGCGTACAAGTGGAACGGTCCGTCGAACGGCAACACTCAGAAGCTCTTTGACTTTTCGTCCAAATCCTCGTCTGTCACCGCGCCCAATGCGTACTTCCGTCTTGAGATGGGCGACGGTCTTTCGGGACTCTGTCTGCGCATATACGACGGCAAAAACGAAGCGTCGATAAAGACGAACGTCAACACCGTCGGCTCATGGGTGCGCGTCACGGCGACTCTCGGCAACGGTGTCGCGCGTCTGTATGTCAACGGCTCGGAAGTCGGAAAAACGAACACCGCGGTCATCCCCTCCGATATTAAGCCCAATTATATCTTTGTCGGACGTTCGGGCGTCAAGGGCGACGCGCTCTTCAAAGGCGTCGTCGATGAAATATACATCGCTCCGAGAGTCCTCTCAAACGAGGAAATACAGGCCTTTGAAACAAACGGCATCGATCCCTCCCAGCAGGCGACCGAAACGCCTACCGAACGGGAAGATCAGCTCGATACGCTCTGGGATTCTTTGATAAAGGGCGTTATCGTCGTCTCGGTCATCCTTGTGCTCGTCATCGCCGCGGTTATCATTATCACAGTCATAAGAAAATAAAATCATTCAAGGAGATATAACAGCAATGACACTCATGAAACAGGAGATCTTCGAAGAACCGAAGGTCATGGAAAAATGCATCAAAACGAACGCCGACACGTTCGATAAGCTCGTTGCACAGCTCAACAGCAGAAAGATACGCAACGTCATCGTCGCCGCTCGCGGTACGTCCGATCATGCGGGCATTTACGGCAAATATATCATCGAAAAAATGGTGGGGATCCCCGTCGGCCTTGCGGCGTGCAGCGTCGTAAGCCTCTATGACGCGGAAATCAATATGGAAGACATGCTCGTCATCGGCATCTCCCAGTCGGGTGCGGCGGCGGACGTCCTCGAATACATGAACATGGCAAAGAAGAGCGGCGCTCTTACCGTCACAATCACCAATACCGCGGATTCTCCGCTCGCAAAGGCGGCCGATTATCATCTGTTCTGCGACGCGGGTGAGGAAAAGAGCGTTGCGGCGACAAAAACCTTCGGCACTCAGCTCTATCTCATGGCTCATCTCGCGGCAAAATGGGCGGGAAGAAACGACATTCTCGCAAAACTCGCCAAAGTCCCTGAACAGATGTGCAATATCATCCTTCAAGACGATACTATCGCCGAGATCGCACGCCGTTACCGCTTCATGGACGAGGCGTTCGTCCTCTCCAGAGGCATCAACTATCCCATAGCGCTCGAAGCGACGCTCAAAATTCAGGAAACGAACTACGTCCGAGCGAAAGCGTACCCGATCTCCGACTTTCATCACGGCCCGTTCGCAATGATAAGCGAAGGAATGCCCGTGTTCATCTATATGTCCGACGGCCCGATCAAGCAGGACACCTTTGAAATGATACACAAGCTCCAGGGTGCAGGCGCGGATATCTTCATGGTCTCCGACGACGACGAACTCCTTGCCGAGGGCGTCGAGGGCTTCAAGATCCCTGCTTGCGACAAAGAAGACATGATCGCCACCTTCTATTTCGCGATCTTCGCCCAGCTTTTCGCGGCAAATCTGGCGGATGTCAAGGGTCGCAATCCTGACGCACCCAGAGGGTTGAAAAAAGTTACCATTACACATTAAGGGGATTGGCTTTTTTGTGCATAATTTTGAGGGGCTTAGCTTTTTTGTGCATAACTTTGTCAACTCTGCGTCCGCGGCTGCTCACATACACCAAGTATGCTCCGCGCCGACAGACTTGAGTTTTCGCGTTCTGCGCAAAAAATCGTCGCCCCGATAAGGCGGGAAAAAAGGTCTTGCGCAAAAAAATCGCCGCCCCGATAATGCGGGAAAGGCGGTTTTGCGCGAGAAAATCGTCGTCCCCGATAAGGCGGGAAAAAAGGCCTTGCGCGAGAAAATCGTCGTCCCGATAAGGCGGGAAAAAGGCTTGAGCATAACCTATAAAAATCATAAAAGCATTTTTAATATAACGAAAGAGATAAGAGAATATTCCATGGACTTGAAAATAAAAGCAGAACTCGATCCCGGATTTGAGCCGCTTTCCGTGTTTTGCCGCGAATTTATTCGCAAAGTCGATAAAGACGGCGGACAGGCTCTCATAATCGGCGTTGAGCGCAACAACGGCTGTGTTTCGGTGTATAAGACGAAAATTTTCGCCGACAACACGGGTCATGACAATGAAAACTACATCTACGCGGAGCGCATAGTCAAGACATTGCTTTGGGCGCGCGGCGGCTGGAAAGTCATCGTTGCGGGTTCGCCTGCAATTGTGAGCCGTCTGCGTGAGGATTACGCGAAGGGCGGAAAGCGCGAATTTGACGCGGATTTCATGAGCCGTGTCTACGAAAAACCGTTCGTCGTGGAAAGTTGCACCCTTGACCATCCGCCCGAGGCTCACGAGGTTTCCGAGCCCGTCGGCAGACATCTCGACGGCTGCCGCATCGGTTTCGACGCGGGCGGAAGCGACCGCAAGGTCAGCGCCGTCATTGACGGACAGACGGTTTATTCAGAAGAAGTCGTCTGGAACCCGAAAACACAGTCCGACCCGAAGTACCATTACGACGGCATCCTTGCCGCCATGAAGACCGCGGCGTCGAAAATGCCCCGTGTTGACGCCATCGGCGTGAGCTCTGCGGGCATATATGTCGATAACCGCATAATGGTCGCGTCGCTTTTCCTCAAGGTAAGTGACGATGATTTTGAGAAAACCGTAAAAAATATGTACATAGACGTGGCTCGCGAAATAGGAGACGTGCCGCTGTGCGTTGCAAACGACGGTGACGTTACCGCGCTTGCCGGAGCGATGGATCTTGACGATACGAACGTGCTCGGCATCGCAATGGGTACGAGCGAAGCGGGCGGCTATGTTGACGGCGTGGGCAATATCACGGGCTGGCTCAATGAGCTTGCGTTCGTTCCCGTCGATATCAACCTCGACGCGTCTCTCGACGAGTGGTCGGGCGACATCGGCTGCGGCGTGAAGTATTTTTCACAGGACGCCGTCATACGTCTTGCACCCGCCGCGGGCATCGAGCTTGACCGCAACCTCACTCCTGCCGAAAAACTCAAAGTCGTGCAGGGACTCATGGCGCAGGGCGACGCGCGCGCGGAGAAAATATACCGCACCGTAGGTGTTTACCTCGGCTACGCGCTTGCGTATTACGCGCAGTTCTACGACATCAAGCACGTTCTGCTCATGGGCAGAGTAACCTCCGGCAACGGCGGAGCGCTCATCCTTGAAAAGGCACAGGCTGTGCTTGCCGAAGAGTTCCCCAGACTTTCCAAACAGATAACGCTGCATATTCCCGACGAAAGCAGCCGCCGCGTGGGGCAATCCATCGCCGCGGCAAGCCTCCCGGAAATAAAATAAACAACAAAAATACTGAAAGGTTAGGAAAAAAACAATGGACAAGATTGAAATCACAAAAGACATGACTATCGGACAGGTGCTCTCCCTCGTTCCCGACTGCGCGGAACTGCTCATGGGTGCGGGAATGCATTGTCTGGGATGCCCCAGCGCGAGAGCTGAGTCCATCGAGCAGGCATGCGCCGTTCACGGCGTTGACCCCGATGAACTCGTAGACGCGATAAATGTTCTCGCTGAAAATGTTTAAGCTCACCCCGAGACTTGAAAAGGTCTGCGCTTATGTCGGCAGGTGCGATACGCTTGCCGATATAGGCACAGACCATGCTTTTGTTCCGATAACGCTCGTGCGTGACGGAAAATGCCGCCGCGCCTATGCCTGCGACGTGGGCGAAGGGCCTTTGCGTAACGCGATGCAATACATAAACGACGCGGGACTTACACAGCGCATCGTCACGGTTCTTTCCGACGGCTTTGCTTCCGTGCCCGACGACTGGGATACCGCCGTTATAGCAGGAATGGGCGGCGAGCTCATCGCGCGTATAATTTCCGAAGCCGCCGTTTCAGCCGCGCAGACGCTCGTGCTCCAGCCTATGACAAAAGCCGCGGAGCTGCGCCGTTTTCTTTATGAGAACGGGTTTACCGTCGCCGATGAGGATATCGTACGCGAAGGGGAAAAGCTTTACACTGTCATCAAGGCGGTGCATTCTCCGTGCGAATGGGACAGGGCGGACGTTTACGCCTCACGCGCCCTGCGTGCAAAAACATATCCCGAGGTAAAAGAATATTTTCTGCGTCTGCGCATGCGCCTTGAAAGAATATCCGCAGCTGCCGCGGACGCCGCCGATCCCGCCGCGAAAAACGACGCGGACCGCATTTTACATATAATAAAGGAGTTCGTCTGATGAAAGTCGGAGAAATTTACGATTTTATTGACACCTTAGCCCCCTATTCCGAAGCCGCAGAGTGGGACAACAGCGGCCTTAACATCGGAAGCCGTGACCACGAGGTACGCAAAGTTCTTCTCTCTCTCGACGTGACGGATGACGTTGCCGAGGAAGCCGCAAGAAAGCGCTGCGGACTCATAGTTTCGCATCATCCCGTTATCTTTTCGCCTCTTAAAAACATCGACGAACACAGCGTCGTGTATTCTTTGATACGTTTCAATATCGCGGCACTTTCCGCACACACGAATTTCGACCGCGTGCCCGGAGGCGTATGCGACATTCTTGCGTATCTTGCCGGCGTTGACGCAATGAGCGACCTCGCGCCCGAGAACCCCGAGGTCATCGGACGGATAGGCATGGCGCCGCAGTCCACTCTCTACGCTTTTACCGCGCGCCTGAAAACGACGCTGGCCGCGCCTTGCGTGCAGTATTTCGACGCGCACCGACCCGTGCTCAAAGTCGCGGTCGTCAGCGGTGCGGGCGGAAGCGAGGTCGAAGCGGCGGTGAAGGCGGGCGCGGACACTCTTCTGACGGGTGAAGTGAGCTATCACCATTGGCTCGAGGCACAGCATTACGGCATAAATCTCGTCGCTGCGGGTCATTTCGAGACCGAAGTACCCGCGATGCATTACCTCAAAACGACGCTTGAACACAAATTCCCCGATGTTGCCTTTGAGCTTTCCGAGACATGCAGAGGCGTCATCGAACTTGCATAAACAGAGGATAAAATGGCACTTGACGGAATAATGATGCGCGCGCTTTGCCACGAATTGCGCGCCGCTCTTGTCGGAGGACGGGTAGAGAAGGTAAATCAGCCCGAGCGCGACGAGATAATACTCAACATACATAACAAGACGGGGATGAAGCTGCTGCTGTCGGCTGACCCGTCTCACGCGCGTGTGCATCTGACGCAGGTGACGAAAGAGAATCCCGCCGTCGCGCCGAATTTCTGCATGCTGCTGCGCAAACACCTTGTCGCGTCGCATATCGTCGACGTGTCACAGCCCGGTTTCGAGCGCGTACTGATAATACGTTTCGAGTGCCGCACGGAGCTTTTCGACACCGTTTACAAACAACTTATAATAGAAGTAATGGGGCGTTACAGCAATATCATTTTCACCGACGGCAACGGCATCATCGCCGACGCGGTCAAGCCTGTCGATTTCACAACGAGCTCGAAGCGCCAGATATTGCCTGGTCTGCGCTACGAATTGCCGCCGTCGCAGGATAAAATCTCCGTTGACACGGACTTTACGCCCGATTTCACGACCGTCCGCCGCGCCGATAAGTACCTGACGGAGACATTTCTCGGTTTTTCGCCGCTTGTATCGCGCGAAATAGTCTGGCGCGCCTGCGCGTCCACGGATGCGCCGATGAACAGCCTCACACCCGAGCAGCAGGCCGTTTTTCTTGCGTCGCTCGACATCGTCCGCCGCTGTTCTCAAACGGGTGAGTGGACGCCGAGCCTCGTCTATGACGGCGCGAAGCCTGTGGAATACTACTGTCTGCCGATAACCCAGTACGGCGACACCGACGCGAAGCCGGAGACCCTTTCGCTTGCACTTGACCGCTTTTTTGCGGAGAAATCCGAGCAGGAGCATTCCCGCCGTCTCGGTGCCGACACCGCAAAACTGCTTACGACTCTGCGCGAACGCCTTTGCCGCAAACTCGAAGCGCAGCGCGAAGAACTTGCGGATTGCGCCAAAGCGGATATCTATCGCGAATACGGCGACATGATAACTGCGGAAATGTACCTTATTAAAAAGGGGCAGAAGAGCGCATTTCTTACGGATTACACCGCCGACCCGCCCGTGAAGCGCGAAGTGCCGCTGGACGAACGTCTTTCCGCGTCCGCGAACGCGCAAAGGTACTATAAAATCTATAAAAAAGCGCAAGTTGCGGCGAAAATACTTTCTCAGCAGATACCGGACGGCGAAAACGAACTCGTATACCTCGACAGTGTTTGTCACGCTCTATCCCGTGCCGCGACAGCAGACGACGTGCGCCAGATACGCGCCGAGCTCGCCGAAAGCGGATACATCAAACGCGTTCCCGTCAAGGGCAAAAAACCTCCGAAAAAAGAAAAATTCGTCCCCGTCACGGAAACGTCGCCCGACGGATTTACCGTCATGGTTGGCAAAAACAACATCCAGAACGACATCATCACGCTTTCGCTCGCCGATAAGCGCGATATATGGTTCCACGTCAAGGATTATCCCGGCAGCCACGTCGTTGTCGTCACCGGCGGCGTCACTCCGCCCGATACTACGCTTGATTTTGCGGCACATCTCGCCGCTTCCAACAGCGGCGCAAACAGCGGCGCGAAGGTTGCGGTGGATTATACGGAGGTGCGCAATGTCCGCAAGCCGCGCGGCGCGAAGCCCGGAATGGTCATCTACGACACCTACAAGACAGCGTATATCGGAAAAGATTGATTTTCAATTTTGAAATTTCTTTCATGCGCAGAGCGAAAACGTGAGCAAAACAGGTGAAAACGCGAGAAAAACGGAGATAACTCCTTTTTACTCTGAAAAATTTCGGAAAAGGTATTGACAAGCACGGTTTTTTCTGATATAATATACAGGCACGAATAAAACGGAAAAAACACGGAGGAATTATCATGTCGACATTTATGGCTAACGCCTCGAATATCGAACGCAAATGGTACGTCGTTGACGCAGCGGGCAAATCCATGGGCCGCGTTGCTGCCGAAGTTGCCGTTCTGCTCAGAGGTAAGCATAAGGCTACCTTCACTCCTCACGTTGATTGCGGCGATTTCGTAATCGTTATCAACGCAGAGCAGTCGATACTCACGGGCAAGAAACTCGAACAGAAGTATTACAGATATCATACCGGTTATGTAGGCGGACTCAAAGAGATCCAGTACAAGACCCTTATGAGAAACAACCCCGAATTTGCATTTGAACTTGCAGTCAAGAGAATGCTCCCCGATAACGTTATCGGTCGCAGCGCATTCCGCCGTCTGCATGTATACGCAGGAGCTGAGCATCCTCATGCAGCTCAGAAGCCCGAAGTATACAATATAGACTAAGGAGGACGATGAAATGTACGAATCCAAGAAACCCTATTTCTACGGAACCGGTAGAAGAAAGCATTCCGTCGCCAGAGTCAGAGTATACGAAGGCACCGGAAATATAACCATCAACAACAGAGACATAGACGATTATTTCGGTCTCGAGACCCTCAAGCTTATCGTTCGTCAGCCTATGCAGCTTACCGAGACCCTCGGTAAACTTGACATCGTCACTACCGTTGTCGGCGGCGGCGTCTCAGGTCAGGCGGGAGCTATCCGTCACGGTATCGCAAGAGCTCTCATAAAGCTTGACCCCAATTACAGAGCTGTCCTCAAGAAGGCAGGCCTCCTCACCAGAGACCCCAGAATGAAGGAAAGAAAGAAGTACGGTTTAAAGGCAGCTCGTCGTGCTCCACAGTTCAGCAAACGATAATCGACTGCTCAGACTATATCAAAATGGTTCAAAAAGCCCGGAAAATCAAGGTTTTCCGGGCTTTTGCTATATCTAAACGGGCTGATATGGTTTGACCAAATTTGGCAAAACGAGAGCCGATTTCATCCAATTTTTAGTGGTCCGCAAGTGGTTAACTGGCCAAAAAGAGGGCGAAAAGAGGGGGAAGTGGTTCCCAAAGTGGTTAACCGAGAGCCGATTTTGTGGGTGTTTTGGGAGCTACTTTTCAGCCATCTTTCCCCTCGTTTTTGGCTGTGGCAGTTTGGCATAGTTTGACCTAATTTGAATAATTGAATATGAATTTGATACAGCACTCAGTGTAAAATGACTGGGTGCTTTTTTCATTTCAGGAACTCATATTCCGGCCATAGAAAGAGCCGTCACTTCACTTTTTATTTTGGAGTGGCGGCTTTTTCTATTTCCAGAAGCAACAGCAACAATCAGAAATGAGGTGAAGTCAATGAACACGCAAATCATCGCCATCGCCAACCAGAAGGGCGGCGTTGGCAAAACCACCACCTGTGCCAATCTTGGAATCGGTTTGGCACAGGCCGGAAAGAAAGTCCTGCTGATCGACGGAGATCCGCAAGGAAGCCTGACTATCAGCCTGGGCAATCCACAACCGGACAAGCTGCCCTTTACGCTGTCGGACGCTATGGGGCGTATCCTGATGGATGAGCCGCTTCGTCCCGGCGAGGGTATCCTGCACCACCCAGAGGGCGTAGACCTGATGCCTGCGGACATCCAGTTATCCGGTATGGAGGTATC
>CAUHAO010000009.1 GCA_959604355.1 uncultured Eubacteriales bacterium
ACCTCGGCAACGGACTTGTGCTTGAATTCAACTCCGTTGAGCCCGAAAAAGCGACGGGGTTCATGTATGCGGAAGTTGAATTCGGGAGCATTGAAGAGGCGAGATCCTTCGTTCTGCCGCCGTATCTTGCCGACGCGCGCGAAGTGACGGATGACGCGTCATACCAGATGTGCAACTATTGGCTGCGCACGCGCGGATAAAGCAGCTAATATCAATGCAATTTAATGACGTCACACACGGTCAGCGTTTTTTCGTTGACCGTGAATTTTATATCGAACATGTCGAAAGGCATACCGTAAACACGTTCCCCGCCGCCGATATACGACGGACGCGGATCCTGCGCGAGAACACCGAGCAGGGCGTCACGTTTGCTTTCGGGTATCATTTCGAGGAATCTGTCAGGGAAATCGACATTCAGCATATGATCCTGCACCTCGTCGGAAAATCCGCCGACGGCGTCGGGGTGACTGTCGGAATACGGAATATAAGGCTTTATGTCGTATATCGGAGTGCCGTCAAGCATATCAGCACCCGAAACGACAAGAACGACGCCCTTGCCCTTTTCTTCCCTTACCTCTTCAAGCCTAACGGATGAAAGCCCGATACTGTTCGGACGGAACGGTGAACGTGTCGCAAAAACGCCTACACGTGTGTTGCCGCCGAGCCTCGGCGGGCGTACAGTTGCGCTCCATGTGTCACGTTCAGCCTGAGAAAAGCCCCAAAGCACCCACAGGTGCGAAAATCCATCTATCCCGCGCAGCGCGTCGGGGTCTCTGAATTCGGGTTCAAAGACAATTTCCGCTTTAAGCTGCGGCACAAGTCCGCTTTGCCTCGGCACGCCGAATTTAGTCGGAAAATCCGTATGTATACGGGCTATCGTCTTGAGTTCGTTCATGGTTTCACCGTCAGTTCTTGAGGCTCTGTATCGGCGCGGGGATGCGGCCGCCGCGCGCAATGAATTTCGCGGGAGAAAAACGGCTTATTTTCATCACGGGTGCTTCGCCGAGAAGACCTCCGAAGCTCACGCTGTCGCCGACAGCCTTTCCGTATGCGGGAATTACACGCACGGCGGTCGTTTTGGAATTGACAACGCCGATTGCCGCCTCGTCCGCTATAAGCGCGGAAATAACGTCCGCTTCCGTGTCTCCGGGAACGGCTATCATATCAAGACCGACGGAGCAGACCGCGGTCATAGCCTCGAGTTTTTCTATCGGGAGAGCGCCGCGTCGGACGGCATCTATCATGCCCGCGTCTTCCGAAACGGGAATGAACGCACCCGAAAGTCCGCCTACCTGGCTCGATGCCATGACTCCGCCCTTCTTGACCGCGTCATTGAGCAGCGCGAGTGCCGCGGTAGTACCGCAGCCGCCGCAGGATTCAAGACCCATTTGTTCAAGTATGTGCGCCACGGAGTCGCCTATCGCGGGCGTGGGCGCAAGAGAAAGGTCCACGATGCCGAAAGGTACATTGAGACGTTTTGACGCTTCATTGGCAACGAGCTGACCGACTCTGGTTATCTTGAATGCAGTGCGTTTTATCGTGTCCGCGACAGCGCAAAGGTCACCGTCGCATTTCTCGAGTGCAGCCTTGACGACTCCGGGGCCCGAAACACCGACGTTTATCATGCATTCGCCTTCACCCGTGCCGTGGAACGCGCCCGCCATAAACGGGTTGTCCTCGGGGACGTTTGCGAACACGACGAGCTTCGCGCAGCCTATCGAGGACTCGTCCTTGGTCTTATATGCGAGTTCTTTTATCACTTTGCCCATCATCGCGACGGCATCCATATTGATGCCCGCTTTGGTAGACGCGATATTCACCGACGAGCAGACGTTTTGAGTGGACGAGAGAGCATCGGGAATCGAGCGAATGAGCGCTTTATCGCTCACGGAAAAGCCCTTCTGCACGAGCGCGGAAAACCCTCCGATGAAGTTCACTCCGCATGTGTCGGCGGCACGCTGCAAGGTCTGCGCGAACGGCGTGCAGTCGAAATATTCGTTTTCTCCGCATACTGCCGCGGCTATCGACGCTATGGGCGTGACGGAAATGCGCTTGTTGATTATCGGAATGCCATACTGCTTTTCGATATCACAGCCCGTCGCGACGAGATTTTCCGCCTTACGGCATATCTTATCGTAAATTTTATCGGTGCATTTTTTCAGGTCGCTGTCGATGCAGCTGTATAGCGAGATGCCCATGGTTATGGTGCGGATATCCAGGTGTTCCTGGGTTATCATATTTATTGTTTCAAGTATATCGTGGTCGTTGAGCATGTTTTTCCCCTCTGTTTATCTTTTTCAGACCGTGTGCATGGCGTTGAAGATGTCCTCGTGCATTGTGTGAATGACGAGACCGTTTTCCTTGCCGAGCGCGTCCATCGAGTCAACGAAGTCGTTGAATTTCGATGTCATAGCGGAAATATCCACCATCATTATCATCACAAACAGCTCTTCCATGACCTTCTGCGTGATGTCGATGATGTTCGCACCGTTTTCGGCGCAAAGTCCGCTCACTTTTGAAATTATGCCTACACAGTCCTTACCTGTTACGGTTATAACAGCTTTCATGTTTACTACCTCTCTTATTTATAATTCAGGATACTTCCCGAAACAAGCGATGTTATTTGTCCGACGGCCTCCTTTGCGGTGCGTGTACCGCGGATGACACGTTCAAACATTTCGTTTACGGAAGACGCCGTCTCTGCCGCGAGGACACTTCTGTCGGTGAATGCGCTGTTTACAGCGTCCGAATAGAGAGCGCTGTCCGATGTGCGGAAGAAATAATTTTTGAGTTTATTCGCGTTCGTCTGTCGGCTTTCACCTTCAAGATACGCGAACAGATCGTTTAGCGCCGCGCCTATTTCCTCATCATTTGCGAACTTCGTTACCGCGATGACATCGCAGTCCGAGGAGTAATACGCGGTACTGTCGCCGCCGAAAGACGTACCTTTGGGCATGAGACACCAGCCGAGATCCTCACCGAGAATATTCGCAACGGAGTCTTCCGACATGTCGAAACCCACCCTGCTGTTTGCCGCAAGGAAAAGCGTCTTGCCTTCCGCGAAAGCTTTTATATCCGCGCCTTCACGCACATCCGAGGGAGTATAGCAGACCTTGTCATCGTTGATGAGCCGATGCAGACGGTCGAGTGCGCGCACGGTGTTTTCATTATCGTATCCGCAGGAGTATACCCCGTCCGAGACCTTGATTCTCTCGCCGCCCGACGAATATATGAAGGAATGTATCATATCGGGGTAAAGCGCCGTCGGATAGATGAACGCGTATGTGCCGGCACGCGTCACGTTACTGCACATCTGCGCGAATCTGTCATATGTCCACATGCCGTTCGCCATAAGTTCATCTGGACTCTCAAGCCCGTATTGGCGGATGAGACCTCTGTTAAAAAGCAATATACCCGATACGTCGGGCGTCGTGTCGACCCACGCGGTGTTGATAAAGCCGTATGTCTTGCCGTCCTGGAAAGTCATGAGTTCTTTGAGACCCGCCGCCCCCCATTCGTCGGAGGAGAAATCGAGGTCTTTGATATCCTGAAGTGCCGTAAGTTTATCGCCTCTCCACAGGCTGTAAACAGACGCCGCGTCTGTGTAGATAAGATCAGCATAACGCACAGAGCCTCCTGCCGAGACCTGTATATTCGACAGCAGCTGCGCTGCGGGAACGGCTCTTACGGAGACTTTGCAGCCGTATTTTTGTTCAATTTCCGCAAATCGCGCAAGGATTCTGTCTGCGTAAGCGTCGTTGCCTACGATAAAGCCGCCGTCAACGGAGGCGGACTGCCGTATTTTGAGTTCACCGCCCTTAAGCGGAACTTTTTTTGTTTCGTTCGTGTCGCCGGGCTCTGTGACGACACACGCCGAAAGCATTACAGCGCAAACAAGGCTTGCCGCAGCCGCCTTCAATGCCGTATAAAATTTTCCATTCATATCTCAACTCTGCTTTCCGGCGCGGACAAAGCGCCACGCCTACATATAATTTATAATAACATATAATCAGTAATATATCAAGCACCGCCGCATTTTTTCTATAAAAATTTAAGAATATTCCGACGGAAACCGCGTAAAATATGAACTTATCTTGAACATTGGAGATTTTCGGTTGACACGCCCGAACCGCATATGTTATAATAAGGAGCCGCTTAGAAGAGGCTCTGAAAAAACGGCGTGCCGTTTGCCTTAATAGCGAGTCTTAAATAAATGAGGGAAAACCCGATGTACGCAGTATTTGTTACGGGCGGAAAGCAGTACAAAGCTTCTGAAGGCGATGTTCTGTTTATCGAAAAGCTCGACAACGAAGCAGGCGAGACTGTCAAATTCGACCAGGTTCTGCTCGTAAGCAACGACGGAAACGTCACAGTAGGCGACCCCTTTGTCAAAGGCGCTTATGTCGAAGCAAAACTCGACAAGAACGGCAAAGGCAAAAAGGTTCGCATTTTCAAGTATAAGGCAAAGAAAGGCTACCGCAGACGCATGGGCCACAGACAGCCTTATTCCAAGATCACCGTTACTTCGGTGAACGCTTAATCGGAGGTGTAGAGAATGGCTCATAAGAAAGGTGTCGGTTCTACCAAGAACGGCCGTGATTCCGAATCCAAACGTCTCGGTGTCAAGAGAGCAGACGGTCAGTTTGTTCTCGCAGGAAACATTCTTGTCAGACAGAGAGGCACAAAGATCCATCCCGGCACTAATGTCGGTATAGGCTCCGATGATACCCTGTTCGCTCTTGTCGACGGTAAAGTCAGCTTCCAGCGCGTAGGCAAGGACAAGAAAAAAGTTTGCGTTCAGGCAATTGAAGATTGACCGCGCAAAAATAGCGAAAAAAGAGATGATTCTGCAATTCTTGCCGGATCGTCTCTTCTTTTTATTCATTTTCACCGCAAATATTGCGGAGAACGGTAGAATTATGTTTGCAGACAGCACAAAAATATATGTAAAAGCGGGAGACGGCGGGAACGGTGCCGTTTCGTTCCGCAGAGAAAAATATGTCGCGGCGGGCGGCCCCGACGGCGGCGACGGCGGCAAGGGCGGAGATATCATTCTCATAGCCGACCCTAACCTCAACACGCTTTCCGATATCCGCTTCAGGCACCGCTTTTTCGCCGAAAACGGAGAAAACGGCAAAGCCGCGAAAATGTACGGCAAAAGCGGCAGGGATTTTATCCTCAAGGTTCCGCGCGGCACGCTCATAAAAGACATCGAAACGGGTCTGATAATCAAAGACCTGAGCGACGACAAGCCCTATGTTCTCGCCAAAGGCGGCAAAGGCGGCTGGGGCAACCGTCATTTCGCGACCCCGACACGCCAATGCCCGAACTTCGCACGCTCCGGCATACCGGGCGAGGAAAAAGAAGTACTGCTCGAACTCAAGCTCATTGCGGACGTCGGTCTGCTCGGCTTTCCGAACGTCGGCAAAAGCACGCTTCTCTCCGTCGTAAGCAATGCTCGTCCGAAGATCGCAAACTATCACTTCACAACCCTTACGCCGAACCTTGGCGTTGTCGGCTCCTCGGGCGAAGACAGTTTTCTGATGGCCGATATTCCCGGGATCATCGAGGGCGCGGCGGACGGCGCAGGACTCGGTCACGATTTTCTGCGTCACGTCGAAAGATGCCGCCTTCTCGTTCATCTTGTCGACATCTCGGGGAGTGAAGGCAGAGACCCGATAGAGGATTTTGACAAACTCAACCTCGAGCTTTCACGCTTCTCTGAGGCGCTTTCCAAGCTTCCCCAAATAGTCGTCGGCAACAAGCTCGACGCGGTCACAGACCGTACCTCTGCCGACGCTTTCAAAGAACATGTTCTCTCAAAAGGCTATGAATACACGGAAATTTCCGCCGCTGCGCATATCGGCACGGAAACGCTGGTGCACATGATAACCGCAAAGCTCAAAACCCTCCCCCCGATTGCCGTATACGAGCCCGAATACGTCGAACCGGAAGCTGTCATCCCGACCCAGGCGGATATCACCGTCGAGAAACGCGGCGGGATATATTTCGTCGAGGGAGAATGGCTGCTCAAGATAATGAGGTCTATAAATTTCTCCGACGAGGAAAGTATGCAGTACTTCCAACGCGTCCTGCGCAATTCCGGGGTCATACAAAAACTCATCGACAACGGAATACAGGAGAACGACACGGTATGTATATACGATTTCGAGTTTGACTTTGTATATTGATTGAGGTCCCGACATGGAAAAGTCCGCAACTGTACGCAATGTAATCCTTGTAATCATCGCGGCGATTTTGATCGCGGCGGGCATAACGGCGTGGCGCTATATCAACGGCGCAGGATATACTTTTAAATATGTCTGCGTCAACGAGCCCGCGTCAATGCAGTCTGTGATGGATAACGACGAACGCGTGACAAATGCGTTCCGAAATGTTCTGCGCCACTCGATCCCTGACAGTTCAACGGAAGTCTCCGCTGAGGATCCGACGTTCTATATTATCACGCACTCAGGTACGACTGCCGAACACAAGTACAACATCTACGTGGAAAGTGTACTCAACAGAACTGCTTACATTGAAGACACTGTCAGCGGTGCTTTCATGAAGATTCGCCCGTCGGACTTTCTTTCCTTTTTCACCCTTGACCGTATCGCGCCGTTTGTAGACAATTATTCTGAAATTCCCGAAGTCACGCTCAAGTTAAGCGGCGAGGCTTATACTGCAAAAGCCGTGTCGGCGACGTGGCGCTATGTCATGCCCGACGGCACTTACAGGAAGACCGACGCCGACGGCTCTGCGGTAATCGCGGAACTGTCTGAAGCGTCCGATTCCAACGCCTCTCTTGCTTTTTCGGCACTGTACGCCCCCGAATTTTCCGTCACGGTCGTTCTCGACGGAGAGAAAATATATGAAGGAGACCCGAAATCCGCGCCCGTACTCAGAATATCTCCCGACTCAGTTATCGAACTGAGCCTCACGGCGACATGGCACGCGGATACCGAAAAAGACTATTACGGTACGGCTGAATACTTGTTCACGCTGAAAGTTACAGGTGTTTCTGACGGCCCCACGCAAGAGCCCACGGACACACCCGACCAGAAACCGACGGACATTCCCGCGGAAGACCCGTCAGTCGCACCCACAGAATAAAACGCCGTAGGCGGAAGCACATGCTTCCGCCGTTTTTATATATGACTTGATTTTTCTGCATTTTTGTGCTATAATTTACGTATCAAAACGATGAAAGGTTCATCTGCGATGAGAA
Source organism: uncultured Eubacteriales bacterium (assembly GCA_959604355.1). Lineage (GTDB taxonomy): Bacteria > Bacillota > Clostridia > Oscillospirales > UBA644 > HGM12619. Next base: position 7,229 of record CAUHAO010000009.1, read on the forward strand.
AATTCCTCTGCGCTGCGGTGATTCTTGCCGCGCTGACAATAATATTTTCCGCATGCGGCGGTCACGGCCCCGAGATTCCCGCGGAAGAGCCGACGGACGAACCGCTTTACGCCGACGGCGAATGGGCGTTAATCAAAAGCACCTATAAATCGGGCGAGCTCAACGCCGCAAACTATTTTGTAACACTTAACGGCGCAAAAGGCGACGGAGAGACCGACGACACGGCGGCGATAAACGCGACGCTGAAAAAAGCGGCACAGGCGGGAGGCGGCACTGTATACGTTCCCGCAGGCACGTATCTCATTACTTCCCAGATAGTCATACCCGAAAACGTCACTCTCCTCGGCGACTTCATATCTCCCACGTCACGCAAGCCTTTGAGCGAAGGAACGGTGTTTGCCGTAGAGAAAACTGACGAAACTCTCAGCTCCCCTCTCATATCCATCTCAGGTTCGGGCGTGCTGGAAGATATTTCCGTATTCTATAAAACACAATCCCCGTCCGATATCGTCAAATATCCGTATACGGTCATGCAGACATCAGGCAGGAAAGCAAAAATAAAAGACGTCGCGATAATTAACGCATACAAGGGAATATCTTTTGTTTCCCCCGACACAGAGGACATTACTGTTGAAAACATATATATCACTGCCCTCGATACGGCGATATCCGTCACAACATGCTCCGATAAACTCACTTTGCGCAACGTCAATACGAGCCCGATATATTGGATCAACAACGGCCTCGACCAAACGCTCTCCGACAGCCTCAAATCCGAAATGCTCGCGTCGCTCACGGCAATAAAACTTTATTGCAGCGCCGATGTGTTCGCGTCGGACATAACCATCGACACGGCGTATAGAGGGATACATGTCAACCAGCCGTATGGAAGCAAAAAAAGCATACTCGCCGCAAATTTGACGACCTACAATGCGCACGAAGGCGTATTCGTGGACTCATGCTCGCAGAACGGTATCGCTTTCTCCTTCTGCGCTTTCAGAACGACTGACCTTTCGGATTCCGCGTCCGTTCGCTTCTCCCCTTCCTTCATCTCAACGGCGGTTTTCAATTCCTGTAATTTTCCCGGACGTCCCGGAACATGTATCAAAAGCGAAGGCCACGGACGTATATCCGCGGTAAACTGCACTTTCAGCGCATGGAGAACCGCTGCCATAACATCGTCCGACATATCATTCACCTCCGCACTCAATACGTATTCATCCGCCGGAAGACTTGATGTCTTCTCCGATAAAACCGTCGGCACGTTCGCCCTCGACTCGCTGATATCACCACCCGCCAACGAATACGGCCTGGTATTTTCCGATGTTGTGCCCAATGAATACAATCCAGAAGGGCTTGAATTATCCATGTTCTCGGCGGACGTCTCCGCCCCGGCGATAAAGGACCGTATTTTTAAGATAACGGACTTCTACGCAGAAAACAACACGGATTTTTATCCCGCGCTTAAGAAAGCGATAGATGCCGCGTCGGAAGCCGGAGGCGGAACGGTTTTCATCCCGGCGGGAACGTACGATATGATAACCGGCATTATTGTTAAAAAAGGTGTGCGCATACAAGGAACCGGCTGCACCGCGGATCCGACGGTCTCCACCGTCATCACAACGGCAATACCGTCGACTTCGGTAATGCGTCTGTTTGAACTCGAAAGCGGCGCGGCAATATGCGGAATAACCGTAAAGTGTACCGCGGAATCAGACCTCACGGTGACGGAAAAAACGGATTTCTCACAGTATACGGGGACCGCGTTCGCAGCATTCTCCGCCTCGGATATACACATCGAGGACGTGCTTGTGCTCAATGCGCCGAAAGCGTGCGTTTTTACGGACTGCACGGGAGTATGCGTTAAAAACCTGCACGGCTGTACTCTTGTCGCCGGCTTGGAACTCGCGAACTGCACAGACACATGCTTGCTTGATATAACATTTGACACCGAATACGCCTCGGATGCACTCATCAAATGGCAGCAGCCCCAATTCCGCGCCGTAACGGTCAACAGAGGCAGAAGCATACGTCTTTCGAATCTTTCACATACCAACGGAGACTACACCCTGCGTCTGGCCTCGGACGAAACGCCCGTCATCCCCGACGACCCGACATTTTCCGCCTGCGGTGTCTTCTCGGACACCGTCTACGCGACTGTAAGTGTTGACAAATTCGATTTCGCGGCGCTCGTCAATATTGCGTCAAGGCCGCAGATATTCAGCCAGAACGCTTATCATTTCAATGCGACATACGGTAACACGGGGAAAATATCCGTCGCGTCTCTGCTAGGCTCGGGAAATGTTACGGGAGCATGGAATATCAGAAGCGGCGAAGTGCGCCTGTATTCCTGCGTCGCGGCGTCCTCCGGCTCGTCAATGCTGAGATTGTCGGGCGGAGAGGTATCCGTTATAGGCTCCGTATTCCTCGACAACACATGCACCTATCACGTCCATATAGACTCGGGACAGGCACATCTTCTTGGCAATATTATCAATTCGACGACCTCGTTTAACGGTACTGAAAAAAGTTATTTGCGCAAATACGCGGACGAGGATTCTTTGCTTGAAGACGACCTGAACCTGAAACAGGCCGATTGAAACTGAAAACCCGAGCATCTCCGTGAGAGAAATTTCTCTCACGGAGATGCTTTTTATTCGTCATTTTGCACATAAATCTAAAAACAGTAAATTATTTTTAATTTATATATTGATTTTTTACAAAAAGTGTAGTATAATGTACAGGAGAAAGCTTAAATTCGTCTTTTTTGTTTCTTAATTCGCAGAAAATCAGTTCGGGGAGTTCCCCTGCATAGATTTTAATAAAACAAATTACGATCCGACACGGTCAAAAGCGTGACGGAGCGAAAGGAGACTGTTCTTATGCAATATTCTGCCGACAAAATCAGAAACATATGTCTTATGGGACACGGGGGAGACGGCAAAACGTCTCTTGCCGAAGCTTTGCTTTATTATACCAAAGGTGCGGACAGACTCGGTAAAACGAGCGACGGAACATCTGTCTGCGACTTTGACCCCGAAGAAATCAAGCGTAAGATATCAATATCCACCGCTGTTGCACCCATTGAGTGGAACGGCTATAAAATAAACATTCTCGACACCCCCGGATACCTTGACTTTGAAGGTGAAGTCGTACAGGCGCTCAGCGCCGTCGAAACTGCCGTCATAGTCGTCTCGGGTAAGAGTTCAAGCGTGCACTATGCGACGAAAAAAGCGTTCAAGCTCGCGCAGGAGCGTAATCTGCCCACGATGGTATTCATCTCCCGCCTTGACGAAGAAAACTGTGATTTTCACAAGACGTTTGCAAGGCTGAAAGAAGCGTTCGACACGCATCTTTGCGCGATGAACGTTCCGATAATCCAGGACGGCAAAACGGTGGGCTTCGTTGATCTGCTTGACATGAAAGGCAAAAACCACGTCAACGGTAAAACGATTGAAGTGCCGATTCCCGAATCAATGAATGAAGAAGTCGCGGCTCTGCGCAAGATTCTCGACGAATCCGTCGCGGAAACAAGCGATGAGCTGATGGAAAAATTCTTTGCCGATGAACCGTTCACAACGGAAGAAATTCAGGCGGCATTGGGCAAAGGCGTTAAAGAAAGGAAATTCATCCCTGTACTTACCGGATCAAGTGCGACGCTCGGCGGAATGCATGCCACACTCAAATTCATGGCGAATTATCTGCCTGCACCCGAAATTGACCCGAAGAACACCGACACTGTAATTCAGGTCTTCAAAACCGTCTCCGACCCGTTTGTCGGCAAGATGTCATATTTCAAAGTCAAATCCGGGATACTGAAAACCGGCGATACTCTGACAAACTTCACAACCGGACAGAACGAGAAATTCGGACATATATTCGTTATCAAAGGCAAAAAGCAGATCGAAGTCAGCGAACTCGGCGCGGGAGATATCGGCGTTGTTACGAAGCTCGCATCGACGAACACCGGTGACGCGGTTGGTACGCCGGGAGCTAAATACGATGCAGAGCCCATCATTTATCCCGAGCCTTGTCTGACAAGAGCCATATATCCGAAGACAAAAGGCGACGAAGACAAGATATCCCAGGGCCTGCAGAAAATCGCGGAAGAGGATAAGACCATAACATGCAGAAACGACGCCGAGACACACGAACAGGTCATAAGCGGTATGGGCGAAATGCACCTCGACGTTATCGCAAGCAAACTCAAAACAAAATTCAGCGTTGACGTTGACCTCGTCGAGCCGATCGTGCCCTACCGTGAGGCGATCCGCAAAACTGTTGAACAGCAGGGTAAGCACAAAAAGCAATCCGGCGGTCACGGACAGTACGGCGACGTATGGATCAAATTCGAACCCTGTGAAAGTGACGAGATGGTGTTCGAAACAGCCGTCGTCGGAGGCGCTGTACCGAAGAACTTCTTCCCCGCCGTCGAAAAAGGTCTGCGCGAATGCTGCCAGCACGGTGTTCTTGCGGGATATCCCGTCGTCGGTCTGAAAGCGACGCTTTATGACGGTTCATATCACGACGTCGACTCCTCTGAAATGTCGTTCAAGGTAGCGGCAAGCCTTGCGTTCAAAGAGGGTTTGAAAAAGGCTAATCCTGTCATCCTCGAGCCTATCGGTGAACTTAAGGTCGTCATTCCGGACGATCTGATGGGCGATGTTATAGGCGATATCAACAAACGCCGCGGACAGATTATGGGCATGGCTCCCTCAAAAGAGCGCGGCACGCAGGAGGTCACTGCAATGGTACCGATGGCGGAAATGCTCAGCTATGCGATAGATCTGCGTTCAATGACACGCGGTGCGGGCTCGTTCAAGCTCACATTCGACAGTTATCAGGATGCCCCTGCAAATGTTGCACAGCGAGTCATCGAAAACTCGAAGAACAAAGAAGAAGAATAAAAATCGTATAAAATCGGATCCCGTACCGTTATTCGGTACGGGATCTTTCGATATTTATGGCAAATTATTTTCTTCTGTTTTTGAATTTCTCTGCCTGAGTTGAGAAAAATTGAAGCATCTGCACGATATAGTCGCAGAACACGGCATTGGAGCAGTTGAATATATCATGCCCCGCATTCTTGACCTTTACGAGTCTGCCGCCCGCCGTACGCGCAACGAACTCCTGCTGCGGCTCTTCAAGCACAAGCACGTCTTTTTCAGCGGAGAACACGAGCACGGGTGTAGTTATTGCCTCGCACATTCCCTGCCCGAGAACCCGACTTTTTACACCGAGAGCCTCCCAGACCCACCTGTAACTGTATCCGTTATTCGCGAATGCCGGATCAGACTCGCGTTTCGCGTGCCAATAGTTCTTTCTCGCTTCGGAAACGTCGGCACCCTCGCAAACGGCATCGGATTTATCCGTTTTACGGTTTTCGAACGCTCTCACGTCGCCTCTGCGCACGAGCATATTCGCTCCGCAGAAGAGTCGGACGAGGATCGGGGGGATATCGTACGTATAGGGCATGAACATCGGACTGCTCAGGACCGCTGCATCAAACACGTCGGGAAAATTCTCAAGATATAAGGCCCCTGTCGCACCGCCCATCGAATGAGCGAACAGGAAAAGCGGCGTTTCTGCGTCGTCCTTGGAAACGACAGTCGTCACGAAGTCATCCAGATCATCCACATAATCAAAGAACGCATTCACGTCCGTGGGAGCGGAGAGCTCGTTTCTTGTTTTCGATTTTCCATGGCCGCGTTGGTCGTATATATACACGCTGCAGCCCGCGCGCAGAAATATGTATATAAGCTCAAGATATTTATCGCAGGATTCCGCAAGCCCGTGGCATATGACCACACGGGCGGACGGGTTTTTATGCCTGTACTTCCTGTAATAGAGCTTCACTCCGTCCGAGGTCGAAAAAGTATTTTCTTCGCACGTACGGGAAAGAAACGGCTCAACATCGTTCTTCATCAGAGAATCGTATTTGCTTTCATCAAAAGGTATCTTAATTTTGTTGGGCACGAAAAATCACCTCTTATATAGACATAGTATATCATATCAATAAAAAATTGTCAAGATTTTTCCGTCGAGCTTCTGTAAATATCGGAAATAATCGACAAAACAGCAAAAAATACGCTTAACCATTAAAAAGCACTTGAAAAATCCGAAGGAAAATGCTATACTGTTTAAGGAAATTTCCGCGCCTTCTGTTTTAATCTGTATTTAACCGAAGATTTTTTTGAAGATTCTATTCGTACCTTATACAATTTAAATAGTATTTTGCAGAGGATAAACATAAAATATGAGTATTTACAATCTTTTCAGTCTGCTCGGCGGTATAGCGCTCTTTCTGCTCGGTATGCATCTGCTTTCTGACGGAATGAACCGTATTGCCGGCGACAATATGCGCTCGGTGCTTGAAAAAACAACGAAGAACAGATTTCTCAGCATCCTCGTTGGTACAGGCGTGACCGCGGTAATCCAATCGTCGGCAGCGACGACCGTCATGGCAATGAGCTTTGTCAGTGCCGGAATGATGACTCTCATGCAGGCGTTCGGCGTGATAATGGGCGCAAATATCGGTACTACGATAACCGCGCAGATCATTGCTTTCAACATCGGCTCTGTCGCGACACTCATATTCTTCCTCGGCGCAATCCCGTATCTTTTCATAAAAAACAATACCGTAAAGAGTATCGGAGCCCTCGTCATGGGCTTCGGCATGCTGTTCATGGGTCTTTCCACCATGGGTGATGCTGTCGAACCTCTCAAAGACAGCCCTTTCTTTTACGATTTTCTTCTCAGCCTTGAAAATCCGTTTATCGCGATCATTGCGGGTGTCGTAATAACGTCAATTCTCCAAAGCTCCTCCGTCAGCGTAGGTATCGTTCAGACCTTCGCCGCAAGAGGTCTCATGACACTTGACATTTCCATATACCTCATAATCGGCATGGCTATCGGTGCGTGCGTACCGTCCGTCATTGCCGCATTCACCTCCAACAGAGACGGAAAACGCGCGGCGCTTCTCGGGGTCATATTCAACGTCATCCGCGCCGTGATCTGCGGCTTGCTCGTAACATTCGTACCGCAAATCATAACATTTGTAAAAACGATATCACCTGATGACACCGCACGTCAGATTGCAAATATGCACATGATGTTTGCCCTCATCGCGGTAATCGTGGAATTGCCGCTGATGAAGTATATCATCAAGCTGTCACAGATAATAATCCCGATAAACGAGAGCGAAAAACACAAAGTGGAACGCAAGCTTATCTACATAAACAAAAACCTCATGTCCCGCTCCCCCGCGATCGCCGTTTCGCAGGCAAAGCACGAGGTCTGCCGTATGGGTCATATAACCTATGACAATCTCAAACTTGCGCTCGATTCCTTCTTTGAAAAAAACACCTCCTACGCCGAAACGGTACTCGAAACCGAAAAGACGATCAACTACTTTAACCACGCAATAACCGAGACCCTCGTCTCGTATTCCTCACTCGATCTGTCCCCGAAGGACCAGCATACCCTCGGTATGATGTTCCATGTCGTGTCGGATATAGAACGTATCGGTGATCATGCGGAAAATATCGCCGAATATACGATACTTGAAAAACAAAAGAGTGCGAATATGTCGGAAGTCGGAACAAACGAGCTGCGTGAACTTGCACAGGCAGCACTCGGAGTCTATGAGCAATGCCTGAAAATATATGAAACGGAAGACTTCGCGTCGCTTGACGCCGCGTCCGAAGCAGAAGAAAACGTTGACTCACTCCAGAAGAAATTCACCGACAACCATGTCCAGCGTCTCATGTCCGACCACTGCGACCCGCTCGGCGGTGTCGTGTTTAACGATATGCTCACCGACCTTGAGCGTTGCTCTGACCACGCCATAAACATCGCATTCGCAATAACGACCGAAAGTTTTTCGGGAAGATCTTCCGAAGACACCGCAAACGCTTAATCCCCCCGAAAAAACCTAATAAGTGTACAAGAAAGGGTACTTGCCGTAGAGCAGGTACCCTTCAACCTTTGTTAATTGGTTTGGATAGGCGAGGAAAACGCAGAAGGGATATTGCTGCCGGAGATGATCTGCATATGAGATCTATCCTTCAAGGGCTTTGGCACGAGAATATTCTTCCTCAGACCAACAGCAACAAATACATATATTTTGCAGGCATAATAATCCGTAGTTTTCGGGCAGCCAAATTACACCGCCGCTTTTCTTTCGACATATAATGTAAAGAGTCCCATTTACTATGCCGGGCTCGGAAAGGAAAAAATTATATGGGTGTAACAAATTCAAATAAAGAGCTGAACGTAACACAGATCGATTGCGGCGGCTCCTTTAAGATAAAATTATCTCTTACGGCGGCTCCCGATATTATGACGAACCCCACCGACATCGTCTTAATACTTGACCGTTCAGGCAGTATGGAGGGCAGTCCTCTCGCCAATTTAAAAAGCGGCGCGAAAGCCTTTATCGACATCATTGATGAGGCGACCGACAGCTCGCATGACGGACAAATCGGAAACGGAAGTCATATCGGCATCGTCAGCTTTGCGACTGCCGCAACGCAGGACACACAGCTCATCACCTCGGTTGCCGATCTGAAAGATGCTGTTGATGCGCTGTCCGCGGACGGATTTACCAACCACGCCGATGCCTTTGAAAAGGCCCTTGAATTATTCGATCCGACATCGAGCAATGCAAAGGTCATGGTCATGTTCACCGATGGCAAGACTACTATCGGAGGTAACCCCAACACTGTAGCGACGCTTGCAAAGTCGCAGGGCGTGATCATATACTGCATAGGGCTTTCGGGCAACGGGGGTATCGATATAAACGCGCTGAATGCATGGAGCTCTGACCCGGATTCGGCATACGTTGCCATCACTCCCGACGATGCCGAGCTTGAAGAATTGTTCAAAGATCTTGCAAGGAACATTGCCAATCCCGGAGCAACCGATGTGGTGATCACCGATACCGTTGCTCCGTGTTTTCAGATTACGTCGATCTCCTCACCTACCAAGGGTGCGGCAAGCACGTCGGGAACCAACACGGTAACGTGGAGGATCGACGAGCTGGGTGTCACAGAGAGCGAGGGCGCAACCTTTGAGTTTACCGTCACGCACGTCGGTTCATGTGAGGGAACGGTAGAAGTCAACGAAAGCATAACCTACGACGACGCCACCGGCAATATTGTCACTTTCCCCTCTCCGACTATTGAGGTGAATTGCGGCGTTGACGTGTGCCCCGAGGGCTATCCCTTAACGGTCGATCTAGCGGTTGCCGGATGCACGGATACGGTGGAGTTTGACGCGGGAGACCTTGTAATGGACTCTCTCGGACGTATCGTACAGGTTAGCGCGACTCTGCACAATGTATGTCCGAACAGACGTGTGGCGTTGGCGGTATTGCTGAATGAGGTTGATGATCTGGATGTGGAGCATAAAAGAGGAATGAAAACACTGACTATTCCTGCGCATACGAGTGAAGGCTGCCGCGACGTGACCGTTCGTTGTATCAAATTTGTAGTTCCCGAGGACCCGAATGTGCACGGCCGCGCCTTTTCCATCTGTAACGAGCGAAGATTCAGGGCAAGATTGATTGCACACTATGTCGATTACGACTTTGAGTGCTGTTGCGACACTGATACTGATACGTGAGGTGTCATAATGAACAACTGCAGACATTTTAACAGAAATAATGAGATCAGAGATTTCGGTGCAGAACCGTTGATTGTGAATATAGACCGCCTTGCCAAAATGAACGGCAATTACAGAACGGCACTCTGGACGGGAGAACATCTTCAGGTAACCTTGATGAGCATTCCTGTTCGCGGAGATATCGGACTTGAGAAGCACGACGGGCTCGATCAGTTTATCCGAATCGAAAGCGGGCGAGCTATTGTTATGATGGGGAAATGCAAAAACGCAATGAATTACAGACAACAAGTCGATGGAAACTATGCCGTAATCGTGCCCGCGGGCACATGGCATAATATCATCAATACGGGCAACACACCTCTCAAGCTATATTCAATCTACACTCCGCCAGAGCATCCCTTTGGAACGGTTCATCCAACCAAGGAAGACGCGGAAAAGGCAGAGGAAACACAAAGATCATTATAGATTTCTGTCTTAAACGAAAAAGGGCGACCGTAATGGTCGCCCCCCCAAAGTTTGGGGCGCAAATAAAAAACGGCATAACACCGAAATGTTATACCGTTTCTGATTCGGAAGTCCGCCATAGGTGTATCTGCTCTATCGCAAGTACATCAAAAGGTACACTTCTTTTGATTTATTTGAGCTTGCTCATGTTTTCGTTTGAATAAAGTATTTTTATATCTTCCTGTCTGCCGTTGAGCGCGTTGACATATATCATCACGGCTTCGCCCGCCTTATTGGTGCATGTCACTTCCCAACAAAGCTTTTCGCGTGAAGAATACGAATTCGTCGCTATGACCACAAGTCTTGCCCCGACAAGTTCAAGTCCCGACGGGATATTCGCAGTTGCCTCGGCTTCCGTTATTTTTGCGGAAACGTCACGGGACGGCATGTGAGACATTACATATTCGTAAGCCGAATAAGAAAGTATCTCACCGTTGTCGAGGGCGACCGCGACTCTGATAACATCGGGGTAACAAAGCACTCCGCCGTCGCTGTAACAGTAGTCGATCGTCAGGATATTGCCTGCAGAAGAGGTAAATGTCTTTGTCATTGAACGTATTTCAATCTTATCAAGGAAATCCTCCGCCGCCTTTTCCGCGTCCTTATCCGTTACGGAAACGTCACCGACAGCTCTGTACTTTCCGAATTCACAAAGATATCCGCCGTTTTTAGTGATGCTCACGCTCTTGCCGTCACCAGTAAAGAGCCAGAGGTCTACCCCGTTCGCGGCAACGGAATTGCCCTCATCGAGATCTGACACGCGGCATCCTAAAACATACGCCGCACGTTTGCGCGCCTCTTCCTGAGAAATTTCGTCTTTCCCCTCGGTAAGGACGCTTCTCAGAGCATAGAGATGATCCGAATACGCACCGTCATAATTGAGCGCGGGATAATCGAGTGTATTCTCCACGGCAACAAAAGGATTTGAACTCTGCGCCTGAGCAGCGCCGCCCATTCCCGCAGACGTCTGCACCGCATTGTCAGATACACCCGGATCTTTGAAATATTTGACAAGGTCATCACAACAAAGATTATCCGAAGAGACAGCGTACTCCATTTCTATCATCGCCGACGCGAGTTTGCGCGCGGAGCTCGACAAAGCCGCGAGGTTTTCGGTCTCCTCGGCAGTTATCGTGTCGCCGTCCGCAGTCTTTTTCGCAAGCGAGAGCGCATATTCGCCGACCTGGTTGAAGAATTTCGAAGTGTTGACGAGATTCAACTCGTACACGGGCAGATTTTCGAGGCATGCTTTAGCGGTTCCCGCCTCTTTCCACACCTCGGACGCAAACGTCACCGCCTGCGACGGAGTTGTCGCGTAAGCACATTTCTGCAGCGCGTAATCAACATTGAGCAAACTTTCCGCGATCTGCGCACAAGACTCTCTGTAAGTCGTCTTGACCGTGTTCTTGCAGCTCATAAGACAAATGTTCGTCTTTATCAGAAATCCCAATAATATGCCGAACGCTCCGACAATAAATGACCACATAAGAATGGCCGTTCTCTTTTTTATATGCATAAAAACCTCCCGGAAAATATTCCTTTTAAGGATATACTTCCCGGGATACCGTTTTTTATTCCTGATTTTTGTTAATTTATTCTTCGTTTTCGGTTTTTTGCGCAAACCCCTCGCCGTGCACTTCCGCAACGTCACCGACTATCATAAAAACATTCCCGTCAATGCTTTTGGCAATCTGCTTGACACGAAAAAGTTCGTATTTGCGCACGACGATAAGAATCATTTTCTTATCTTTGCCCGTGTATGCGCCGACGGAATTGATATACGTCACTCCACGCCCCATTTTCTGCATTATCTCATCCGCTATTTCTTTGTATTTATCCGAAATGATGTAGATGAGTTTGCCCTTATCCGGTCCCTGAAGGAGAATATCAACGATGACTCCGAACGTAAATATTTCTATTGCCGCGTAAAACGCCGTGGAAAGATTTTTGAACGCAATGACAGCGCCGACAACAACCACGATATCTATAACAAATATCATCGTGCCGTAGGATATCCAGCGTACCCTGTCACAAAGCAGCTTTGCCAAAGAATCGCTGCCGCCGGTGGTCATGCCGCGCATATACAGCAATCCGAGCCCTAAGCCCGAAACGATGCCGCCGAAAAGCGCCGCAACAATGACATCATCCGTGTACGCGGGAACGATGAGAGCCCCTATATCGACAAACACGGACGTGACGACCGTTGCTATGGCTGTGCGGATAAATGATTTTACGCCATAACGTATCCACATAGCGATAAAAATGGGAATATTCACAAGTATTATCAGTATACCGACGGGGATCGGCATAAAATGGTTGATTATGACCGAAAGGCCGGTCGCTCCGCCGGAAATTATAAGGTTCGGCACAAGGAACATATTTACGGCAACCGAGTTTATACAGCTGCCCAGAATCAAGAGCAGTACATTCGTCAGATTTGTACGCAATTTTTTACTCATGGCCGGACCTCCGCAAATAAATATGTTATTTATTCTTTCGCCGTCATAAGAGAAAAAAGCTCGTGCAGACGCTCTGTTTTTCCCACAAGATAGAGATATCCGAAAAGCGTTTCAAGCCCGGTCGCACGCTTGTATTCGTCGACGGTGTTGTTGCGGTTATGGGAGGAATGAGCGTTCCTGCCGCGCTTGAATACGGCAAGTTCTTCCTCTGTCAGTATATGCTCTATCTTTGCAAAGCCCACACATTGACCGCTCGCGCTGACAAATTTCTGCGCCGCGGCATGGAGCTTCCCGTTCGGACGGTTCTCTTCAAGAAGAAGTTTCTCCCGAATGAGCAATTCATATACACAATCTCCTATGTATGCAAGAGAAAGAGGCCCGTACATTGATGCGGAACGTGCGTCAATGGGGGCCGAATTATTCAGCATTGCAGTTCCCTCCGGTTTTCAATGGCCTTGGAGAGAGTAAGCTCGTCGGTATATTCAAGGTCTCCGCCGACGGGCAATCCGAACGCAAGCCGCGTAACGTTTACTCCTATCGGAGTGAGCAGTTTTGCGATATAAAGTGCCGTCGTGTCGCCCTCGACCGTCGGGTTTGTCGCGACTATGACTTCCTTGACCTCGCCAGACGAAAGACGAGTGACGAGTTCCTTGAGCGGCAGATCCGCGGGCCCGATATTGTCCATAGGCGAAATAAGCCCGTAAAGAACGTGATAAAGACCGTGATATTCGCGCGTTTTTTCGACCGCCATGACGTCTGAAGGAGACTCCACGACACATATCACGCTTTTGTCGCGTCTCTCGTCCTCACATACCGAGCAAACAGGCTTGTCCGTAAGGTTCTGGCATATAGGGCAGCGATGGATAAGGTTCCGCGCCTGAGTGATCGCGTCCGCAAACCCGCGAGCCTGCTCCTCGGGCATGTTGAGCACATGAAAAGAAAGCCTCTGCGCCATTTTCGGGCCTATCCCGGGAAGGCGACGGAAGCATTCCGTAAGTGTTTCGAGAGAATTTATCTGATAGGACATTTTCCTGTCCCTTTCTTACATAAGTCCCGGGATATTAGGCAGCGAACCTGTGATTTTCGACATTTCGTCAGCCGCGGCGGTCTCGACCTTTGCGATAGCCTCGTTGACAGCGGCGATTATCATATCCTGCATCATTTCTATATCTTCAGGCTCCGTGCCGACGGCTTCGGGAGCAATGGTAAGGGACGTTATCTGCTTGTCACCGCGTATGGTGACCTTGACCATCCCGCCGCCCGACGTGACTTCATATTCCGCGGCCTCAAGTTCTGCCTGCTTTTTCTCCATATCCTCCTGCGCTTTCTGAAGCTGGCGCAGCATCTCCTGGCGGTTTCCGCCCTGATTGGGTAATCTTACTTTCATATTTAGATTCCTTCCTGAATATTGTCTTCAAAATCGAAAAATCCGTTTTGCGCGGTTTTGGCGAACGCGGACGCATCGGAAATATATTTCTTGATATCGAGTCCTTCCTCGTATGTGACAGTATAGCCGTCCTTGCGGCACTCGTGCAGACTCTTTTCGATTATACCCTTGGCGCGAGGATTCGAAATGTCCGCATAATACTGCTCATCGCAAAGCACTTTTATCTCTCTGCCGCGCCATATCGCAATACAGTTATCGTGCAGGGTCATGGCAAGGAACATATCCTCTTTCTCGGCGGCGTACGCAACGTCCTGCCAAGAGCCCATTTCCTGCCACTCATCGCCGTCAGGTTCTGATTTCGGCGCCGTCTTCGGCGCTTCCTGCTTCGGAGTCGGCGCAGCAGGTGAAGTGTCTTCTTCGACATAATCGAAGTCGTCGGGAACAGGGTCAAAGTCGTCCGGAACGGGGTCAAAATCGGGTGCAGGCTCGGAGGCGTGCCCTTTTATCGGTTTGGGAGGCTCCGGCCGAGGCGCAGAAACAGTCGCGGGTCTTTCAAGTGCGGGGTCGATCTTTACGGATACGGGGCGTGACGCCGCTGTCATGGTATTCCCATGAGCGATGGCATTTTCAAGCGCGTCTATCCGCGCCGAAAGCGCTTTCACGTCGCCGTCAAGGGACGGGTGCGAGGTCTTGAGTAAACATATCTCGACATCGGCACGCTTATCGGGACTGCGGGGCAGCGCCTGAAGCGTCTGAGAGAATTTCTCCGAGCAATAAAGCAAGCGTTCTACGGTAAAAAGATCCGCAATTTCTTTGAGAGTTTTCATATCCTCTTCGCCACGGTCTATCGTTTTTGCATAATTCGTCGTCGTTTTGACGACCGTGAGTTCGCGGAAAAGCGAAAGCATTTCACGGCACAGCACCGACAAGTCTTTCGACGCGGTGTACATATCCGCGACCTGAGCAAAAAGCGCGTCCGTGTCAGCCTCAGCTATCGAACGTGCGAGCGAATACAGTGTTCCTCTGCCGATAACTCCGAGAATTCGCTCCGTGTCTTCCGTGCCGTCGCTTTCAAGCACCTTGTCAAGCAGAGACAGCGCATCGCGCATCGAGCCGTCGGCAAGATCCGCCACAAGATTTACCGTACTGTCGGGAAGAGTTCTGTTTTCAAGTTCAAGTATCTTTTTTATCCTCGCGGAGATCGACATTATATTCAGACGGAAAAAATCGAACCTCTGGCAGCGGGAAAGTATTGTCGCCGGGACTTTGTATGCCTCGGTCGTCGCAAGAATGAACACCGCGTGGCTCGGCGGTTCTTCAAGGGTTTTGAGCAAAGCGTTAAACGCACCCTGCGAAAGCATATGAACTTCGTCGATTATATAAACCTTGAATTTCGCGCTCACAGGCGTGAAAACTATTTCGTCGCGGATCTGGCGCACGCTGTCAACGCCGTTGTTGCTTGCCGCGTCTATTTCTACGATATCGTAAATACTTCCGTCAAGAATTCCTTTGCATACCGAGCACTCGTTGCATGGCTCTCCGTTGACGGGATGAAGGCAATTTATCGCTCTGGCGAGGATCTTTGCGCAGCTCGTTTTACCGGTTCCGCGTGTGCCGCAGAAAAGGTAAGCGTGCGAAAACTGTCCCGACTGCACCTGCTTGGCGAGAGTCTTTGTGATATGCTCTTGCCCCGTCATGTCGGAAAAAGTCTTCGGTCTGTATTTTCTGTACAGCGCCTGATACACTTCGCAGCGCCTCCTCGGAAAAAATAGAGAGTACGGGTTCCTTGCTGTACACTTTAACTGTGCGTAATGCTGCTCGGTTCCCCGCCTGACATGGTTGGCACGTAAAGTCACGCAAGACCCGTACTCTTAATATATTATACACTATTTTATACAATAAATCAAGAGGTCAAAAGCAAATATTTTTAAACTGTTTGACTTTTACCCGCTTTTATGATATACTTATCATGAAGGAGAGTGCAAGAAATGCCGAAAAGACTTGATTTTATCCTGTCAAATGCGGGAGGGGCGAGCCGTTCCGAGGTCAAGACGCTCATACGTCGCGGCCATGTCTGTGTAGATGGGGAAATAATTAAAGACCCTTCCGCACAATTCGATGAGAACGTGCAGATAACCGTTGACGGCAAACCAATCGACACGACCGCTACCGTCTACTGCATAATCAACAAGCCCGCGGGATACGTCTGTTCCAACGACGGCGACGACTCCGTACTCAAACTCATCAAGCCGCCGCTTTACCGCAAAGATATTTTCACCGTCGGAAGGCTCGACAAGGACACAACGGGACTGCTGATAATCACCAACGACGGAACTTTCGCGCATTCCGTCACCGCTCCGCGCCGAAAAATAGAGAAAACGTACCGAGCGACGCTTTCGCGCCCCGTGACGGAGGATGACATTGAGCGTTTTGCGGAGGGCATTGAGCCGTTTGCACCCGCAAAACTTGAAAAAGACGGAGAAAACGCGGCATTTGTCACCGTAACGGAGGGGCAATTCCATGAGGTCAAGCGCCTCTTTGCCGCAACGGGAAATGAAGTGCTCACGCTCCGCCGCGTAAGCATCGGGCGTCTGACTTTGCCCGACGACTTGCTCGAGGGCGACGCCCGTGCGCTGACGGATGAGGAAAAAGACTCTATATTTGTATAAATATTTTATATAATATGATATTTCCCGCCTGAAAAACACGGCGGGAAACATTTATTCAGTTATGCCTTGCTTTTCGAAACAACGCAGCGAATTATACACGGCAATGACAAAATGACGTCCGTGACGGCGAGGATCGCGAGCGAGGGAACGAGATACCACAGGTCCACATCTATCCACGAGCGGAAAAGCTCAAGTATCGGGATGCCGTCGGCATTAAGCGTGAACATATAGTTCGGCGAGCCGAGCCCGTTCTGCGTAATAAAAACGTTGACACAGTGGCACACGATTGCAAAGGCGAACAAAAACACGTTCGTCAGAGCGGTACGTTTGATGTCGATCCTGAAAAATCCCAGCATATACATCAGAATTCCGCCGTTTGCCACGAGAATGTGCTGCAGGTAAAACGCAAATATTCTCACATCAAGCAAAGAGTATCCAACGAACGCCCGCGACGGGAAAAGAAGCGCCATGAGCCCGCCGATGGACGCGATAAAATATGCGTAGTGGTAAAAGAGTTTATTCTTAAACAGCATCGCTGCGAGATTGATTATAAGGCTGAAATCACAAAGATACAGCGGCAGATTGTTCCAGACATTGAAACTGCCGCCTTCGTTTTTATACATTAAAAATATTCTGAATATGTAAAGCAGCAGATTAAAGAGCTCAATGGCGAGCACCGCGTAATATTTCGTTTTTTCGGTTCTTTTCCTCAACAGCAGCCACAAACCCGCCGTCAATGCGACTGTAAACATCAACACGGATATGTGCCATATATTAAATTGTTCAATTATCATTTTTCTATCTGCTCCGTCCGTTTTCCGCGTATACGTCTCATCCCGTGCGAGAAGCACATCAATTATCAGGCTCTGCATCGCACCGGAAGCTTTCCCTTTTATTCCGCGACTTTTCCGCGTCATACAAAAATGTTCCGCACATCTGATATGTGCGGAACATAATTTTCGTGCGGCAATCGCAGTTATGCAAGGTTGAATTATTTGAGTTCAACTTTAGCGCCGGCAGCTTCAAGAGCAGCCTTAGCAGCTTCAGCGTCTTCCTTGGAAACGTTTTCTTTGACAGCCTTGGGAGCGTTGTCAACGATTTCCTTGGATTCTTTCAAACCGAGGCCGGTGATTTCACGGATCGCCTTGATGACATCCATCTTCTTCTCACCGATATCAGCAAGAACGACGGTGAATTCGGTCTTCTCGTCAGCAGCAGCAGCGCCGCCTGCAGCGGGAGCCGCAACAGCAGCAACGGGAGCTGCGGATACACCGAACTCTTCCTCGAGAGCTTTAACGAGGTCTGCAAGTTCGAGTATGGTAAGGGTCTTGATTTCTTCGATTATCTGATTGGATTTTTCGCTAGCCATTTTAAGTTTCCTCCTGTTTAATTCCGATCCGTTGCGGATCAGGTAAAATTATTAAGTATCCGGTGACGACCGGTGAGATTAAGCCTCGGCAGAAGCCGATTCTTTGTCGATTTTCGCCTGAAGGACATAAGCCAGTCCGTAGAGAGAGGACTGCAAGCTTCCCAGCATCTTCGCGATGAGGCCTTCCTTGGACGGGATCTCGGACAGAGCGACGAT
Source organism: uncultured Eubacteriales bacterium (assembly GCA_959604355.1). Lineage (GTDB taxonomy): Bacteria > Bacillota > Clostridia > Oscillospirales > UBA644 > HGM12619. The sequence continues at coordinate 25,457 of CAUHAO010000009.1, forward strand.
TCCGTTAGCGTCGAGTATCTCGCCGTCAACAAAACCTGCCTTGACCTTGAAGTTTTCGTGAGTTTTTGCGAAATCGCAGATGATTCTTGCTGCTGCGGTATAATCTTCGCTGACAGCCATAGCAGTCGTGCCGTTGAATATATCGCTCAGACCTTCATATCCTGCTTCTTTAGCGGCAAAACGTGCGAGAGTGTTCTTAACGACAGAGTAATGTACTCCTTCGCTGAGAAGCTTCTTACGCAGAGCCGTATCATCAGCAACGTTAATACCCTTGTAGTCAACGAAAACCGCTGTGTGAGCGCCTTTCATCTTCTCAACGAGATCTGCGACAGTCTGTTTTTTCTGCTGAAGTACTTCCTGATTGGGCATTGGATTTTCACCTCCCGTGTTTGATAAACAAAACAAAAAGCTCTTTCCCGCATATGCGAGAAAGAGCATAAAGACATGATTGTCAAAACTCTTCCTCGATAGGCATGTTTAAGCGAAAGCACCTATTGTCTTAGGAATCGTTCTTGCGAACAGATTAATTATATCAGAGGACTGCGACTTTGTCAAGCCCTTATTTTGGCAACTTTTTATGAACAACGGTTATTTCACGACGATATTTATCATTCTGTCGGGCACATATATCTCTTTTACGATCTGCTTGCCGTCAATAAATGCTTTTACGTTCGCGTTTTCCTTCGCTGCTGCGATCGAGGTGTCCTTGTCGGCGCCCTTTGCGAGAATGACGGTTGCACGGAGCTTGCCGTTGACCTGAACGGGAAGTTCAACAGTCGCGTCGATGGTCTTCGCCTCGTCATATGTCGCCCATTTTCCGTTTGCGAGCATGCCCTCAAAGCCGTTTTCTTCCCACATTTCTTCCGTCAAGTGCGGCGCGAAGGGATTGAGTATAGTAAGTAGAGTGCGCATCTCGGCTTTGTTTATCGAGCCCTTGTCATAAATATCGTTGAGCAGAGCCATCATAGCGGCGATAGCTGTATTGAATTTGAGATTTTCGATATCTTCGCCGACCTTTTTTACGGTCTTATGGAACGCTGCTTCGAGTTCGGGAGAATATTCCTCACCGTCACAGACAATACCCTGAAGCGCATATACGCGTTCGAGGAATCTCTTGCAGCCCTTTACGCCGTTTTCGGACCACGGAGCCGCCTTTTCAAAATCGCCGATGAACATTTCATACAGGCGGAGAGTGTCCGCGCCGTAATCACGCACGATATCGTCGGGATTGACGACGTTTCCGCGGGACTTCGACATCTTTTCGTTGTTCGAGCCGAGAATCATGCCGTGCGATGTTCTCTTCTGATACGGTTCGGGCGTGGGAACAACGCCTATATCGTAGAGGAATTTGTGCCAGAAACGGGAGTACAGCAGATGAAGCGTCGTATGCTCCATACCGCCGTTATACCAGTCCACAGGCAGCCAGTATTTAAGCGCCTCATCGGACGCGAGAACTTCATTGTTTTTCGGGTCGCAGTAACGCAGGAAGTACCACGATGAACCCGCCCACTGGGGCATGGTGTCGGTTTCGCGTCTTGCTTTTCCGCCGCATTTCGGGCAGGTGGTGTTTATCCAGTCGGTCATCGCCGCAAGCGGGGACTCGCCGTTATCCGTCGGCTCATAGCTTTCGACGTCGGGCAGCTGCAGCGGCAGTTCGCTCTCGGGCAGTGCGACGCATCCGCACTTTTCGCAGAACACGACGGGAATGGGCTCACCCCAGTATCTCTGACGGGAGAACACCCAGTCACGAAGCTTGAAATTGACTTTTTCCTTGCCTATTCCCTTTTCTTCGAGCCATGCGATTATTTTCGCTTTCGCATCAGCGACGCTCAGACCGTTGAGAAAATCGGAATTGACAAGGGTTCCGGTCTCGATATCGGTAAACGCCTCTTTTTCGATGTCGCCGCCGGCAACTACCTCGACCATCGGCAGGTTAAACGCTTTCGCGAACGCCCAGTCGCGGGTATCGTGCGCAGGAACTGCCATTATTGCTCCCGTGCCGTAGCTCATAAGAACATAGTCGGAAACGAATATCGGGATCTGTTTGCCTGTAACAGGGTTTATCGCCTCGATGCCGTCAAGGCGAACACCCGTCTTGTCTTTGACAAGCTCGGTACGCTCAAAGTCGCTCTTGCGTGCCGCTTCTTCGCGGTACGCGACAAGCTCATCGTAATTCTTAAGTAACGCTTTTTTATCTTCGATAAGGTTATGTTCGGGAGAAATGACCATATACGTCGCGCCGAAAAGCGTATCGGGACGTGTTGTATAAACGGTGAGTGTGTCACTCGCGGTCGTGCCGAATTTCACTTCCGCCCCGGTCGAACGTCCGATCCAGTTGCGCTGCTGAGCCTTTATCTTCGGCATATAATCAACGAGATCAAGGTCGCTCACGAGTCTATCGGCGTATTCTGTTATTTTCAGAACCCATTGAGTCTTATTCTTTCTTATGACCGGGGCGCCGCAGCGTTCGCACACGCCGCCGACGACTTCCTCGTTTGCAAGCACGACTTTGCAGGACGTGCACCAGTTGACAGCCATTTTCTTTTTGTACGCAAGCCCCTTCTCTAAAAGCTTGAGGAATATCCATTGCGTCCATTTATAATAGTTTGGATCCGTCGTATTCACTTCGCGGTCCCAGTCGAACGAAAGACCGAGCGACTGTATCTGCTGCTTGAAATGTGCGATATTTTTCTCCGTGACGATCCGCGGATGGATGTTATTCTTTATTGCAAAATTCTCCGTCGGCAGACCGAAAGCATCCCAGCCCATGGGATAAAGGACGTTGTAGCCCTGCATGCGGCGTTTACGCGCGACTATATCGAGCGCCGTATACGGACGGGGATGTCCTACATGGAGTCCCTGCCCCGACGGATACGGGAACTCAACAAGCGCGTAAAATTTAGGTCTGGAATAGTCGTTCGCTGCATGAAAGACGCCCTTCTCTTCCCATTTTTTCTGCCATTTGGGCTCGATTCTCTTATAATCGTAAGCCATGATTACTTTTTCTCCTCCAGAACTTCGGAAATATCGACCTGTGTGCCATCTTTCCAAAAGCGTTCCAGGTCGTAGAACGCACGCATCTCTCTGTTATATACATGGACTATCACGTCCGCGTAATCAAGCAATATCCAGCCGCTCTCCGCTACGCCCTCTCTGTGGTGAAGCTCAAATCCGGCTTTGTCCATCTGGTATTCACATTCGTCGGCAAGCGCTTTGACCTGTGTCAAAGACGAACCGTTACAGATAATGAAATAGGAAGTAAGAGACGATATCTCTTCTATTTTGAGAACTTTTATATCTTTTGCCTTCTTACTGTCAAGAGCTTTTATGGCCGTCTCAACGATTTTCTCCATACTGTTTATCCTTTCTTTTCCGCTATATACTCGTTATACATATCAACGGTATCCGTATTGAGATACTTTCCGTTCTTTATTTTGTCTATGATAGTCCATTCCATACATTCAAAAAGTGCGCGGTCAAGATCCTTATACGCAAGCTCGCGGTAATACGCCACGTTTTCGTAGTCGCGCGTCGGCTCGACGAAATCCGCGACATAAACTATCTTGTCAAGCAGTGTCATGCCTTTTCCGCCGACCGTATGCTTCGCAACGGCCCGCAGGATCTCTTCATCAGTAATACCGAACTCGTCCCGCAGTACGTACGGTGCGGTCATCGCGTGGAGAAAAGGCGCGGGAGTATTTTCCCGACCCTTGTTGGGGATATTGTAGCGTCGTACGATTTCCCATTGTCCGTCTTCGTCGATATTCTTCGTCACGTCATGCAAAAGTCCCGCAACGCGCGCCTTTTCGACATCCGCCCCGTTTATACGGGCAAGATCGACCGCTGTCTGCATGACTCCGAGCGAATGCTCATAGCGCGACGGTTTCAGAAAGCGCTGAAGGAATTTTTTATACCGTTCTATATCGTATTTTTCGCAGGAATAGACTTTATTCTTTATTATATATTCATATACGCCGTCGGACAGCAGTGCCGACACATCCTCGCCGCGGCGAAGCCGTTCACGTATTTCGGTAGACGATACTTCAACGGGTTCAAAAGGCACTATCGTGCATCGTGCGCCGAAATCCCGTTCAAGATACGCTTTTTCGGCTTCAAGAAGCGCCACGTCGTCACCTGTGCGCGTAAGCACCGCGATACGGGCAAGGCGCATTATCTCATCCGCATGATACCACGTTTTCAGCGTAAGGAACATATCCGAGCCCGTGTAAAGCACGAGTTCCGCATCGGGATAAAGCTCGCGAAAATGCTGCAGCGTCTGCACGGTGTAACTTTTCCCGCCTTTTTCGATTTCGTACAGAGAAAGCTCCGCGCCTGTCTTTTCAAGCGCGAGGCGCAGCATTTCTATCCTGTCAGCGTCCGCGGTAATACTCAGTGCCTTGTGCGGCGGAGTTCCCGTCGGGATAACAAACACCTTCATCGGCGCGAAAGCTTCCATGAACGCTTTGAGCGCCTTTATATGTCCGATATGGCAGGGATCGAACGTCCCGCCGAAAATTCCTATTCTCATTTCGGAAGCTCGATCTTCGGCTTCTTCGAGCGACGGTAAAGCACGGCTTTTGTGCCTATAGCACAGACGACCTCCGCACCGCATGCCGCCGCGATCTCCGCCGCCGCATCCATCGGTTTACAATCCGAATTTTCAAGACAGCGCAGTTTAATGAGCTCTCTCGCTTCAAGCGCGTCGTCTGCCTGTTTTATAAGGTTTTCACCGATACCGCCCTTGCCGATATGAAGTATCGGCTCTTCTTTCGACGCAAGGCCGCGAAGATAAGCGCGTTGTTTGCTTGTCATTTTATCTACATCCTTTCACGGCGCATATCTCACGTCTGAACTGCTGTAACGCATGCGCCCTGTGACTTATTTCATTTTTGATTTCCGCGGGGAGCTCCGCGAAAGTTTTTCCGTATTCCTCAACGAGAAAATACGGGTCATACCCGAAGCCGTTGTTGCCGCGATGCTCGTCGATGACTACGCCGGGGCACTCGCCGCGCGCGCGCACGACCTGCCCGTCGGGGAACACCATGACTATCGCGCTTACGAATTTAGCACGTCTGTTTTCGATGCCTTTGAGATTTTTCATGAGCAGCGCGTTATTTGCTTCGTCCGTCGCACCCTCGCCCGAATATCTCGCGGAATATACACCCGGAGCGCCGTCAAGCGCTTCTACGCAAAGGCCGCTGTCGTCGGCAATACACGCCATACCCGACGCGTCGGCACCCGCTTTTGCTTTTATATACGCGTTTTCCTCAAACGTCGTGCCCGTTTCCTCCGGATCGGAAACAACTCCCGCGTCCTTAAGCGAAAGCACTTCGTACATATCTCCGAGGATCGCTTTTATCTCTCTTATTTTATTCTGATTATTTGAAGCGACAAGAATTTTTTCCATACTATCTCCGTTTTCACTGCATATCCAGCAACGCTTTTGCGAATCCGTCGGGATCAAAGAACTGCAGGTCATCGGCCTGCTCTCCCACACCGACAAGCTTTATCGGAACACCCGTCTCTTCACGCACGCCTATGGTCACGCCGCCCTTTGCCGTGCCGTCAAGCTTTGTAAGTACGACGCCGGTGATGGATGCTGCCTGCTTGAAGTCCCGCGCCTGAGAGATAGCGTTCTGCCCAGTCGTCGCGTCGAGCACGAGAAGCGTCTCTACGTCAGCGTCGGGAAGTTCACGGGAAACGACACGGGAGATCTTCGAAAGTTCGTCCATGAGATTCTTTTTGTTATGCAGTCGACCCGCCGTGTCGCAAATAACAACGTCCGCTCCGCGCGCCTGAGCCGCTTTGAGCGCGTCAAAAACTACAGACGCGGGGTCCGAGCCGTCCTGATGCTTGACTATGTCGATATCGGAACGTTTTGCCCATATCTCGACCTGCTCGATTGCCGCCGCGCGGAATGTGTCCGCCGCCGCAATGATGACTTTTTTACCGTTGTCTTTAAGCATTTTCGCGAGTTTTCCTATTGTTGTGGTTTTACCCACCCCATTGACTCCCACGACGACGATGACAGACGGTTTGGTTCCGAGTTTAAGTTCATTGTCGCCGCGCATCATCCCTGCGATTATTTCACTTAATGCTTCTTTGAGCTTATCCGCGGATTCGATATTTTCGTTTTTCGCTTTTCTGCGAAGTTCGTCAATTATTTTTTCCGCCGTCTCCATGCCCACATCCGCGAGGATAAGCGTTTCCAACAATTCATCCAGAAAATCCTCGTCCACCTTGCGGAAGGTTGCAAAGATGCCGTTGAGCCCTTTGCCCAGTCCTTCTTTGGTACGGGCAAGGCCTTGTTTCATTTTATCGAAAAAACCCATTTGTTCTCCTTAAATATTCTCATTCGCAAGATCCTTGACGTTTATCGTAAGCATCTTGGAAACGCCCCTTTCACGCATCGTCACGCCGTAAAGCCTGTCTGCGATCTCCATCGTGCCGCGGCGGTGCGTGATAAGCAGAAACTGCGTTTTATGTGAAAGATTGCTGAGATACTGCGCGTAACGCACAACGTTCACGTCGTCAAGAGCGGACTCTATCTCGTCCAGCAGACAGAACGGTGCAGGGCGTATATGCAGCAGCGCGAAGTACAACGCTATCGCCGTCAAAGACTGCTCGCCGCCGGAGAGCGCGGAAAGATGCTTTATTATTTTGCCCGGAGGAGCGACATATATTTCTATTCCCGATTCGAGAAGATTTTCGCTGTCGGTAAGTTCGAGACGGGCAGAGCCGCCGTTGAAAAGTTCTCTGTAAACCCGTGAAAACTCCGCGTTGATGGTCTTGAACTGCTCCGCGAAAATCCTCGTCATTTCCTCGACGAGACCTGAGATTATCCCGAGCAGTTCGTCGCGTGACTTCGTAAGATCCGCGGTTTGTTCTTCAAGCTCGTCATGGCGCTGTTTCACCTGAGCGAATTCCTCTATCGCGCCGACATTTACCGAGCCGAGCGCCTTTATTGATGCACGTAGCTCCGCAACGCGTTTTTTAGCGTCGTCAAGCGGCATATCCGTCTTGAAACCGCCTTCGCGCGCCTGCGTGAGAGTGAGTTCATATTCGTCCCATATCTTTGCGATTATACTATCGGAATCGTTGCGCAGCGTTGCCTGACGTATCTGCATGCGCTCCGCCTCACGCGCAAGTTTTTCCTTATGTTCGAATAGCTTTTTCTCCTCGTCGAATACCTTGTTTTTCTCCGATTCGAGAGCATCTCTCTGCGAGATCTTCTCCGCAATAGCTGCGTTTCCGCCGTCCGCGAGAGACTTCACCGCAGAGCATTCCTCTGTCAGAGCCTTTATTTTTTCCTCGTGCTCACGGTTGAGCGAAACAAGCGCTTCTATCTGTTCCTCTCGCTTCATAAGCGTCTCTCCGCCCTCGCGCAGGCGGTTTTCGAGTTCTGCGACAGCCGCACGCAGGTTTTCGGCGGTCTTTACGCTCTCTACGCGCTCAACCTCTTTTGCATAGATGCTTTCGCGTATCATGTCAAGCTTCTGACGAATATCCGAGTTCTCGTCGGACACCGCGCGGAGCTCGGTCTTCAGCTCTTCGAGCCGTGCGTCCTTTTCCGAAATGAGCGCCTGCGTTTTTGCAGTATCCTCGCCCTCGGAGGCTATCGCCGCTTCGGCATCCGCGACGCTTTTCTGCAGCGTGGCTATCTGCTCGTTAATATTAGATATGTAAAGCTTGCAGTAATCAAGTTCTGCATCACGCTTCACCTGTTCGTCCGCCGCGGTCTTTATTTCCGCGTTTATGCCGTCGATCTGCGCCGAAAGCATATTCATTTCCGCGGTGGCGGAGCGCAGTTCCGTATTCTTTGCGTCCACATCGGCGGAAAGCTTCTCTATCGTTACCGCAAGGGTCTCTATTTCATTCGCACGGCTGAGTATACCCGTGTTTCTGCCGACGGAACCGCCCGTGAGCGAGCCGCCCGCGTTGACGACCTGCCCGTCGAGAGTGACGATTTTGAATGCGTAATTATTGCCGCGTGCGAGCCGTGTCGCATCGTCGAGCGTTTCCGTGATAACGGTTCTGCCGAGCAGCGACGCGATAACTTCCGAATATTTCGCGTCACATTCGATTATATCGCTCGCAAGGCCTATGAATCCCTGCGCGGAAGCAAAAGCTTTCGTATCGAGACGTCTGCCCTTTATCGTATCGAGAGGCAAAAACGTCGCTCTTCCGAGATTTCGGCTTTTGAGCATCGAGATGCAGTTTTTCGCATCTTTTTCGGTTTGAGTTATTATATTCTGTATCGCCGCGCCGAGAGCAATCTCCACGGCAACCGTGTATTCGCTTTTCGTTCTGATGACGGCCGCGACCGTGCCGCAAACGCCTCTCAGAATGCCTTTATCCGCCTCGTTCATGACGCTTTTCACACTGCCCGAAAAGCCTTCGTAATGCTTTTCCATTTCCTCGAGCATATGGCGTCTGTCCTGCGTCTGACGCAGTTTGAGCGTCGCGTCATTGAGTTCGTTTTTCAGCTTTTCACACCGCAACTGACGGTTGGTGAACTTAAGGTTATAACCGCTTATCGCATTCTTGAGTTCGATCTGCTTTACGGCGAGTTTTTCTTTCTCATCCGCCGCATTCTTCTTTGTCGCTTCAAGATTTGCAAGGCGGTCTTTGGCGTCCGCAAGTTCCTGTGCTGAGTCTTGGGCACTCTTGCGCAACGCGTCTTTTCTCGCATCCGCACCGCTGATACGCATCTGCAGAACCGTTATTTCAGAAGTAAGGGCCCGGCATTGCTCCGTCATGGTCTGCGTCTTTTGATCTGCCTCTGCGCTCTTCGCCTGACACCCCTCACGTTCCGTTTCCGCGGCCGCTATCACTTCGGAAAGCTTTTCCGCCTTTTTCTCAGCGTCGGTAAGCGCTGCGTTTTTCGCGCTTATTTCGCTGCGAAGCAGCGTTCCGACTTCCATGTCGCCCGCGATCTCGGCTTTTATTCGTTCTATATCGGCATCGGAATGCTCTATATCACGCCTCAGCAGCAATATTTCGGACTCCATACCTCTGACGGTCTCTTCAAAACCTCTTATCTTGGTACGGATATCTTCGACCTCGACGGTTATGTCGCGTATGTCGGAAGACAACTTTTCCGCACGGTCTTCGCATTTCTGCACGTCCGAGTCCGTGTGTTCAAGGCTTTCGCGGAGATCCTCGCACGCTTTCGAAGCTTTTTCTATTTCATTTTCCGTCTCGACAAGTCTGTCAAGCCATACTGCTATTTCGAGAACTTTTTTCTCTTCGTAAAGTGTAAGATATTTTTTAGCTTTTTCCGCCTGCTTTTCAAGAGGACCCATGCGCTCTTTGAGTTCATTGAGAATATCCGTAAGCCTTACGAGATTTTCGGCGGTTTGTGCAAGTTTGCGCTCGCTCTCTTCTTTTTTGAACTTAAAGCCCGCAATACCCGCCGCCTCTTCAAAGAAATGACGGCGATCGGTGCTCTTCGCCGTTATTATCTCGGTGACGGCACCCTGTCCGATTATAGAATATCCCGTTTTTCCGAGACCTGTGTCCCGCAAAAGCTCCTGGATGTCGCGCAGACGCACATTCTTTTTGTTGATGAAATACTCGCTCTCGCCCGAACGGTAGTACCGTCTTGTGATGGCGACTTCCTCGTACGGCACATTGAGCGCGCCGTCGGAGTTAAGCAGCGTAAGCGTGACTTCCGCAAATCCGAGAGGCTTTCTCGACTGCGTTCCGTCAAAAATGACGTCTTCAGTCTTCGAGCCGCGCAGATTCTTTGCGGACGTTTCCCCCATAACCCAACGCACGGCGTCCGCGATATTGCTCTTGCCGCTCCCGTTCGGTCCGATTATTGCCGTTATGCCATCGCTGAAATTTATAAGCGTACGGTCGGGAAACGATTTGAAGCCGACAAGCTCGAGACTCTTGAGTTGCATCGCGTCCCCCCCCCCTTAAAAACTACCTTATAAAAATGTATACTTACATATTATTATATCACATGAATTTTCTGTTTTCAAGAGGTTACAGCGAAAATTTGCAATATATTCCGTTATTTTCGTTCATACTGCTTACCGGAAGTATATTTCAAGAATAAATTGAAAAAAATTGCGGTTTATTTAACTTTTTTTCACAAAAAGGTATTGCAATTTCACATTTTATTTGATATAATTATATTCCGAAAGCGGAAAGCCCTGACAACGCGATGCCGTTATGTGCTTTCTAATTAAATTTCGTATATAAGATCATGCGATAACGGAGGTGTTAAGTCATGGCTAAATGTGATTTTTGCGGTAAAGGTGTTAATTTCGGTATAAAGGTATCTCACTCTCACAGACGCAGCAACAGAACCTGGAAACCGAACATCAGACGTGTAAAGGCTGTTGTTGACGGCTCCGTGAAGCACGTATACGTTTGCACAAGCTGCATGCGTTCCAACAAAGTTCAGCGCGCTGACTGATAACAGGCTTTTAATTGTACCGAAAATTATTTCCATTCGACCGTCAGGTCGGATGGAAATTTTGCATTTACGGCAGATTTCCGTGATGCCGAAGCTTTGCATGATTTCCGCTCCGACATTCTTCTGCTTCATCTGTCATCTTTCTCCGTGATTTTCAGCGCCGCAAAGACAACTCGGATTCCCGTGCCGCTCTGATTCTTTCCGAATTTCCATATCTGCATCCCTATAAAATTCTTTATATCTTATTTTCTGTTACGGAATATGAAAATCATCTTTTCACAACATATCTTCGCGGTATTTTTGGATCTCAGCCGATATTCATGCACAAATACTTGACAATTACGCCGCGAAATGATAAAATAATTAAAGCATCGGCGAAAGGATGGACAGACAAATGACGCTCTCGGGATATATTGAAAAAGTCATATACAAAAACTCCGACAACGGCTATACCGTGCTTGAGCTTGACACGCCAACCGGAAGCGTTATCGCCGTCGGAACCATGCCACTCGTGGCGGAGGGCGAGCGGGTACAGGTCGAAGGCGACTACACCACCCACGCCGCTTACGGCAAGCAGTTCCAAGTTTCTGCGTTCGCGTCATGTCTGCCCGCGGAAGAATCCGCTATATACCGCTACCTTTCGTCGGGTATAATCAAAGGCTGCCGCGAAGCGACCGCGAGAAAAATAATAGATATGTTCGGTCCCGATGCACTCGACATTATCGAGACAGATCCACGGCAGCTTACCCGCATCAGAGGCATAACTCCCGAAAAAGCCGAACAAATGTCCCTTTCCATGAAAGAAAATATCGGGATAAAAACGCTTTTGCTTTACTTCCAACGTTTCGGAATGACCCCGAACCTCGCTTTCAAAATATACAAAAGATGGGGCATAAATGCCTACGAACGTGTCCGAAAAGATCCTTACAGCCTCTGTCAGATCCCGGGTATCGGCTTTGAAAAAGCAGACGAGATCGCTCACAGCATGGACTTCGATCCGCAAAGCCCGACAAGGCTCAAAGCGGCGGTGACTTACGTTCTTACATACAATCTCAACAACAACGGACACACTTTTCTGCCCTACGAAAAGCTCACTGCCACTGCGGCACAACTTGTCGGAGCGAACACGGATACTATCCGCGACATCATCGACATAATGACGGATGACGGGGACCTTGTACACGTCGCAAAAATCGCAAATACCGACGGAATATATCTCAAACGCGTATACGAATGTGAAAGAAATATCTGCAACCGTGTCGTACTTTCGGCGAAGTTTGAGCACAGCTATGACGGAAATTTTGTCCGTGACTGCGACCGCGCGGAAAGAGCACTCGGGATTACGTTCGCTCAAAAACAGCGTGAAGCGATAAAAGAAAGCCTTTGCCACCAGATGATGGTGCTTACAGGAGGCCCGGGTACGGGCAAAACGACGACGCTCAACGGGATAATTTTCAACCTTGAAGCAAAGGGCATGACGTTTGCCATCGCCGCCCCCACGGGACGTGCGGCAAAGCGCATCACCGAACTCACGGGCAAAGAGGCAAAGACCATCCACCGCCTGCTTGAATACACCGCAAAAGGCGATGAGGACTTTTTCTTTGCGCGCAACGCCGAAAACCCGCTCCGTTACGACGCGGTAATCGTTGACGAAATGTCGATGACGGATATGTGGATGTTCTCCAAGCTCCTTGACGCTGTACCCCTCGCAACACGCCTGATAATGGTGGGTGATATCAACCAGCTGCCTCCTGTCGGCCCGGGCAGCGTGCTCAAGGATATTATCGGCAGCGGACTTGTCAAAGTCATCGAGCTGTCGGAAATATTCCGACAGTCGGAAAAAAGCCTCATCGTCACCAACGCTCACGCGATAATCAAGGGTAAAATGCCGAATTGCACGGATCGCAAAAACGACTTTTTCTTTCTGCCGTGCAACGACCCCGACGAGCTCGTGATGCAGGTCGACGAGCTCTTCACAGAGCGTCTGCCTGCGGCGTACGGCTTTGACCCGATGACCGACATACAGGTCATATGCCCCACCAAGAAGACGGCAACGGGCACTGTAAGCCTCAATCTCGAGCTCAAAGAATCCGCGAACCCCGCGGGCTACGGAAAGCATGAGCTGCATTTCCGCGATACCGTTTTCCGCGAGGGCGATAAGGTCATGCAAATACGCAACAACTACGACGCTGTGGCACAGAAGCCCGACGGGACTGCCGAATACGGCGTTTTCAACGGCGATATCGGAATAATCACGCAGATACGCGAGCATGAAGAGACCGTCATCGTCACGTTCGACGACAAAACCGTGGAATACACGCCGGACACGCTCGAAGAGCTCGACCTCGCGTACGCAATAACGGTACATAAAAGCCAGGGCAGCGAATTCCGCGCTGTCATCCTGCCGCTGCTTGAAGGCGCGGATATACTTTTCACGAGAAATCTGCTTTATACCGCGGTCACGCGTGCAAAGCAGCTCCTCATAATCATCGGCTCGCCCGAGCGCCTGGCTCGCATGGTCGCAAACGTCGGCTCGGACAAGCGCTACAGCGGTCTGAAATTCCAGATGCTTGAATGCTCGGGAGAAGATTTATGATCCTTTCACGCATCAGAAATATCATCTTCGGCGTGAGATGCCCGGGATGTGAAAAAATCCTTTCCGCTTTTTCGCCTGCGGAATTCTGCGATGAATGCCTCAAAGACGTCAAAACAGTTACCGAAATGACGTTCAGCGGCGGAAGAGCGGAGAAAATATGTTCCGTTTACGCATACAGCGGCGCCGTGAGCCGCGCGATAATACGCTTCAAGTACTTTTCCGACGCCGCCTGCGGGAGCTTCTTCGCCCGAAAGATATCCGAGATCATTCTCTGCAACGCAGACAGCAAGAATTTTGATACTATCGTTCATATACCCAACTGCACTTACGATGACGGCTCGCATCGCAGATACAATCAATCGCGAAGGCTTGCAAAAGAAGTCTCGTTGCTCTCGGGAATATGTTTTTGCGATAACGCGATGACAAAGCGCGAGGGGGTTCAGTCGCAGACGAAATGCAAATCGGGTTCGGAGCGCCGTGCAAATATCGCGGGCGCGTTTTCCGTCCCCGACCCGAAACTCGTCGCGGGCAAACGGATAATCATCATAGATGACGTCGCCACAACGGGTGCAACGGTCGATGATGCCGCGCGTGCGCTGTTGGAAGCGGGCGCCGCGAGAGTCTGCGCATATACCGCCGCAAAAACCGTGTCCCGAAGCGTAAGAATGCGTCCGTACGCCTTCGATCCCAACGCGAAAATACGGCAGTATCACATCAAAAAATAAAGACTGCGAATGTTTATCCGCAGTCTTTTATACTTTTAAGTCTTTCATTTCTTTCCCGTTACGATCTTCGCTCTTGTCGGGTAAACACTGTCGGAGAGGATTATTTCTCCTATACTGTCAGCCTTTATCCTGCCTGAACGCGGATTTTTCACGCTTTCGATATTACCGCAGATCTTTGCCCTGACATTGCTGTATTCAAACGCCAGATCCGCCCCTTCCATCGTGCAGTCGATAAGGCGCAGCTTTTTGCAGTAGCAGAGCGGCTGGGTGCCGATTATCTTACAGCGCACAAGCGTCAGCCCTTCCGAATACCATCCGAGATATTCGCCTTTGATAACGCTGTCCGTGACGGTTACGTTTTTTGAGTGCCAGAACGCATCTTTCGTATCGAGTGCGGAGAACGATATTTTCACGTTCTCTGCATACTGAAACGAATATTTTCCGTGAAAATCGAGGTTGTCCGCGGAAATATCACGTCCCTGCAAAAACGCGTATTCTGACGTAACAGACGTGTCATCGATACTTATTCCGGAGCATTTCCATCCGAATTCGGGGGAAACGATCTGCGTATCTGAAATCTTTATGTCCTTGCATTCGCGCAGCGCCTTTATGCCGTTCATTTTGCAGGAATCTATCTTTATATTTTTGCCGTACCACAGCGCGGCGCGGCAGTTCTGTGTCATTTCGCTTTCGGATATTTTTACGTCCGTAACGTGCCAGAAAGGATATCTCAGGTCAAAAAAGCACCGGCTTACATCGAGCTCCGAGCTCTCTTTCATTGCGGATTCGCCGTCTTCCTCTCCCTCAAAGCGGCAATTTCTTACAAGCGCGTCTTTCACATGATACAACGCACGTTCCTCACCGAAGCGCTCGTCTTTTATAAGCATCATCCGAATCCCCTCTTTACCGTTATTTTCCTATATGATACAACAAATCTCCCGATTTGTCAAGAGCTTCCCTTTCGCAAAAAACGTCGAAATTTTCGCGGCGGTATTGTAATGTCACAAAGTTTGTGATAATATATACCGGTACTACATTTTCGGAGGAAACAAATGACACCTTATGAAATCGTCGCGCAAGGCATAGGCATCGTGGCTCTCACGATGGTAATATGCTCGTTCCAGCAAAATGACCGCAAAAAATTGATGGTATTTCAGATATTCGCAACGACCCTTTACTCCGTCCACTTCGTGATGCTCGGCGCAATGAGCGGCGCGGCGATGAACATGCTGTGTGCCGTACGTGCCGTCGTTTTCTACGACCGCTCGAAAAAATGGGTACAGTCGCCCGTCTGCCCGATAATTTTTTCCGTGCTTTCGGTCGTTCTCGGTGTCGTGACATGGGCGAGTCCGATGACTCTTCTGCCGACCGTTGCCACAGTCCTAACCTCATTGAGCTTTTGGGCAAAAACGCCTAAATCCATACGTCTTTTCACTCTGCCCGCGTCTCCGATGTGGCTCGTTTACAACATCCTCAATCGCTCCTATTCGGGTGTACTTACAGAGTGCTTCGTCATGACGTCGATAATCGTCGCAATGATACGTTTCGACTTCCCGAAAAAGAAAAAGACGTCTTGACAACTCCGCGGATTTTATATATAATAAAAGTATCAGATGACATAACGGAGGTTCGAAAATGAAAAAGATTCTTTCCCTCATCTTTACAGCCGCCATTACAATGCTGTTACTTGCCGGCTGTGTTATAGGATTCAACTACAATCTATACGTCTACGACCACGCCGATAAATACTCCGTCGGAGACATGATTTCTGCCGACAACGTGACGGAAATCGAAGTGGAATGGGTCAAAGGCTCCGTAAACATCGACACAGGCTCCGAATTTTCCGTAAAAGAAACGTACCCCGGCACACTGTCAGACAACATGAAACTTCACTATTGGCTCGACGGTTCTACCCTTCGCATCCGCTTTGCCGCGTCGGGAGTGATGGATTTCAATAAATCAGAGCTTGAAAAAGAACTCACCGTGACGGTTCCAGAACAGTTTTCTCTCGAAAACATATACGCTGTCACCGTGTCCGCGTCAACAACAGTCCGCGCCCCGTCAAAATCAATCAAGGTGACGACCGTTTCGGGCGATATAAACGTCGGGGATTGCTCCGCGTCCGAAATAAAACTCGAATCCGTTTCGGGTGATATCTCCGTCAATTCCACGTCGACCGAAAGCATAAGAACGGATACCGTCTCGGGGGATATCACTTTGCAAGGCATAGACTGCTCCTCCGCCAGAGCAGATTCGGTATCGGGAAATGTCGACATTAAATTTAATGCAGACATAAGTGGCTTTACCGCGGAAATCGACACGATATCGGGCAGAATCAAAAACAAATTTGAAACCACGCAGAAAAAAGACACATACACCTACGGCGACGGCTCGATAAAAGTCGAGATTGACACCGTTTCGGGGAATATCTCCCTCGATAAAATTCAGGGCTGATAAATCCGCAAAAACATAAAAAATGACGTCCTCCGTGTGAAATCGGAGGACGTTTTTTACTTCAGAATACTTATTTCGTGCCGAAAATTCTGTCGCCTGCATCGCCGAGACCGGGAACGATGTAGCCGTGCTCGTTGAGCCTTTCATCAAGAGCCGCGCAGTAAACATCAACATCGGGATGATCCCTGTTAATTCTTTCAACACCTTCAGGTGCGGCGATAAGGTGGACACTCTTTATATTCTTTACGCCGTAATTCTTCAGGAACTGGATAGCTGCGCTTGCCGAACCGCCGGTAGCGAGCATCGGATCTACAAGCAAAACATCACGTTCGGAAATATCCGAAGGAAGCTTGCAGTAGTACTCAACGGGATTGAGCGTTTCGGGATCACGGTAAAGACCGATATGACCGATCTTTATCGCAGGAATTAGATTGACGATACCATCTACCATGCCCAAACCGGCACGGAGGATCGGAATGACCGCCATTTTTTTGCCTGATATGACTTTTGCCTTGGTTTTCGCAACAGGAGTCTCAATTTCAACCTCTTCCATGGGAAGATCTCTCGTGACCTCATAGCACATGAGCATGGAAATCTCATTTACAAGTTCACGGAACTCCTTTGAGCCGGTTTCCGCTTTGCGCATAATGGTTATTTTGTGGGTGATGAGGGGATGATTTGTAAAATGGACGTTCATTATCAATACCTCTATGTAAAATTTTTTATTCGAACATATCAATGCGGCGCTGGTGCTTGCCGCCTTCAAAATCCGTGGTGATAAATATTTCGGTTATCAGCTGTGCAAGGCCTTCCCCGATAACGCGTGCACCGAGACAAAGAACATTTGCATCATTATGCATACGCGTAAATTTCGCGCAGTAGCAGTTTTCACAAAGTGCCGCGCGTATACCTTTATGCTTGTTTGCAGCCATAGACATACCTATGCCCGTACCGCAAACGAGAATTCCGAATTCACATTCTCCCGATGTTATCGCGTTGCAGAGCTTGTCCGCAAAAACGGGATAATCGCAGCTTTCCGGACTGTCGGTGCCGAGGTCGAGATATTCACGTGACGTTTCGTCAAGATACCTTTTGAGTTTTTCTTTGAGCGGAAATCCCGCATGATCGGAAGCAATCGCTATTCTCATTTGTTTTCCCTCTTTTCATTTGCAAGACGCTCCGCGCGTTCGCGTTCCGCCTGGGAAGGACGAAGATACGACGGGGCAAGATTTTCGGCGGACGTTTCTTTGCCGCATCCCTCAAGATATGCGGCAACAAGGCTTTCCGCCTGAATATATGTATGACGTTCGTCCGAGGTTTTCACCCGCACGGACACGTTTGCACATTTTTCGGTAAATATCGCGGTGCCGTCGCCGACGACGGTCGCGTCGAGGTCTCTTATCTGCTCGCAGAGTTCGTCTGCGGAAACTTGTCTGTCTTCGCAAAGCCGAGTCATTTTTCCGCCGTCGAAACGGAAAAGCGCGTTATAAAGCATACCTCTGCGCGCATCCATGACGGGACATACGACTCCGTCGCTCACCTGCGCGTTATACGCGAGCGCTTCGAGCGTAGATATCGCAACTGCGGTGATATTATCGGTAAAGCAAAGCCCTTTCACGGTCGCCGCTGCTATTTTGATCCCCGTAAAAGAGCCGGGCCCGACGGTCACGCAGACGCGGTCAAGCTCTTTAACGGAAAGCCCCGCATCATCAAGGACTTTTTCTACGGACGGCAGCAGTGTGCAGCTGTGTGTCAGCCCGTTGCGCAGATATGACGAAGATATTATTTTTTCATTATCAGCCACGCACGCAGAGCAGGAAACGCTCGACGCGTCAAGGGCAAGTATTTTCATTTTCCAGCGCCTTTTCGTTTATCAGAAAGTAAGTATACGTTCGTTTTCTTTGTCCCCGTAGCGGAAAGATATCTCCACGGGGTCGTCTATCAGCCCGTCGGCGTTGCACGCCCATTCGACAAAGATAAGGTCGCTCGTGTCGTCGAAAAATCCGACGGAGAATAAGTCATCATACCCCGAAATACGGTACAAATCATAATGAGACACGGTCATGCCGCCGCAGTCGTAGATATTGCAGAGCGCAAACGTGGGACTTGTTACGGGCCCCGTGTAGCCCAGTCCTTCCATACAGCCCTGCACAAAAACCGTTTTTCCCGCACCCATTTGCCCGTTGAGGCATACCACTGTACCGCGTTTGAGCGTAGGCGCGAACTTTCTGCCGAGCTCTCGCGTCATGTCCGGCGAAAGAGAAACGTATTCAGCCATCGCCGTCACCTCTCAAAAAGTCAATGTCGGAATACCTCTACTCAGTATAGTATACCATACATAATAATAAATTACAACCCCTTTTGACAAAAAAATCCCTAAAAATTTAATTATATTAAGTTTTTTCCTTTCGAAGCACCCCTGAAACGAATATTATCATTATGTACAGCACCGCACAAACGGATATAGGAATGACGGTTTGCGTAACGTCAGCAAGATGGCAGTAAACCGTTACGGGAAGCGTCGCGGCGGTCGCCGCGAGCACGGGCAAGACGACGAATTCACGGGCAGGGATCTTCATTTTTATCACGCCGAGAAATCTGTCAAGACTAAGGAAAGCGTTGAGACATGTCGTAACGTATGTTATCACGAAATACCCCTCGAACCCGTATTGAGGCAACAATATCGCCGTCGCTGCGGCGCTTACCAGCGAGTCTATTATATTGAAACGCATCGACGCGACCTGCTCGTTCACGCCCTTAAGCATCGCATCAATGATCCCGTCAAGATACATCAGCGGCACGAGCGGAGCCATAAGCCGCAGCATTTTTCCCGCCTCTGTGCTCGAATACAGAAGCATTCCCAACCCGTCCGCGAAAAATATAAACACAGAGGAGATTATAAACGAGAACACCAGCGTGAGCTTAATCGTCCGCGCCGCCGTGCGCGATATTTCCCGTCTATCCCCTTTTTCAAATGCCTCGCTTATTTCCGGTACGAGCAGTCGTGAACAGGAAGAAAGCAGCACCGACGGAAACATTATCATCGGAAAGACCATTCCGCGCAATACACCTAATTTTGCGTATATCTGTGAATCCTTAAGCCCGTTTTTGCGCAATCCTACGGGGATCATCAGATTTTCAAACGCCGAAAGCGCCGCGCGGACATATGAACTCAACGCCGTCGGCATAGCTATGGAAAAAATGCGCTTTGCTATTCCTTTTCCGCCCGTGCCGCCCGTTTTTCGCTCTTTCTCAGTAAAATACAGCACCGCGGCGACAATACACGAAAGCGTTTCCGCGCAAGCCGAACCAGCGACAAGAGAAATACACGTCACAGCGGGACTTTTCCCCTTTAGAACCGTCAGAAGAAGTGCGGCGGTAACGGCGATCTTACTCAGATCCTCCGTTGCCTGTACAATAACGGACTTGTAGACCTTGCGCAGCGCCGTAAACATTCCGTGCAGCGCCGACGCGGAGGACAAAAAAGGCAGACCGAACGAAAGTATACGCAGGCAAAGCGCCACGCCCTCCGTTTTCATAAGATGCGTTTCGACAAACGGTGCGCATATATAAAGCAATATCTGCGCGACAATCCCGAACGAAACCGAATATGCGAGGGCACGCCGCATCGTACTTTTTACAGTCATTCCCGAGACCGAGGATGAAGATACGATCCGCGTCACCGCGAGATTTATGCCCGAACATGCGAGCGTACACGCGGGAGAATATACGGAATAAAGCAGCTGATGCAGACCCAGAACCTCCGCTCCCGCGGTCTTGGACACCCACACGCGAAACGACATCGTTATGATATTGAGCAATAATGACGACGCGGTCAACAGCGTCATGTTTATAAGAAATTTCCCGCCCTTGCGCACAAAAACACCCCGCCTCCGTATAACATAAGTATACTGAGGCGGGGCTCGATATTATGACTTAAAAATCACTCTTCAATATAAATGGAAAAGTCTTCAATGGTGTGGCAATCGTCAAAATCAAAGTAGAACGCGTCGTCGATTTGATCATAGATAAGGTTGCGTACACGTACTCTGCCCCAGTCGTTGCTGGAATCTGTGCAGCAGAGCATTTTCAGTGAACCGTCGGGCGCGGTGATTATCGTACCGTTTGTAAGACCTTCAAGAGTAAGCTCGTTGGAGCCGCTTTCGATATTGCAGGTATAAACTACCGCGTTATCGAGAGTCCACGGGCCCGTAACATTACCGTCGGTGGAGCGGCAGGCATTTATACGGAGCGAACGGTCACGGCGTCCGTCATAATCCGCAAAGAGTATGAGCAGAGAACCTTTTTCCGTCTTTATAACCGAGATAGCTTCGGTGTCATAACCCGTATCGTGTATCGTATCTTTGCCGAAAAGTTTGATGGGGGCTTCGGCAGAAGTCATATCGGCGGAAAGTTTTGCCGCGAATACGTTACCGCGATAATCGGTTTTTGCGAGCCAGTCTGCAACATAGAACACCCAGACAGAACCGTCGGTGTCAACGTAAAGCGTCGGGAAGTTTACGGTATAGGGAACGTCGGGCAGGTAATTTGCATCCGTCAAACGGGTGAATTCTCCGTCGATGGAATCGGACGCAAGCAAAACAAGCCTGGAGTCGCATACCGCAACAATATAATATTTGCCGTTTATCTTATGCAGTTCAACATCTCTGTACGCATTGATATTGTCCACCTTGAGCGCCGAGTCGTCAACGAATTCCGCATTATTGGACCAATGTACAAGATCCGTTGTAGTGATATAGCGTGTACCTGTATGCTGAGAAAAGAGATAATATGTTCCGTTCTCACAATATACATCTGGAGCATACGCCCGAGGAGTCTTTTCGGAAATGTAAAGATAACCGTCTTCGATAGGCTCGTTGTTTTTAATAAAATGCTCTATGAAGTAATGAGAAGCCTCAGCGGTTAAACCGGATCTGTTACCGATGATGTAAATTCTTTCGTCACCGTCATCGTCCTTGCGCGCTATGAGCCACTGACCATCGCCGAGCATCTCATAGAACTCCGCAACGTCGCCTCTGGAAGACGGAGAAGCATCCTCAGGTTCTTTTGCGCACATGATTATTTCTTTTTCATATGGCATCTTGCGTTCGGAATCGAAATGCTTCGGTGTTTCTCCTCCTAATTGAGTAAGCGCGTCTATAATATACCACGAGCCGGGACTGCCTATGCCCTGGAATATCGCATAGTCACAGAGTTTGAGCGAGTTCGTCTGATCTTGGGTCGGCTCTTCCGTCGGCTCCTGAGTAGGCTCTGTCGTGGGCTCCGTGGGGCCTTCGGTGGGGGGGGTCGTGTCGCTGCACGCCGCGAACATTGAAACAGTCATAACAAGCGAAAGCAGCAACGCGAAAATCCTGAAAATCTTTGATTTCATAATATCGTTCCTTTCTCTTTATTCACCGCAAAAGAAATAGGCTTTCTTTTGTCCTGCACAAACATCATATCATATTTTCTTCAATTTGTCAAGATCTTTTGGGCAGATTTGCCGGCCGAACATGCACATTGCCGCGGTATAAAAATTGTATCCCGCCCCTTACGGAGGCGGGATACTTTACAGATCAAATATCAGTCTTCAAGATACTTCATGAAGTCTTCGATGCAGTGCTTGTCGCTGAAATCGAGATAATACATATCATCGGCCTCGTCATAATAGACGTCTCTGATATATATAAGACCGCCATTGTCCTCGCTCTCAACGGAAGCCACGAATTTAAGTCCGCCGTCGGGACCCTTGACGATAGAGCCGTTGGTAACACCTACGAGAGTAGACGCATAAGAGCCGTCTTCGATATTGCGCATGTAGAAAGCCGCGTTGTCAAAAGACCATGTGCCGCTTACGCCGCCCTGGATCGCATGGGCGGAGAAGACAGCCATAGAACGGTCACGGATGCTCTTGTTCTTGGAGGAGTCGTAGTCGGAGAACATCAGAACGGGGGTGCCTTTGGGAGTGGTATAGACAGCGAGTGTCTCGGTATCCCATGTAGGACCGCCGGTCATCTCGGAGTCAAAGATTTTTATAGGAGCTTCAGCCGTTGAGAAGTCTTCGGAAAGCTTTGCCGCGAATATGTTGCCTCTGTATTCGGTTCTGAGCAGAAGGTCTGCGGTATAGAACAGCCATACGCCGTCGTCGCCGACATAAAGCGTGGGATGAGCCAGCCAATACGGAACATCACGAATAATGCTCGCGGTGTTACAGGGTACGAACTCGCCGTCAATGGAATCCGACACCCAGATACCGATATTTTTGCGGTTTGTGGCATTTCCTTCGCCGTAACCCGCAACAAAGTAATATTTGCCGTTTATCTTATGCAGTTCCGCGTCCAGGATATTTCCCTGTCCGTCTTCGGGCCAGGCAACGATATTGATTTCTTTTTTCTCTCCCCAATGAACCAGATCTGTGGAGGTTTTGTAAGTTGCGCCGTTATACTGAGCAAAGATATAATAATTGCCGTCATCCTCCATGCAGTAAAGCGCGTATTCTCTTATATACGGCTCGGACACATAGAGATATCCGTCTTCGATGGGCTCGTTACCGTAAATGAAATGCTCAATGAAATATTCGCTTGCTTCAGCACAAAGGAAGGATGTTTTCGCAACGATATATATTCTCGCGTCACCGTCATCATCCTTGCGCGCTATGAGCCAGCGTTCTTCGTTGCCGAGCATATCATAGTACTCGTCGACGTCGCCGCGGTGAGAAGAGATATCCTCGTCGGTCTCTTCGTCCTTGGAGACAGCGCAGATGATTATTTCTTTTTCATAGGGCATCTTGCGTTCGGAATCGAAATATTTAGGTGTTTGCTCGCCTATTTCCGCAAGAGCGTCTATGATATACCATGAGCCGGCGCTGCCTGCGCCCCGGAAGATCGCGTAATCACAAAGTTTGAGAGCGTTTGTCTGATCCAGGGTCGGCTCTTCTGTCGGCTCCTGGGTAGGCTCTGCCGTAGGCTCCGTGGGGTCGCCCGTGGGTTCGGTGCTGCCGCCGCATGCCGCAAACATTGCGCAGGTCATTATAAGCACAAGTATCAGCGATGCGATTTTAATGAGTTTGCTTTTCATGATATTAACCTTTCTTTATATAATTTTGCTTATAGAATACAAATCAGTTCTCTTCTTCTTCGGGATCGGCGTAACGGATAATGAGAGGATCGTGGGAAATCAAGGGAAGGTCGTCGTAAACATCTTCCTCGATATCATATATTTCGATAAATCCGTAGTCCGCGTCTTCGCTCTCAATATGGTACGCAATCTTTACCGCACCGTTTTTATCGGTAAAAATACAGCAATGTCCGCCGCTGTACATTGTCGTAACGTTGCCGCTCAGACGCTGCCAGTCGCGAGCGTATACGGTGGGGTTGTCGATATACCATTCATCGGTTATTTCTGATCCCATAAGGCGTGCCGAACCGATACATTTATATCTGTCGCGGAAATTGGAGTATCCGGTAAAGAGCAGAAGCACTGTTCCCTGTGACGTCGTGTAGAAGCACGGTCCTTCCATCCATGCGCCGCATGACCATGTCGGGTCTGAGCCCTTGAATATGGGTCTTGCCTCAGATTCGACGCCTGTGAAATCACTTTTGAGCACCGTGAGCATCATGCAGGCGTTATCGGCATCAGCAGTCCCCTGTTCCGCGACATACGCCAGCCAAACAGCACCGTCGGGAGCAAAATAAAGCGTCGGGTCAATGCAGTTCCATTCGGGATTTGCAAGATCGTCCGCCACAACGGTAAACGGACCCTGTGCGGAATCCGCAGCGAACGCGCCGATATGACGCACGCCGTTTTTGCCGTACGTTGCAACGATATAATATTTGCCGTTATACTTATATATTTCGGGATTCATGCAGTAATCCGCGCCGAAATCAGCCGCCGCGAGAGCGCATTTTGCCTCAGACCAGTTTTCGAGATCCTCGGACGTATAGTACCAGTACCCCGAATTGTCATACGAGCCGTACATATAATATGTATCGCCGTCAAGCAATATCGACGGGTCGGAAAGCTGCGGACGGTTCGCGCTGATATATGTCATGTTTTCGGCGAAATCTTCATCGTTGATGACATAGTGCGTCAGGAAATATTCAACGGCTTTTATCGCCATTGATTCGCTTCCTCCGAGAATATAGATGCAATCCACGACATCTTCGATATCGTTGGGATTGACCTCTTCACGATGCGCAATCATGAACTGTCCCTCAAGAAGCTCTGAGGAAAGCTCTTCGGACGAGCGGCAGTTCATTTTACCCGCGACACCGTAAATGAGCATTTTATCAAATACCATCCTTACGGAAGTCGTGGAATGTTGTTCCTCATCGTTGTCGCTGTACTCGCGGATGGAGTCAAGCAAAAATTTGTGCCCCGAACGATCAAGCTGTTTTGAATAAACAATTGTGTAATCGTAAAACTTTTTCGCATTAAGATATTCTTTTTGCGGTTCGGTAGGCTCCTGCGTAGGCTCCTGCGTGGGCTCCGTAGCGGGCGCGGACGTACCGCAAGCGACAAGCAGCGACATCGAGAAGATGAGCGCGAGCATCGCCGCGAAAATGCGAATTAAATCTTTTTTCATAAAGGCATCCTTTCAAATATAAATAATAAATAACAGATGTTTATTCAAACGCTTCGTTTGGCCTCATGATGCACGGTCTTTTAATTTTCTCCGTCAAAGAGCACCGAAGCGCAAAGATATTTTTCAATACTTTCGCCGCCGACATACGTCACGGTGTTTCCTTCAAACTCGTCGGAACACCTCGAGACCGCAGAAAGCGTCACGCCTGTGCATTCCACCGTAAGAAGGTATTTGCCGGGGGGACACGATCTGAAAAAAATCGAAAGCGTGTCGCCCGCCGAAACGGACTCGAATGAGGCGAAAGATATTTCCCTTTGCGCGGCAAGCGTGGACTCGATGTCCCCCGTAAACTCATACAGAGTGATGCGCACTTTATTGCCTTCCGTCGCCCCATATACACGTATTTCCGCACCCGCGAAAGATCTGTCTGCCGCAAAATACACCGCGACTCCGCCCGACGCGTTAAGCGACGACACGGCAGCGGTATCTAAATAAAGTTTTTTTTCGGTAAGAGTAGGGAGCTGATCCGAGTGGGACGTAGAACAACCCGAGACTAACACGGTAAGAACCGCAAGTATAATCAGAATTTTTTTCATTATACAGGAACCTCTTTTTCATTATATACTATACCATAAAAACGGCAAAACGTCAAGAGGGCGCATAAAATTCCCCGTAAAGGAAAATATTATCTTTACAAAGACAAATCAAAGAAGGTTCATGCAATGCAGACACAGCAGATTAAAATTTTTCCGAAATATCTCCCGCCGACAGAAGATGAAACATACGACATTCTCATTATCGGGGGCTCCGTATGCGGACTTCTTACGGCATACCGTCTTTCCTCTGCCGGATACGAGGTGTGCGTCGCAGAACGCTCGAGGATTTCCCCACTGACGGCAACGGAAAAAAGCGGCGTAATCGGCGCTCAAACCGCAATAAAATCACAGCAGATAATCCGTGAGCCCGAAAACGCTCTTAAAACGCTTCAAAGCATCTGCAGCACTGTCGGATGCAGGTCCTTCGCCTCAAGAGACCTTCTGCTGTTTTCAGACAGCTCGGTCTATGCTGCGGAAAAAGAATACAGGCTGAGGAACTTCTCCGGTCAGGATGTCGGCTTCATAACATCGGAGACGGCAAAGGACATGTTTTCGTTCGATATAAACGCAGGGGTTTACGTTTATTCGGGAGCGGCGGTGCTCGACACCGAGGAATTCTGCGACAGTCTCGCCTCTTACCTCTCCGTCAACGGATGCGGTCTGCATGAAGATACGGAGATTGTCTGCGTCACCTCGAACGGCAAAACGAAAGATTTCGTTTGTGAGACCGACGCAGGCAGAAAAATAAACTGCAAAAAAGTCATCGACTGTAGAAACTATGCCGAAAAAGGGTTTTATACGGCGCACGGATATACACAGAAAAAAAACGTCATGCTTTCTTTGCGCACGAAACCCGTAGAAAATCTGCGAGGATGGCACGAAAACTGCGTGATCCGCGACTTTTACCGCCGTCCGATGACATTCTCGGTCAATCCTGACATGTCCGTTTCCGCATTATGGGCACGATACGGCGTTCCGACGGCTCACGTCCCCGCCTTTTACGCGGAATATATGTTTTCATACCTCGAACAGACGCTTCGGGCAATGTTTTTCTGCACCGACGGAATTGTCATCGACAAAAAAGACTGCACAGCGTTCGCGTCGTACTCCGACGCGCCTGTTGTGGGCGAGGACGAGACGATGAAAGGCTTTTTATACGCCTATTGCGGCGGGTGCGGCGATATTGCGTGTGCACTACGCGGTGCAAAAGAAGCAGCGGACATCATAGATTCCTGAAAATCACTACATTCGGCGAAAAATTCACATTTATATCACTTGACATCTGCACGTTGATATGCTATACTGAAACAGAAAACATAAGTACTTTTTTTACAACGAATAACAGATGTCAAACAAAACCGTAAAACAGCATAAAGCAAGGACCGGGCAGATTGACGGCACGAAAAAAGGAGCGGCAAAAACGCTTCTTAAAGTGTTGGGGAAAATCTGTCTGGTCATTCTTGTTTTTCTCGTTTTCACCGTAATATTCCTTTACGGTGTCATCGGCAGAATAATTAAAGGTCCGTCGCCCGAGATAAGAGACCTTTTTGTAAAAACAGTTATGGAAACAAGCTCGGGAGACTTTCTCGCGCGTATGTTCCTGACCGACGAAGAAATAGAGCGCATCCTCGCGGGAGTCGAAATAAAAGAAGAGCCCACGCAGCCTGCCACCCTTCCCGAAAACCCCACAGAACCCGAAACGGATCCCCCCGCGGACATCACGAGCATTGAGATCATCGAGATCAAAGGCGGTACATATAAAGGAAAAATGATGATCGTGCATGACCCGTCAAGAGTTTCCGTCGCAACGTCATACCCGTTTGTCGCGGGAGGCAAAGGTCTGAAACTCGAAGAAATGGTCAAACGTACCGACTCAGTCGCAGCAGTGAACGCCGGAGGATTTATCGACGTCGAGGGCAATCGCGGCGGCGACGAACCCGTAGGGATAGTAATACACGAAGGCGTTCTGCTCGCAGGCAGCGAAGATGAAAAATACGATGTCATAGGTTTTGATGCAAACAATAAGCTTGTTGTCGGCTCAATGACGGCGAAAGCCGCACTTGACGCCGGAATACGCGACGCTGTCTCGTTTTCCCCCATACTCATAAAAGACGGCGTTGCGCGTAATCTTTACGGCAAAGGCAGCGGTCTCAATCCGAGGACGGCGATAGGCCAGCGTGCAGACGGAGCGATACTCTTGCTCGTCATCGACGGACGTCAGCCCCAGAGTCTCGGAGCGACGCTTGCCGACCTTGTTGAAATAATGGTCGAATACGGCGCGGTAAACGCCGCAAACCTCGACGGCGGATCGTCATCGCTGATGATATACGACGGCAGCATAATCAATAAATGCTGCTCTCTTTACGGTCCGCGCAGAATACCCACTGCGATAGTCGTAAGCAGGATTGCCGATAACGGGGAGGAAAACTGATGGACAAAAAAAGAAAATTTCCGCTTTTCCCCGTATTAATGATATTGCTCGTCGTACTGCTGACAGCGGCAACTCTTTACGGGTGGAAGTATACAGACAGCCTGCTTGAAGAATACCAGTCAAGCCTTGCAAAGAATGTAATCGATGAATATTACGCACATCTCGCCGCGGGCGATTACAGCTTCGCGATGGATCTCGCGCATTACACTCCGGACAGCATCAACACAGAGGCTGAATTCCGCAAATGGCTCGACAGAAAATACGGCTCTTATACAGATCTCATATACATCCGCGCGATCGGTTCGGCTGATAAAAAGACCGAATACCGCGTTTATGCGCCCGACGGAACGCGCGTCGGCTCAATCTTTGTCCGTCCCACGGAAGAAAAAACGAAACACGGCTTCACTCTCTGGCAAGTTTGCGATGCGGACCGTCCTCAGTATCTGACAGATTACAGCATCACAATACCCGGGGATGCAACACTCAATATCAACGGCTCAGAAATCAAAGACACGCCTTTTTCAGAGAAAGAATCAGAAGCTTTTCCGTCCTACGGAAACTTCGTAGCCCCCACAGTACGGACTTACACATTCACAAAACTCATAGAGACTTCCGTTTTCACCGTTACCGCGGCGGACGGCACCCGGTGCGTATTGAGCCGCGAAACCGAAAACGGCATTGTCTTCACCATGACCTCAAAGCATGATGACTCACTCGAAAACCTGTCAAAAGAGGCTCTTGAGCTCTATGTATCAGCGGTGAACTCCGCAGAAAGCCTGGACGAGTTTCTGGAGTATCTCGCCGAAGGCACGTCCTTTCACAGGACTATGAAAGACTACCACCGCTGGTGGATCATCCATCAGCCGGAATACAAGAGCGCACAGATACTCAATCTCGAGTTTTCCGCAACGGACTACTATTCGGCTGAAAGAGCCGTTCTCGCCGCATCATTTGATTATAAAGTCGTAAGCACGGTGCGAACGGAAACGTTCCCGACATCATACAAAATATATTTTGTGCTGGATGACGGCCAATGGAAGATCGCAGACATGGCAGTATGCTGATATTCCGATATAAAGCCCCGAATAAATAAAACAAGACCTGTACGGAGTTTTGCCGTACAGGTCTTTCTTTGTATATACTTTTTCAGACGGAACGGAAACGCGAAAGAAAATCCTTTGTTTCCTGTCGTTGCGGATTTCCGAATATTTCGGCAGGTGTTCCCTGCTCACAGATAACACCTTTATTCATGTAAATCACGCGGTCGCTGACGTCGCGCGCAAACGCCATTTCATGCGTCACGACAAGCATCGTCATACCGTCATTCGCAAGCAGCTGCATTACATTCAGAACCTCGCCCACCATTTCGGGGTCAAGCGCGGACGTTGGCTCGTCAAAAAGCAACACCTCAGGCTCCATTGCGAGCGCACGGGCAATAGCCACACGCTGCTTCTGACCGCCCGAAATCTGTGCAGGCCGTGCGTTGACATAGGGCGTCATTCCGACCTTGTCAAGATAGTGCATCGCGCGTTTTTCGGCTTCTGCCTTGTCTACTCCGAGCACCTTGCGCATACCGATAGTGCAGTTTCCGAGAACCGTCATGTTGTTAAAAAGATTGAATGATTGGAAAACCATGCCCACTTTTGAACGATATTCGGTGAGCTTGACATCTTTGGAAAAGATACTTTTGCCGTGAAAGAGTATATCGCCTCCTGTCGGAGTCTCGAGCAGATTAACGCATCTGAGCATCGTGCTCTTACCGGAACCGGACGAACCGATTATGCTTATAACCTCGCCTTTTTCGACGGAAAACGAGATGTCTTTAAGCACTTCGTTCTTGCCGAACGTCTTTTTGAGGTGAGAAACTTCGATTATGCTCATACGGTCTCTTCCTCCTCCTGATCGCGGCGATCATTAATCTCTTTTTTAAGATGTATCTCGGCTTCGGGATCTGACTGTGAGCCGAAAACGGTATAGTTGGCATCGCCGTCCATCTTCTTTTCGATAAAACGCAGTATTCTGGTCACGGTAAACGTGAGCACGAAATATATTGCCGCACATATCAGATATGCGGGAACGAACTTCGTATACGCACCGCCGGCCATTTTCGACATAAACATAAGCTCTGATATAGAAATGACGCTCAATACGGAGCTGTCCTTGATGTTGACGACAAACTCATTGCCTATAGAGGGCATAATGTTTCGTATCGCCTGCGGCAGAACAACACATGTCATCGTCTGAAAATGCGACATGCCTATCGCATGCGCGCCCTCAAACTGTCCTTTGTCGATGGAAATGATACCGCCGCGGACGATCTCCGCCATATATGCACCCGTGTTTATGGAAATAATGATTATTGCCGAAAGCAGCGGGTCAACACCCAGCGGCACAAAAAGGCTGTAATGAATTATCAAAGCCTGAACGAGCATGGGCGTGCCTCTGAACACTTCAACATATACAGAGAGCACCGCATTCACGACTTTCATCAAACCTTTTTTCAGAGCCGAGTCCCGTGGCTGAACGGGGATGACACGGACAAGTGATATCAAAAGTCCGATGACGAATCCTATGATAGTACCGACTATTGCCATTATGAGGGTATACGCTGTACCGCCGAGAAATGACATTCCGTATTCGGCGGCTATTTTAATTATCCAATCAAATGTGTTCATTTTTTATCAGTCTTCATTGACGGGCTGACGGGCTATTGCAGCATCCATCAGCGCTTCTCTTTCCTGTGCGGTTATTGTAGCGAGAATCTTGTTGATTTCCACGGTAAGCGAAGAATTCTTTCTGATACCGACGGAAATCGAGGAATCAGCGGGATCGCAGACAAAGCCGTTTCCTGCCGCAAATTCAACAAAAGTAAATTCGGGATTTGCCGCGACTGCGGAGACGGCTCCGGGCTTCTCGCAGACATAACCGTCGATGGCGCCGCTGGAAAGAGACTGTATGAGAGCCGCGAAAGTCTCCAGAGCGTTCTGCTTATTCACGCCGGTGATCTGATCGATGACGTCATAGTGGAAGGTGTTGATCTGACCGGTTATTTTTGCGCTGGAGAAATCAGAAATCTTTGTCGCATCGGCATAAGCGCCGTCCTTTTTTACAACCATAACGAGGTTGCTGTCAAAATATGTATCGGAAAAGTCTACGCTGAGCTTTCTCTTCTCTGTGGGGCTCATACCCGCTATGATCATATCGATCTGGCCGCTTTCAAGTGCGGGCAGAAGGCCGTCCCATTCAATCGCCTGAATCTCAAGCTCTACGCCGAGAGCCGCAGCGATTTTTTTTGCGATCTGGATGTCGTAGCCGTCAGCATAAAGACCGCTGGTGTTCTTGACGGTATATTCGTTGGCGGTCGGCTGCGCCCAGTTATAAGGTGCGTAATCGCATTCCATACCTACGATGATCTTTCCCTTTGCCTTAACGTTCTCAAGGTCTTTTGACGCATCGACCTTAGAGCATGCCGCGAAAGAAAAAACAGTGACTAATACGAGTAAAACTGCAAGGATCTTCTTCATAATGATCCACCTTTCCGACTTGTTTTTACAAGTCAATATAAAGTTTTAAAAAAACAAAAAGAATCGCTTGATGCTAAGCGATTCAGTAACAATCTAAATTTCTCCCCCTCTCCCGGGGAAACAATTTCGTTTCCGATAGCGCTCCGCAACGATCTGCGACAGTCCGTCAGGTATTTCCTGCCGGCCCAGCAAATACTTTCTCAGGCGGAAAGTACCGCTTCGGCGATAGACCCTTTCACGGATGGCTTTGCCTGCTGCACATCCGATACTTTTGAATATCGCGCCTCTACCTTCAAGCTGTTCAATTTGTATTTGCGCGTATTATAGCACAAATCCGACTGCTTGTCAAGCGGTTCCGTTTTATTTTGCAATTTGTTGTAAGTTATGTTACATTACAGTTTTTTCGGACGCTTTACATGCTGTACTGTCAAAACAACGACGAACGTAACCGCCGCACCGAAAACAAACCCCGCGATATCTATCCATATATCCTGCACCTGCGAGCCTCTGGCGCTGAAAAGCTGGAGGGTTTCATCAAGCAGAGGAAAAAACAGCCCGCAACACGCAAGTTTCCAGATGTTGCCGTTTTTACCCTCTTTTCTCGCTATCCCGAACAATAAAAACAACCCTGCACCGAGAGCGGCAAATTCCGCAAAATGCGCAATCTTGCGTATGATGAAATCAATGTCGGCTTCCGCCCACGCGACGCCCTGAGACAATGATATCCCAAATATTCTTGCGACCAAGTGACTCAATCGCGAAGACGTATCTTTTGAAAGCACGGAATTTCCGAATATAAAGCAGATAACCAATATGATCGCGGCAATAAGCGCCTTATGTCTTTTTGTCATATTCTTATATAGCGTTTACCTTCATTTTCTCAGGCTTTTCACCTACATCATTTAACTTTTCGGACGGAGGTATGTAACGTTTGAAAGTCGGAACGAGCCTCATAAGTGCATGCTCAACGTCGGCAGAAGAGCAGCCGGGACGGTCAACAAGCCCACGTAGCTGATCCAACTGCTGAGCCATAAAACCAAAATCGACAGGCGCGATACTGCTGACGAATATTTTTTTGTTATATGTCTTCTTAAGCCCCTCCTCGCTCACGAGCAGCTCCTCATAGAGCTTTTCGCCGGGACGGAGACCTACATAACGTATATTTATATCCTTACCTATCGTAAGGCCGGACAGGCGTATCATTTTACGCGCAAGATCGTCTATCTTGACAGGTTCTCCCATGTCGAGAACAAATATCTCTCCGCCCTTCGCCATCGCGCCTGCTGTGAGAACGAGCTGGCTCGCTTCGGGTATCGTCATGAAATAACGGATTATACGGGGATCGGTGACCGTCAGATCCTGACGGTTCTTTATCTGCTCCTTGAAAAGCGGAATAACAGAGCCGTTCGAGCCGAGAACATTGCCGAAACGCACCGCCGCATAAGAAGTATGCTCGGAAATGTGATCAAAATACTGTATGACCATTTCACATACACGTTTTGACGCACCCATGATATTCGTCGGATTGACAGCCTTGTCGGTAGATATAAGAACGAATCTGTCTACACCGTTATTATTTGCCGCCAGCGCGGTATTATATGTGCCGAACACATTGTTTTTGATCGCTTCGTCCGCGGAAACTTCCATAAGCGGGACGTGCTTATGAGCCGCGGCATGGAACACAATCTGAGGCTTCTCGACCGAGAAAAGATAGTCTATCTTCTTAAAATCACGTACCGACGCTATATAAACCTCCATGTTCAGCGAGTCGCCGTACTTCTGACGGAGTTCCTGCTGTATAGCGTAAGCGTTATTTTCGTATATGTCTATTATAACAAGACGTTTAGGGTCGTGCGCGGCAATCTGACGGCATATCTCGGAGCCTATAGAGCCTCCGCCGCCTGTAACGGCAATGATTTTCCCGCTTACAAAATTATAAATATTTTCATCCGCAACCTTTATGGAATCCCTGCCGAGAAGTTCTTCGGGGGTTATATCACGGACGAGATTAAGAAGATTATTCTCGGTTGAAGAATCTATTTCCGAAAAGAACGGGAGTATTTTTACCTCGCACCCCGTTTTTTCGCATTCCGCGATTATGCTTGCGCGTTTCGCATTCGTCGCGGAAGGAATCGCAATATAAATAAGGTCTACGTTCTCCGACTCACATACATGGGGGATATCTTCATTTTCCCCGAGGACAGGAACTCCGTTTATTGTTCGACCCATTTTTTCCTTGTTTGAATCGATAAGGCCGACAGGGATAAGCCCGCAATGAGGATTATTTTTAATATCAAGAATCATTGTTGAGCCGACTACACCCGCCCCAACAATAAGAAGGCGCCTGCCGGAGGTGTTTTCGGTCTTCGAATGCTCTTTTTCGTTCCTGAGATCCGCAATGATCTTATATACAACCCTCGAACAAAGTGTTCCCGTCGCAGCTAAGACACAAGCAAAAATATGATATACAAGCTTCAATTCGATAGCCCGGCTTATGATCACAATAGCGGAGAAAATCGCTCCGGAAAGCAGAGATACAATAAAAAGTCTCAGATAATCCGTCGCGTTGGCATATCTCCATATTGTAGAATTGATCCTGAAACAACTGAAAACAGAGCAATGTTCAATTGCGAACATCACGGCAAGAGCAACTGTCACTCCTACGGAAGAAAAGACTACCGTATCGGTCATATAGGCGTAGAAAAAGACAGACGCATAACAAAAAAGTACGATCGATATATCAATCAAATAGAGCTGCAGCAATCGCTTATTCATGTTTTTCTCCGAAGATTTTAAAAATTATTTTGTGCCGACAGAAGCTTCCGTGAATGTTTTCCTCAGAGCCACCGGCTTGGCCGAGGAAAATATCTTTTTTTCAAGCCGGAGACTTTCCGCGATTCTTTTTCTTGACACTTTGCCTTTAATTGCAGCCATTGCCTCACCCATATCCGGAATACGTGACACGCAATTGTGGCAATCAGAGCCAAGAAGGTTGACAGCGCCGCTTTCAAGCATTTTTAATGCAAGCCTCGAAGTGCGCTTTTCGATAAAAAATTCGGCGTTTGACTGGACTATCATATCATTTTCAATAAGCTCCGCGATAAGGCTCTTTTTCTGCTCTGATATGTATCTTTCAATGTGAGCAATTATAGGAATAAGCCCCAACACGTCTCTTATTGCGGATATTTCATTTACAACAGAACTGTCCCATTTAAAAAACGGCATCTCTATGAGTATAAAATCCGTTCCGCGAATGCAAAGCTTGCGAAGTTGCTCGCAGCGACCCATATTATTGAAAAACAGAACTTCCGCGCCGACATACACCGAAGGGTGTTTCTCGGGATCGTATACGTTCAGAAGTCTTTGAACTGCGGCCTCACGGCGTTCAAGAAATGAATCTGGGGTCTCGCTGTCGGCATAGAAATGCGGCGTTGCGACAACGGCCTCCACACCCTGCTGCGCCATCATGTCAAGCATACGAAGCGTCTCCGCTTCGTCGGAGCTCCCGTCATCCATGCCCGGAAGAAGATGGGAATGAAAATCACTCAAGTGATATCCCCCAACGGAAGTTTCGCCGCAGAAATGTCTTTTAATTAGATTTATCATAAAAAATACCGGAAATCAGCGTTTCCAATTTTTCCTTATTGATATAGAACTCCATAAATTCGCTGCCGACGCGGGCTTCCCCCTCGGGAGAACATACGCCGTCGAATTCGTATGTTTTGATCCTGTTAAATATGTTGTTAAAGGCAATGGCATCACAATCCGTCACCATATACGGCTCTGCCTTCTCGTATGCGTCGTACATAAACCCGGTCGAGGTATTTTTGTCCGCCAAAGTATTTATCAGCGCGGTAAGATACAGCTGCTGACGCTTCATACGGGAAGTATTCGAGCTGTCGCTGAGAGATGAGCGGGCGCGGATAAATCCGAGCGCCGTTTCACCTTCGAGAATCACGGTTGCTCCGGGAACAAAACGCGGATCTATCTCCGAATAGTCATCCTCAAATGTTATTTCAACGCCGCCGATATAATCATTGAGCACGGGCACGGCACTCATAGTCAGGGAAGCATAGTGATCTATATGAATTCCGTAAAGAAAATCGGAAACAGCCTTCACGGTGTTCTCACAACTGAGTTTAAGCCCGTTGCCGTAAGTATGGGAAAGTGCTATCTGCGCCGTCCGCACTCCGGCCTTTGTACCCGTAACTCCGAGCACATCGAATTGTGTCATCGTATCACGGTTGATATGAAAGAATTTATATGTTTCGGCTTTATTGTCGAGAACTACAAGAAGCAAAAAGTCGGCTTGGTCTGTATTATTGTAAGACCCGCTGCTGACAGCCTGTCCGAGTTTGTCGACACCGATAATAAGAAATGTGGAAATGTCCTTGCGCGGCAAATAAGGTTCTCCGTTCAGATAAACGGTCTTCATCTCCTTCTGTGTCTCAAGGGCACCTTTAGAGGGGCCCTCCGAAGGAGCTGAAAGCCACTTGTCAAAATTGACAACAATTATAAAAACCGCGGCACAAACGAGCGCGATAATAAAAATTATAAGGAGCTTTCTGAGCCTATCCCATCTCATACATAATACCGTTTCTATTTAATTAGATTAAGGGCAATCGCCTTCCCTTCACAGAAACAGGCAATTGCCCAAGCTGTCTTATTTAAGAAATTACTTGGATTCAATGGCATCTCTGCGTCTGATATATGCTGCGGTTCCGATAGCCGCAAATGCAATGGCGCAAAGAACTACCGTCATCATAGCAGAGTCCGCAATGTTGGAAGTTCCGGGGTTCTCACTGCCGGATTTTTCAACACCGGTGAGAACTGCTATGGGGCAGAGGGAGTTGAAGCTGACGGTAACAGTCCCGTCGCCGTTGTTTACAACGAGGTCTCTGTCGACAATGAGCCAGCCTTCTTCATCATCAAGATGCATAATAATGGGTGTAGGAGTCTTTTCGTCGAGACCGAGGTTTAATCTTACTTTAAGGAAGTAGTTTTCGTTGCTGTTGAGGAGTTCGAGAGTATCAGCAGGAACGGAGAGATCGAACAGATGAACAACTACAAGATTGCCGGCGGTGAATGCGGGGTTAAGGGTCTTAGCTGCTTCATCAAGTCCTGCATTGAGGGTATTGAGATTATCGGCGCCCCGGATCTGCTCAAAAGCTTTTACAAGATTTGCTTTGACATCTTCGGGAATGTCGGAATCCTCATCAACAGCTTCGGAATAGGGGGTAACACGAATCTCTTCCGCGGTAAGAGCTTTTAACTGTTCACCGGTGGAAGCGCCAATGATTTCAGCAAAAACGCCTTCAGATACTTCGACAAATTCAGGAGAGTCTTTCGCAGTAACGCTGGGGACAACCTGTTCACTTGCAAAGCAAGCCAAGGCAGAGCATGCAACGATCGCGAGTGCGATGATAATAGCTGCAAGTTTCTTCATGGTTTATAACCTCTCTTAATGATAAAATAAAATGTAGGCTGATTATATATATTATATCTCACATTATATCTCAGCTGCAGAGCAGCGAGAACTCTTATTTAATAAAATAACACAAGTGACTTTGCCGCGTCAGTTCGCGCTTTTGTAGTATCTTGAGCTTTTGTAATAGCCGGAACCGGGTTTGCTGTATCCGTTATACACAAATCCTAACAGATGCGCACCGACGAATTTAAGTCTTCTGACAGCCTCTACAAGATCTCCTCTCGTAGTCTGGGCGTGTCTTACGACAACGATTACTCCGTCAAGGAACTTGGAAACTTCGAGCGCATCGGAAACAGCCGTTACGGGAGGCAGATCCACTATGACATAATCGTAATGTCTCGAAAGAGAATCCAGAACCTTCTTCATTTTCTCGGACCCCAATAACTTTGCGGGATTCGGGGGAGTGTCCCCCGCCATACAAACCGTGAGGTTCGGATGAAGGACTTCCTCATGAAGGGTTTCCATAACATCGTCTATAAGAAGATTTGAAAGTCCGGGAGATGCGGGAAGCCCGAGCGTGCCGGAGAACTTTGAGCACCGCATATCGGAGTCTACCAAAATGACTTTGTGCCCAGCTTCCGCAAGAGAGTACGAGAGATTTATCGTTGTAAAGCTCTTGCCTTCATGCGGACAAGGACTGGTAACACCGACTATCTTGCCTTCTTTTTTGTCCGGAAAGGAAAAAGTAAGATTCGTGCGAAGAAGATTGTAAGCCTCGGTTGAAGCAAAATCAAGTTCAGCACCCAATTTATAAGATGCGCGTTCTGCGCGCTTTCTGTGGCTGTTTTTTTTCTTGAAAAGCATCTTGTTTCCTCCTCTCAATTATTATCGGAAGAGGGTTTCGGGCCGTAGCCATAACCGTAACCGTATTTTTTATCGTTCCTTGAATCTATGTCGGGAATGACCGTAAGTATCGGCAGATCGTCTCCGAAGGTCTGTCTGATCCACCCGTCGGAACGAATCGTATCATTAAGAAACTCTGCAAGAAGGATTATTGCCATACCGAACGCCAGGCCGAAGAAAATACCGATAAACGTATATCTGCTGTAACTGGGAGATGACGCACGTGCAGGTTTGACCGCAAGGTCAACAGTTCTGACAGTTGAGCCTTCGACTATTCCCGAAATCTGCTCGGGCAGAACCTCAACGATAGTGTTCGCAATCTTACAAGCCTCTCCCGGATTCGGCCCGGTCACCGTTATGGAAAAAATCTCCGTGCCGTTCACGGATTGGCTCGAAATCATGCTTTTGAGCTTTTCATAAGAATAATTTAGTTCGGCTTTTTCTATAACGCTCTCAAGAGTAAGTCGCGATTTGAGAATAACCCCGTATGTATCTATAAGGCTTTGAGCCGCACTGAGGTCTCCGGTGGTAATGCTGGCCTTGATAGAGCCCACCGAAATGCTGCCGTTGTTGACATACATCATTGCTGTCGCTTTATAAAGGGGCGTAACGAAAAACGCAGCATATCCCAAGAAAAGACCGGCACCAACGATCACACAAACAGCAATCACCCACCAACGGCGCAGAAACATTTGCACGATCTGAACGAAGCTTATTTCAAAATTGTCCTGTTTTTGCTCCATAGTGTCTCTCCCTGATTCCGACCACATATTTTTCGGAACAGCTTAATATATATTGCATATCTAATAATTTATCTGATACTATAATAACAAAAGCAGCCCGCGATGTCAAGCATTATTTTAGTTTTTTAATATAAAGTTCATTATATTTTTTACAAAAATGATTTTTTCCACGGAGTTTACGACAGTTTTCAACGTCGCCACGTCTCGAAAAGGTGTTGCCGGCTGCACATTTAAACCCTATCGTACATAATGTTATAATGTGAATATTTTCCTCATACATATTATAATATAAAGATTTTCTTCATACATATTATAATATGAATCTTTTCCTCGTATCAGTCTGAAAAAACAGACCGCAGAAAGCCTCCGGACAGAAACAGATTCAAATATTAAAAAAATGAAAACTATAAACAAATTGTGAAATAACTCACGAAAGTCTTTACAAATCGCTTTATCTGTGCTATAATATGTAAGTCGACAAAGGATGGATATGCCCACTTAGCTCAGTCGGTAGAGCATGCGGCTGTTAACCGCAGGGTCGTAGGTTCGAGCCCTACAGTGGGCGCCAAAGCACTTTTCACCAAAAAGAAATAAGATGAACTAAACAAGACAAGACCATCACTCGATAAAACGGGTGGTGGTCTTTTTTGTTATTAACAAAAACCGTGAGAAACGCTCAAAATTATGGTGTCGCTTAACTTGTACACCTTACTCTTTGAAATAATAACAGTATTATGGCAAGCCTTTTGGGGAACGATGAAAGCGTTCGGCACGGCCATATGGGATAATTTGCCTGCAATTCTCGAAATCAAGAAAGTGATGGGGTATTTTACACCCGCAGGAATGATTGCACTTTACTTGGGCGTTCCTACGATAGTGATTTCGGTCTTGTTTTTCCTAATTCGAAGAGCTGTAAAGAAAGAAAATTGAAAAATGGTTATAAAAAACCAAAAAACTTTGCTCAAACCCCTTGACAAATGATTTTGCCCTGAGTATAATAGAGGTGTAATTTGGTTATGAAAAACCAAACAACACCACGGATCGGCTTTTGGTTGGACAATTCCAACCAAACACCACAGCAGACAGCAGAAAACATTCTGAACGCTAGGAAGCCGGTATGATTGTTACATATAAGGGGAAGAAAAATTTCTTTTAGGTACTTGCTTTCCTAAAACTGATGTGATACAATGATTTAATCCAGAAAAGGAGTAAAAAATATGCGGCAAGGTATTCTTAAATAAAACTATAA
>CAUHAO010000010.1 GCA_959604355.1 uncultured Eubacteriales bacterium
CCGTATACGACGGCTATCCGAGCAAGAGGCTGTCGTATCTTTCGGAAAACCTTGCAAACGTTCTGCTTGACGAGTATACAAGCGCGACAGGATTCAAACCCAGGTTCACAAAATCATGGACAGACACTTCCCTCTTTGCATTCTGCAAATGCCCCATAGTTCTCTTCGAGCTGGGATACTCCTCAACTCCCGCCGAAGACATTCTGATGAACGACGACGATTTTCAGCAGACAATGGTCGAAGGCCTCACACGAGGAATATGTAAATATTTCGCATTGATAAAAAACTGATATTTATAAACAAAAACAACGGCTGCACATTTCTTATGTGCGGCCGTTTTAGTCATATTATTGCAAAAAATCAATCCTTGAATATCTGCTCTTCTTCGTCGACCTCTTTTTCCTCTTTCGGTGTCGCGACATATTTCACAAGCAGCGGGTATACCATCGAATTGTTGAATAAACTGCAGAACGTGAACGAAATGAACAACACCACGGGCAGAGACATCGGGAAGAAAACAACACAAAGTAAGGTTATGACCGCGTTGAACAGGAGCATTGCAAGAGTCGGCAGTATTTTATACATACTCAGTATAATGCTGTTTTTGATGAGATTTTTCAGCGGCAGGTCAAACGACACCATCATAGGGAAAATATAAAAATTCATGCATATAACGATATAAGATGAGAGAAAAACAAATACAAGAGCTATCGTTCTTATCACGGAAGACGTCTGTAATTCAGGTGCGGACCAAAATCTGAACGCATAAAAAGCGAGCGCCGCGACAGCCGCGTCAATGACCGTCACGAGAAGGCTTTTCCAAAAGTGCTCCTTTGCCTTTTCGATAAAGTCGGAAAAGAAATCCGCGTGCTTCGACTGCGAGAAATTACGCATTACATAAGTCATACCTGCGGTCGCGGGGCCTATCGTTATAACGGGCAGGCACGCAAACACATAGACAATGTTCAGCAATACTATTTGCCAGAATCGGTTTTTAAGCGCCAGAAAAAAGCGGACGAACGCGGGCTTTTGCTCTTCGTCTTTGCGCACGCCCGGCCCTTCTGCATTATAATTGGGTTTAAACAAGCCCATAAACATCACCCTATCATAAATGGTAGGAATATTATAACAGAATTTTTATGGTTTGTCAAGGAAAAAAGAGGTACTTTTATTATATATTATCGGCAAAATATAATAGTCATATATTAC
This sequence comes from uncultured Eubacteriales bacterium, assembly GCA_959604355.1. Taxonomy (GTDB): domain Bacteria; phylum Bacillota; class Clostridia; order Oscillospirales; family UBA644; genus HGM12619. The sequence goes on from CAUHAO010000010.1 coordinate 1,210, forward strand.
AGCGGAAAAGGAAACGAACGTCAAAAGCATAGACTTTTTCATGTATTCTCGTATTCTTGAGCGGTCTATCAGATGTCTTGCGCATGTCAGATCAAAAGACATCTCTATCGCCGAAAGATACGCATGTGAAAGCACGACAAAGAGTATAATATACGACGGCAAAGTTCCCAAAAGAACATATATTCCCATTCGAATATCAAAATCGAAAGCGATGCCAATTAGATATCCGAATGAAAAAAATCGTACGAAAACCACGGGAAGGACAAAGACAAACCCAAACAGAGATATTCCCAGAATGCAAATCAGCAAGAGAAATCCGGTATCCCTCAAACAGCAGAAGAGAAAATTCCGACTGACAATGCCGACAGTCTGAAAAATTCCTTCGCTTGCCGAAAAATAGCCGATAACACCTCCGAGTATGAAAAACAGCAATATCAATCCGCATGAAATATATATTTTCGGATCATTTTTTTTGTTCTCTGTCAAATATATCACCCGAGAATATACTATTTCACAGGATATCTATTTATTCCGCGGCAAAAATCTCAGAAACGCTATGCACATAAACAGACCGACGCAAAGAGTCTGCAGCGATGCTCCCATTATGTATTCCGCAAGCTCAAAATATCTTACAGCGGCGTTTCCGACACAAGAATACAGCAGCGAGAGAGCCGCCACCATCTGTACTATCGCCAAATAGACAGAATACTCGAGGAACGTCAGCGGAAATTTTTCTTTGCTTATAATCTTCAAAATCTTTTCTTTCATTTCAATCACTCCTTTGTAAAATATTATAGCACATTCCGACATGATGTTCAATTATCGGAATTTTCCATTACGGTAAAACATATCCTTTTACAAAACGGAGGAGAGAACAAATGAATATAGCTGCAAGCATCGCAGAATCGGTCTCGGCGCTTATACTGGCTGTTGCGGGAATATATTTCACCGTCAGACTATCTTTTTTTCAATTTCACCCTGTCAGGATCATCAAAGAGCTGTTTTCAGGTAAAGGCGGAAAAAGCATCAAGGAGATTTTTTCATATTTCTCTGCGTCTCTTGCAGGTGCCGTCGGAACAGGAAACATCATCGGAGTTGCTGCCGCGTTGTATATCGGAGGACCGGGATCAATATTCTGGATGTGGGTCGCGGGAATACTCGGAATGGCGACAAAATACGCGGAAGCGTATATCGCGGCGAATCACCGTCGCACTGATCACGGATATAATTCGAGTCCTATGGAATATATCCGTCTCGGAACAAAAGGCCGTGCGTTTCCGAAAGCTTTTGCCTTTTTTGGTGTTCTTTCCGCCTTCTCCATGGGAAATCTCATGCAGAGCAATGCAGCTTGCAGCTTCCTTTCCGATATATTTCCGAGCATACCGTCAATGCTTCTTGGGATCGTCATATCTCTTTTAGTCCTATGCGTAACTGTCGGAGGACTCAAAAGGATAACTCAGCTTTTTAATTTTCTGATTCCGATAACAACCATCGTTTACATACTCACGTGTCTTATATCCGTATTCTCTAATATTGAAAACGTATCAAAAGCAATAGGTTCGATTTTCATGTATGCTTTTGCGCCTTCAGCGGCTATCGGCGGCACTTTCGGTGCGGCACTGTCGCTCTGTATAAAGACGGGTGTCGTCAAGGGTTTAATGTCAAACGAGGCGGGAATGGGAAGCGCTGGTCTTGCTTATGCGAATTCAGAAAGTTCGACGCCCCATGAGCAGGGTCTATGGGCGGCTCTGGATGTTTTTACAGACACGATATTGATATCAACAATAACCGCGCTTGCAATATTGACATCACCTGGCGGCGGCAACGGGGACGAAATGTCTTTACTGGAAAGCATTTTCGCGACGTTAGGCTGCGGCGGCGAAATCGCAATCACGGTATGTACGATGATTTTTGCGATATCTTCGATAATAACGTGGTCATACTACGGAGAAGCGTGTCTGGCCTATATTACCAAAGGTAAATACATAAATATCTATCGGCTCATTTTTGCGGTGTTTTCGATATTCGGCGCGATTACCGTCACATCAAAAATATGGATAATATCGGAAATAATCAATTCGGGGATGCTCGCGGTAAACATGCTCGGGATAGCCGGAATACAGAAACAAACAGGACGCAGAGGTATTCTTCACCGTCAAAACTGATATCTCAAAAATAAAACGACCGACTGTTTAAGTCGGTCGCAATTTTATTTTCCGGATATGTTTATATAGATCTTTTCGCCGTATGTACCGTAATCCAAATCGTCTTCGGCAACAGCTCGGCAGAAATCTTCGAAATTCTCATCTGAAAGGATCGATGAATACTCTTCATTTCTGAGTTTTTGCTCTTTTATCTGAGAAATCACACGGTTTATCTCTCTATCCGTATCTGAAATGTCCGCTCGCATAGCGAAAAACGAACCCACACAAATGACGGCTACTACAAAAAGAATGCATTTAAGAAAGACTCTGAATATCTTTTTCATGAAGTGCACCCTTTCTGTATTTTACCATATAACTGTATATATATTATATCATGTTTTTCGCGGTTTTTCAAGTATTTTCGACAGCTAATTGCAACTTTTTTTCGACATTTCTATGCTTTTGGACCATGCTTCATAATAATCATTTTTGCCGAGGCATACACGACAATCCATCCGAGAACAATACCGGCTATAAGGTATATCCGAACCATCCCATCGGTAACGACAAAGAAGAAAAAAAGGGCCCCTATTAAAGCAAATATGAAATATAAGATATCGGTCACCCAGCAAACTGCGATATTGAATGAAAATATTTTACGAATTAACGCGCCCGCCCCGTAAAGAGCGCAGAGTATTCCGCCCAATCCGCATGCCAGCAAAAAGCTTATCGCCTGCCCATATGTATCTATGCGCATACGAAACACCTACCTGAAAAGTTTTGCAAACGTGCTTTGATTTCTGCTGACGGGCGCCTTTGATGAACCGTACTCCAACGAAGATATCTCCCCTTCAACCACCAGATCACCTGTTTCACTCCCGACCTGCAATTTGTTTATTTTCAGCCCTGATCCCTTGATCGTGAGTTTTCCCATTACAGTATACAGAAGTACGCTTTTTTCATCGAAGCAGACAACATCGTTTACCCCTGTAATAGTCAGACGATGACGATTTTCCATTGAAAGAATATGATCCGCGGTCTTTGACACGGTTTCAACATTTGATTGCATATAAAAAGACCTCCGAACAGCACATTATGTTTATACTATATGCCGCCGGAAAGTCTTATATGACACACATCAAGAATTATTCGATTATTCTGTACATCGAAGAAGCCTCAGCTTTTGCCGCATGCTCAGATATCTCAACAACTTCAAATTTCAGGATGCTGCCGCCGAGAGATATCTCAACTATATCTCCGACCTTTACATCATACGAAGGTTTTGCCTGCTTTCCGTTCACGGAAACTCTTGAACCAGAACAGGCCTCGTTTGCCACGGTCCTTCTTTTGATTATTCTTGAAACTTTAAGAAACTTATCTAATCTCATAATACCACCTGTATAAAATAAAAAGGCTACAAGAAAAATCTTTCCTCGTAGCCTTCATTGGTTAAATTATTTAACCTTTTCGCGAAGAACTTTGCCTGCCTTGAAAACGGGAACGTTTGTAGCGGGAATTTTTATTTCGTTCTTGGTCTGAGGATTTCTGCCTACTCTTGCAGCTCTCTTACGGACTTCAAAACAACCGAATCCTACGAGCTGGACCTTCTCGCCCTTTTTCAGAGCTTCTGCAACATTGTCAAGAAATGCATCAACGACTTCGGTCGTCTGTTTTTTAGATAGTCCGCATTCTTCGGCAACGTTAGCAATCAAAACGTTCTTGTTCATTTTTTATTTCCTCCAAAGATTATTATAATCTTACCATATCATTTTACACTATTTTCATACGTTTTTCAAGTGGTTTTTTGCTTTTTTGCAAAAAAATCTTTAATTTCGTTAATATTTAACAGTTTTATCATCAAAGATATTCCAAAAAAGGCAATTATTGCACATAAAATCGCCGCGAACAATGTGATTTTTTCGTGGATATTCGCCATTCCGAGCAACTTTTGCACTGCAATAGACACAACATAGCACCCAGCTCCCGCAATCAAAGGTTTCAGAAAAACATCTTTCAGACTCGGCAAAATGTGCAGATGCCGGTAAATGAAATAAATATTAAGAGCGAGCATTACGGGGTATGATACCAGCGTTGTTATCGGTGCGCCGTAAATATTCACGGAAGGAATCCCGACAAGCACGAAGGTCGCTATAGTCTTGATTATAGCACCGACGAGAACTGTGACCATCGTCTTTGCGGACTTTCCCGTGCCTTGAAGTATTGATGACGTGACGTTTGTCAGGCCGACTGCAATAAGTGCAAACGACACTATCTGCAGTAACGGTGTTGCCGCCTCTACCCCTTCCGGATTTCTCGCAAAGAATAATGAGAGCAGCGGCTTTGCAACGGAATTGAGCCCGAACGCACACGCGAATGCGAGCATTGATGAGTACTTTAAAGCCCTGTCGACAGTATCTTTAACCTCTGAGGTATCTTTTTTCGTATATCCTGCTGAAATTGCAGGAATAAGGCTTATCCCTATTGCAATCACAAGAAATGACGGAAGATTGAAAATAGTCAGAGCCATGCTGCTGTATGAGCCCCAATAGAAATTTGATGCTTCAACCGTCATATAATTCTGAAGTCTTTTGACAACTATTGTTGTGTCCAGCAAACTGAAGAGTTCAGACGTTATAGATGTGATCATTATCGGGAAAACTATCGCGAGGAATTCCCGAGTCAGCTTCTTTGTGGGAGTAGGTACGTCATCCATAAAATCACGGACTGACATCCTGTAATCTTTACTGCGAAGCAGATATCTGAGCAGCATGAATAACATTGCGGCAAAAGTACTGATAGTCACCCCGAATACAGCTCCGCCGATGACCTGCTCTGTCGGATAACCCGCGTTGTGCATATAAAGCGCTATTCCGTATCCCGCACAGAGTTTGACGACTGCTTCAACAAGGTTGGATATCGCCGTGGGTACCATATTACTATACCCTTGGAAAAATCCCTTGAACACGGAAACGACAGAGATGCATATGACAGCCGGCATTATTGCCGCAACAGCGTAATAGGCTTCTTCGCTGTTTATGGCTTTTGCTATTGGCATGGCGAACAGCAAGCCCATTATGGATAAAAATGTTCCGAGAGTTATAAATATTGACGCGGCAATCCTTGTTGTTTTCTTAACATCACGAAGTTTTCCCAGGGTCAGTGACCTTGATATCATAGCCGCTACACCCGTAGGGAGACCCGACGTCGCAAGAGACAGCAGAAAACTGTATATACTGTACGCCGAACCGAAATAGCCCATTGCAGAGCTACCTACAAGGTTTGTAAGGGGTATTTTAAATATCGCGCCTACGAGCTTTACAACAAATCCAGATACCGCAAGCACGATCGCCCCGTATGTAAAATCGCGTTTTTTTGCCATCTGAAATCTCCGATATATTATAGTTCCTTACCGCATTTACTGCAAAACACGGAATTTTTTTTATTCTCTTCCCCACAGGAATCACAAACGATAACACCTTTTACCTGCGCAAGTTCATTCCTGAGAAGCTTGACGCGGTAGAGGTTGTTGTCTATCTCTTCTTTTACGGCTTTCATTTCTGATGTAAATTCGTCCGTATCGCCGCAAAGGACATTATATGTCATTTTCCCGAGTTGAGCATAGAGTTTGCGTGTCTGAAAACTGATCTCAGATATCTTCACATTTATTCTTGCCATCTCGCACAGCTCGAGACCTTTCTGCCCTGCCCTGTCAGCTATTTCAACGCTTCTATCGATAAAATCCTGCATTGAAGTCATGTTGTTCCTCCGAATGAATATATGTCTAATTAATTATATCATCCCCCATGCAAAAAAACAATAGTTACAGGTAAGATTTCACACATTATACAAAAAAAGGACCGCCTCCGTGCTACGGAGGCGGAAATACAAAAAAACAAGAAGAAAAAGAAATTTGGGGTTAATGAAGGGAGTAAAACATATTTATATTATATATGAAAAATCCCTGTTTGTAAATACTTTTCAAGGAAGAATCGTTCGTCAAAGTTCAACACTGTTTGCAAAATTATGTCGATAAATATAACTTTTTGGAAAGGGGCTTTGCAAATTGTACTTTTTCTGCTATAATATACTGTATAATAAAGAAAGAGAGAGAAACGCCCATGGAATTTTTACCTGCCGATATACTTATTCCCAAAAAGGATTTTGAAAAATGGAGCACAGTCGCATGCGATCAATACACATCTGACGCAGAATATTGGAACGATGTTGAAAAAATCGTCGCGGACGCACCCTCCGCCCTCAGACTAATGCTTCCTGAAATATATCTCGAGAATAACGATGTCTCAAAAATGATAGACATGACATATAACAAAATGGAGGAATATACAGCCGGCAACATTTTCAATGAACTTACCGACTCGTTCATTTATGTTGAACGCACTCTTTCAAACGGAAAAACGAGAAAAGGTCTTGTGGGAATGTTTGATCTTGAAGCGTATGACTTCAACAAGGGCTCGTCTTCCCTTATCCGTGCCACCGAAGGTACGGTTTTATCGAGAATCCCCCCGAGAGTGAAGATCCGCGAAAAGGCATCCCTGGAAATGCCTCATATAATGGTTCTCATTGATGACCGCAAAAAAGCCGTTATCGAACCCATCGAAAAGAAAAAATACGACTGCGAAAAAGTATACGACTTCGACCTGATGAAAAACGGCGGTCATATCGCAGGATATAAAGTTTCGAAAGACGCTGAAAAGCAGGTACTTGCGGCGATATCCGATCTCTACGATAAAAAAGCCTTTGCCGAGAAATACGGAATCGAGAAAGACTCAAAGCCCCTGCTCGTATTCGCCGTCGGTGACGGAAACCATTCGCTCGCAACTGCGAAGACATGCTGGGAAAACATCAAGAAGACACTTACCGAAGAAGAGCAGAAAACACACCCTGCACGGTACGCACTTGCGGAACTTGTAAATCTGCATGACGAATCTCTTCAATTCGAGCCTATACACCGTGTCGTTTTCAACGCGGACGTAACCGCCTTCACATCCGCAATGACTGATTTTTTCAGAGGATATGACCTTCGCAAATGTGACGCTCCGGAGGAAAACGGATTCACGATTGTCTGCGGAAACAAAAAAGAGTTCTACGTTCTCGGCAAGCCGCATTGCAATCTGACTGTCGGCGACGTCCAAGAATTCCTTGACACTTATATAAAGGCTCTTCCCGATACAAAAATCGACTATATACATGACGATGACGCAGTCTATAATTTTGCAAAAGACGGCAAAAATATCGGAATACTGCTTCCGGCGATGCAGAAAAACGACCTCTTCAAGACCGTCATACTTGACGGAGTGCTCCCCCGCAAAACATTTTCGATGGGCCACGCGGATGATAAACGCTATTACCTCGAAGTGAGAAAAATAAAATAAACAAAATGAAGAGCCGCATAAGCGGCTCTTTTCATGTCAATTTTCTCAGTTTTTCAATGAGTTTTGTAAAATATTCCGGAGGTTCGCTTTCAAATTCGAGATATTCACCCGTAGTCGGATGGATAAACCCTATTTTACGCGCATGCAGGCATTGCCCCGCCAGACCGAAACGTGCGGAATCCTTGCAGTTCGGGTTGTAAAGAGGGTCGCCGAGCAATGGATGCCCTTTATACGACGAATGTACACGTATCTGGTGCGTTCTGCCCGTTTCGAGAACGAATCTCACCAACGAATACCCCGGATATTCTTCAAGCACATAATAGTGCGTAACTGCATTCTTTGAATTCTTCTCCGTCACCGCCATTTTCTTGCGGTCAACGGGATGTCTGCCTATCGGAAGGTCGATCACGCCCTCGGATTCCTTAAAATGACCGCAGACTATCGCTATGTATTCTCTTGTGAGCGAATGAGCTTTGATTTGCTCGGAAAGAGAAATGTGAGCCTTATCGTTCTTCGCAACGAGCAGCAGTCCGCTTGTATCCTTATCTATTCGGTGGACTATTCCCGGACGGAGAACTCCGTTTATTCCTGAAAGAGACGTCCCGCAATGCGCCATGAGAGCGTTCACAAGAGTTCCGTCCTCATTTCCCGCCGCGGGATGAACGACCATCCCCTGAGGCTTATTGACAACAAGCAGATCTGCATCTTCGTATCTTATATCAAGCGGAATATCCTGGGCCTTGACGTCAAGCGCAACAGGCTCAGGAATTTCAAAATCCACGATGTCGCCTTCCGCGACTTTATAATTCTTTTTCGGGATACTTCCGTTAACGGTAACATTTCCTTTTTCTATCAAAGAAACTACAGCCGAACGGCTCATATCTGCCCGTTCGGCTAAAAGTGAATCTATTCTTTGACCTGCGCTTTCAGAAGTGACCGAAAACGTCATCAGAAAATATCCCCTTTTCGTATCAGAAAACAAAGTATAAACAATATACTGCCGCAAGTTACAAATATATCCGCAACATTGAACACGGCGAAATTTATCAGCGTGAAATCAAACATATCGACTACAAAACCTCTTGAAATCCTGTCGATAAGATTTCCTAAGCCACCTACACCGACAAAAACAAGTGCATATTCCGCAAGTCGATCTTTGAACATTCCCGCAGCAAGGATCACGATTATTAGCGCCACGATAATTAATGTTATAACCGTGAAAAACGCCTGTTTTCCTTCAAGAATACTGAATGCCGCGCCGGTATTCTCTCTGTATGTAAGATGAAAAACCCCGTCCCACAGACGTATTTCACCGATAGGCCTGAGCTCGTTATAAGCCCAGGCCTTCGTTATCTGATCTGTCAGAAGTCCGGCAGAAGCGATCAGCACATAAGCAATGACCGTCATCAGCCCCTTGCGGCGCTTTACGCCGGTATTTATCATAACTGTTTCACCACAGCCGCGCATCTTGCGCAGAGAGTAGGATGAGCTTCGTCTTGTCCGACTTCCGCGGAGAAGCACCAGCAGCGTTCGCATTTACCGCCGTTTGCAACATCAACTTTAACGGAAACACCATTATAGTGCTCGCAGACTTTACCATCGCTGCCGTTTACTATCGCGACGTCCGAAACAATGAACATCATTTTGAGAAGTTCCGCCTTATCGCTAAGCTGCTCAACCGCCTTTTCGTCACAGAAAAGCGTTACTGCCGCTTCGAGAGGCTTACCGATGAGCTTCGCGTTGCGCGCTTCTTCAAGCACGAGGTTAACGTCATCACGGAGAGCTATAAGTGTCTGCAATTCAGCCATTTCCGCATCATCCAGAGCATACTCGGTGTAGGGCTTGACCATCTGATTGAACATTACGTTAGTCGCGTCGTCGCTGCTTCTGTGAGGCATAGCCTGCCAGATTTCGTCAGCCGTGAAACAGAGAATCGGAGCGAGAATTCTGACCATTGCGTCGAGAATGATAAACATCGCGGTCTGAGCGCTTCTTCTGCGCAGACCGTTCTTGCTGTCGCAATAGAGAACATCTTTGATAACGTCAAGATAGAAGTTGGACATATCGACGACGCAGAAATTACGGATTGCATGATATACTATATGATACTCGTAATTTTCATACGCCTGAGCAACTTTTTCTATAAGATCATTGAGTCGTGTAATCGCCCAACGATCAAGGGTGTTCATTTCGGACGCAGGAACAAGATCATCCGCATTGAAGTCGGAAATATTGCCGAGGATGTATCTTGCGGTATTTCTTATCTTAAGATAAGCCTGAGAAAGCTGTTTGAATATAGGATCGGAAACACGCACGTCCGCACGGTAGTCGGAAGATGCGACCCAAAGACGTAGAACATCAGCACCGTACTGCTTGATGATCTCTTCGGGGGCAATGGAATTTCCGAGAGACTTGTGCATTGCCTTACCCTCGCCGTCAACGACCCAACCGTGAGTAAGCACGGTCTTGTATGGAGCGCCCTTGCCGCCTGCGCCGACAGCCGTAAGCATGGAGGACTGGAACCAGCCTCTGTACTGATCTGCGCCCTCGAGGTACATGTCTGCGGGCCACTTCATATCGGGATTATTTTCGAGTACAGAGAAATGCGACGAACCGGAGTCAAACCATCCGTCAAGAGTATCTGTCTCTTGGGAGAATTTTGTGCCGCCGCAATGCGGGCACTTAAACCCCTCGGGAAGAATTTCTTTTGCGCTCTTAAGGTACCAGGAGTTGGAACCTTCTTTACCGAAAAGTTCGGAAACTGCGTTTATCGTTTCATCCGTGCATACGGGTTTACCGCAATCCTCGCAGTAGAACACGGGAATCGGGAGCCCCCAATGTCTCTGTCTGGAAATGCACCAATCGGCACGTTCAACTATCATCTGAGTAATTCTTTCGCCGCCCCATTCGGGTATCCATTCAACGTCTCGGCACGCCTTAACAGCGTCGTCTTTGAATGATTCGACGGAGCAGAACCACTGGGGAGTAGCTCTGAATATTATTGGATTTTTGCAGCGCCAGCAATGAGGATATGTGTGTACGATCTCTTCGGATGCAAAAAGTGCTCCGGAAGATTTCAGATCTTCAAGGATAACATCGTTGGATTCATCATAGCGAAGCCCTGCAAATTTTCCGGCGTCTGCGGTCTGATAGCCTTTATCGTCAACGGGAACTATCATATCCATCTTGTATCTTCTGCAAGTTTGATAGTCGTCCGCACCAAAACCGGGAGCCGTGTGAACGCAGCCTGTACCGCTGTCCATAGTGACATAATCCGCAAGCACGACGAGGCTCTTTCTGTCGAGGAAAGGATGCTGAGCGGTCATAAACTCAAATTCAGCGCCGTTCATAGAGCCGAGGACGTCAAATTCCTTAACGCCGCCTGCTTTCATCGTCTTTTCGACAAGAGCGTCCGCAAGAATATACATTTCGCCGTTGTCGGCTTTGATTATATCGTATTTTTCCGCGGGATTGAGTGCTATCGCAAGGTTGCCGGGCAGAGTCCAGGTGGTCGTCGTCCAAATGATAAAATACATATTGTCCGGATTTCCGAAAGACGCAAGTTTGCCTTTGTCGTCGGAAACTCTGAACTTGACGTAAATTGATGTACACGGAATATCCTTATACTCAATTTCGGCTTCAGCAAGAGCGGTTTCGTCATTCGGGCACCAATATACCGGTTTAAGCCCCTTATAAATGTAGCCCTTCTTGAACATTTCGCCGAAAACCTTAACCTCTCTCGCTTCAAACGAGGGATTCATCGTCAGGTAAGGGTTCTCCCAATCCGCAAGAACGCCGAGACGGATGAACTGATTGCGTTGAATATTGACATAATTCTGCGCAAACTCATGGCACGCGTCTCTGAATTCCGGAATAGACATTTTTTTGCGATCGAGCTTATTCTTTTTGATTATAGCGCTCTCTATCGGCATTCCGTGGTTGTCCCAGCCGGGAATATACGGAGCTCTGTAACCGTTAAGGTTTTTGTATCTGTTGACAAAGTCTTTGAGGACCTTGTTCATAGCCGTACCCATATGTATGTTTCCGTTTGAAAACGGAGGACCGTCATGCAACACGTAGGTAGGCCTGTCTTTATTCTTTTCCTGAAGGGTCTGATACACCTTCTGATCGTTCCATCTTGCCAAGAATTCCGGTTCGCGCTGAGGCAGTCCTGCCCTCATGGGAAAATCAGTCTTTGGCAAATTAAGGGTCTGATTGTAATCCATTTTGTATTAGGGATGCTCCTTTTATATAATTCTCCGTAAATATCAGCCGACTAAATGATTATTCATCGTCATCGTCGTCATAATATTCATCATCGTCATCATCGTCATCTTCGTCGTCTTCGTCGAAGTCGTCATTCTTTTTCTTGGCAAACAGGCCGCCTTTTTTCTTGCCGCCGAAGAAGGGTTTTCTTTCAACTTTTTCAAAAAGGTTTCTCAAAGTTGAATCTTTCTCATCATCTTCATCGTCGTCATCGTCGTCTTCGAACTCTTCTTTCTGCTCTTGTTCAGACTTGGGAGCTACACGCTGAGCTCTTCTGGGGATATACAAATCCTCGTTATCTTCCTCATCTTTATCCCCGTCATTATCTTCGCCGTCAAACGAAATCTTATCGAAAGAAAGAGAAGGCATAACTACGGTATCGCCGGCATCTATGTCGCCAAATATCGACTCACCGTTATCTTCTTTTTCGGTCTTTTCAGCAGGCTGCTCAGAATGCTCTTCTGCGGGTTCTTCGGCCTGTTCTTTCTCAGGCTCGTCAATTTCAGCATCAGCGGTAGCGACTTCGAGCATTCCGAGAGTGTCGGATTTCTCGATATTTACAGATGTTTTTATAGTCGGAATATCGGATATGAGTTTGACATGGTTCTCATAAAGAGCAAGAAGCTTGCTTTTGAAATCTTCAACTTCCGCGGTAAGAGTGGATTTGACCTGCTGCTGGTGTTCTGCCTCCTGCTCGGCTGTGTCTATAAGCTTCTTTGCATAGTACTGAGCATCGGATACAATCTTTTCAGCCTTTTTTCTGGCTTCAGAGATCGTAGCGTCATAGTTCTTTTGGGTATTTATCGCGGAATACTTGAGTTTATCCTGTTCTGCGCTGTACTTTTCAATCTTTTCATTGAGAATGACAACTTTTTTCGCCAACATCTCTTTTTCGCTGAGAAGCTTGGAATAATCCTCATATATGGCATCCAGAAAATCGTCTACTTCTTCTGGTCTGTAACCGTTTTTAGCCTTAGCAAATTCCTTTGTTTCGATTTCTTTTGGTGTTATCATAACGGCACCTCTCATTAAGTTTATTTTTCAATAGATTTATCTTAAATAGAATTGCTTACAAATCAGAAATTCATATCATTTCCGAGATCTTCGAAAATATCACCGGAAATCTCCAATCCGCCGGGGATAATAAGAAATGTATGCACTGCGACTTTTTTGACCTGCCCGTTAAGAGCATATGCGACGCCGCTGAGAAAATCAACGAATCTATGTGTATCTTGCGCAACAAGTTCCAAATTCAAAATGACGGTTTTTCTGTTAAGAAGATGATCTGCTATTTCCAGCAATTCATCCCGGCGTTCAGGCTTTACAAGAACGAACTGAGGCTTCGGCTTACTGAGGTCTTCGGGCTCGTCCGGATCCTGGTATCCTGAAGAAATGAATCCGTTATCTTCATTTACGTCTTCTTCGTCGTCATTCCACAGTTTTTTCAATATGCTCATACTTTATATGTTCCTTTCCGCTTGATTTTTATATTATGTAAAAACAAATGTTCCCACACGAACCATTGTTGAGCCGTTAGCAACCGCATCCTCGAAATCGTTCGACATACCCATTGACAGGATATCCATATCGACACCGTTCGGCTTGATGATTTTTGCGTTTTCGTATAAATCGTGCATGTCCTGATAGTAAACTGTTTTTTTCTCCTTCGGCATGATGCTCATCAGACCCTTGACTTTCACGAATTCAAGCCCTGCGGCAAAATCCATAAGAGGTTTCAAGTCTTCTTTGGATATACCGAATTTCGTTTCTTCATGCGCTATATTGACTTGGATAAGAACCTGCTGGACTTTTTTCAGAGACGCCGCCTGCTTGTTTATCTCGTACAGGATGTGCTCCGAATCCGCAGATTGTATGAGATCTGCAACTCTTACGGCTTCTTTGGCCTTGTTTGATTGAAGATGCCCGATAAGGTGGATCTTCGTGGGCTTTATATCCGGCAGCTTCTGCAAAAGCGCCTGAACCCTATTCTCGGCTATATTATCTATGCCGCAGTCTATTACGGTGTTGACCTCTTGGGGAGTTCTGAATTTTGTTACGATGACCTTGACGACCTTCCTACCGTCATCGTTAACGGCATTTATTCTACTGTCAAGTTCAATCAATCTGTCTTTGATCATTTAATGAAAGAGCCTTCTTTAATCTGAAGCGACATTGACTACTTTTCCGTCAAAAAGATCTTTCCCTCCGATAATAACCGTATCTTTATTCATCAGAGCTCTTGAGCCGGAATTAGTCTTTGTGTTTATTATTGAAATATCCTCCGTGGAATATGCTATTTCCACGGGTTTGAAAATGATTCTCTGACCGGAAAGAACATATACACCGGTTTCGCCGTCGCGAACTCTTATCGCGGCGTTGCTGACCTCAAAACCGGTATAAGTTTTCACGATCATCTTGCATTTTTCTTTTCTGAGAGTAAAAAGCTCGCCGTACATGGTATTAAACGAAAATGTAACGGCTGTCTGACCGTTTTCACTTTTTGAAATATATTCGACCGTCGCGTTAAGTTTTCTGCGTCCGACAAGGTCTATGTCGAATTCGAGCTGCACCGATTTTCCCACAGAAAGAGATGACGCATTCTGAGAATCAATAATCGAATAAAACTTCCACACAGGCTCGTTCTGCATTTTCCCGACATATCTGTCGGGTACAGGCTGAGCTGTCTTGGAATACAGCTTGTAAAAATCAGAAACCGTCAAATCGATGTAGTCCGTATAATACAGGTATTCATATCCGTCAAATCCGGAATAAAAATATCCTGCCATCGGTGCATAGAGTTCCGATGTACGGCTGTTCGCGGATCCGGAAATGGAAGCGAGCTCCGCTTCGCATTGCTCCAAAATATCCGAAAAAGCGTTTGTCTCTGAAAATTTCATCTGTCGCCTGTTCATTGCTATCTGGACATCACAGGACAGCTCGTCACAGACCTTGAAATTGAGATCGTCCGCGCCGTTCAAAAGACTGATGATATCATTCTTGATATTATCTTCGGCAGAAACGATATCGTACTTGGTATTCTTACTTATGCTCTCTTTTATTTCGGATATTTTCCGTTCGAGCTTTGCGGTACGGGCACATGTTACGCTGTCCATTGTCCCGCTGCTCAGAAAAGCGCAAACGGAGCCTTTGGCAAGCCTGTCACCGTTCTTTCCGCTGTATTCGACTGATGTAAAATCCGTATTTGCAAACAATAGAGTTTCGTTTCTGAGGGCTATTCCTTCTATCGTTATATAATCGTCATAAGAAACAACATCTATGACCTGTCCGGAAATGTCATCTGTAAAAAACGCAGGCAGCGTGCTGAAAATAAAATACAATACAAGAACCGTCGCCAATACATAGAAAACCAATTTGAAAAGCTTTGAATTTCCCATCAGATATTGTTAAAAATATTGATATTTTTAGAGGGCTGGACCGTAGAAATGGCATGTTTATATATCATTTGAGACTTTCCTTCGCTCTCTATGATAACGACATAAGAATCAAAGCCCTTAACTACACCTCTGATCTGAAAACCGTTGGTAAGGAACATTGTTACAAACATCTTTTCTTTTCGGGCAACATTGAGAAAGAGTTCCTGAAGATTGATGTTTTTACTTTTTATAACATCTTCACCATTGCTCGCAATCACAGTTTTTTTCTCGTCCATATTAAAATATCCTCCAATCTGTTAGTATGCGGAAACATATCATAGCGATATACCTCTCCGCATAAAACCGCAAATCCGGGATCAAAATTCCACGGTACTCTAATTACTATTATTATACCATAAAACGCTGTCAAAATCAATAGCGTTGGCAAACGTTGATTTCAATGTATTATTTTTTTGCGAAATTCGTTATATTTTCTTTGCAAATTTTTACCATTTCATCAAACCCGGTTTCGTCCGAATTAAACCAAACTATATTATTGTCGCGTTTAAACCACGTTATCTGACGCTTGGCATACCGACGGCTTTCACGTTTTATATCCTCTTTAACTTCATCAAGAGTTTTGTCGCCGCTTAAATACCCTAAGAACTGTTTATACCCTATCGCCTGACGCGCCGTCGCCGAGAGTGTATCCAAAGAAAGACGTTCCACTTCATGCAGCAGTCCATCTTCAAACATTTTGTCCACTCTCGCATCAATCCGATCGTACAGCTTTTGTCTGTCCGCGAAATTCAGCCCTATTTCACAGAACTCGTATGGAGAAGCGGATTTAGACATACGGTTGTTTTCCCCAATCGTGCGCCCCGTCGCCTTATACACTTCCAAGGCGCGCACGATTCTTTTGATGTTGTTTTCGTCGAGTTTTTCATACGATTCCGGATCGATATCCTTAAGCATTTCCTTTACCGCGGCGCCCCCTTTTTCAGAGGCTACCGAATTGAGATATTCACGGTATTCCGGATCGGGGCTTTCCTCAGTCAGATGCACGTTGTCGATAAAAGATGAAACGTACAAGCCGGTTCCGCCCACGAGGAACGGAATCTTTCCTCTTGAAAGGATATCATCCGCTTTTTTCCGCGCCAAAGAAAGAAAGTCTGCAAGACAGAATTCCTGCGAAGGCTCGATAATATCTATCATATAATGCGGAACGCCCCGCATTTCTTCGGGACGTATCTTTGCTGTACCTATATCCATTCCGCGATATATCTGCATCGAATCGGCAGAAATTATCTCGCCGCCGAAACATTTCGCCAATTCCACCGAAAGTGCGGTCTTTCCGCAAGCCGTAGGGCCGACTATGACCACGATTTTGTTTTGCATAATCAAACTATCCTTTTGAACTGTTTTTCGAGCGCCTTCTCCGTAAGGGAAAATGTTATCGGTCGGCCGTGAGGACAGTATTTCAGTTTTTCTCTATTGGCAAAAAATTTTTCCACCAAGGCCTTACGTTCAATATCCGACGTGACATATCCGCTCTTTATTGCGGCCTTACACGCCAAGGAATACAAAAATCTATCGAAGACTTCGTCTGTGTTTCCGTTTCGGCTTTTCTTCATGGAAAAATATTCGGACAATACAGCCCCGACATCTTCGGGGGCAATAAGAGCGGGAATAGACCTCACCAGGATCTGTCCGCCGAAATCCTCTATGTCAAAGCCTGCTTTTTCAAGTTCATCACGGTTTTCAAGCAACAGAGACGTTTCCACAGCACCGATATTGCAAAGCTGAGGCACGAGCAAAGTCTGAACACCGACAGTTTTTGTACGGAGCTCTTCGAATATCATTCTCTCATGCAGTGCATGCTTGTCTATAAAAAGCATCTCGTTGCCGGAATCGCTGAAAATTTCGATTATTATATAGGTGTTGAAAACTTCGCCCGCAATCCTGTAATCCGGGACAGCAGAAACTTCATTTGTAAGCGAAGTTTCCTGATTATTTACTAAAGTGACAGGATTTTCGTCCCGTTTTCGAAGCTCTGCCGCAACCGGTTTATCGGAAGCCGTTATTCCGGGTTCGGGAATTGCGACGTCTACAGGTTTAAAAACATCTTCCGTCCTTTTAACCATTTCGGAAGATACAATGTTCGTCGAACGAACAACTTCGGTTTTTGCTTCTTTCTGAGGCTGAGGTTTTTTATAATCTATTATTGTCCAATCCCCGTAAGTTTTTACCTCGCTTATTTTCTTTTCAGGGACAGGCACAACGGGCTCGGACGGTCTTACGGGAGTCTGAACCTTTTCCGAAAGGCGCGGACTTCCGACACTCCGCGAGTTTCCCATGGGGGCAGGCGTCTGATGTAAAATCATAGAGGATCTTGCTTTTTCAAATTCAACATTTGCAATTGCGGAATCTCTGTTGAGCGCGTCTTTCACCGCCTGATAAAACGAATCACAGACAGCCTTCTCCTCCGCAAATTTTATTTCAAGTTTGCTGGGGTGCACGTTGATATCCACATTTGCGGGATCTACCGTCAACATAAGAACCCCGCAAGGATAACGGCCAACCATCATACTTGTATGATAAACAGCCTCAAACGCCGTTTGCAGGGCTTTCGAACGAACGACTCTGCCATTCACGAAAAACACTTGAAAATTTCTGTTGGGCCTGCTTGCAAGCGGTTTTCCCGCAAATCCCTCAACTGCAACTTTTCCGTCGTCGTAAGAAACTTTCATCATATTATCGCAGAACTCTTTGCCGTAAACACTGAAAAGGGCCTCATAAGCGTTACCGTTGCCGGGAGTAAATAGTCTTTGCACACCGTTGACTGAATATGAAAAAGATATATCTGCTCTCGACAATGCAAGTTTTTCAATGAAAAACGTTATATGTCCGACTTCCGTCATATCGCTTTTGAGAAACTTGAGACGCGCGGGAGTGTTATAAAAAAGGTCTCTTATTTCAAAAGATGTTCCCTCAGCGCAGCCCGCATCCCCTTCCGAAACGATTCTCCCGCCTTCGACAACGATGCATGTGCCGCAATCCGAACCGTGCTCCTTTGTCAGGAGCTTTACTTTTGAAACGGCGGAAATAGACGCAAGCGCCTCGCCCCTGAAGCCGAGCGTATGTATATTGAAAAGATCCTGTTTATCGGAAATTTTGCTCGTAGCATGTTTCAGAAAAGCCTTTCTTGCGTCTTCGGGCGACATTCCGCAGCCGTTATCCGTTACACGTATAAGACGAACTCCGCCGCCGACTATTTCCACTTTTATCTTCTTCGCTCCGGCGTCTATTGAGTTTTCGACAAGCTCTTTTACCACGGACGCAGGTCTTTCAACGACTTCACCCGCAGCTATAAGGTCGTAGACCTCAGCATCGAGAAGATTGATTTTCGACATAAGACTTCCCTTTCATTGTCATTCGAGTTCTTTCGCTTTTTTTGACAGGTTGTAAAGCAGATTCATTGCTTCTATCGGAGTAAGGACCGTGGCGTCCGTGTTTTTCAACTGAGAAATTATCTCTTCACGCGCACCGTCGGTAAAGGATGTCTGCAGATTATCACTCCCGGAAGCTTTTAAGGTCTCCGGCATATGTTTGTCGGGATTTTCGCGCTCCAGCTCTTTGAGTATCTCCTCCGCACGCGAAATGACTTTCTCATTCACACCGGCGAGTCGGGCAACGTCGATACCGTAGCTGTCATCTGTCCCTCCCCGCACTATTTTTCTCAGGAAAACAATATTTTTGCCGTTACGTCTTGCTGCCACATTGTAATTCTTTACGCCGTCAAGTTCGTTTTCAAGCGCGACAAGCTCGTGATAATGCGTCGCAAAAAGCGTTTTAGCGGAAATTTTGGCGTTTACATATTCCAGAACGGCCTGCGCTATGCTCATTCCGTCGAAAGTACTCGTGCCGCGGCCTATTTCGTCGAAAACAAGCAAACTGCGTTTCGTTGCGTTTTTGAGTATGTACGCGACCTCGCTCATCTCAACCATAAACGTGGAACGTCCGGTTGACAGATCGTCCGATGCGCCTACACGTGTGAAAATTTTATCCACTATGCCAATCTCGGCGCTGCTCGCCGGGACAAAGCAGCCTATCTGCGCCATTATGACAATCAATGCAACTTGTCGCATATAGGTGGATTTACCCGCCATGTTCGGGCCGGTTATAACGACTGTTTTATCGGTTGAAGTATTAAGAAAGGTATCGTTTGCGACAAACAGTTCCTCAGTAAGTACTGATTCTACGACAGGATGTCTGCCGTTCTTTATGTTGATTACATCCCCCGCGGTTATCTGCGGCATGACGTAATTATTCCTAACGGATATCTCCGCGAATGAACACAGCACGTCGAGAACGGCTATCGCGTGAGCTGAAGTCTTTACAGCCTCTATCTGTTTTGAGATCTCACCAAGGATATTCTCAAAGAGTCTGTTTTCTATTTCGATCATCCGTTCCGCAGCTGAGAGCAATTTTGTTTCCAGGTCTTTGAGCTCGGGAGTTATGAAGCGTTCCCCGTTGACGAGCGTCTGCTTTCTTATATAATTTTCGGGGACACTTCCGAGGTTTGAGTTGGATATTTCGATATAGTATCCGAAAACCTTGTTGTATTTGATTTTAAGATTTTTTATTCCGGTGCGTTCTTTCTCCTGAGCCTCTACCCCCATGATAACACCTTTTGTGTTGTCGTGGAGTTCTCTCAGAGAGTCGAGTTCGGGGTCAAATTCTTCGCGGATAAAGCCCCCCTCGCGGATAATTGCAGGAGGATCGTCTTTTATAGCCGACATAAGCAGCGCGGTCAATTGCGAATGATCGCCTATATCGTTGCATATTTCATTAAGCAGCTGGCAATTGAATCCCGCGACGGTATTTTTGATTTCGGGTAAAGAGTTCAGCGACACCGCAAGCGCAACGATATCTCTGGGATTTACAGAACCGTATATGACTTTTGAAACAAGGCGCTCAATATCTCTTATACCGCTCAGAGATGCCATTATCTGCGAACGTTCGATATTTTTGTCGAACAATTTCTGTACAGCGTTCTGCCTTTTTATTATCTCCGACGGGTTAACAAGAGGTTTCTCGATAAACTTTCTGAGCATTCGGGCACCCATGGCAGTTCTCGTTTTATCAAGTACGCCGAGCAGTGATCCGTATTTTTCTTTTGTCTTCGAGTTTTCCGTCAGTTCGAGACTGTGCCAGGTGGACGAGTCAATCGACATATACCGTGACGTATTTATTATCTCGATGCGGTTCATATGTACGGTATCGCAGAACTGTGTCCTCTTCATGTAGTCCAGCAAATAGCCGAGGCTCAGAAAAACATGCTCGTCGTCGGGCATATCCTTTATTCCGGAGGCGGCAAAGCTCTCCTTGGCGGCAGACAAATACACGTCCTCTGAAAGCTCCGAGTCGTTCCCGGAGACCATACATTCGGCGAAAGAATTGAGATATGTCTCTATGCCGGTATTCTTATGAACGTCAAAGTTTGCATAGATCTCTTTCGGAGAAAACGCCGAGAGCTCATTGAGCACAGTCGGGTCGGAAACGGAATACGGCGCGGTAATAAACACTTCGCCGGTCGATATGTCCGAAAAGCAGTACGATACTTTTTTATCTTTGACATAGGCAGCCACGATATAACTGTTTTTCGTGGAGTCGAGCATTGACGGATCCGTAACGGTTCCCGGAGTAACTATGCGGACGATCTTTCTCTCGGAGACTTCATTTGTCTTCTCATCCTTGATCTGTTCGCAGACCGCGACCCTATATCCCTTTGTAACAAGGCGGGAAATATAGCCGTCAACGCTGTGATAAGGCACGCCGCACATCGGAGCGCGCTCTTCAAGGCCGCAGTCCCTTCCGGTCAGCGTTATCTCAAGCTCCTTGCTTGCAACAAGCGCGTCCTCGAAAAACATTTCATAAAAGTCTCCGAGGCGATACATCAATATAGCGTTTTTGTATTTATTTTTCATCTCCCGATACTGCTGCATCATCGGAGATAAGGTATTGGCCATGAAATCACCTCTGAATCAGTAAGAATTAGTGGCATCCTCCGCAGGAAGAACAATCTCCGCTGCAACTGCCGGGATTCTCACCCGTCAGAGAATACTGTATCACGGAATAAACGTTGTTTAACGCGGATTCGAACTTCTCTTTCGCATTGAAGAACTCGACCATAGTGGGATGCTCCGCAGCCTTTGTGTATGCGACTCGCATCTCCTCCTGAAGCGTTGCAATAAGAGCGTCATTGCGGCCGTCGCCCTTATCCATCTCATTGTTCAATGCAAGCTTCTTAAGATTGAATTCTCCTATTATAGTCTGAAGTTCATCATCTTTTTCATATTTTTCTCTTACCGTAAGATACTCCGAGTATTCGGGAATCTCTCTGAGCATGAGACCGATCTTTTTCGCGAGTTCAATTATTTCTTCCATTTTAAAATATCCTCCGTGTGATTATACACTTTTTCCGAAAAGCGCCCAGTTCGACGCTCTGTCTATCGTAACATCAACATATTCTCCCGGCAATTTTCCGCTGTCGGGGAAATTGACAATTATATTTGCATTACTCCGCCCGGTCTGTACGGTGTTCGTATTGTCCGTATAGCCTTCTATAAGAACTTTAAGCGTTTTGCCGACAAACGTCCTGTTCTTTTCCTCTGAAAGTTCCGTCTGCAAAGCGACAAGCCTGTCAAATCTCTCATGCTTCACATTATCGGGTACCTGCTCCATTTTCGCGGCGGGAGTACCCGTTCTCATGGAATATATGAAAGTGTAAAGTCCTCCGAATCCGACCTCTTTCACAAGAGAAAGAGTATCCTCAAAATCTTCTTCCGTTTCTGTCGGGAATCCAACTATAACGTCACTCGTAAGAACAAGCCCATCAATTCTGTTTTTTGCATATTCTATAAGGTCAAGATAGGACTCACGGGTATACCGCCTGTTCATCATGTCCAACACTCTGTTACTGCCGGACTGGAACGGAAGGTGCAAATGCTTACAGACCTTGTCGCACTCCGCAACAGCGTCTATAAGCTCCCTTGTCGCGTCTTTCGGGTGTGATGTCATGAATCTTATGCGAAAATCGCCCTCGATATCGTTTAATTCGCGCAAAAGACGGGCAAAATTATAATTATCATCACGGCCTTTACAGTAAGAATTGACATTCTGACCGAGGAGTGTTATATCCTTGTATCCTTCTTTGACAAGAGCTCGAACTTCTTCAATGACCTTTTCGGGCTCACGGCTGCGCTCTCTGCCCCGGACATATGGCACTATACAGTATGAGCAGAAATTATTACATCCATACATTACCGACACCCATGCCTTGAAGCCGCTTGAACGCCGTATCGGAACATCTTCCGCTATAATGTTTCCGACTTCTTCGATATCCGTTATCTTTTTATCCGACATGAGGACATTATAAAGATTCTGCGGAAATCTGAACATGACCTGCGTGCCGAAAATAAGATTGACGTGCCTGTATTTTCTCTTTATTTCGTCGGCCACCCCCTGCTGCTGCATCATACATCCGCAAAGAGCTATCACAAGCGACGGCTTCGCCCTTTTATACGCGACAAGAGCACCGAGTTTACCGAAAACACGCTGTTCCGCATGTTCTCTTACTGCGCAGGTATTGAAAAGAATAAAATCAGCTTCCGCTTCTGTTTCACAGCGGATATACCCCATTTTTTCAAGCATACCACTGATTTTTTCGGTATCATTTTCATTCTGCTGGCAACCGAATGTACGACAACAATATTTTAAAGGTGCGCCCGTCTTTTTCTGCTGTTCCGCAACATACAGACGGACTTTGTCCATATAATCATTCTGCTCCGATTCGGACGCAAAGTCTATATAAATATTCTGCATAATCCGCTCCTAAAAAATCCATACACGTATATTATAATACAAATTTCGACTTTTGTAAATGACTTTTTTGAAATTTCTATCGAAATTTATTGTTTTTTGTGTTTTTCTCTTTACAAACCGACAAAACAATGCTATAATATACCTATGTATTTATTGGTTTAAAGGATGTTGCGGCTTATGTTCAACAAAAAAATCGAGCAGGACTGCCGTTGGTGCAGGTTCGGATATGTGACGGTTGACAGAGATACATGCATGTGTGATAAGTACGGTGTGATCGCAATACCCCCAAAATGCCGGAAGTTCAGGTACGATCCGCTTAAAAGGATACCGGAGCAGAGTGCGGAAATAAATACGGAATACACCGAAGAAGATTTTGCCATTGATTTGAAATCATCGGCAATTGAATAAAGGAGAATATTACCTGTGAAAAGCAAGCTTACTTACAACACAAAATATCTCAGACAGTTTGTCTCTGATGAAGAATTTGCGGCAATGAAGCCCTTTGTTTCGGCAGCTCACGACCTGATCGAAAACAAAAGCGGTGCCGGAAACGATTTTCTCGGTTGGGTGGATCTGCCTGAGAACTATGACAAGGAAGAATTCGCACGCATACAGAAGGCTGCGAAAAAAATATGCAGCGACAGCCAGGCGCTCATCGTCATCGGCATCGGTGGCTCCTATCTCGGCGCCCGCGCAGTTATAGAGCTGGCTAAATCCCCTCTCTACAACTCCTTAAAAAAAGACACCCCTGATATTTATTTTATCGGCAACAGCATAAGCTCCACTCATCTTTCGGAAGTTCTCGCTCTCTGCGAAGGCAAGGACATTTCGGTAAATGTAATCTCCAAATCCGGAACGACAACAGAGCCGGCTATTGCCTTCCGCATCATGAAAGATTATCTTGAAAAGAAATACGGCGTTGAAGGCGCACGAGAGCGTATATATGCTACCACCGACAAGGCCAAGGGAACACTCAAGAGCCTCGCGGACAAAGAGGGTTATGAATCCTTTGTGATTCCAGATGATATCGGCGGACGCTACTCCGTGCTCACCCCCGTCGGACTTCTCCCTATAGCAGTTGCCGGTATTGACATCTGCGAACTCATGAACGGTGCGGCAGAAGCAAGAAAAGAATTCAGCGAACGTGACATTGACAAAAACCAGTGCTACAAGTATGCGGCACTCAGAAATATTATGTATAACAAAGGCAAGACTACTGAGATCACCGTCGGATATGAGCCTGCCCTCTGGTGCTTCGGAGAGTGGGTCAAGCAACTATTCGGCGAAAGCGAAGGCAAAGACAACAGGGGTCTCTTCCCTGCCTCAATGATATTCTCCACAGACCTTCACTCTCTGGGTCAGTATGTTCAGCAGGGCCTCAGAAACATGTACGAAAATGTTATCTGGATCAAAAAACCCAAGTATGATGTCGTAGTAAAAGAAGATCCTCAGAACCTCGACGGACTCAACTTCCTTGCCGGAAAAGAAATGCAGCAAATCAACGAGAACGCATTCAAGGGAACGGTTCTTGCTCATGCTGACGGCGGCGTTCCCACAAGCGTTGTAGAGCTCGATGACACTTCCGCTCATGCAATCGGATACATGATTTACTTCTATGAAAAAGCATGTGCGGTCTCGGGATATCTGCTCGGGGTAAACCCGTTCAACCAGCCCGGCGTTGAAGCTTACAAAAAGAATATGTTTGCTCTTCTCGGCAAACCCGGATATGAAGCCATGAAAGCCGAACTCGAAAGCAAACTCCAGTAAAATATACAGCGGAGCTGGAAACAGCTCCGCTTATTTTTGATCAAAAAAAGTTTGTGCAAAATTGACAAATTTGTCAATTACCTATTGCAATCATAAAGATTCTGTGCTATAATATAACTACCAATACAAAGAAAGGTGTGGCACTTATGATTAAATTGATTATGGGCCTTAAGGGCACCGGAAAAACAAAAACATTGATCCAGATGGTTAACAACGTCGTTGAAAAAGAGCACGGAAACGTTGTATGTATTGAAAAAGGATTCAAGCTCCGCTATGATATTGGCTACAATTGCCGTCTTATCAGTGCAGATGAATTTAAAATAGACTCCTATGATAAATGTTACGGATTCATATGCGGTCTCAGAGCCGGGAACTATGATATAACTGACATCTTTATAGACTCCATCATGAAATTCTGCGGAGAAGATCAGCACCAACTCGCGAATTTTCTCAAAATGATAGAACCCTTGTCGGAACACGTAAACTTCCTTATCACGGCAAGTTACGATGTAAACAACGCAATTGACGAGCTCAAAAAGTATTTCTGACAGAATAAAAAAACATATCCGGTGATTTTTGGTCACCGGATATGTTTTTTATTAAAATCACTTATTCAGAGCGTTAACTATATCAACGGTATCGCGCGCTATCATAAGTTCCTCGTTCGTCGGGATAACGAGCATCTTGACTTTTGCATCGGAAGCGGAGATGTCGTATTCTTCGGAAGTATGAGTCGCCTTCTTATTGAGCGTTTCGTCTATCTTGACACCGAGGAATCCAAGCTGATCGGCAACGCGTGAACGATAATGCGGGTTGTTCTCGCCTATACCGCCGGCAAAGACGATAGCGTCAACGCCGCCCATGGCAGCCGCATATCCGCCGATATATTTCAGGAGTTGATGCACAAGCATGGACTCAATAAGCTGATAACGCTTGTTTCCCGCTCTTGCGCCTTCTTCAATATCACGGTTGTCGCTGGTGGTCTGAGAGACGCCGAGCATACCGGACTTTTTGTTCATTATATAGTCTACCTGATCGGGGGTCAGGTTTTCCTTCTTCATGATCAGGGGGATTATTGCGGGATCGATGGATCCGCAACGTGTACCCATTATTATACCTTCAAGAGGCGTGAGACCCATAGATGTATCATAGCATTTGCCGTTCTTTACTGCGCAAATCGAAGAGCCGTTGCCGAGATGGCAGGTAACTATCTTCAGTTCTTCGGGCTTTTTGCCGAGCATTTCTGCGGCACGAAGGCTGATATATCTGTGGCTCGTTCCGTGGAAGCCGTAACGACGGATATGATATTTCTCATAATACTCATACGGCAGCGGATAGAGGTATGCATAGTCAGGCATAGTCTGATGGAATCCTGTGTCAAATACTGCAACCTGAGGAACGTTTTTGCCCATTATCTGTTCGCAGGCACGGATACCGGTGAGATTATGAGGATTGTGAAGAGGCCCGAGTTCGCAGCACTCCTCAATAGCCGCTATAACAGTCTCGTCGACAAGAACGGAACCCGAGAATTTCTCACCGCCGTGAAGGACTCTGTGGCCTACCGCGGAGATTTCAGACATGGATTTGATAACGCCGTATTTTTCGCTGACGAGAGTGTCAACGATAAGCTTTATCGCCTCGCCGTGATCCTTCATCTGTATGTCGATCTTGTAATCTTCTCTACCGGGCACCTTATGCTTGAAGTTGCCGCCTGCAATACCTATCCGGTCGCAAAGTCCTTTTGCGAGAACCGATTCGTCCGCGGTATCTATAAGCTGATACTTAACGGATGAGCTGCCGGCATTGATAACCAATACTTTCATTATTTATTCTTCCTTCTGTAAGTTTTTTCAGATATATAAGATTATACAGTAATCCGATGATGTTTTCAAGGTTAAATCACCATATTTAAGAAAAATTTTGAAATTTCATCACAACCATAAAATTAGGGGCGAACAGAGAACTGTTCACCCCTCGAAATTTTCAATAGATTAGCCCCTTATAGCTTTTGCAATAATATCTTCGTGCTCAACAACGGTATTTGCAGCTTCACCGTCATCAACGATTTTTGTCCACGCGTCTTTTTTGAGATTATTTGTGGCGGTGTAAGACCAATAAGGTTCATCTTCACCGACAAAATATATAATATGATAGCCCGCGGTGGTCTTAATTATCTCGCAGTCGCCGGGTTTTCTGTTTTCGTCAAAGCACCAATCATTGAATTCAGAAAGCATCATGCCTTTATAGATATTTTCATAGATACCGCCTGTAGTATTTGAACCGGGATCTTCGCTGAACTCATTTGCAAGAGCCGCAAACGAGTCCTCTGTCTTTTCACCGGCATTGAATTTCGCAAGTATCTCTTCTGCCTTTGCAAGCTTTTCGGCATCGCTGTCTGCCTGTGCCTTTTCGGTTGCTTCAGTATCAACTTTCGTAGGCTCTTCGGTAGTATAGATTTTATCGACAGTCGTTGTCTTGACAAGAATATGTCTTACAGTTACCATTTTGTAAGTATCAAGAGATCTGTCAAGGAAAAGGACAACTGCGTACCCCTTGCCGGAGATGTCTATTACGGTAATATCATTTGCATTTCTGGCATCATCAAACAGCCAATCCGCAACTCCCGTATTCGCAGCGCTCATTGCCCCTGCATATGTAGAACCTTCGTTGAGGGTAGCAGATTTATCGTAGTTTTCCTTATCTTTGGAAGAGATGAGGTTGTCATAAACATAATCGGCAAAAGACTGGCTGTCCGTTACAGCAGCAGCCATAGCATCAGCCCGAGCTTTCGCATCATCCTTGGAAGTACTGTTTTCCTCGGAAGTTGTATATGTAATGAGATAATATCTGTAATCGACATTATCGAAAGACTTTTTGTTTTCTTCGTAATACTTCTGGATTTCTTCATCCGAGTATACAAAAGAATCAAGTTTATCTTTGTAATACTTGGAAATGAGAGTATTCTCTTCTGTATACTTCAGGAAATTCTTTTCAGAAGTCTTAAACGCGGTGGTTGTATACTTATTAAGGCTTGAATATCCGGCCTTCTTGACAGACTCGCGGAGTTCCTTGATACTATCTTCCATTTCGGCCTTATCTTCATCGGAGAGGACAAATCCTTCAGCCGCAGCGGCGTCCATGATCGCATATTTCTCTTTAAGAGAATCAAGCGTCTGCTCGCAGAAATATTCAGCCCAGGTCTTATCCTTGTCTATACTGCATGTCTGATTCGACAAGGATTTTGAGAAATCAATGTTGTACAAGCCGTAACTAATATATAGATAGTTATCATTGTAAAAATCGTTTATATTGGACCAATAATAATATCTGTACTCAACAGGAGAAACCTGATGTTCGCCTATCTCGACCGATACAAGCGAATCAAGATGAGAATCGGACTTCTGCCAGACAGCATAGGAAATGGCACAAACGAGGGCTATAGCACAAACAATAGCCGTAATGATGATACCGACGTTCTTTTCTTTCTTTACTGTTTTTACCGCAACATTTTTGTTTGCGGTACGATTTCTGTTGCCCTTACCCAAAATTATCAACCTCACATAGATGATGTTTTTCCGTGCCGTAAAACATTCATAGACACGTATCGGTGATAAAGATCACTCCGACTGTATTATTTTACACTATTTCTTATGATTTGTCAAGGGGGAAAACAATTTTTATACTAAATTTACTATAATTTATTGTAATTGTGACATATAGGGCCTCAAACGGTTATCGACACTTCCCCGCTTGAAAGAACTTTCCTGCTTTTATCGGGCATTTCGACCTCAAGATGAAAATCCTCAGTCAGACGTTTCACAAACACAGTCTTCCAGTCGCCGTCAATAAGAGCCTTTACTTCCTTGCCGATAACAAAACAACGCCTGCGGTAAGAATCAAAATATGAAGACGGATAAACCACCGTATAAAATGCAGAAAACCTGTTAAGGATCTCTGCCGCAAGTTGAAGTTTTATATCTGACGAATCATCAAAAACGTCGAAAACACTTCCCGCGACTTCCGATATGTCTGTCGGAAACCCGTCTCGAGGTGCAAAAACATTGACCCCGATTCCCAGAACCGCATAGTCCAAATTGCCGGTTGCCGCATTGTATGAAGCCTCCGTCAGTATTCCGGAGACCTTTTTCCCACCGATATAAATATCGTTTACCCATTTTATTCCCGTTTTTTTCCCCGACAGCTTTTCTATCGCCTCAGCCACAGCGACAGCCGCCGCGGTAGTTATATAAACGGTTTTATCCATGGAAATCTCCGGGCGAAGGATAACGCTCATATAAAGCCCTGTTTGCTGCGGTGAATAAAACTTATGATCCGAACGTCCTCTTCCCGAAGTCTGGGAGTCCGCTATATAAACAGAGTATTCGGCTTGTCCGGCCTTAGCCTCCGCCTTCGCGATATCGTTTGTACTTCCGACAGCCCCGAAGACTTTGATATTTTTCCATACACGGTCAAGTAACGGCATGATTTTTTCTTCGGAAATGATCTCACGGCTCTCCATACATTTCTCCATCATTAATGTAAATATGCCGTCCGTACATAGAATACGGACGGCAGTCAAATAATCTATTTTGTAGGCATGAAAGCGTCGTGTATCGCTTCAACCGCCGAATCGGCGTCTTTTCTGTCAACAAGTACGCTGATTTTGATCTCTGAGGTGCTTATCATCTGGATATTTATGCCCGCGCTGTAAAGAGCCTCGAACATCTTCGCCGCTACACCTGCGTTGGTCTGCATACCTGCACCGACAATGGAAACCTTGGAAACATTGTCATCGTGAAGAATATTATTGTTGGGATATGCCTTCTGAAGAATGTCTATGGTCTGGTCAATGTTTTCCTGAGAAACCGTAAAAGATATATCCTTTGTTCCGTCTCTGCCTATGGACTGAAGGATTATATCAACATTTATTCTTTTTTGTGCAAGCAGAGAGAAAAGGTTGAACGCCACACCGGGGACGTCGCTTAATCCCATAAGAGAAACTCTTGATACATTGTTGTCTTTTGCAACACCTGTTATTAACATCTTTTCCACGATTGAACTTTCCTCCTTGACTTTTGTACCTTCAACCCTGTCAAAACTGGAACAGACCTCCAGATTGACATGATACTTTTTTGCGAGTTCGACAGAACGATTACACAGGACCTGCGCGCCGAGAGTCGCAAGTTCGAGCATTTCGTCGTATGTTATTTCTTCCAATTTTCTTGCGTTTTTCACCTTGCGTGGATCCGCAGTATATACGCCGTCAACATCTGTATATATCTGACACAGATCGGCTTTCAGCGTCGCCGCTATCGCAACGGCCGTGGTGTCCGAACCTCCGCGTCCCAAAGTAGTGATATCGTCGAACTTATTTACCCCCTGGAAGCCCGTCACAATTATTATTTTACGCTGATCGAGCTCTCTGCGCAGACGCTCTTCTGATATTGTTTTGATTTTCGCATTGGAATAGTTGCTGTCGGAAACAATACCAATCTGCCATGCCGTCAGTGATATGACAGGAAGTCCCATTCCGTCTATTGTCATCGCAAGAAGAGCGCTGGATATCTGCTCACCTGTCGTAAGCAGCATATCCATTTCACGTCTTGACGGTGAAGGATTAACCTCATGAGCCTTTTCTATAAGGTCGTCTGTCGTGTCTCCCTGAGCAGAAACGACAACGACGACATCATTCCCATTTTTATATGTGTCCGCTACTATAGCCGCGACATTACGCAATTTCGCGGCGTCGGCGACGGACGAACCGCCGAACTTCTGTACAATAAGAGCCAATATAATCTCCCCTATCTCATAATAACGATATCTTTATCTTTGTCTAAATAATCAAGTGTAAGTTTATCAAAACTGCGCACGAACTCGGAATTATCACTATCGGGCCATATTATTCTGTTTTTCTCGGAGTTTGTGACACAGTCCATAATGTCGGAGCAAACCGCACTTGCTGTCGGGAGCTTACCCGCGCCTCTGCCGTAAAACATACATTCACCAACAGCATCTCCGGTAACGGATATACCGTTGAAAACATCCTCAATGTTTGCCAAAGGATGAGACTTGGGAACGGCACATGGGCTTACGAATATCTCAACAGTTCCGTCATTCTTCTTCTCGGCGCTGCCGATGAGCTTGATCACACACCCGTTCTCTTCCGCCTTTTTCACATCGTCAAGCGTTATATTCTGTATACCTACGGTCTTAACGCTTTCAGGATAAACATGTTTTCCGAAAGCCAACGACGCCAATATCGAAATTTTTCTGCAGGTATCATGGCCCTCAATATCCGCAGCGGGGTTCTGTTCCGCATATCCGAGCCGCTGTGCCTGTTTAAGAGCGACATCGAACGGAAGATTTTCTCTGACCATCTTTGTCAGGATGTAATTCGTCGTTCCGTTAAGTATTCCGACAATCTTTCTAATTTCATTCGCCGCAAGGCAGTTATATATCGGACTTATTACCGGTATACCGCCGCCGACAGAAGCCTCAAAAAGGTAACATACGTTCTTTTCCGCCGCAATGCGCATCAATTCAGGCGCCTTCGCGGCAACAAGTTCTTTATTGGATGTAACGACGTGTTTTCCCGCCGAAAGAGCCCTCTTTGTAAACTCGTAAGCGATTTTCGCACCGCCGATAGTCTCAACGACTATATCGAGATTCGGATCATTTTCAATAATACCGAAATCCTTTATAAGTCTGTCCGAATGCGGATCACCGGGAAAGTCTCTAATATCCAATATATACTTACAGCGGATATCCTGTCCCGTTTTTTTTGAAAAAAGAGCGCTGTTTTTTTCAAGAAGCTCCACGACCCCGGATCCTACGACGCCGTAGCCCATTACAGCAACATTTATCATTTCCGTGCTCCCCTACATCTCTAAATATTTTTTATTATATCACAAATGTTCACTTTAGGCAAGTAAATTAGTTTTTACTATAATCGAATTTTTTGTGAAAATATATCATTCTTCATAATTAGGCAATAAAAATGATGTAAAATTATCCCAAAGAGGTACAGGTATGAATAAAACAAATGCAATGAGAATGCTTGACGCGGCAAAAATACATTATGAAACGTTGGAATACGAAGTGGACGAAAACGATCTGTCCGGACTTCATATAGCACAGCAAACAGGGTATCCCGCAGAGATGATGTTTAAAACATTGGTCCTTAACGGTGATAAAAACGGCATATGTGTCGTATGCATTCCCGTCGGTGATGAAGTAGATCTGAAAAAAGCCGCTGTTGTTTCGGGAAATAAAAAGCTCGAAATGGTGCATGTAAAAGATTTGCTGAAACTTACGGGATATATCCGCGGAGGATGTTCGCCCGTGGGAATGAAAAAGAAATACCCAACATACATAAGCGAAAAAGCAAAATTATTCGAACACATCACGATAAGCGCAGGAGTACGTGGCTGTCAGCTTGTGTTAAAATCGGAAGATATCATTTCTTATACAGATGCAAAATGTTGCGATATCACAAAATAAATGTTTGAAAGGAAAAATCATGGCACTTAAAGGTTTTCATCATGTTGCGGTCAAATCTGACAAATTTGAAGCATCCTACAAATTTTATTCCGAGCTTCTGGAGTTGAAAGAGGTCAACGCGTGGGGCGAAGGCGACGACAAAGCCGTAATGCTTTCCATGCCCGACGGCGAACGGATAGAACTTTTCGCCGGAGGAAAAAAAGCAGATACGCCATATTCGGGCATCGTGCATATGGCATTCCAGACAGACAACCCCGACTATTACATTGAAAAGATTCGCAAGGCGGGCTATGAAATAACTCAGGAGCCGAACGACGTCCATGTTGACTCACCCACCGGATTTGATGCAAGGATAGCCTTCTGCAAGGGCCCCAACAATGAATTGATAGAATTTTTCAAAGCCGAATAGAACACGCCGCATCGGAAACCCGATGCGGTATTTCTTACAATTTTGACACAATTACGATGAACTTTTAGCAAAAAACGGATGTATACTTAAATCAAGGTCAAAGAAAGTCAAAGTCAATTGGAGGTTGAAATGAAAGCAAGTGATATAATAAGCGACTTCATAATGAAGATGCTCGACGAGGCGGACGGTGATCTTGAACTCAAGCGAAATGAGCTTGCGCAGCAGTTCAACGTTGTTCCAAGCCAGATAAACTACGTCATAACATCCCGGTTCTCCCCCGAGCACGGGTTTCGTATCGAAAGCCACAGAGGCGGCGGCGGATACATAAGAATAACCCGTATCAATTCGGAAAAAGCTCTGAATATAATGCATGTGATAAACAGCATCGGCGACAGCATTTCCATGTTCGACGCTCTTATTTTCCTACAGAACCTGCGAGGGTACGGATATATTACAGAGCGTGACTGTGATCTTGTCACCTCGGCGATATCCGATAACGTTCTTGCAGTCTCCAAACCCTTGAGGGACGTACTCAGAGCCTCTATACTCAAATCAATGCTGATAGAAATATCTAAATAAGGAGTGTGCATAAATATGATGTGTGAAAACTGCAACAAAAGACAGGCTACAACCTATTATAAAGAAAATATCAACGGCGAAGTCAAAGAGATGCATCTTTGTTCAGAATGTGCATCGGAAATGGGCATCGGCATGACGGCTTTTTCAGGATTCGATTTTCTTTTCCCCTCTTTTGTTTCATCTCAGAAACCGATAAAAGAAGCAAAAAAATGCGTATGCGGAAGAACGCTTGCACAAATAGCAGACACAGGCTTTGTCGGCTGCGCGGAATGCTATAAGACCTTTGCGGAAGAACTTTCTTCTACAATCAGAAAGACTCATGGCGGACGCAGACATATAAGCCGTAATAAAGACTCGGAAAAAGAAGCACTGTCATCTCAGGTCAATAATGAAAGCACCGAAGAAAAATCGGTGAAAGAACTCAAAAAAATGCTTGAAAGCGCGATAAAAGCCGAAAACTTTGAACAAGCGGTAATACTCCGTGACAAAATCAAAAAAAAGGAAAATCAATCAAAGTAAGGTGACGGACATGAACAATAATATAATTTCAACAAGAATCAGATTTGCCCGCAACGTAAACGAATACGCGTTTCCTGCCGCCCTCGGAGAAAGAAGACGTGAGTTAATGCTCAAAGTACGCGACGCGGCTAAAGAACTTTACCCTGATTGGGATTTCATCGACGCAGAAGCTCTGACAGACACGCAAACAGGCGCTTTTATGGAACAGCATCTCATAAGCCCGGCGTTTGCAGAGCGCAAAAGCGGTTCAGGTCTGCTGTTGAGCAAGGACAAAAGTGTCTGTATAATGATAAACGAAGAAGACCATCTGCGTATACAGGTCTTTTCTTCGCACGATGACATTAAAGACACTTATGCGAAAGCTCTTGAGATTGACAAAAAGCTGGATGAAAAACTCGGATTTGCCTACTCTGAAGAACTCGGTTATCTTACGCAATGTCCCACAAACCTCGGTACGGCAATGAGAGCGTCCGTCCTCGTTCATCTGCCACTCCTGACCGCGGACAAAGCCATCGGAGAAATGACCGCCCTTGTAAACAAATACGGCCTGACGGTGCGCGGTATATACGGTGAAGGAACTCAGCCCGCGGGTTGTATGTACCAGATCTCCAACAGTATAACCTTGGGATTTACGGAAGAAGACATTATTGAACGTCTCGCCACGGTAACGGAAAGTATACTCAAGAATGAAAAAAGACTTTCGTCGAAAATTGCCGACAACATATATGCGCAGGACAAGATATTCAGAGCATACGGCACGCTTAAACAGGCAAGAATACTTACATCGGATGAAGCGACACAGCTTCTTTCGGATCTCAGATGCGGAATCGAAGCGGGACTGATAGATATAGACATTTCGGTCATTGACAGCCTGCTCATCCGCGTACAGCCATATAATATGATGCTTGAAAAACCCAAAAACAGAGATATCGCACGTGCGGAACTTGTAAGAAAAACGCTCGGTTGAAAGAAGGTAATATTATGAACAACTTTTCAGGTAAGGCAATGCTCGCAATTGATCTGTCAAGAGACGCGGCCCGTCAGATGGGGCACGGATACATCGGCACAGAGCATCTGCTGCTCGGTCTTGCACGCTGCGAAGGCAGCGTTGCGGCCTCGGTGCTTGACAAGAATGATCTCTCGGCCGATTTCATCTCAGATACGATAGCAGAAATCATAGGAAAAGGTGCGCCGTCATCCGTCTCCGGAGACGATATGACCCCCAGGCTTAAAAAAGTCATCCGTCAAAGTGTATACGAAGCCCAGCGTCTCGGACAGCGGACCGTCGGCACCGAACACCTACTCATTTCCCTGCTCCGTGAAACAGACAGCAAGGGTGTTGAGATAATCGAGATGAAAACCGACATCAAGACTGTATTCAATGATATAATACAGGCGCTGGGGTATTCGGTTCAGCCCACAGACTCAAAACAGAACAGTTACTCGGCTTCCGCAAACAAAGAAAGGACATCTTCCGACACCCCGACCCTTGACAGTTTCGGCAGAGACCTGACCAAGCTTGCATCGGAAAACAAAATCGATCCTGTAATAGGCCGTTCCACAGAAATCGACAGGGTGATACAGATACTCAGCAGGCGAACTAAAAACAATCCATGCCTCATCGGCGAGCCTGGTGTCGGTAAGACGGCGATAGCGGAAGGGCTTGCACAGCATATCGTAGACGGAAAAGTCCCCGAAATGCTCAAAGGAAAACGCGTCGTAACGCTTGATATTGCTTCAATGATCGCAGGGGCGAAGTACAGAGGCGATTTTGAAGAACGTATCAAGAACACGATCGAAGAAGTCCGTAAAAACGGAAATGTCATACTTTTCATCGACGAAATACACGTTCTCATCGGTGCAGGATCTGCGGAAGGAGCCGTAGATGCGGCAAACATACTCAAGCCTTCGCTTGCCCGCGGCGAAATACAGATAATAGGCGCGACGACTCTTGACGAATACAAGAAACATATCGAAAAAGACGCTGCGCTCGAAAGACGTTTTCAGCCCATAATAGTCTCCGAGCCGTCAGTCGATGACGCGATTGAGATACTCAAAGGTATCAAAGATAAGTACGAAGCGCATCATAACGTCGAAATAACCGATGCCGCCATAACCGCCGCCGTCAAGCTCAGCAAACGTTATATACAGGACAGATTTCTTCCCGACAAGGCGATAGACCTTATGGACGAGGCGTGCTCGAAGGTACGAATTCGCAGTCTTACAACCCCTCCCGATCTCACCGCAATGGAAGAAGATCTCAAACGCATAGAGGCGGAAAAAGAAGACGCTGTACGCAGCCAAGATTTCGAGCGTGCGGCGCAGCTGCGTGACGAAGGTAAGGAAAAATCGGCGGAACTCGAAAAAATGAAAAACAAATGGACCACCGACAACTCGAACAAACGTCTCCTCGTTACCGAATCCGAGATCCAGGACGTCATATCACAGCAGACCGGAATTCCAATAAAAAAGCTTGTTTCCGAAGAAAGCGAACGTCTGCTAAACATGGAAAACATTCTTCATCAACGTGTCGTAGGTCAGGATGAGGCAGTTACCGCGGTGGCAAAAGCGATCCGCAGAGGCCGTGTAGGGCTTAAAGACCCAAAGCGTCCTATCGGTTCCTTCCTTTTCATGGGTCCCACCGGTGTCGGCAAAACCGAACTTTCAAAAGCCCTTGCCGAAGTAATGTTCGGCGATGAAAACGCAATAATCCGTGTTGATATGTCAGAATATATGGAGAAGCATACGGTTTCCAGACTCATAGGTTCTCCTCCGGGATATGTAGGCTTTGAAGAAGGCGGTCAGTTGACCGAAAAAGTAAGAAGAAAGCCGTATTCGGTAATCCTCTTCGACGAAATCGAAAAAGCGCACCCCGACGTGTTCAACATTATGCTGCAAATACTCGATGACGGCATACTGACAGACGCTCAGGGCCGCAAGGTAGACTTCAAAAACTGCATTATCGTTATGACGAGCAATATCGGAGCAAAAAACATCGTCGACCAAAAGCGTCCGCTGGGCTTCTCCGGCGAAAACGAAAACTTCGACCGTACCCAGGAAACGATAAAAGAGGAAGTAATGAATGAACTTAAAAAGTCTTTCAGACCCGAATTCCTCAATCGAATCGACGATATAATCGTATTCAGACAGCTCAAGAAAGACGATATCAGTCTCATCGCGGAGCGTTTGCTTTCCTCCGTATGCGAACGCCTCGCAGCTCTCGGAATAAACCTTACTGTTGAAAAATCGGCCGTCGACATCATTGCCGACAAGGGCTTCGACCCCGTATACGGCGCAAGACCGCTGAAAAGAGCGATTCAGTCACTCATCGAAGACCGAATGGCAGAAAAAATGCTCGACGGAACGTTCAAAACCGGAAGCAACGTCGTCGCAAAAGGCGAGAACGGTGAAATAGTATTTTCCGAAAAAGTTGATTAAATAAATACAGACCTCCGAAGCACCAGTCTCCGGGGGTCTGTGTTTTTAGGTTCTTCTGGGTGAAGATCCGAATGAAACGAGGAGTATCACTATTGCCGCCAAAGCAATGAGAGCGATTATACTTATCGCCTCGCCGGCACCGTAATCAGATCCGACCGCATTGAGCGAGCCTGCTATACCCGAAGCATCGGCACCTACACCGTTGGTCTTTGCCGAAGACATTCCCGTCAGCATCTGCCCCGGGTTATCGGTCGCCGTGGTAGATCTTCCGTTGCGTGACATTTCTCCGCCGTTTTCATCAACACTCATATTTTTGACAAACCGATAATCACCGTCATTTGAGACCGTAAAATATCCGTTTGCAAAATTCTGATAGTATGAGCCGTTCGCATTCACCGCATCAGATGTCGGGTATCCCGTATTGTTCAGGCCTCCGTAAGAAAGCCACGAACTGTATATGGGATCGGAGACTGTATATGCGTTATTGTCGCTTCCGACATAGATAGACGCGCGTCTGCCGTTATCATCAGCGTAATCCTGCGAATACCAACCGTTGTTGAAAGTAACGTGTGACGTTGCTTTTCCGGCATAGTTCTGCGTTCCGAAGTTACCGTATGCGTTCTCAAACGAACTTCTTACAGCGTCGTACCCTTCCATGGGACGAGCTGCGCCGGACATATATCCTACGCGGTAACCTTCATTCTGCATGTCAGGCATGACCGTTGCAGACATGCCTATTGAAACAGCCAATATCAGAACAAATGAAAAAACGAGTGTTACGATATTCTTAACTTTCGAACTCAAGAGTTTTCTCCTTCTGTCCGGGATTTGAAGTGTTTTTCACTTCACCTGTATTATATCTCGCGAAAGCAGAAAAAAACATGTATATTTTAACATTATCAGTCAAAAATCAAAATTGAAAACTGTTTAAGGAGGCGTGATATTTACGGACGAAGAAAACAACGAAACAAACCAGGAGCAAATAGAGAAAATGGGCTCTGTAACCGCCGATGATATACATTGTTTAACCGTCATCGGTCAAATCGAAGGACATTATATCCTTGCGCCGCAAAACAAAACAACAAAATACGAACACGTAATCCCTACACTCGTTGCCATAGAACGAAGCCGCGAGATAAAAGGACTGCTCATAATACTCAACACCGTCGGAGGAGATGTCGAAGCCGGGCTTGCGATAGCGGAAATGATCGCAAGCATGAAAAAACCCACGGTTTCGCTCGTTCTCGGCGGAGGGCACTCCATAGGCGTTCCATTGGCCGTATCCGCAAAGTATTCTTTCATTGCGCCGTCAGCTACCATGACAATACACCCCGTTAGGCTCAACGGACTGATCGTCGGAGTTCCGCAGACGTTCTCGTATTTCGACAAGATGCAGGACAGGATAATACGCTTTGTTACCGACAATTCAAAAATGACACAGGAAAAATTCAGAGAGCTGATGACATCCACCGGGGAGCTGATGAACGACGTGGGCACGATGATCGGAGGCGACGAGGCTGTGAGCAGCGGACTTATCGACGAGGTCGGAGGTCTGAGTGCTGCGCTGAATAAGCTCGACGAGATGATACGGGAGGTGAACGAATGATACTTCACACGATAATGTCGCCGCTTGACATCACGGCGGAGCAGAACTATGTTCCGCCCGCATACGAGTGCAGGATAAGAAACAGTATTCCCTCTTTTTATGAAACCTCTATAGATAAAGGAATTTATTTTGCGGGACAGAAAAAGCTAATCTTTTCGACAAATCCCTCCGATTGGCTTAAAGAAAAATACACAAAATTTCCCGAAGATAAAATTCTATGAACGGCAGGCCTTGCATTTATAATTATATAAAAGAACCGGCACCTCGTAACGAGGTGCCGGTTTCATGATTATTCATTGTTTTTCAGATGTTATGCCCACCACATGTTGGCTTTGCCTTCAAAAGTCATAGCCTCTTTGAGTACGCCAATCGCCTTGTTGAGACCTTCCTCGGGAGTCATAAGGCTATCTTCGTGCTCGATGCTCATAACGAAATCGTAGTCGATTGTTCTCAACGCACTGACGATCTCTTTCCAGTAAGCGGTGGAGTTGCCGTATCCGACGGAACGGAATACCCAGGACCTATTCATTACATCGCTGTAATGCTTGTAGTCAAGCACGCCGTTCTTTGCGACATTATACTTGTCGATTCTCGTATCTTTTGCATGGAAATGGAAGATGCAGTCTTTGAGTTCCTTTATCGCGACAACGGGGTCGATACCCTGCCAGATAAGGTGTGAAGGATCGAAGTTTGCGCCGAGTTCTGGACCGACAGCCTCGCGTATTTTCAGCATTGTTTCGGGGTTGTATACGCAGAAACCGGGATGCATTTCAAATGCAATCTTTTCTACATGATGAGCTTTTGCGAACGCGACTTTTTTCTTCCAGTAAGGAATGAGGACTTCATTCCACTGATAGTCCGCAATCTTCAGAAAATCGTCCGGCCAAGCACAGGTGACCCAGTTAGGAGTCTTATCTTCGGGCGAGCCGCCTGGACATCCGGAGAAAGTATTGACGACTTTTACGCCCATTTTCTCTGCAAGAAGTATGGCATTGTCGAAATCCTTGTTAAATTTGGCAGCAATTTCCGGATCCGGGTGAACACCGTTACCGTGAGCGCTGAGCGCTGACACCTCAAGACCGTACTTCTTGATGGTATCCATAAATCTATTGTATTCTTTCTCATCATTGAGAAGAACTTCGGGATCGCAATGAGCTTTTCCGGGAAAACCGCCGCATCCGATCTCAATAGCCTGAACTCCGCGTTCGCTGAGGTACTTGCAGGCCTCATCAAACGATCTGTCGGAGAACAAAACTGTCAATACACCGAGTTTCATATATGATTCTCTCCTTGCTAAGCAAATATTTACATTTATTATAATTCATTTTACAAAAATTGTCAAGCCCCTATACTGTCATTTCAATATCATTTTTCAATCTTTCAAGAATTTTCTTCTCAAGACGGGAAATATATGATTGGGATATGCCCAACATATCCGCAACTTCTTTCTGCGTGTATTCTTTTTTTCCGTTAAGACCGAATCTCAGCTCCATTATCTGTCTCTCGCGCTCCGAAAGCCTCATGATTGCCTTGTTAAGTATATCTAACTCCACTTTGTTTTCAAGATCTTTCGACACCTCGTTCTCATCTGTTCCCAGGACGTCGGATAAAAGCAACGCATTCCCGTCCCAATCGACATTTAAAGGTTCGTCGATGGAAATCTCCGTTTTCCGTCCGCTGTTTTTTCTCAAATACATGAGTATTTCATTTTCAATACATCTTGAGGAATATGTCGCAAGCTTTATGTTTTTCTCCGGGCAGAATGTACCTATGGCCTTTATCAGACCGATTGTCCCGATAGAAATAAGATCTTCTATGCATACCCCTGTATTTTCAAATTTACGCGAAATATAGACGACAAGTCTCAGATTGTGCTCTATAAGCACATCGCGGGCTTCATCATGTCTATCGGTTTTGAGCATTGATATGTACTTCTCCTCTTCCTCGTGAGAAAGCGGCGGCGGAAGAGTGTCGGCACCGTTAATGTAATACAGGTCGCCGCAAACAGCATTTGCCTGAGTTTCGTTTTCCATCTTCTTTCTGAGTAATCCGCAAATAAGCCTATTGACAAACACACACCTCATCATTTCAACCCTCCGTATATCAATTCACCGTTAAGAATTCCTTTATATCGGCATTCTTTATCAAATGCCCTGCTGTTCACCGCAATTATAACTTTCTTTTCAACACCGTTGACCGTAAAGCTGTCGGGACGGAACGCCGGAAGCAGTCCCCTTGAATTTCCGGCACCGCTGTACGGTATTATTCTGAATCTCGACCGCGTCTTGTCCGTCATATCGTCCGGAGAAACACATGATATATCGGGAAGAAGTTTGCAGGCTACATCTTCTTCGACTATAACTACCGGGATGCCGGTAATAGCTTCGGAAAGAAAATTACCCGTATCCATAAAGCAGTCAAGGCTTTCGGTCTTTCCGTCAACTGATATCGTACAGGAATATATCAGGCTGTTCGGTATTCTTTTCTTTTGTATCCTCCGAATTATTATAAACATGACCGAAACAACGAGAGTAAACAGTAATATGTACGGCACGGGGAGATCGAAATACACCTCATTATTGCGCATATAGATGCACTTTGATGATGTACATAAAGCAAAAAGAACGATACACGCAAGATATGTAAAAGACACGGACAGGAACACGCAGGTATTCTTCAGCAGTCCGAGGATTTTTTTTGCTCCGAACGCCACAAGACATATTACAACGGCTATACCTGTTTTCATAAGGACATTCAGCCCGAAAGTAAGCTCGGGAATACATATCGTTAAGCCGTACAACGATGCAATGGCATCCGCTGCGGCAAACCGCAGAAACGTTATTTCCATACCGCATATACGGTCAACGGTATACAGGACAACTCCGTTGATAATAAGATTGACAAACAAAAGTATATCGATGTACACGGTAACGACTCTCATACAGCTCCCCCTTCCGACACCCGAATTATACCACATCATACCCCGTTTATTTTGTCATTAAAAGAGCATAAAAAAAATAATTCACTCCGCAGATTTCGGCAAAATGAATTATTTTTCTGTTCAATATCCGATTCAGTTATTCTTTAAGTCTTTCATTGTCAACGATATTCGTTTTTTGTCTGAATCAACATTTAATACTTTGACCTTTACGACATCTCCGACCTTAAGAACTTCCGACGGATGCCTAATATATCTGCTACATATCTGTGATATATGCACCAGGCCGTCCTGATGCACTCCTATATCGACGAACGCGCCGAAATCTATGACGTTTCTCACAGTTCCCGTCACTTCCATTCCGGGTTTCAGATCCGAAATGTCCATAACGTCCGTGCGGAGAAACGGTGCGGGAAGTTCGTCTCTTATATCGCGGCCGGGCTTCATAAGCTCCGAAACGATATCGTTCATTGTCGGAACGCCTATTCCGCACACCTGCGCCGCTTTTTCCTCACCGTAAAGCTTGAGCTTTGCCGGAAGCAAAGACAGTCCTCCGGATGCGACATCTTTATCCGTATATCCAAAAACAGACAGCAGCTTCTCCGCGCTTGCATAAGACTCAGGATGCACTGCGGTGTTATCGAGAACATTCTTTCCGCCCGGTATACGCAGAAACCCCGCGCACTGCTCAAACGCTTTCGGACCGAGCTTCGGTACTTTTTTGAGTTCCGCACGGCTCTTGAACGCGCCGTTCGACTCTCTGTATGATACGATATTCTTTGCTGTCGCGGAATTTATTCCCGCAACATATCCAAGCAATGACGGCGACGCGGTATTGAGGTCCACACCGACAGAGTTTACGCAGTCTTCAACGACGGCTTTTAGAGACTCATCCAGACGTGCCTGCGGCATATCGTGTTGATATTGACCGACGCCGATGCTTTTGGGGTCTATTTTTACAAGTTCAGCAAGGGGATCCTGTAATCTTCTGCCGATAGACACTGCTGAACGCAACGAAACATCGAATTCGGGAAACTCCTCTGCTCCGAGTTTAGACGCTGAATAAACGGAAGCTCCCGCCTCGTTGACGACCATGTACGTAACAGGTCTTGAAACGGTCTTGATAGTTTCCGCGATAAAAACCTCCGTTTCCCTCGTCGCGGTCCCGTTTCCGATAGATATACAGTCCACATTATATTTCATTATATATTTACTTACTTTTGCCGCTGCTTCTTCTTTTTTGTTCTGTGGAGGCGTCGGATATATGACGTCCGTCATGAGCACCTTACCGTTCTCGTCAATAGCACATATTTTACAGCCCGTTCTGTACGCAGGATCGACGGCGAGCACGACTTTTCCTTTGAGAGGAGGCTGCATCAGCAGAGGTTTGAGATTTTGCCCGAACATTTTTATTGCCTGCTCATTGGCGCTGTCAGTGAGCTCGTTTCTTATTTCCCTCTCCACAGACGGGAAGATCAGCCTGTGATAAGAGTCAAGCGCAGCGCCGCGGCAGAAATCCGTCGAGCATGAGCCTTTTTTGATGAATTTACGTTCGATAATAAACATCGCCGCATCCTCGGCTATCTCGATTCCGACTTTGAGCACGTCATCCTTTTCTCCCCTGTTCATAGCCAATATTCTG
This sequence comes from uncultured Eubacteriales bacterium, assembly GCA_959604355.1. Classification (GTDB taxonomy): domain Bacteria; phylum Bacillota; class Clostridia; order Oscillospirales; family UBA644; genus HGM12619. The sequence continues at coordinate 44,672 of CAUHAO010000010.1, forward strand.
TGACTCGGGACTTTTGAAACAGGCTCGGAGTAATTGTAATATATCGAGTATACCGTGTCTTCTTTTTTATCCGATGAAGACACAATGCGGCCTTCGCGATGAATAAGGTTTTTGAGCTCCCTTCTTACAGAAGCGTCATCCGATATTATCTCCGCGATTATGTCCGAAGCACCCGCAAGGGCGCTTTCAGGGGTATCAACACCTTTTTCGGCATCAACATATTCTGTCGCAAAAGCATTTATACTGCCTACGGAATCATCCTGTGCAAGCAGGCGCAGAGCCAAAGGTTCAAGCCCTTTTTCCTTGGCAACAGAAGCTCTTGTCCTGCGTTTCTGCTTATACGGGCGGTACAGGTCCTCGACTTCCGCAAGGACTTTCGCGCTCATTACGGCAGTACGGAGTTCTTCCGTGAGTTTTCCCTGCTCTTCAATGCTCCTGCACACGTCCTCTTTGCGTTTTTCAAGATTGCGAAGATACTCAAGTCTTTCATATATTTCACGAAGCACCTGATCATTGCACGATCCCGTCAATTCTTTACGGTAACGTGATATGAAAGGAATTGTATTACCGTCATCTATCAACCCGATTATGTTTGTCATGCAGTTGATTCCGATGCCGAATTCGGAACAGAGTGTTTTTTTGATATCCATTTTTTCTTCTCCGTTGAAATAATAGTAATATTATACTATATATTCCGTCAAATTTCAAGTCCCATAACGGATATATTTTCGAATAACGGAAAAAATAACAATCAAACGAAAGGAGCATATATATGTTTTCCGATACTTACAGCATAAAAAATATGAAGCAGGAAATACGCAGGTCTATGAAGGAGCTTCACAGATACTGCATCAACGAAAAGGACTCAACTGTTCTGCGTGACAATTTTCACATTTTTCATAAGGCTTACAGCGGATTGTCTCAATCCGTATTTGCGGCGAAAAAACTCCCAAGTACAAATGACGAAAAGATGCCGCGGTTATACCTTTACGCAAAAGAATTCTGCAAATGGAACGGGTATAAAATAGACGAAAATTCCGTTATGGAAGGCATGATCCGCGCATGCGAAAAGCATGAGCTGCAAAGCGACGAAATATATTATTTCCCGGATATATTCAAAGCAGCTCTCATTAACGGCGCGGCATATATCTGCAAAACCTGCGACAACAAAGAGCTGCCCGTGAAGTTATTCAATGCGATAGAATCTCTCAGATTTCTGATGCTTGCCCCTTTCGACGGGTTGTATGAAAAGCTCAGTCATACAGAAAAGATCCTCTCACGGGATTCGGCGTACCGAGCCATGGACGAGGAATCGAAAAATCTCTACCGCCACCGTGTGTCCGTGCTTGCAGATACCGAAAACACAAGCGAAGCGGATATTGCGGAAGAAATAACGGAAAAAGCTTCCGAATACAGCAGCGGGAAGAAAAGTCATATCGGATATTATCTTTTTCGTAATAAGAAGCGCAGGTACTATATAGCCGACATAATATCAGTGACAGCTGTCGGCGTTCTTGCCGTGGGAATCATCTTTTCCGACGTTTTACTTGCACTCCTCAGCATTCTCCCGATGTGGCAGATAGTGCGTGCTCTTTGTGACAGAATATATTCTTCGTCAAGCAAAACACGGTATGTACCGCGAATGAAATGCGACACCTGCCCGAAAACTCTTGTAACTATAATAAGTTTAGTCGGAGATCATTCCGGAGTAGACGAACTTGCCGCAAAATGCGAACAATACTATCTGAGCAATAAGACTGATGGGTTATTTTTCGGCATCTTGGCGGACCTTCCGCAATCAAAGAATGAGACTGAGCAAAACGACTCATCCCTTATAAACTACACAAAGGTAAAATTTGCGGAACTCAACGAAAAATACGACGATGTCTTTTTCTGTGCCATAAGAAAGAGAAGCTTTTCAGCCGAAAACGCGACATATTGCGGCAAAGAGCGCAAGCGCGGTGCGATCAACGATTTTCTTCTCTATACTTCTTCTCCCGAAACGGCAAGTGACCGTTTTCTCTGTGTAACGGGAAACGTCCGAGGTGCAAAATATTTCACAGCTCTCGACAACGATACCCGCCCGGGAATAGACTCGGTTAAACAACTTGTAGGAGTATTGGAGCATCCGCTTGCAAAGCCGGAATATAACGCAGAAGGAACGGCTGTCGCATCCGGATATGCGATAGCGGCGCCGAGAATGGACGTATCCCTTGCGAGCGCCGGCACAAATCTTTTCACGCGTCTTATAGGAGGCAACGGCGGCACGGAAATATACGGTCAGACCTCTTTCAACATTTACCAGGACATCTACGGCGAAGGCATTTTTGCGGGCAAAGGTGTAATAAACATCGACTGCTATAACCGCGTTATGCAGGATCTTTTCCCCGACAACACGGTGCTAAGCCACGACATTCTCGAGAGCGGATTTCTGAGGACAGTATATGTATCCGATGTGGGCTTTTCGGACAATGTACCGAAAACCCTAATTTCTTACGCTGAAAGAGGACACCGTTGGGTCCGCGGCGACTGGCAGAACATATCCGCCCTTCTTAACAATATAAAAAAGAAGGACGGTACGGTCATCAAAAACCCTCTTTCCCGAGTATCCAAATATAAGATTTTCGACAACATCAGAAGATCGTCAACAGCTCCGGCGACTCTTGTTCTCCTGTTTTACGCGGCGTTTTCCGCCAGTATTCCGGCCCTTATAATCACTCTGCTTTCCGTATTTGCAGACAGCATATTCTCTTTTTTAACAGACCTTTTCCACCTTTCTTTCATAGATTCACTCAAGTTCAGATCCTCTGTGCGTTCAGGTGCTGCTTTAAACTTCATGTCGGCATTGATGAGACTTATGTGCATGCCATATTTTGCCTATAAAGACGCGGATGCGGCCGTAAGAGCGATATACAGAATGTTCAAGAAAAAGAGGCTGCTGGAATGGACGACTGCAGACCAGGCGGACAAGAGAATGAAGGGATCGTTTGTCGAGTATCTGAGAAAAATGGCGGTACAAAGCGTCGGATTGTTTTTCATTTTCAGGCCGCCATATCTCATTTTTACTTTCCTATGGCTTGGGGCAATTCCCGCCGCGTGGTATATATCGAAGAAAAAAGAAACGGGGGCTCAGGAAGAAAAATCACCCGAGATCAATGAATACCTGCGCGATATGTGGGGATATTTTTCAGCTTTCATCAACGAAAAAAACAATTTCCTGCCTCCGGATAATTTCCAGGAAAATCCATTGGGAATATCAGCACCGCGTACGTCCCCGACCAATATAGGTATCGCAATGCTGTGCACTCTCGGCGCTTACGACGCGGGTTTGATAGACGAAAACTCACTCTATGATATTCTCGAAAAAATGACTTCGAGTGTAGAAAAGCTTGATAAGTACAACGGTCAACTTTACAACTGGTATTCCACGACATCACGCCACCCTCTCACTCCGAGATATGTATCTACCGTCGACAACGGCAATTTTGTATGCTTTGTCTACGCGCTCAAAAACGGTCTGGCTCAAAAGGATTCTCCGCGTGCGGAAGAACTTCACAGACGTCTTTTAGATCTCATTGACGGCATGAATTTCGGATTTCTCTATAATAAATCAAAAAATCTGTTTTATGTCGGGTATGATGTAGAAAACTCGTCATTCGGAAACTGCTACTATGATATCTATTCCAGCGAGGCGCGCCTGACGAGCTATTATGGCATCGCTCGTCATCAGATACCGAAAAAGCATTGGAAGGCGTTGAGCAGAAACGTGGTGCGTCAAAACGGATACATCGGCGTCAAGAGCTGGAGCGGCACGATGTTCGAATACTTCATGCCTCACATTCTGCTTCCGGTTTTCCCCGGCTCTTTTGCCGACGAGGCTCTGCGTTTCGCGATTTCGGAACAGAAAAAGGCCGTGTTGGACTTCAATGTCGGAAACGTCCGACTGCCTTGGGGAATATCCGAGAGCGGATTTTATTCGTTTGACAACACTCTGCTGTATCAGTATAAAGCTTTCGGAGTTCCGGAGCTTTCTCTGCGCCCCATTCTTGCGGAGAAAAAAGAAAGATTTTCGGACACCGTCATATCCCCGTATTCGACGTTCCTTACTCTGCCGTTTTTTCCGAAAGATTCACTGAGGAATCTTGAACGTCTCAAAAATTTCGGACTATACGGAAAATACGGATTTTATGAGGCTCTTGACTGCAGTTTCTCACGTACCGGCGGCAATCCCACGGCTGTATACTCGTATATGGTGCACCATGTCGGAATGTCATTTCTTTCATGTGTGAACTATCTCAAAGACAATATCATGCAAAAACGGTTCATGGACAATGAGATGAGCGCATATAAAGAACTGCTCGAAGAAAAAATCCCCGAACATGCACAGAAATTCAAAATCAGACAGCTTTACACCCAGAATGAAAAATATCCGAGATATATGACCAAAACCGACGAATATCAGCCGATGAATCCGCTCTTTCCGGAAACCAGAGCGATTGTCGGAAAGAACTTTACAGACTTTATTTCGGACAGCGGATGCGGATGTCTGAAAAGCTCGGGCAAGGATATAACAAGATTCAGATACTGTGAAGACCCTAAAGGAATTTTTGCTCTTTTTCGATGCAACGGACAGGCAAGATGCTTTACCTATATGCCGATAAAAGACCAAAAAACGTCATACAAAACTGTTTTTGAAGACGGCTGTGCCGTATTCTACGGCAAGCGCCGCGACATCGAAACAAAACAGACCGTAACGGTTTCCGCTGACGGAAAGAGTGAGATACGTGAATACACCGTAAAAAACAATTCCGTGCACGCGAAAAGCGGCGAAATGCTCATTTACTTCGAACCCGTACTGAATGACCGTGCGGCAGAGAAAGCACATCCCGCGTTCTCAAATCTTTTTATAGAGGGAGATTATGACCGTGAGAACAAGATCCTCTTTATATCACGGCGTCCGAAAGACAGAGAAAACTCCGGAGACAAAATGTGCATGGCCGTAGGATTCAAGGAACCTCTGAATTATGAATTCGAATTAAGCCGATTCAATGTTATCCCCCACGGTCACGGCGCGGAAAGCCTCGACAGAGCATTCGGCGGAGACTTCTCATGCGTCACCGACGGGCCCGTCGACCCGTGCGTCGCTCTGAAATTTCCGTTAAGAGTCCAGGGAATGTCTTCCGCCGTATCGAACCTTATCATATCCTGCGCCGATAATAAGGGCGACGCGATGGAGGCATTGATGCGCGCGAGAGCAGACGGAAACATCAACGATATCCTCAAAAATTCGATGCTCAATTCCTTTTCTGTATACAGAAAACTCAACTGCCGCAAGGAAGATATAAGGATATCGGAGATACTTTTGTCGGCGATTCATTCGTCGAAAATCGCAAGGCCATCCCCCTACCGTCCAAGAGCATATAAAAACATCCTCGGGCCGGAAGCTTTATGGAGATACGGCATTTCAGGAGATTACCCAATACTCTTGATAAAAACAGACGGGGACAATGTTGAAAAATGTCTGCCTTTCGTTCGCGCGTTCTCGTTGCTGAAGGAATACGTATGTGACTGCGAGATGGTCTTCTGTTTCTCGGAAGGCGGTTCATATGACAGAAAGATATACAGCACTCTGCGCGACTTCGTTGAAGCGTGCGGCATGGAAAAACTTATGGGAAAAAGATCGGGAATATTTCTTGCAAATATTCAGAATATGGACGAGTTTGCCCTGTTAAGCGACATCTGCGCATTTTTTGCAGACACCGAAAAGGGATGGAAACCGCATAGCATACCGAAAGAATCATCCGAGCAGAATATTATTGACGTAAAGCCTGCGGAGATTTCTTATTCACTGAAAACCGGGCTCGGAGGATTCACGGATAACGGCTTTGCAATCTCCGATAAAGCTTCACTGCCGTATCGCCAGACATGGAGCCATATTCTGGCAAACCCCGTATTCGGTACGCTCGTTACAGACCGAGGATTGGGCTTCACCTTTGCATATAACGCCTATAAAAACAAGCTCACACCGTGGTCAAACGATCCCGTTGAGGATATTCCCGGAGAAAAACTCACGGCGACAGTTACGGACGGGAAACATGAATGTATCTATGACATCACCTCGAATTCGACCGCAGTATTCCATGACGGATATGCGGAATATATCTCAAACTGCGGAACGGCGAAGATAACGGTGAAAGTGTTTGTACCGAAAAGATTCGCGGCAAAAGTGATATCGGTAAAAACGGAAAACCCGTCGTCGTTCCCTATAAAAATCAAATATGAGCCGCACATCGTTATGGGGATCGGCGAAAACCCGGGAACCGTAAGCCATATCCGCGAAAACAAATGTCTGTATTTTTCGAATGAATACAACACAGAATTCGCATCGGGAATCACATGTCTTTTCGGACACGGAGTTATACCGCTGGGACAGGTGCTCTGCGCCACGGTACACGCCGAAAAGACCGAAACAAAGACGTTTATTCTCGCCTATGCCGCAACAGCAAAACAGGCGCGCGAGCTGACGGCAAAACTAACACCGGAAAAGATAAGATCGGAATTTGACAAAGTAATAGCCGAGACCGGGAAACGAATAAAAATAGATACCCCGGACGCTGAACTTAATTATTTCTTCAACACCCTGCTCTACCCTCAGATAATACGCTCCCGCATTTACGCTAGAACGGGATTTTTCCAATGCAGCGGCGCTTTCGGATTCAGGGATCAGCTTCAGGACGCATGCTGTGTGTCTGTGTTCGACCCCCGATTTCTCAGGCAGCAGATAATACGCGCCGTAAAACATCAGTTTAAAGAAGGCGACGTGATGCATTGGTGGCATACGGGGCTTTCTTACAAAGACAGATATAAGGGGGTCCGTTCAAGGTCGTCCGATGATATGCTGTGGTTACCTTTCGCCGTTTGCGAATATGTGACAAAAACAGGAGATATGAAACTGCTTGACCTTAGATTCCGCTATGCAACGGGACCTCTGCTTGCCGAGAGCGAAAGCGAAAAATATTTCGAGGCAGGCATATCTGAGGAAAAAGAGTCCGTGTTCGAGCATTGCAAACGGGCACTGCGTCATTCCATTACGGAAGGGGCACACGGTATGATAACCTTCAGAGGCGGAGACTGGAACGACGGCATGAACAGAATGTCAAGCGCGGAAACGGTCTGGGGGTCGATGTTCACAGTCCTCGTCGCCGAGAGATTTGCCGATATATGCAGAAAAATCGGCGACGGTGAATTTGCGGACTTCTGTCTCGAAAAAGCCGTAGCCCTTCGAGAGCGCATCGAGGAAAACTGCTGGGACGGAGACAGATATATCAGAGCCATTTTCCCCGACGGAAAAAAACTCGGAAGTCATGAAAACGAGGAATGCAGCATAGATATACTGCCTCAAAGCTTTGCGTCGCTGATACAACTTGACCCGCAGCGCGTCTCAACGGCGTTAAAATCGGCAACAGAACACTTAACCGACAAAGAAACAGGTATTGCAAGACTCTTCACACCTGCATTTGTCAGCAGTGAAATAAATCCCGGGTATATCATGGGATATATATCCGGAATAAGAGAAAACGGCGGTCAGTACACTCACGCGGCAATATGGTTTGCCTACGCCCTTTACGCAAACGGTAACAAAGACGAGGCATATGAAATTCTCCATATGATAAACCCGATATATCACTCGTCGGACAAGGCAAAAACACAGGTATACCGCACCGAGCCTTATATGATGACGGCAGACATATACACAAACAAGGCCCATTACGGTATGGGCGGATGGAGCATGTATACGGGGGCCGCGGGGTGGTATTTCAAAACCGTGACGGAGAAACTTTTCGGAATGAAACGCGTTGAGGACGGATTCAGTTTTGAGCCGAATTTTCCCGAAGCGTGGAAAAATAAAAAAATACGTCTTTACGCATACGGAAAAGAAATATATTCAAAACAATGAAAAAGTGTCGGATGTAATGTGTCACAAAATAAAAATATGCGCATTGCATCTTGACATTTACATAAAAAGAGAGTAAAATAACCGTAATATATAAGAACCGATGAAAGAGTTTATATGGAAAGAACTGTATGTGAAAACGGTATACAGTTGCAGGTGAACAGGTCTGATAAATTCACGCGCAATATGATATCCGTAAACTTCATAATGCCTCTCGACAAAGTAAAGGCGTCTGAGAACTGCCTTCTCGGGGCTGTAATGGGCAGAGGCTGCAGAATGTACCCTGAAATAGATAAAGTTTCAGACTTTCTCGACACCCATTACGGCGCGACATTCACTCTCGGAACAGGCAAAAAGGGCGAAAATCAGGTAATACGTTTTTCCGTGTCGTACATTGACGAAAAATATACCGATGGTTCGATTGATATGGAAAAAGACATGCTTTCTTTCCTCTCGATGATGATAACCGACAATCTCATCCTTTCGCCCGAAGCCGTTGAAGAGCGAACAGAGACCGAAAAGAAAAATCTTATAGATGCAATCAGGGCAAATATAAACGAAAAAACCTCATATGCGAACATGAGGTGCGCGGCGCACATGTTCAGCAACGAGCTTTACGGCATAGACTCATCCGGCAGCATCGAAGAGATCGAAAAACTTTCGGCAAACGACCTGCCGCGTATATTCAATAACCTTATCTTTGACAGCACCATTACGGTCTTTGCCCTCGGCAGATTTGACGCCGATGCTCTCAAAGGTTGGGTAAATTCGCTTTTTTCAGAGAAGTATCCCGGTTTTCATTGCAGCAGAAAGATATCTCCCACACTTATAAAGTCAGCCGCGAACGAAGTAAAATATTTTGTCGAAAAAGATTCCATGACTCAGGCAAAACTCGTTATGGGATTTCGCACCGGAGCTGAGAACTATATGCAGAACGCCGCGGGATACGTGCTTTTCAACGCGATATTCGCGACGTCCCCGTGCAGCAGGTTATTCGTAAATGTTCGGGAAAAAGAATCTCTTTGCTATTACTGCTCATCTGTTTTTGACAGGCATAAAGGAATAATGCTGGTATATTCGGGGATAAGCGCCGACAACAAAGAAAAAGTCGAGGCATCGATCCTTCGCCAGATAAAGGATATTTCCGAGGAAATATCCGATGAGGAACTTTATCAGGCAAAAAAAATGCTTATCGACTCCATCGGGCAGTCACAGGACAGTCCCACGGCGATGGAAAGTCATTTTCTCAACGCCGTTGTTTCCGGTACGGATATTTCCCCCGAAGAGTACAGAGAAATGATAATTCTTGCGCAGAAAGAGGACGTTATGGCGGCGGCAAAGGCTGTTTCTCTCGATACCGTGTATTTCCTTGAAGGAAGCGGTTCTGCCGAATATTGCGAAGACGAGGAAATATATGACATATAAAAAAATACATAACGAAAAAATCGGTGAAGAATACTTTACCGCGAATATCGGCGGATTGGACGTCATCGTTATTCCTAAGCGCGATTTTTCCACAAAGCACGCCGTTTTCGCCTCAAAATTCGGATCCGTAAACAGATCCTTTACGTTCGACAATAAGCATTACGTTCTTCCGGACGGCACGGCTCATTTTCTTGAACACAAAATGTTCTCAAAGCCTTACGGAGATGCTTTCGAAAAGTTTTCCGCCACCGGTGCAAACGCGAATGCCTACACCTCTTACAACCACACGGGATATCTGTTTTCATGCGCAAACGACTTTGAAGATTCGCTGAGAATACTCATTGAAACGGTCACAACACCGTACTTTACAGAGGAAACCGTAAGCAAGGAGTTCGGGATAATCAAGCAGGAAATCGACATGCTCCACGATAATCCCACAAACAGATGCTATTACGACCTGCTTGACTGCCTGTTCTTTGATCACCCGATAAAATACGAGATTGCAGGTACGGAAAGCACAATCTCCCGGATCACGCCCGATATACTTTATCTTGCACACAAAGCGTTCTACACCCCCCGCAATACGGTGCTTTGCTGTTGCGGCGATATAAATGAAGATAGTGTCGCGGACATTGTTTCCGAATATTTCACAGGGCAAAACGATAATTGCGCGATACCGGACGGATACCCCGAAACGGAAAAAGTTTTCAAGCCGTCAAAAAGAGAAAAGATGTCTGTATCCATTCCGATATTTTCTTTCGGTATCAAAGATGCGCCCGTGAAATATGAGGGACGAGAACTTATAAAGCATTCTCTGGCCTGTGAGATAATTGCAGACACTCTCTCGTCAAGATCAGGAGAATTCTTCTTGAAGATGTATAACAAAGGGCTCATAAACGGCTCGTTTGACTCCGACGTGATGCGCGAAAAAGAATTCGGAGTATTCTCTTTTTCGGGAGAATCCGAGAATCCCGAAAAAATAATCGATGCGGTAAAAGAAGAACTTTATGCACTTAAACGCAGAGGCGTTTCCCAGAGAGAGTTCCTTCGGGCAAAAAACAACAATTACGGATGCTTTCTCAGCAGTTTTGACAGCTGTGAAAATCTTGCGTACGAATATCTCTACGCACACTTTGACGGCGTGACACCGTTCGACACCATGGATATATACAATTCGCTTACTCTGGATTATATAAACTCTAAATTGGATTGCTTTAACGTTGAAAATTCCGCATATTCAATCATAGACAAGGAGGACTGACCGTGTACGACACTCATATGATTAGCTTTGAAGGGCTCGGAATACCCCCATTTGAAGTAAACAGGGTCGCGATATCAAACTTATTCGGAACGGGCATAGACATATATTGGTATGCAATAATAATTACGTCGGGGCTAATACTTGCGATGATATTCGCGATGACACACGCGAAAAAAGTAGGCCTGACATCTGATAATATCGTTGACATAGTCCTCTGGGGCGTGCCGACGGCTCTTATCGGAGCGCGCTTATACTATGTTATATTTGAGCCGGACCGCTTTGAGTCTTTTGCAGACATAATCAACATCAGAAAAGGCGGACTTGCCATATACGGCGGCGTTATCGCGGCCTTTCTGACAGGCTACATTTACTGTAAAGTCAAAAAAATAAACTTCCTTGCCCTCTTTGATCTCGGTGCCCTGGGATTTTTCATAGGCCAGTCTATCGGACGCTGGGGAAACTTCATGAACGCAGAAGCGTTCGGCAGTGAAACGTCTCTGCCGTGGGGTATGTCGATAAACGGAGGTGCGCCTGTACATCCGACGTTCTTATACGAATCGCTCTGGAACGTCATAGGCTTTCTGCTTGCATACCTGTATCTGAGAAAATTCAAAAAAGAACACGGAGAAATATTCTTCTTTTATCTGGCGTGGTACGGCGCCGGAAGAACATGGATCGAAGGCTTGCGGACCGACAGCCTCTGGTGGGGAAATTTCAGAGTCTCTCAAGTCCTGGCCGCAATAACGTGCGTCATCGGCGTAATTCTTATCATTCTTGTCCGGATCGGGGTCTGGCGTAAAATGCTCGACCGTATTGAAATAAAACGCAGACAAAAAAATCCGACGTATGTCCCTGTATATAAAGACACGTCCGATATTCCGACGGAATACAACACAGAAGCTGAAAACACAGAACGAACGGAGAACGAAAATGGCGAAAATAATCAACGGTAAAGAAATCTCGGCAAAAATAAGAGAAGAAATCAAAGAACAGACGAAGACTCTTGCGGAAACGACCGGCATCACCCCCGGACTTGCGGTGATTATAGTCGGAAACGATCCCGCTTCCCAAATATACGTTGCGAACAAAGAAAAAGCATGTGCGGAAGTGGGATTCTATTCCGAGAAATTTGAACTTCCCGAAGAAACCTCGCAGGACGAGCTTCTTGGACTCATCGACACACTTAATGCCCGACCCGATATCGACGGAATTCTCGTACAGCTGCCTCTGCCCAAACACATAAACGCCAAGGCTGTAATAGACAGAATACGTCCGGATAAAGACGTCGACGCGTTCCATCCGGTAAATGTCGGGAAAATCATGGTCGGCAAATATGATTTCGCGCCCTGCACCCCGTCAGGAGTAATGGAACTCATACACAGCACGGGAATTTCGGTTGAAGGGAAAAACTGTGTCGTCGTGGGTCGGAGCGACATCGTCGGAAAGCCTCAGTCGATGCTGTTGCTGCACGAAAACGGTACAGTAACTATATGCCACTCGAAAACGGAAGATCTTGAAAAAATAACTAAAAAAGCCGATATTCTCGTCGTTGCCGTAGGAAAAGCGGAGTTTATTACGGGCGATATGATCAAAAAAGGCGCTGTTGTGATAGATGTCGGTATGAACAGAAAACCCGACGGAAAACTCGTCGGAGACGTGGAGTTTAATTCTGCATCGGAAAAAGCATCCTACATAACACCTGTACCCGGAGGTGTTGGTCCCATGACGATAACGATGCTGCTTAAAAATACACTAAAAGCTTCGAAATTGCATTAAAAGAAAATAAAATGTGATTATTTCTTTGAAATATGTGTTGACATTTCAATCTGAATATGATATAATCCAACCATAAAATATTAATTATTTGGAGGTTACCCTATGGGAAAATTTGTTATAAAACAGACTGCTACAGGTTTTAACTTTGCTCTCAAGGCCGGAAACGGTGAGACTATCCTTGCTTCTGAAGTCTATAAGACCGAAACATCATGCAAGAACGGTATAAAGAGCGTTATGACCAACGCCCCCGCTGCAAAATTCGAGGATCAGACCGTCGAAAATTTTGAAAAGGTTACCAATCCGAAATTCGAAATGTACACCGACAAAAAAGGCGAATACAGATTCCGTCTTAAAGCAAGAAACGGCGAAATCATCGGTATATCCGAAGGTTATGCTGCAAAAGCAAGCTGCAAGAACGGCATTGAAAGCGTTATAAAGAACGCGGCAGATGCTGAGATTGTTAAAGCTGAATAATTTTTTCTCAAACTTCTTAAAGGCACCTGATTTTTCAGGTGCCTTTTTATTATTACCGAGGATCTGATCATCCAATGCACAACCTATTCTGGCAACAGCCTTTACATTGTAAAAAGCGCCCCACATATGTAATGTATATAAACTTTACATGTCAAATTCAACAAAATTCAGACACTTCAGGCCTTTTTTTGCGGTGCGTTGAAAAATCAAACCGGTATATTCATTTCTGTGGAAAACCCAGTTGAAAGCGTTAACAACCCCTATACAAGCGTGTTTTGACCTGTGGATAACTTCATTTTTTACACAAAAAAACGGAAAAACTCTCTGTAAGACGTTGAAAAAATATGTAAAGTATTTATGCTTTACATATTTACTTTTCGTCATTTTCACGAATCAACAAAGCAAGATTGTATGATCACAAAACGAACTAATTTCGATATCTATTGACATTTTGGGTAAAATATGCTACTATATTTCTTGTTAAAATACTATTAAGATATAAAAGGTAATGTTTATGGATTACAATTATCTGGCAGATCTGCTCTTTCCCTCCGTAACACTTACGCCCGAAGATATGGAAAAAAGATATCCTCCGAGAAATCTCCCCGAGGGAGCTAAGGTAACAAGATTCGCACCAAGCCCCACAGGCTTCCTTCATTTCGGAGGTCTTTTCCCCACCCGTGTCGGCGAAAGACTTGCGCATCAGAGCGGCGGCGTGTTCTATCTCAGAATTGAAGATACAGACGCAAAACGTGAAGTTGAGGGCGCAGAAGAAAGTCTTATTTCCACCCTTAAGCATTACGGAATAGAATTTGACGAGGGCGCTACCGCAAACGGCGGGCACAAAGGAGACTACGGTCCGTACCGACAGCGTCAGCGTAAAGACATATACCATGTTTACGCTAAATATCTTGTTCAGCAAGGCCTTGCATATCCCTGCTTCTGCACTGAAGAGGAACTTGACGAGATCCGCAAAGAGCAGGAAGCTCTCAAAGTCGATCCCGGTTACTACGGTAAATGGGCAAAATACAGAGACGCGGATATTTCCGTTATCGAGGAAAACCTCAAAGCCGGAAAACCATTTGTTCTGCGATTCAGATCCAACGGATCCGTAAATAATAAAGTAAAGTTCACAGACCTTATAAAGGGGGACCTTGAACTTACCGAGAACGACAAGGATCACATTATTCTTAAAAGTGACGGCATTCCGAACTATCATTTCGCACATGCAGTCGACGACCATCTAATGAGAACGACTCACGTAATTCGAGGAGAAGAGTGGCTGCCTTCACTTCCGTTCCACATACAGCTTTTCAAGGCTCTCGGTTTCAAGCTTCCCAAATATCTCCATATTGCGCAGTTGATGAAACTTGAAAACGGATCGAAGAAAAAGCTTTCTAAACGTGACGCAGGTGCCGACGTTAGGTACTACGATCAAATCGGATACGATCCGGAATGTGTCATTGAATATATAATGACTCTGCTCAACTCCAACTACGAGGAGTGGCGCACTGCAAATCCGCAGAAAGCATATACCGAATTTCCCTTCTCGATAAAAAAAATGAGCAACTCGGGCTGTTTGTTCGACTTCGACAAGCTCAACGACGTCACAAAAAACACTGTTTCGCTCATGTCGGCCGAAAAAGTTTACGGCAAACTCACAGAATGGGCCGAAACCTATGATCCCTCATTCGCAGAATTGTTGAAACGAGACGCAAAATACGCGACAGATATACTCGCCATCGGCAGAGGCGGAGCAAAACCGAGAAAAGACATCTGCACTTGGAGCGGCGTAAAGGATTATATGGGATTCTTCTATGACGAGCTCTTTGTTCCGAGCGCAGAATTTCCCGCAAACATTGCAAAAGAAGATATTGCCGCGATCATTGCGGAATATCCGTCGGTTTACGACGAAAACGATGACCAGCAAACGTGGTTCGCAAAGCTCAAAGAACTCGCTGAAAAGCATGGCTTTGCCGCGGATACAAAAGCTTACAAGCTCGAGCCGGGCAAATACAAAGGCCACGTCGGAGATATCGCGATGATACTCCGTATCGCTATAACCGGCAAACAGGTTTCCCCCGACACATATCAGGTAATGAAGATAATGGGCAGGGACCGTGTACTGCGCAGACTTTCCGAAGTGAGAATATAACGAGGTATTAAAATGGACGAAACAGTATCAAGCAATTTTATACATGAAATAATAGACGATGACCTTGCGTCCGGACGTGAAGACCATATACACACGCGTTTTCCGCCCGAGCCCAACGGTTATCTCCATATCGGCAGCGCAAAAGCGATATGGATAAACTGGGGAACAGCCAAAAAGTACGGAGGAAAATTCAACCTCCGTTTCGACGACACGAACCCTGTCAAGGAAGACGACGAATATGTTCAGGCTATAGAAGAAGACCTTCGCTGGCTCGGCGCAATTCCCGACGGCGGCATATACTACGGTTCGGATTATTTTGACGCATGCTTTGAATACGCTGTTAAGCTCATAAAAGAAGGGAAAGCGTATGTTGATGACCTTTCCGCGGAAGAAATGCGAGAATACAGAGGTTCTCTCGTAGTGCCCGGCAAAAACAGCCCTTACAGAGACCGCTCCGTAGAAGAAAATCTCGACCTCTTTTTAAGAATGAAAAACGGAGAATTCGAGGACGGATCGCATACTCTCCGTGCGAAAATCGACATGGCTTCCCCTAACATGAACATGCGTGACCCTGCAATATACAGAATAATCCACACCTCTCACCACCGTCAGGGAAACAAATGGTGCATCTATCCCCTCTATGACTTCGCACATCCCATACAGGACGCCCTTGAAGGTATCACCCACTCCCTTTGTTCGATAGAATTTGAGAACCACAGACCTCTTTACAACTGGGTCGTTGACAATATCGGATTCGAGCATAAGCCACATCAGTATGAATTCGCGCGTCTCAATCTCACATACACCGTAATGAGTAAGAGATACCTGCGAGAGCTTGTCGAAACGAAAAAAGTCGACGGTTGGGACGACCCGAGAATGCCAACCCTTTGCGCGCTCCGCAGACGCGGCTACACTCCGCAGGCCATATTCAACTTCGTGCAGAAAGCAGGCGTTGCAAAGGCGTACAGCATCGTTGATATAAGCCTTCTTGAACATTGCATCAGAGACGAGCTCAACGCTACCGCCGCAAGACGCGTCGCCGTAATCCACCCCGTAAAACTCACGATAACAAACTTCCCCGAAGACAAGGTGGAATATTTCGAACTCCCGAACAATCCCCAATATCCCGAAGCAGGTACGAGAAAAGTTCCATTCACGAAGCATCTCTACATCGAAAAAGAGGACTTCGCCCTCGTCCCCCCGAACAAGTTCTTCCGTCTCAAACCCGGCGGAGAAGTACGCCTTATGGGCGCATATATAGTCAAGTATGAAGATGTCGTAAAAGATGAAAACGGAAATGTAGTTGAGATCCTCTGCTCCTGTGACCTTGAAACAGGTTGCGGAATGCCCGCCGACGGACGTAAAGTCAAGGGTACGATACATTGGCTCTCCGCGGCACACGCACTTGACACGGAAATACACATTTACGACCGACTCTTTACCCTTGAAAATGTATTCGACATTCCCGAAGACAAGACTTATACGGATTATCTGAGTCCGAACTCTATCGAAATCGTTAAAGACGCAAAAATCGAGCCCTCTTGCGCGGATGTCAAGCCCGGCGAAAAATTCCAGTTCGTCAGAAACGGATATTTCTGCAAAGACTCCAAATACGACAATTGCTATAATCTGACCGTATCTCTCAAAGACAGCAAATGAGTTTTATACCGCGCGGACGACCTCCGTGCGGTATATTGTTTGTTTTTTGTTGCAGTTTTTAAGATATTTTTACTTGACAAAGATAACAATTTGTGCTATACTTAATTGCAAACTCATAAAAGATTATGCGGGCGTGGCGGAACTGGCAGACGCGCCAGACTTAGGATCTGGTGTCTTCGACGTGGGGGTTCAAGTCCC
>CAUHAO010000011.1 GCA_959604355.1 uncultured Eubacteriales bacterium
TATCGTCGTTCTACAACCTTGTCGACTCGTACTATGTCGGAAAACTCGACAGTACATCCGCGTCGGGAGCGATAGGCATCGCCCTGTCGCTCATGGCAATACTTCAGGCAACGGGGTTCTTTTTTGGACACGGTTCGGGCAATTATATTTCACGCAAACTCGGCGCGAACGAGCCCGATGAAGCGTCGAAAATGGCGTCAAACGGGTTCTTCCTTTCGATGATCTTCGGAGCGTTCATCGCGATTCTCGGATTGCTTTTCATCAAGCCTCTTGCCCGCTTATTGGGCTCTACACCTACGATCCTTCCGTACGCCGTGGATTACATAAAATATATTCTCATCGGCGCCCCTTTTTACACGTCATCACTTGTGCTGAACAATCAACTACGCTTCCAGGGGAATGCTTTTTACGCGATGATAGGCATCGTTTCCGGCGCTTTGATAAATATTGTTCTTGATCCTCTTTTCATGTTCACTTTCGGCATGGGAATATCCGGAGCGGCCCTCGCGACGATGATAAGCCAGATGATAAGTTTTCTACTTTTGCTGGTGGGCATTCTGCGTAGCGGAAGCATAAGGATATCAATAAAAAGATTTCACCCGACGTGGACGTATTGCAGGGAGATCATTCGCGGAGGTCTGCCGTCGCTTTGCAGACAGGGTCTAAACGGTATGTCGACTGTCTGTCTGAGCCTTGTCGCGGGTGCTGTATGCTCGGGGCTTGAAGCGGATGCCGCGATCGCAGCGTTTTCAATAGTGTCAAGGATAACAAGCTTTGCCGCCGCCGCGATAATAGGATTCGGACAGGGCTTTCAGCCGATATGCGGCTACAATTACGGCGCGAAGCTCTACGCACGCGTGCGAGAAGCTTTCAATTTCTGTGTTAAGTATTCCGCGATAGTTCTTGTCGTCATTTCCGCGGTATGTGCTCATTTTGCGCCCCAACTCGTCAATCTTTTCAGAGAGGGCGATGAGTCCGTCACGGATATAGGCGCGCTCGCGTTAAGGTTGCAATGTGTCGTTTTTCCGCTCAATTCGGTAATATTGTTAACAAATATGATGCTTCAGTCCGTCGGAAACGCCGTGCCCGCGTCTGTTCTGGCATCGGCACGTTCGGGGCTTTTCTTCATCCCCGTATTGCTTGTTTTCGGCTTCACGATGGGCGTTTTCGGAATCCAGCTTGCACAGCCCGTTGCCGACGTGCTTACAGCGGCGCTGAGTATTTATTACGCCATGAGATTTACGCGGCAGCTCAAAGAAATGGAAAACGCGGAGGCTCAGATACATAAAACGTAGCAAACACAAGAATGTGCAGAAAAATAACCCGCAGGAGATATTTTTCCGCGGGTATTTCTTTTTTATATTTTATCTTGCGAGTGCCATTATCGTCGTTAAGATTATAAGAAAGCCGAAGCTGAAAGCGGAATATATTCCGAAATAACGCGCCGCTTTTCCGGGACGGTCGTGAACGTATTCTTCAAATGTTATAAGGCTTGCGAGCGACGCGATGAGCGTCCCCGTTCCCCCGATATTTACGCCCCAGAGCAGCTCTTTCCAGTTTGCCGTGAACTGCGACAGCAGTACAGCTGACGGCACATTGCTTATGAACTGGCAGGAGAGGACGGATACGATGAGGGTGTCTTTTTGCAGCAGCGATGAAAGGAATTTATCGACTGCGTCTATACGAGCCATGTTTCCCGCAAAAATAAAGAAGAAAATAAACGTCAGAAGCAGCGCGTAATCGACCTTTTTCAGCGCACTCCTGTCTGCGAAAAAGAGAATAGCGGGGATTACTATCAGGCCTATCCAATAGGGGATCACGCGGAAAACTATTACAAGAGAGAGCACGAAAAGAACGAGATAAAGCGATGTCCTTGCGGGCGGAAGGACGAAATCCGCGCCGTCTTTGAGAGTCATGCTTTCTTTTCTTACGCACAGACAGCAGACGGTTATCAGCGTAATGGCAATGGCGAAAGGCAGAAGCATCGTTGTCATGAATTCGCCCGTCGGAATGTTGAATTTGCTGAAAAGATATAGGTTCTGCGGATTTCCGAAAGGTGTGAGCATGCCGCCGAGGTTTGCGGCAATGGTTTGCATCGTGAATGTAAAAGCGAGCCAGCCGCGTTTTCCGGAGTCGTTGATTATCGAAAATCCGAGCGGAAGGAATGTGAGCAAAGCCATATCGTTCGCGATGAGCATTGAGCCGATGAATGTTATGTAGACCGTTGCGAGGATCGCCGAGCGGGTGTTGCCCGTCATTTTTACGATCTTTCGCGCAAGAAATGTAAAAAATTTAATGTTTTTCAACGCGCATACGACGGCAAGCGTACAGAAAAGACATGTCAGCGTTTTGAAATCGAAATATCCGATGTATTCCGAGTCAGGCGGAACAATCACCGACGTGATAACCGCAGCCAGCGCCGCAATGCACAGTATAGCATGTTTTTTTATAAAAGAAATGCCTGTTTTTACCATTTTTCATATCTCCGAATATTGATCACGCTGAATATATTATCATATTAAATGTTACAAATCAAGGTTTTTTTCGCAAGATAGAAAATTTTTCTTTTATTTCTCTTTTTTTACGTTAATTTTTGCGCTGAATAATGCTTTTCGACAGAGTCAAAATAAAACTGTCAAACAAAGAAAGGAGAGAATAGTTTTGACGGTAAAAACAGGAAAAAAATCAGTTTTCGTCATCGTTTTATGCTGTGTGCTTGCCGCTGTTGCTGCCTCGGTAGTGATTTTCGCGGATATCGGCATATCGTCGGATATAAGCGCTGCAAAGGCTGCCTTCGGCAGGTGTATGACGGAAAATACGGGCACGGGTGCGGAATGTCTTAAAGACAACGACCTCCCCGTAACGCGCAGGAGATTTCCCGAGAAGGTACTTGTCGGCGGTATACCGTTCGGCGTGAAATACTATGCGGACGGCGTACTTGTCGTGGGTATGAATGATGTCGAAACGGCATCGGGACGCAAAAATCCCGCTGATGCGGCAGGTATAAAGGTCAAGGATGTGATATTGTCGGTAAATGGGCAGAGCGCCGATAACGAATCGTTTTCGGAAGCAGTACGCTCCTCTAACGGCAGAAGCCTCACATTGCAGATAAAAAGAGAAAATGTTTATTTTGACGTCAAGGTCCAGCCGGTGCAGGACCTGTCCGGTATTTACAGACTCGGATGTCTTGTACGCGACAGTACGGCAGGCATCGGAACGGTAACTTATATGGATCCGGAAAGCGGCACGTTCGCCGGACTCGGACACGCAATATGTGACGTTGACACGGGCGAAATCATGACGCTTTCCCACGCTACTGTCTACGGAGCGGTCATCCATTCCGTTGTCCAGGGTAAAGTGGGAGTACCCGGCGAGCTGAAGGGTTCGTTTGATGATGACGTGCTGATAGGTTCGCTTTACAAGAATTGTGAGCAGGGCGTTTTCGGAAAACTTGATGACTCGTTCGTTGTAGGCGGCGGTAAAATGCTTGAAGTCGCAAATACCGATGAGATAAAAGAAGGCGAAGCGCTCATATGCTGTACTCTTGACGATTGCGGCCCGCAGTATTACAGAATAAACATTACAAAAGTATATTCGGATAAAACCAGAACGTCGCGAAATATGATAATAAAGGTGACAGATGAAAAGCTTTTGGAAAAGACAGGAGGTATCGTTCAGGGAATGAGCGGCAGCCCTGTAATACAGAACGGTAAGCTTGTCGGCGCGGTGACGCACGTCATGGTCAACGATCCGACGAGGGGCTACGGTATATCCATAGAGAATATGCTGCACGCGGGCTGAGTGAATATATTTAAAAAATCAAGAGATTTTCCGAAAATCTCTTGATTTTTTTGATTTTTCTGCTATAATAGATATATAATGAGGAAATATAACTATTATACGGCGGAGCGGATAAAGTGAAAACCGAAATAACGACGATGGTCATGGTCTTTGACGATAAAACGGACAAAGTCCTCGTTATCGACAGACTGAAAAAATACAAGGGCATATCTTTTCCGGGCGGGCACGTCGAGCAGGGTGAAAGCATATACGACTGCGCCGTGCGTGAGGTGCGGGAAGAGACGGGTCTTGAGGTATCGGATCTTACTTCCTGCGGAATAATAGACTGGTCCCGCAAAAACGCGGACGAAAGATATATAGAGTTCCTTTTCAGGACTCATAAATTCTCAGGTGTGCTCCTCGACGGTACGGATGAGGGAAATATTTTCTGGCTCCCTGCCGCTGAACTTGAAACAAAACCGCTTTCGCCTAATTTCGCGGAATATCTGCCGATGTTTTTCGGTAAAGGACATTGCGAAGCGTTCGGCGAATGGACTTCCGACGGCGAATTTGTCGATTTGAAGTATTTCGGCTGATAAAACGAATAATCAGACCTTGTACGCAATAATCTTTTGTAGTGAATGTTTACTCGGGGGATATTGCGGATGAGGCTGAAAAAAGAAAATACTGCAAAAGAGTCGCCGCAGGGCACTCAGATAGAAATATTAGGTTCAACGCAGGTTTCCGTGGAAGACTGCGGAGGCGTTGAAATAACAGAATATGACGACGATACGGTGAAAATATCGTCAAAACATCTTGTTCTGCGTCTTTTCGGTCAGGGTCTGACACTTAAAAAACTTACGGTAGACGCTGTCACAATAAGCGGGAAAATAGCCTCTCTTGAGTTTGAACGCGGGGAGGCGAAAAAATGAAAATAAGTCAGTTGTCCGAATATATCCTCGGCTGCTGCGAGGTGTATATAGAGGGTTGGTACGGCGAAAACCTTCTTAATATAGCGACTGATGAAGGTATAGAACTTTGGCAGATACATCGGACAGCCCCGGATACTCTTACCGCACGCGTATTTCTTATGGATCTTACGGCGCTGAAAGAACTTCCCGAACGGTACAGACGGAAACTTGCGGGGGTGAGTATTACCGAAAGGTCTCGATGGGGACTTCCGACGCAGCTGTATAAACTCAAACGGCGCGGCGGATTGCTTTGCGGCATGGTACTGTTCACGGTGCTGCTTATAGTAATGTCCTCGTTTATTTGGGATATCCGTGTGAGCGGTGTTTACAGCGTAAGCGAAGAGCAGGTGCTTGAAGCGCTATGTGACGAAGGGCTTTATATCGGCGCTTTTACGTCGGGACACGATCTGCGGCTGATAAAGCTGCAATTGATGGAAAGATTTGAAAACATTGCTTTTGTCGGAATAAATATACAGGGAAGCACCGCGTATATAGAAGTGACGGAGCGGCGTATGCCTCCGAATCTTGCATCGGACGACGAGCCGTGCAACATATATGCAAAGCGGGACGGCGTACTTGTTTCCGCGGAGACGTATAAAGGCGTCGCGTATGTGAAAAATCACGAGGCGGTCAAAAAAGATCAGTTGCTCGTCGGCGGAATATATGACAGCCGTATCGTCGGATACAGGCTTGTCACAGCGTCTGCGAAAATGATGGCGCTGACGAAGCGAGACTTCGAGGCGTACTGCCCTGTGCAGCGTACGGAATATGTGCTTTCGGGTAGAGAAACGACAAAATATTCCGTAAAAATATTCGGGCTTGAAATTAAAATACCTTTTATCGGCGCGAACGATTATGAGTATTGCGTGTCGGTGCGTAAGGAAACTCCCTTGCGGGTGGGTGACTCGGTGTTCCCGATTTGCCTGATACGGGAGGAAATAAGTGAGAAAGTTCCCGTCAGCGTGACGTACGACGCTGAAACGGCGGAAAAGGTTTTAAGAGATGAGCTCGATGAAATGGAAAGAATATCGCTGTTCGGACTTGATATAGTTGAAAAATATGAATCGTTTTCGGAGGACGGGAGCGGTTTTTACGGCAAATATACATATACGGTGCTTGAAGATATCGCAGAGGCCCGTGTAATCGAAACGGAAGCTGAAAAATAAAGGAGAGACACGCGTTTGGAAAAAATCCTGAAATTTGACGATATAAATATCGTCAGCGAAGTGTTCGGAAAACTTGATGAAAACGTAAGAGCGGTAGAGGACGCTTTTCGCGTCGGCATATCGAATGTCGGCGGAGGCGTAAAGGTGTCGGGAGATAACGAAGATAAGGTCGATCTTGCGGCAAGGGTCCTCGAAACGCTTGCTGATATCGCGCGTAATGGTGAGGCCGTGACGCAGCAGACGGTCACTTATGCTATGTCAATGGCGTGCGAAGGACGTGAAAACGAGCTCGCGGCACTTACGGGCGACAATATCTGCATAACAGCAAAGGGACGTCCGATAAAACCGAAGACCCTTGGACAGAAAGAGTATATAAAAGCGATAGAATCCAATACCATAACTTTGGGCATAGGCCCTGCCGGAACAGGCAAAACGTACCTCGCGGTCGCGATGGCAGTCACTGCGCTGAGAGCGAAAAGGGTGTCGAGAATAATTCTTACGCGCCCCGCGGTCGAGGCTGGAGAAAAACTCGGATTTCTTCCGGGTGATCTGCAGAATAAAGTCGACCCTTATCTGCGTCCGCTGACAGACGCCCTTTTCGATATGCTTGGCATGGAGACATATCAATCGTATCTTGAAAAGAATGTGATCGAGATAGCCCCGCTGGCATATATGCGAGGCAGAACGCTTGACGACAGCTTTATAATTCTTGACGAGGCTCAGAACACGACCTGCGAGCAGATGAAGATGTTTCTGACCCGTTTGGGATTCAATTCAAAGATAATAATCACGGGCGATATAACGCAGATAGACTTGCCGAGAGATAAGCGCAGCGGACTAAAACAGGCAATGAGCATACTGAAAGATGTTGATGACATTGCAATATGCCGTTTGTCTTATAAAGACGTTGTCCGTCATCAGCTTGTACAAAAAATAATTCAGGCTTATGAGGCAGACGCTGCGTCGCGAAGTACAGCCGCGGCAAAGAAGTTTGTTGCAAAGGGCGGATATGTAAAATGAACACGATAACGATATACAACGCACAGCGCGGCGTAAAAATATCGCGTGAAATGCGCAAAATAATCATCCGCGCGGCAGAAGAAACGCTGAAGCTCGAAGGCGTCGATTATCCCTGCGAAATAAGTATAAAGATTGTCACCGATGCGGGAATAAAAAAGCTTAACAGAGACTTCCGCGACACGAATTCCGCAACGGATGTGCTCTCGTTCCCCGCGGACGAGCCTATCCCCGCGGAAGGGGAGACTCGTTACCTCGGAGACATGGCAATAGCGGCAAACTTCGCGCTCAATCAGGCGACGGCGGCGGGCGGTACTTTTGAACATGAACTCGCGCTGCTGACGGCGCATTCCACGCTTCATCTTCTCGGCTATGACCATGCGGAAACCGACGATGAAAAGGTAATGTTCACAAAGCAGGAAGAGGCTGTAAGACGCACGTTTGCAGAGGAATGAAAACATGAAAGAATTTTTCACAGGGCTCGCAAAGAGCTTTCTGTTCGCGTTCAACGGTGTGAAATTTGCCGTTACGCACGAGCGTAATTTCCGCGTACATATAATCGCCATTATATACACGCTTGTTTTCGCGGCGATATATGGGCTTCCCACGCACGATTACGCGGTTCTCGTGCTGACTTTCGCGCTCGTGCTGTCGTTTGAACTTATAAACACGGCGCTTGAAAACGTTGTGAACATAAAGACTGAGAGTTTCAGCAGGTACGCGAAAACAGCCAAAGATACGGCCGCGGCGGCAGTCCTTATTTCGGCATTGGCGGCGATAGGTGTCGCAATAAGTCTTTTTTCGGATACCGAAAAACTTTCGGCGGCGTTTTCAAAGATTTTTTCGGTGCCGAATGTGATATGGTTTATCCTATCGCTTGTACCGGCTTTTGCGTTTGTCGCGTTCTGCCGCAGTAAAGAAAAAACAGATAAGGAAAGCAAAGATATATGAAAAGCGGATTTATTTCCATCGTCGGACGTTCAAACGTCGGTAAAAGCACTCTGCTCAATTCCATAATAGGTGAAAAAATAGCAATAGTCTCTGACAAGCCTCAGACAACTCGCGGCAGAGTCACGGGAATATATAACACAGATAAAGCACAGCTTGTTTTCGTCGACACTCCGGGTATTTATTCGCCCCGCAACAAACTCGGACAGGAGATGATGAAGGTTTCCTCGGACGCGCTTTACGACGTCGACCTGCTGCTCTTCGTCGCGGAGTGCGGAAGCCCGAAAAAAGCGGAAGAGAAATTGATACGGAAATTTACAACGCTTGACACGCCCGTTATTCTTGTACTCAATAAGATCGACGCGACACCTAAAAAAGAGATCATAAAAGCAATCGCGGAGTATTCCGAACTTTACGACTTCGCGTCTGTTGTGCCGTTGTCTGCGCTCAGAAAAGATGGGGTGGACATACTTTTAGAGGAAATATTTAAATATATTCCAGAGGGACAGGCGTTCTATCCTACGGATATTGCCACGGATATGACCGAAAGACAACTCGTGCAGGAGATAATCAGAGAAAAATTCCTGCGTAACCTACGCGACGAAGTGCCTCACGGTATCGCGGTCGACACGGTGGTTTTTGAGGATTCGGTTACGACAAAGCAGGAGCCGATAGCGAATATTTCCGTGGATATAATCTGTGAGCGCGAAACACACAAGGGTATGATAATCGGCAAGGGCGGCAGCATGCTCAAAAAGGCGATGAGCCAGGCGCGTGAAGACATTGAAAAAATGCTCGGCAGAAAGGCGTTTATCGAATGCCGCGTCAAAGTGCGCGAAAACTGGCGCGATGACTCGCGAAGAATAGAAGAATACGGTTTGAAAGCTGACGATTGACGGAGAAAAGACGTGAACATTCAGATAAGGGGCATAGTGCTTAAAGCGCGTCCGTTCAACGAAAACGATCTCCTCCTCACATTGCTTACAGCTGAAAAGGGCAGGGTGACGTGTCTTGTAAAGCGTGCGAGAAACACCAAAAAAAGCAAACTGTATGCACAGCAGTTTGCCCTTTCGACGTTCACTCTTTTCAAAAACAAAAGTATGTATATGTGCGACGGTGCGGATGTAGAAGAAGATTTTTACGGAATTCGAAGAGATATAAAGACTTTGGCGATAGGGCAGTATTTTCTCGAAACTGCGGCTTTGTTGCCCGAAGATTTTGAGGACGCTGAGCCGTTTATGAAACTTCTGCTCAATTCTCTGGCTTTGCTTTCGTTGCCGGAATACCGCGACCGCGTTGCTCCCGAAACGGTAAAACTCGTTTATGAGATAGAATACCTGCGGTTTTCCGGGATTTGTCCCGAATTTAACGCGTGTGCCGAATGCGATGCGGAGCCGTCTGTGTGGGACTTCGACAAGGGGATGCTTTGCGATAGATGTGCGGAAGCATGTAAAGGCGAAAAATATCAGCTTTCAGGCGCATCAATAAGCGCGCTGCGGCATATAGCGGCAAAGAACGGGATGTCGAAATTCGCTTTTGAAATGAATCCGGAAGCACTCGACAGGCTCGGACGCGTTTCGGAAAAATACATGGAGTACAAACTCGAAACACATTTCAAATCACTTGATTTTTACAGGTCGAACGTATAAAATGAACGATTACAAAACACTTGAATACGACAAAATAAAAGAAAAACTTGCAGTTCACGCCTTTTCCGAAAGCGGAAAAGAGATGTGCATGAGCCTATCGCCCGCGATGACAGTCGAAGATGCCGAAAAAGCACTTGCCGAGACTGACGCGGCGACGGTTTTGCTTGCCAGATACGGCGCACCCCATTTCGGAGACCTTAAAGACGTTACCGACGCGTGCGCAAGAGCAGCGAGCGGATCCGTACTTTCGGTAGCTGAGATAATGAACGTCGGCGCGACATTGCGCGTGGCTAAAGGGCTTCATGAGTTTCTTGAAACAAAGAGCGATATCGGCGTATTTTCGGAATATTTAGCCTTGATGCGCCCGAATAAATATCTCAGCGAAAAGATATCCGCGGCGTTTACGAGCGACGGAGAAGTTGCGGACAACGCGAGCGCTGCACTTTTTGACATCCGCCGCAAACAGATGCAGGCGCGCTCAAAGATCAGAAACGTCCTCGACTCGATGATACATTCCGGCTCCAAGCAGAAATATCTGCAGGACTCGATAATTACCGTCAGAAACGGCAGATACGTCGTTCCCGTCAAGGCGGAATACCGCGGCGAAGTTCCGGGCATGATACACGATGTTTCCGCGAGCGGTGCAACTCTTTTTGTTGAGCCTATGCAGGTCGTGCAGGCGAATAATGACCTGTCGGTACTCGAGGCAAAGGAACATGCCGAAATAGAGCGCATTCTTGCCGGTTTTTCGGCTGAGATAGGTGAATGCAGGGAAAACATAGTTTCGGATTTTGAAATAAGCAGATTCTTTGATTTTACATTTGCAAAAGCGCGTTATGCGGAAGAACTCCGAGCTGTAAAGCCGTTGCTTAACACGACGGGACTTGTTTCCGTAAAAGCGGCACGTCATCCTCTTATAGACCGTGATAGAGTCGTAGCCGTCGATATAATTCTCGGCGGAAAATACGGCGCGCTGATAATCACGGGACCGAACACCGGCGGTAAGACCGTCACGCTCAAAACGACGGGGCTGCTTTGTCTGATGGCAAAGTCAGGGCTCTTTATTCCCGCCGCGGAAGGCTCGAAAATCGCGTTTTTCGAGAAAATATTTGCCGATATAGGTGACGAGCAGAGCATTGAGCAGAGCCTTTCGACGTTTTCCGCGCATATGAAAAATATTGTCGGGATCCTTGAACAGACTGATGAACACTCTCTTGTCCTTCTCGATGAACTCGGTTCGGGAACAGACCCGGCCGAAGGTGCTGCTCTTGCCATTGCGATAATAGAGCATTTGCAGAGTCTTCGCGCTAAAGTTGTCGCGACGACGCATTATGCGGAACTTAAACTTTACGCTTTGCAGACTCCGAATGTAGAGAACGCATCATGCGAATTTGACGTTGCGACATTGCGCCCTACATACCGACTCCTTATCGGTATTCCCGGGAAATCAAACGCTTTTGCGATAGCGTCTAAACTCGGGCTTTCAGACACTATAATCAATGCCGCAGCGGAGCAGATATCTACGGGTGTCGCAAATGTAGAGACTGTGCTCGCGGACCTTGAAATAAAGCGCAAATCCATAGAAGTCGACAGCGCACGTGCCGCGGAGATCCGCAAGGAAGCAACCGCCGAGGCTGAAAAGATCCTCGCAAAGGCAAAACAGGAAGCCGAGGACTATAAAAAAGATATCGAGCGCCAGAAACGTAAAATAGATGACTTGCTTGAACGCACAAAACGTGACTCCGATGCGATGATAAATCGCCTCGATGAACTGCGCAAGGAAAAAGACCGAGCGGATTTCCGCGAAAAGATAGCAGCGACAAGGGCGGAGACTTCCGAAAAGCTGAAAAAACTTGAAAAAGACGCGGAATCCGAAGAAATACGCCCGAAGCACCAAACGGTCGACAGGCCTCTTAAAAAAGGTGAGACGGTCAGAATAATCAGCGCCAACAAAGAAGGAACGGTCGTGGAAGACACGGATTCAAAGGGCTACACATATATCCAGGCGGGAATAATCAAGGTAAAAGTCTATAAAGACGACCTTGAATTTGTGAAAAAGCCGCAGGTGACGATGAAATCGGCGCAGAAGACCACACCTTCCGTAAAACTTCAACGAGGCAGCCGCGCGGCAAGCCCCGAACTTGATATACGCGGTATGATGGCATACGAGGCAGAAGATGTCGTTGAGATGTATATACAAAACGCTTCCATGGCCGGGCTTAACACCGTGAGCATAATCCATGGCAAAGGAACCGGCGCGCTCCGTGACGCGGTTCACAGACTGCTCAGGTCGAACAAGCTCGTTGATTCTTTCAGAATAGGCCTTTACGGCGAAGGAGATTCGGGAGTGACTGTCGTCACTCTTAAACAGTAAGTGAAGCGTCTGCTTAAGGAAATCACTCTCGGACGTCCTCTTTTCTGCTCTGCGGTATTTGTACTTGCAGCCATCATTTTTGCTTATAATTTTCCAGAATTGTCGGGGTTTTCAGCCGCTGTTTCCGCTTTTGTCGGCATTTGCGGCGCTGCAACGGCGCTTATCCTTACGCACTCGGGCAAAGGAGCAGACTGCGCAAAATGCGTCACTCTTGTCGCGGTCGCGGTATGCATCGTCCTTACATCATGGACTGTCTCGCAAAGAAAATACGCGGCGGAAAAGGCGTACTGTGACTCCTTGCAGACAAAGACCGAGTACTCGTATTATATATCGGGTGAACAGGAATACGACGAAACATCCGGACGGTGGAGAATACATCTGTCGCCGATAAAAGACGGGAAGCCTCTTTCAAATTATGTTCTCGCATATTCATATACCCCGATAAATGCGGAAGTTTACGATACCGTTACCGCGAAACTGATGTTTTATGATGACGATTCGGTTTTTCCGTCAGAATCCGCAAACGGCGTTCTGCGTCATGCGTTTATGGGAAATTACAGCGTGACAGGTGTAACGATCAACAACAGCCGTCCGCTCTATTATCAAGCCATACTTCTGCGCAGGTATATTTCCCGTGTCCTTTTGCGTGTGAGCGGAGACGCGTATCCTCTGTGCAAAGCCATCGTGCTCGGCGACAAGACCTCTCTTTCATTTGAATATTACGGCGCTCTGCGCGGTGCGGGCATGCTGCATGTGTGCGCGGTCTCGGGCCTCCATGTCGGTTTTCTCTGCTCGTTGCTCTTCTTCTTTCTCTCGTGGATAGAACGGGATTGGGTGCGGTATATCGCGGCGTCCGTAATGATGATCCTGCTCGCGGCGGTAACGGGCTTTACGCCGTCCGTCATGCGCGCGGTTATAATGTTTCTCTTTGCATACGGTGCAAAAATGACCCTCATGAAAAATGACAGGCTTAACATTATAGGCGCCGTTTTCTGTATCCTCAGCGCGATAATGCCGATGAAGGTTCTCACGCCGTCCATGCTTCTGTCATTTTCGGCAGTCGTCGGTATAACTCTTCTTGCGTATCCGATTTATTCGGGCTTTCTTACTTTTGTGTTCAGGCATACGGGTCACATGTTTTCAAAGGTCGGAGACGCGGCGGCTTCCGTATTTGCGATGTCCGTGGCAAGTACGCTTTTCACCCTTCCCGTATCTCAGTATTTTTTCGGCTCATTTTCATTGATGGGCATAGTTTCAAACATTTTATGTCTCGAGGTTATAAAAGTTATGTTTTCTGCATCTGTAATTGCGGTCTGCACTTCTGTTCTTCCGCTTTCCGAATCATTGGGCGGGCTGTGGAAGACGATACTTGAATACGGAAACAGTTTTATAGAAAAAGTAACATCGTGGTTCTCGGGTACATCATTGTCTAACGTTTCCGTTTCATGGCCTATCCTCGTTGCAATAGCCGCGCTCATGATTGTGCTGCTGATATTTCTTTCAAAAAAACGCAAGGATAATAAAACTCACCAAATACGCGCCTCGGACGTGTTTATCTCCGTTATAATAACTCTTGTCGTTCTCGCAGGTATCGTTTATATCAAAAACAAAAAAAACATATCGTCCGATGAGGTCCGGTTAGCCTTTGTCGATGTCGGGCAGGGATGCGGTGCGGCCGTTATCAGCGGAGATACCGCCGTCATCATAGACTGCGGAGGCTCGAACAGAGCAGGTGACAGCATAAACTCATGCCTTTATGAAAACGGGGTAAAAAAGGTCGATACCCTTGTGATCTCACATCTTCATGAGGATCACTCGAACGCTGTCGGGGATATTTTCGCCGCATGGGATATTTCCGAAGTTATAATTCCTTATACACAGGGCGACGATGCGGTTTTGCTCAACGTCACGACCCTTGTGCAGAAGGAAGGGGCAACTCTGACTTTTCTGAGCAATGATATGACATTGTCCCTGTCGGGAGTTAAAATAAATCTTCTTATGCAGCATTTTGATCCCGACGCTTCGGATCAGAACGAGAACAGCATAGTGGCCATCGCTTCTTGCGGCTCTTTCAGAGCGATGTTTCCGGCGGATATAACGGCAGCAGCGGAAAAACGTCTCATTGACGCGTACGGTTCCGAAAAGCTTGACTGTGACGTTCTCGCTGTGCCGCATCACGGCGCCGATAATTCTTCGTCGGAAGCCTTTCTTTCGGCAGTGACGCCTAAACTTTCCGTGATATCTGTCGGATATAACACATACGGACATCCCGGAGATGCCGCGATAGGGAGATTGAAGGCGTACGGTGACGTTGTTACGACGCAGACCCTCGGAACTGTCGTTATCAGGGTCGACGGTAAGACGTTCGAAGTTCTTACATCGGATTGAGGGGGCTTTTATGGCTGCTGTTGATGAACTGAAAAATGACATAGACACGGCGCAGTTTCGAAGACTGTATTATATATACGGCTCCGAAAATTATTTAAAACGCTTCTGGCTCAGCAGGCTTCGTACAGCAATGTTAGGCGACGACTGTCTTGCACCCGATCTGCATAAGATTGACGGCAAAGAGGGCGACGTGTCCGAATTCGCAGATTTGCTCGAAGCGATTCCCGTGTTTTCGGAGAAAAAACTGATAATCGTCACGGATGCCGCCGCAAACGGAGAAATATGCTCTTACCTGCGTAAAAACAAGGACTCTCTCGGAGACGACACCGTGCTTGTGTTTTACGCGGCGACTGAGCCTTTCGACGAACGCCTTAAAGATTTCAAAGACCTCAAAGCTCTCATAGACACCGTCGGACTCGCGGTGAAGATAGACGCCCCGGCACCTCAGATGCTCGAAAAATGGGTCAGTCAACAATTCAGAAAGAAAGATACGAAGATATCCGCAAACGACGTGTCGTATCTTCTTTCACAGGCAAATAACTCCATGGACAGTCTCAACAATGAGATAGACAAACTATGCGCCTATTGCGACGGAGAGGTAACGCGCAAAGCAATCGACACCGTTGTGATAAAGACCGCGGACGCGAAGACATACGAACTTGTCGACGCCGTGCTTGATAAGAACAGCAACAAAGCGTCAGAATGTCTTTCTACCTTGCTTTTGATGCGCACCGAAGAGATCGTCATTATGGCATCGCTCTATTCTGCGGTGTGTAATCTGTATAAAATCAAGATATATCTTAAATCGGAGCTCTCTTATGCGGATATTGCGAAAAAAACGGGAATGCGCGACTTTGTGGTGAAAAAGTACGCCGCAAGGCTCAAAAATATTCCGTTTTCCGTCTTGTCGAAGCTCATAGACATGTGCTGTGAGGCGGATATTGCGTCAAAATCCACGGCGGTGGACGAAGCGGTGATACTCACATCTCTTATAACTGAAATGACAGAGGTTTTATGATAAAAATCAACGAAGTTATTGTTGTAGAGGGCGAATACGACAGAAAAACGCTTGAAAACATAGTTGACGCGACGGTGATTGCGACGGACGGGTTC
Source organism: uncultured Eubacteriales bacterium (assembly GCA_959604355.1). Lineage (GTDB taxonomy): Bacteria > Bacillota > Clostridia > Oscillospirales > UBA644 > HGM12619. The sequence goes on from CAUHAO010000011.1 coordinate 15,407, forward strand.
AGAATATTCAATGACAGGGAGCTTATTTCGATGCTTTCACGGCTCGCGAAAAAACGCGGTCTTGTTATCCTTACGGACAGCGACAGGGCGGGCTTTGCAATACGGAACAGGATCATTTCGTCGATAGATAATAAATACATCAAGAATGCCTATATACCCGATATCCCCGGAAAAGAAAAACGCAAAGACAAGCCTTCAAAGGAAGGGTTTCTCGGCGTTGAGGGCATGAGCGCCGAAGTTATAAAAGAGGCACTCAAACGCGCCGGAGTATCGGCATGCGGCGGTAATGATGAGGTATGCCGCAGAAGAATAACAAAAGCAGATCTTTATGAAGACGGTTTATTCGGAACCGATAACAGCGCAGAAAAACGTGCACGTCTCATTTCCTCTCTGGGACTTCCGCGAAGACTTTCCGCGAATAAACTGCTCGAAGTCCTGAATATAATGACAACATTTGAAGAGTATAAAGGAATCGTTTCCGGAACGGAGGAAACATAATGAATACCGAATTCAGAGCGGGCGTTTCCGCGCCCGAATATATGGATGCCATCAAAAAAATCGGCGGATACAACGTGATGCAGACACCCATGTGGGCGGACGTAAAGGTCGACTGGTCGCACACGTGTTGCGTGCTTGAACGCGACGGCGAACCGGTCGCGTGCGCAATGCTTCTTATAAGGAAAATGGCGCAGGGTGTCAAGCTCGTTTATGTGCCGAGGGGATATGTGCTTGATTACTCCGACGCGGACGCGTTCAAGGAGTTTTCGGATGGCGTTATCGCATACGCCAAGAGAATAGGCGCGTACATGGTGCGTATTGACCCCGAGATAGTTTTGAGCCGCAATCATAAAAAAACAATAATAGTCGACCCTGACGGGCGGGCAAAACTGCGTATGCTCACAGACGCTGGATATATCCACGGCGGCTTTGCAAAGGATTTTCATTCGTATACCCAGCCGCGGTATAACGCGGATGTCGCGATCGCCGATGATGACGGCAACCCGCTTCCCGATGACGTGTTGCTCGCATCTTTCGATAAAAAGCTCAGAAAATTTATCGGCTCATACACCGCTAACCGCGGAGTTTTCTTTGAAGCTGACACGTCTCCCGCCGCAATATCCGAGTTCTCCCGCGTTTCAGAGCACACGGAACAACGTCAGCATATCCTTCTGCGCAACGAGGAATATTTTGCGCGTATGAAAAAGGCTTTCGGCGATGACTGCGTCGTATTCTTTGCAAAAATGGATCTTGATAAGTTTATTTCCTTCTGCGACGAACAGATCGCTTGCGCGGACATGGATACGGCGGCACAGGCGAAAAAGGACAGGAGTGACGCTGTCGTACTCAAAGAGAAAAACGGCCCAGTTATCACTCTTTCCGCATTGCTCACGGTCGGAGGACAGGATAAAGCATATCTTATGTACAGCGGCTTTGACGACTCCGCCTTTGCGCGTTTCAGAACAACGAATCAGCTTCGTTATGAAGCTATGCGCTATTTCAGAGACCGCGGATGCAAAGTTTTCAGCCTGATGGGCATCCACGGAGACCTTTCCGACAGCCTGTCTGAGTTCAAATTGAAATTCAATCCCACAATAGTCGAATACGCGGGCGAGTTTGAGTATCCCGTAAAGCGTTTGAGATACGCAGTTTTCAAAAGACTTCTCCCTGCTGCAAAACGTGTTTATATTAAAATCAAATTGAGAAAGGTAAAGTGAAAAAATGTTTGAGAAGATCAGAAACCTTTTTCTTGCCACACCCGATCATACAAACGACTTCTTTTCCGCGGACATAAACTCCCATAAAGCGGTCGCTGCGGCAGCATACATACTCTTTTTCGTGCCGCTTGTGACCGATCCAAGCTCTGCTTATGCAAGATTTCACGCGAACCAGGGACTGCTTTTGTTCATCCTGTCGATCATCTCGGGGATAATAGGCCTTATTCCGATCATAGGTACCATCGTGTCTTTTATTCTCGGTATAGTTATTTTAATAATGTTAGTTCTCGGGATAGTGAACGGATCTCAGGGCAGGGCAAAGGAGCTTCCGTTTATCGGTGGCATAAAGATACTCACCAAATAAGACATCTCGGATGTTTTGTTACAAAAAAGCGACAAAAAACTACGTTATTTGTCGTTGCAAACAGGAAAGAATTATGCTATATTATAGTATAATTATTAGTTGAATTTTGCTTACATCTCTGTTTTTCCTTTATTCCGCGCTTTATTTTGTGCACTTTCAGGCGAAAAAGGCCTGTGACAGAGTTTGTTTCATATAATCAATTCTGACATATTATTCGGAGGTATATAATATTTATGGAAAACAATAAACGTCCTGAAACAATGGAACGTATAACAACGCCGGAGCAAGCGCAGGCATTTATAGACGAGCAGATAAATCTCGTGCGCGGGCAGGTCGGCGACAAGAAAGTTCTTCTCGCTCTTTCCGGAGGTGTCGACTCGTCCGTCGTCGCTGCACTTCTCATAAAAGCAATCGGTAAAAACCTTGTTTGCGTTCATGTTAATCACGGTCTGCTGCGTAAGGGTGAACCGGAGCAGGTCATTGAGGTCTTCCGCAATCAGATGGATGCGAACCTCGTTTATGTTGATGCTGTAGACCGTTTCCTCAATAAGCTCGAAGGCGTTGCAGAACCTGAGCGCAAACGCAAGATAATCGGCGCTGAATTTATCCGCGTATTCGAAGAGGAAGCACGCAAGCAGGAAGGCATAGAGTTCCTTGCGCAGGGCACGATCTATCCCGATATCCTCGAAAGCGGTCCCGTAAAGGCTCACCACAATGTCGGAGGCCTTCCCGAAGACCTTAAATTCCAGCTCGTTGAGCCTCTGAAATTTCTCTTCAAAGATGAAGTCCGTGTCGTAGGTAAGACTCTCGGTCTGCCGGACGGTATGGTATTCCGCCAGCCGTTCCCGGGCCCCGGACTCGGTGTTCGCTGCCTCGGCGCGATCACCCGTGACAGACTTGAATGTGTTCGTGAATCAGACGCGATTCTCCGTGAAGAATTTGCAAAGAACGGTCTTGCCGGTAAGGTCTGGCAGTATTTCACCGTAGTTCCGGATTTTAAGTCCGTCGGCGTCTCCGACAATGCGCGTACTTACGCTTATCCTGTTATCATCCGTGCGGTCAACACACGTGACGCGATGACCGCAACCGTTGAAAATGTTCCTTTTGAACTTCTTCAGCACATCACGAACCGCATTACCCACGAAGTCAAAGGCGTCAACAGAGTCCTCTTCGACCTCACGCCCAAGCCGTCCGCCACTATCGAGTGGGAATAAAATAAATAATGCCCGAAAGCCTTGAAAATACAGGGTTTTCGGGCGTTTTTGTTTTGTCAGCGTACCACATTCGTACCATTATTCGCTATCACCCCGCTATCATAGCACATATTCCGTAAGGATTTCGGCTATCTCACTTTGCTTGTTTGGGTACAAATGCGAATATGTATTAAGCGTTGTTTTTATATCTTCGTGTCCTAACCGCTCACTTATAGAAAGCGGAGAAACGCCTAACTCAATTAAATGGCTTGCGTGGCTGTGGCGCAGTTCGTGTACCTTGATTTTGCGCACGCCGGAGATCTCGCAATACTTGCGCATATCTCTATGTAGTGATGTTTTGCTTGATATAAATAATCTGTTTGCAGGGTTGTATTCGTACAAATGCCCTGCATATTCTTTTATCATTTCCATTATCGGAACGGGCAACGCAACAATGCGTTTGCTCTTTTCTGTTTTGGTTTTCTTGGTTGTTTGCTCACCGTCAATGACGGCAAGACTTTTATTGATTGATACGGTGCATTTATCAAAGTCAAAATCATTCAGCGTAAGGGCAAGCAATTCACCCATACGCATACCGCTATAAAAGAACAGATTGTATATTGTATAAGCGTTTATATCGTCCTTTGCGGCTTGGATAAACTTTTGAAATTCGTCATAAGTCCAAAAGTCAAATTTTTCAGCGTTTTGTTTACCCATACTGCCGCACAGTTGGGCGGGATTTTTTGATAATCCGTAATATCGAATAGCAAAGTTAAAGATCGTTGATAACTGATTGTGTATCTGCCGTAGGTATGTTTGCGAATACGGCTTATTTGTCTTTGGGTTGCGGTAGTTCATAAGCTCCGTTTGCCAATTCATAACCGTAGCAGTGTCAATCTTGCTTAACGGCATTTTAGCAAAGTAAGGTAATATCTTTGTCCGTATCATATGCCCTTTGGTTGCTAAAGTAGTTTGCTCTATTCGGGCGTTTCTGTTCTCTACATACGCCTTTACAAGATTTTCAAAAGTAATGTCAATATCCGTCCTTTTGCTATTCAAAAAGTCGGCTTCTGCTTCTTTTGCTTCTCTTTGGGTCTTAAATCCCTCTTGCTTTTTCCGTTTCCGCTCTCCCGTCCAATCGGTATATCTAACCGAAAAATACCATAATTGTTTTCCGTTTTTAGCGGTATATTTCTGTACTGCCATAGTGTACCAATTCCTTTAATCCATATATAGTAATTTTACCATTTTGCGTGGCGTTTGCACACTTCAAAATCTTTGTCAACAGTACCACCGCTCCCGAAAAAACTTTATAGGCACTTTGCCGCAAATGGTGATATAACCTTGCTTTTTCAGTTCTTCGTTTAATTTTTTGATTTCTCTATATGCCGTTGATCTTGAAACATTGAGTATGTTTATAATATCGTCAACGGTGTAAAATAGTTCTTCGTTATTGGGTCTATTAGTCATTTTTGCTCCTTTGGGTCATTCTCCTGCTAACAACAAGGATTTGAGCCGTAAACGGCTGTGAAAAGCCAAAATGACGATGTATTTTATTTATTAGAATTAAGGGGATATATGTTTATAAAACTGCTGTTTTATTATCCCATTTTGTAAAGTCTTTAAGGGGTAAATCTTCTGTGATATGCCTTTGCAGATCGGCTATATCAACCTCTGCAATTAGTTTGGGTAACTTTCCTACAAGTGCAATATCACCAAAAACAGAATAGGTGTTATCTTGTAGTAGGACACCCGCTCTGCAACTTTTTATGCGCCATTGATTATAACCGCTTGTGATTATGGTTTTGGCAAGATAATTCCGTATATCTTGTACATCTTCAATGCGGTTAGAATAAAAGCGCAAAGTCCGTATTCTTTGCTTGGCAAAACTTGATATATAGCAAAACTGAACCCTATAATTACTGCCGTCATATGCTTCAACCAAATCGGCAAAGAATTTTAATTTACGCCGGATAGTCCTTTTGCTTCTGTTGGAATTAACGCTTATTAAAGATAGATTTGCTTTGCAATTATTAAAAACATCTTCGTGTAGATGATCTACCTCTAAACCTCTTAAACTCAATTCTTGGCTAAATCTATTAAGAACATCTTTGTAATTCTCTATGGTTAAATTTCGGTATAAAAAACAGTAAATAATGTGATGAAAATAGACTGTTTGCTTAAAATCGTTATAATAGAATTTTATATAATTGCCTTTATTGTAGCCGTTGGTAACTGCCGTGCGAAAAATACGGCTATACATTATCTTTTCTAATTCGGGAGAATAATCTGTATAATAGATTTTTCCCGTGTTCTTGCTGTTGCCCATAAGAGTAACATATAGGTATTTACCGTCATTACTGATAATATAATTCCTTTTGTTCATTTCGTTTTCCTCGCTTATAAATAGTATTCTTTAGGGATATTTTCAATGTGATGTTTCATCTGTTCTTTTGCCACAAATGATGTAGCATAAGCAATTAACGGTGTTTGTGTATCACCGTTCCAACCTTGTATAAATCGACCGTATTTGTCCCCTAATCGTTTGAGTGTGGCACTTTCCGTATGGGTGGATAAATACTTGTTAAGTACCCTCTCTATCTTAATGCCGTCCGCAGTATTGCCCCATTGCGCCGCTCGCAACATAGATTTATACATAGTACGGAATTTATAGCCAATATCGGAAATATGGAAAAGCCATTGCTTTTCTTCACTATCAAACGCCGTAGCCGTATCTTCACTTTCTGTTTTTGGCAAATCAATAGCAAAAGTATCATTAGTAGCTTTTTCTATTACTGTTTTATTAGTTGTATTGGGTATATTTCTGTACACCTCTAAGGCACTATTTTTGCTTTGCGGGGATACATTATTTTCCTTAAAGGTAACAGTATCATTACTTGTAGGGACAGCAATATTCCCTTGCTCTGCAATAATGTCAATTATGTCCATATCTTTGTAGTGATCGGGTATTCTCTTGAAATAATAGATGTTGCTGTTTGGCTTGCTTCTCGTCAAATACCCTGCCTTTTCAAGCATTGTGATCGCTTTTCTATACTGCTTTGCACTTATGCCCAAATAGTTTTCTAATTCTTGTTTGCTCAACTCAAATTTATGATCCCTTTTGTGTAAGGCAAAGTGTAGAAATACAATGTGTGAAGCAGAGCCGTCATTTAATAATCGTGCAGAAACAATTTCCGCTTTTCTGCTCAAACTGCCATATCGGTCATTTTTCTTGCGTTCTTCGGGAACGCAATATATAATCTTTTGGTTTGGATAGCTCATAAATAAATTCCTTTCTTTCGTGGTGGTGTTTTCTTATACGCAATAAGACAAAATTGACACGCCATTAGATGTGTGCGATATATGGGTGTTTTCGGTATGCTCTCAAATCAACAATTTATAACTTTGTATCTATTACCACATACATTGACACGCCTTTGAAAAAGTACGAAAAACACGCTTTTTCGTTAAGCCCATAAATCGAAGTGCCGAAAAATGCGTGTTTTCCATATACACTATTAAGCGTTGTTGACAGCGTATAAGAAACAACGGATTTTTCCAATGTTTTATAGGGTGCCCATTTGAAAAATTATTTTCAATCATTTTAGATATATTGATACCCCCCACAAAAAGCACGAAACATACACGCTTTCAATATGCTCTTAAATCGACAACGCTTAATTGTATTCACTTTAAGAAATTTTGACAGCACCCTTGAAAGTACGCTAATATCCGTCTTTTCATAGTGCGCTCAAATCAAAAATTGAAGTATGCAACACATTTTCAGCGTGGTATAATGGGGTAAAGAAAAACAGAAAAGGGCGCATATTATGAGAGGAATACTTGAAGAATTATGGTACGGCAATGTACACCCACAAGAACAATGCACGGACGGCAACAAGCGGATTAAACACTTGCTTGATCTTATGGGGCGTAATCGTGATGAACTCACCGCCACAATGACCGACAAGCAAAAGGAAATACTTGAAAAATACGAGGATTGCCTAAATGAAATGAACGGCGTTATAGAGTGTGAAATATTTGATCACGCCTTTAAGCTCGGCGGTAAGATTATGCTTGAAACAGTTGGGACAGATACAGAGGAATATCTAATATAGGCAAAAAATAACGGACGAAATCAATCGTCCGTTTTGCTGTATATATGTGTTTTTAGGAGTGGCTTGCGCCACTTTTTTTATGCCCTTTTCGTTTTGAATGTTAATTTTCAAAAATGCCGGTGTGAGAAAGATCAAACAACTTGTTTATTTTTTATCGTCCGTCCGGCGTGAAATATGGGAAATACCCCCGCCTTGCTCTATGCGTTCAAGCTCGGTATCAATCAATCTGTTAATAAATGCGTTCACGCTTTCGCCGTTCGCCTGCGCCGCCGTCTGTATGCTTTCCTTTTTTCCTTTGGGGACGGTCAAGTTAATACGGTCATACGCTTGTTTGTTGTATTCGTTGTTATATTTGATTGCGGTTGATCTGTCTTTATAAGCCATAATAGCACCCCCTAATTATATACATCATTATAGCACATTTCGGAACATTGTGCAATGTGCAAAATAAACAAATCGGCAAAAAGAACATTGTGCAATGTGCCTATTGACGACCATTGCGCAATGTGCTATACTATAATCACGGCAAGGGCAAACGCCCACGCCGAATATATTAACAAAGGGGACAATAACAATGTCAACACACGAAATGGAAAGCAAGATCGCAAAGTTGCAAGAATGGGAAACACTTGCAGAAGAAGCCAGAGCAGAAGCCGAAGCATTAAGGGACGAAATCAAAGCCGAAATGCTTGCAAGGGACACGGAAGAATTAGAAGCAGGGCGTTTTATTTGCCGTTGGACTTCTGTGTTAAGTAACAGATTTGATACTACATCATTTAAGAAAGAACACGCCGATATGTACAAGCAGTACACCAAACAGACGGCAAGCCGCCGCTTTAGTATTGCATAAAGAAAGTGCCTTGTATAAACCGCCGACCAAAGCAATCATACAAGACACTTGACCCACAACCGCAGGGGAGCGGGACAACAATATTATACACGCCCGCTCCCTTAAAATCAATATCAATATAATTGAAAGGGAGTAAATAACTATGAAACAAGTAACCAATATGTCAAGACTTGTCAACCAATTAGAGAAAATGTTTAGAGCGTTAAACGCCGATCTGTTCGACAATGCGCTTGACACGCCTATTATAACTGTAATCCCCACAGCAAAAGCATACGCACACTATGTACCATACGATATATGGGAAACTAAAGACGATAGCAAGCGTGAAATCAATATAGCAAGCGGAACGCTAAACAGACCGCTTGAATGTACTATAGCATCACTCGTACACGAAATGTGTCATATGTACAATGATACCATTCTGAATATCGCTGATGTGAGCAGACAAGGAACATATCATAATAAATTCTTCAAGCAGACGGCAGAAGCACACGGTTTGATATGCACCAAAACAGAAAAATACGGGTGGTCGCATACAGAGCCGGACGATACTCTGCTTGAATGGCTGTTAAACCATAACGAGCTACGGGAAATAGAAATGTGCAGAAGCAACTCAAAATATGTATCTGTTGGTATTGGCGCACATTCCGCAAGCGGCGGTATTCAAATCACCACAACCGTAAAAGGCAATAGCCGCCGTTATATCTGCCCTTGCTGTCATACGATAGTTAGAGCAACACGCACAGTAAACATTGTATGCGGTGATTGCGCCGTGAAAATGATAGAGGGGTGATGTGCAATGCTGAACGATACAGAAACTTGCATTGTGATTTTCTTGCTTTTGATATTGTCCGCAGTTTTGCCGATAGTTGCAGGGGTGATATTCTTTATTCTTGCATACAAGCGGATTATATAAAAGTCAATGAGGGGGCGGCAGGGTTAGTCCCTGCCCCCTCTCACATAGTACCAAAACTGACCTATTTTGTGATTGTACCAAAAGTACAGACGGCGCAAGGCGTTTTTGCCGTATCACAGCGTACCAAATCAGACGGTCGTTAGATTTGAACATAGAAAGGAATATATAACCAATGACAATATACGGATATGCACGAATTTCCACACCCAAACAAAGCATTGACAGACAGATAAGAAATATAAAAGCGGCGTACCCTAAAGCGATCATTTTACAAGACGAGTTTACGGGCACAAAGCTATCACGCCCGAATTTTGATAAACTACTAAAGATCGTAACTAAAGGGGATATGATTGTTTTTGACTCTGTGTCGAGAATGTCCCGAAACGCCACAGACGGCTTTGCGGTATATCAAGAGCTTTACAATAGGGGTGCAGAGCTTGTTTTCCTTAAAGAGCCACAAATCAATACACAGACCTATAAAAAGGCGGTAACAAGCTCTGTGAAGCTCACGGGGACGGCTGTGGATTACATTTTAGAGGGTATCAACAAATATCTAATGGAATTAGCCAAAGAGCAAATTAAGTTAGCATTTGAGCAAGCGGAAAAAGAGGTAACAGACCTACACCAACGCACCAAAGAGGGCATTATTACCGCTCGGCTGAACGGTAAACAGATAGGACAACAAAAGGGCGAAAAGCTCACTACCAAAAAAAGCATAGCGGCAAAAGAGATAATCCGCATACATTTAATCGATTTTGGCGGATCACTAAATAACGCCGAATGTCAACGCCTTGCCGGAATATCCCGAAACAGTTTTTACAAGTACAAGCAAGATCTTGTTTTGGAGCAAGGGTGATTTGAATATTATTATTCAATAAAGCAAATAGACCGCCATTGCTGACGGTCTATATTTTTTATGTAATATGATTGTATGCCTATATAATTTAATAGTTTACAACGCCCTCAATTTGCCCAATCCAACCATATGGCGAGAGAGCAATATCAAATCTCTGCCGTCAATTATGTACCTCATTTCTTTTTATTTTCCATAAATATATTAACCATTTCGCATACTGCGGCGGCTTCCCGCATTGCACACTTCATAATTTTTGAAAATTTCAGATTTTCTAAAAAAGGTATGGACAATTCAAGCAAAATATGATATTATATAGAAAATTTAATATTATCATTTGCGTGTGCAAATGCAAAGTCATTGAGTTTTTAGCCAATGCAATCATTTACAGTATAACTGCTGTAATTGTTTGTGTTGGCTTTTTGGATAGACCCGATATATCCAAATACCGTTTACTATCAATACATAATAGATAGTCGGTTGTAACGCCGTATAACAGCGCAAGGCGTATCAGTATATCATAAGACGGTTGCCGTATATCCGTTTCGTATGCACTTATAACGGCACGGGTAACACCCACATATTGAGCAACTTGCGCTTGTGTTAAATTTCGATTTATGCGCAATTCTTTTAATCGTACTGAAAGGCATACAATCATAAACATCACCTCTTTATAAAATTTTACCAAGAGTGATGTTTCTTGTGGAAACATTAGTGATTTGTTTCGTAGCATCACGAAAAAAATCGAAAAATGCTACAATTTTCAAGCATAAATGTTTCTGTCAGTTGCTTTATTCACAATTTTATGCTATAATTATCATTGGAATTTTATATGCACAGGGGTACTATGCAATGAAAAGAATGATGATCGCATTATTGGCGGTAGTGTTGTTATTCTCAATTACCGCTTGTAGTGATAATAAAAGCAATAACGGATCCACCACCGATGGGACTACAGTATCTACTACATCCGAGTATGTAGGTGAATGGAAAGCGAATACGCTCTCTGGCTTAATTGACGGAGAAAAAATATATACTGTTTCGGTAATTGAACTTAAAGAAGACGGCACCGGCACATATAAGGGACGCGAGCTGTCTTGGAGTTATTCTGAGGAACAAAACACCATAAAGGTAACGCTTTTGAAGGAAAACCAAACTACTGCGTTTCAGATACAAGAAGTAGAAGGCGTTACTGTCTTAAAATTCTTTGACGATATTTATTATCGTACCGAAAATTTTGTTCCCATAGCTGAATAAAGAGGAGAATAATTATGTCTGTTGTTTTTACAGTACTCGACACCCAATTAGAGTTTCACGATGACCTCAAAAAATATTATGATCTATCATGCGAATTTCAAGCAGCTCACGCTAAATTATATAAAACTGTAAAGCGCGACCTTGACATCAAGCGAGAGCCTGCCGATGTTTTCAAAACTATCGAAACTGCTGTAAAGCAGTTTGTCGCCGAACTTATCAATCGGTTATCAAATTACGGTGTTTTTGACAAAACGGCAAGTGACTATTTGAATACAAACAACGGATATTTGCAGTTATTAAATGCAACAAATTATTACTACGACTATTCCAAAGGCGCTACTGAGCGCCATACTGCTATAGCAGAAGCAAATAAGGAAAGTGCCAGTGCCAGAATAAATAGTTCTATTACTGGGTTGGATTTTGGAATCATCTCCAGTAGTATTATAGACCATGCTGTTTACTCAGCTATGAACAAATCTGAGATACAAAAGCAGTCTTTAGCAGCATTTGAGCGCTTATGCAATGTATGTGACAGCATCAATGCCACAAGGGATAGGAATATATCGACAGAGTTGAGCGAATATTACACTGTTCATTTTGCCCCCGCTGTAACGGTTGCGTTGTCAGCAGTTTACGGTCACTTATTGTCAACCTTTTCCAGTGATCTTGATGCTTGCGGACAACTGGATTTGTCCTGCTTGGATAAAATTGATGTTAAGCGCTCCAATGAAATAATCGCCAACATCAAAAATATTGATAATAAAAAGGGCGTTTTTCTGAAGGCGCTCGAACTATGTCCCTATAATGTTGAAGTTTATCGTGAGGCTTTTATCAGTTATTTGAAACCGGAAAATCTGACACTACAAGCAGTATGTGGCGAGCTTATAGAGTTTTTCAAACTGAACGGCTTATTGCAAAATTACTTAATTACACAAGAAGATCTCTGCAAAAAAGCCGCCGATGCTTTGGAAAAATATGACTATGCCGGTGCCACAGAGCTATACAGTGAAATAACCCAAACATATCCGCAGGCATACGAGGGTTGGCTGGGGCTTCTCCTTTGTGAAACAAAAAAATTCAGTATGGTTGAGCCCAATATTTCTAAGGTTGAGGATCTGTATTTTTCCTTAAAAAAAGTTATTGATACAATAGACAAAAAAGATGCTATAAACGATGCTTACTACGAATATAGAAACAAGCTTCGTAAACTCGCCAGATTGCGTAAAGAGAACGAGGAATTCGACCAAAAATTTCTCTCCGAACACGAAGATGTCCTTTGTAGAAATATGAATGTTCGGTTAATCATTGCTATTTTTAGTAGCTTTATGAGCTTAATTTGGTTTTTCAGCAGCTTTACTAACGCAGGATTATTCATTCCGTTACTAATTATTGCTGCTTGTATCGCAGGCGGTACTTGGTTTAGCCTGATAAGTCAAGATAAAGAAATAAAGCGTTTGAATCAAGAAAAGCTCGAAAAGAAGCAACAAATCGATGATGATATTAAAAGTTTAACAAACAGCATAGGAAAGGGTTGCAGTATTGCAGAACTGCTGTGAGATAAAATGGCGATTACTCGGACAGAGTATGGAAAACTCGCAATTATCCCTCTAAAAAAGAACAAAAAACGCCGTTTTTTGATGTTGTTCGGATAGCAGTTTGAAAATATAAACCGCCCCTCAAAACACACGAAAAACAGCTTTTTATGGTGTACCAAAATCGTACCAATATTTTTGAGAGCCAAATTTTTACGAGATTTTAGGCGCAAAATTTGAGAATAAATAGACTAAATAGACCTATTAAAACCATTGATAAAATAATCAATCTTGAGTGGGAATAATTTCAATCTAATAATATGTATTCAAAATGGCAGACAGTGGTTTTCGCTGTCTGCCATTATTTTATTATCACCATTATTTGAGGGGTAACCATTATTCTCACGGATTACGAGGCGCGACCGGATAGGTCAAGGCTGAAACTCCGACTGAGTGGTTGTTTGGATAAATAAATATCCGCGGCATAGCCAACGAAACGGTAAATACCTATTTGATTTACACATAACAGACTATGGCGGCAGGGGAGCAATCCTCGCCGCTTTTTTTAGTCTGTTGACGGGTACACTTAGATATACTATAATGATGTCAACAAAACTTGGTATGAGCCAAAGGATGTAATATTGTGAACAAAGAATATATTCTTGAAAAAAGTAAGAAAGAAAACAAAAATGGCAATGAAAAAGATTTTCGTGATCGTCAAACAAGCTACGCTGTCGGAGGAATTGTTGCAACATTCTTGAGTCTGATTCTTTCAATGACGGAAAGTTTCATTTTTAACAGAAGTGACAATGCCCTGTGGATAGTTTAATCCGGCACTTGTTTCTCAATTTCTCTTGTAGGCGTAATCAAATCCAAGAAGAAATGGCTTTTGATACCGATGATAATTACGGGAATTGCCTTTGTTGACTGACGGTGCCGTACTGTCTCGGCAAATAGGAGCAGCTGCATATATGAATGATGAACAGATATTGAAGAAAAATTTGAAAATATTCAGAACAGAAAAGAGACTGTCGCAATCACAGCTTGCTGAAATGATCGGCGTATCGAGAAACACTATAAGTTCTGAAAAATAATGTTTCTGCTTTTTCGGAACAGTCTAAGCTCTTGAAATTTGAGTTAAAATCAAGCATAATGCATACCGCTTGATATTATTTAAAGGGGCATGACAGAAGAAAGGATACTGCTTTTTTCACAGCGACCTTTGATTATGCGTTTTGTTCCAAGGCTTTCATCGATTTTTTGAATTGAACCATAAACAGGATAGCGGTAAATGTAACAGCAATCACATCGGCAACCGGTTCGGCAAGATATACGCCCATTGTTTTATCCGATATAAGCTGCGGGATGAGATAAATAAGCGGCAGGAGAAGTACGAACTTACGGACGATTGCCACAATAATGGAGCACAGTGCGTTGCCGATGGAAACGAAAGTCATCTGGCAAGCAATTTGAATTCCGAACAGGCACATTGCACCGCAATAGATACGGAGTGCTTTTGAGGTGAATACGATCAGCTCGACATCAGGTGTGAAGATTCCTACAAAAATCTGAGGAAACACCATAATGAGCCCCCAAAGCATCGTTGAATAGATAAGGCAGGACGCAAGAAGGAGCTTAAAGGTTTGCTTGACACGTGCGACGTTCTTCGCACCGTAGTTATAGCTTGAAATCGGTTGAGCACCTTGGGCAATACCTTGCATAGGCAGCATGGCAAACTGCATTACGCTTGTCAGTATCGTCATAGCACCAACGGCAATATCGCCTCCGTATTTGAGAAGCGAGGAGTTAAAGCAAACGGAAATGATGCTTTCACTGCTCTGCATAATGAATGCGGAGAGACCGAGAGCCACGCATGGGAAAACCAACTTTCCGTTAATGCGCATGTGCTCTGTTTTGAGCTTCAGCTGTGTATTCTTTCCAAACAGGAAGGACAAAACCCATGCGCAAGAAACCGCCTGCGAAATGATAGTGGCAAGTGCGGCACCCCGAACACCCATATTGAATCCGAAAATGAGAATGGGATCCAAAACGATATTGCATACCGCACCGATCAGCACGGTTATCATACCGATTTTTGTAAAGCCCTGTGCATTGATAAAGGCGCCCATACCCAACGTGAGCTGAACAAAAACAGTGCCGATGGCATATATTGACATATAACCGGAAGCATAGTCGATAGTATTTTCGCTTGCGCCGAACATAAGGAGCAGATCGCGGTTCCAGATCAGCAGAACAATGGTGAGTATGGCGGACAGGATAATCTGTAAACTAAAGCAGCCGCCCAGAATCTTCTCGGCAGAGGTCTTATCGCCCTTTCCCATAAATATAGAAGCTTTGGGTGCGCCGCCTGAGCTTACAAGTGCCGCGAAAGCAGATATAATCATTATGACCGGCATACATACGCCCACCCCGGTGAGAGCAAGGCTTCCGTCACCGGGAATATGTCCTATATAAATACGGTCCACGATATTGTAGAGCATATTGACAAGCTGTGCTATGACCGTTGGAACCGCCAGCTTGAGGAGCAGTTTCCCAACCGGCTCCGAGCCTAAAAATTCCTTGTTGTTTTCCATTTTATTGCTCACTGTCCGTTTTTTGCAATTTCACAATGTACTGCATAAACCGGGTGAAATTCCCGTGAGGATAACAGGAAATATCTTTATTATTTTTGTTGATAAGGCAATCCGTAAGCAGAAAAACCTTCATTCCGAGCTTTGCGGTTACCATATCATCGTCCACATCATTGCCGACCATTAAGCATTCGGAAGGCTCAAGACCGATTTCTTTCAGAATTGCTTTGTAATACGATGGATTCGGTTTGCAGTAGCTTGAATTTTCGTATGTAGTACAGTATTCAAAATCCTCCGGCGCAAGACCTGCCCAACGGATTCGGGCTTGGGTTGCAACCGATGGAAAAAGCGGGTTCGTTGCAAGCACTACGCGGTAGCCCTTCTTCTTCAGCTCTTTAACGACCTCGGCAGCTTGCGGATTTCTACCGCAAACCTCGCTCACGGTATCAAATTTTGAAGTATAGAATTCGTTAAAGTGAGGCATGTCCTCGACAACCTTGTTACCATATACCTTTTTGCAGACATTCCAAAAGGCTTCTTCATTGGTGACCGAGCCGTCGTTGTTTACCATTGCAGCAGTACCGGACCATATGGTTCCGATAAACTCCTTTGGTTCGTATCCGAAATGTGTCATATATTCAGCGATTCGGCTAAAGTATGTTGTTACAAATTCGTCTTGATCCATTGGAAGCAAGGTTCCGTCCAAATCAAATAATACTGCTTTGACAGACATTGTATTTGTTCTCCTTTTAAGTTTAAATTTCGCTTGGTTTCAGCTTTTTTACGCGTTTGACGAAGCTCTGCTGAGTCTTTTGATCGTTCGTGAAAACAAGCCGCATTTGATTTCTCTTACATTTCCCATACTATATGTCTTAACAGTTTAATATTGCTTTCTCGTTAATATTGCTTTCTCGGCAGCCTTACTGTAAAGGTGGTCGTTCCGTCTTTACTTTCAACAAGAACCTCTCCGTTATGAAGATCGGCTACCTTTTTAACGATTGCAAGGCCGATTCCGTTGCCATTGGAAGAGTGGGACTCGTCTGCCTGATAGAATTTGTTGAAAATTCGCGGAAGGCTTT
Source organism: uncultured Eubacteriales bacterium (assembly GCA_959604355.1). Classification (GTDB taxonomy): domain Bacteria; phylum Bacillota; class Clostridia; order Oscillospirales; family UBA644; genus HGM12619. Next base: position 31,875 of record CAUHAO010000011.1, read on the forward strand.
CCTTGGGGATGTCCTTTCCTTGATTTGATATTGAGACAATGGTTTCTTCATCAACCTCGGTAATACGAATTATCACTTTACCGCCCGGCTCGGAAAACTTCACGGCATTATCCAAGAGATTTATCCATATTTGTTTCAATAACTCTTCGTTTGCATAAATCAAGTGCTCGCCAAAGTCAATATCCATATACAGATTTTTTTGCGACCATTTATCTGCAAGCAGAAGCACGGCACCGCGGATTTGTTCGGAGAGATTGAATTTTGAAACATCGGTAAGTATAGTCTGATTCTCAACCTTTGTGAGATTGAGAACATTGGTTGCCATATAAGAAAGACGCAAAGATTCTTCCTCAATGACGGCAAGATATTCCTGCTTCTGTTCTTCGGTCAAATTTCCGTGACGAAGCAGCTTTGCAAAACCGGCGATGGAAACGATTGGCGTTTTGAATTCATGAGAGAAGTTATTAATGAAATCGCTTCTTAAAACTTCTGTGTGCTCAAGTTCTTCAGCGGCACGGTTAAAGCTGTTTTCTATTTCCAGAAAAGCAGGGTGGTTTCCGATGGGTTTACCGAACTCAATTCTTGCTTTGAAATCACCTTTCGCCAAGAGATTAAGTTGATTGATAATACGGTTAAAGGGCTTCAAGAAAATCTTGCTTGTAGACATAGTGATCAGAAACCCGACCACCATACTGATGAGCGCCATTAACAGGTAAATATAGCTTAGTGTCGGCTGTCCCTCTATGGAATTGATCATACCGATCTTCACTAAAAAATAGATGATGGCAATGGTTAGTCCTGCTGCAACGGTGATGATCGCAAAAACAAGGAGAGAGACAAGCAGTGTCAGAGCAAACCTTTGCTTGTGTTCTTTCTTTTTCATACTTTTTTTACTGCCTTATACCCGAGTCCTCGAACAGACTCGATTTCAAATTCATTCCAGCCTTCAATACGCTTGCGTAGACGTCCTACATGAACGGTTACGGTTTCCCAGCCGGTCTCGCTGTCGGTGCCCCAGATCTCATCCATAAGCTGAATGCGTGTGAAAATCTGTCCCGGATAGGAAAGAAGTTTATACAGTAGCATAAATTCCTTCTGCGGAAGCTCTTGTGTTTCACCTTTTCGTGTGATTGTAAGAGAATTATAGTCCAGCGTTACATCACCGATTACTATTTTTTGCTCATTTACGATCTGCGCACGTCTGAGCAATGCTTTAATACGCATCAGCAGCTTGTCCTCGTCAATGGGCTTGGTGATATAATCGTCAGTCCCCACAAGAAAGCCTTTCTTCTCGTCTGCAGGAAGGTTCTTTGCCGTTACCATCAGAATCGGAAGTGTGTTATCGGTTTCGCGGATCAGCTTTGTAAATTCGTAGCCGTCCATTTTTGGCATCATTATATCCAGTACCACCAGGTCAATGTGCTCACGGTCAAGTGCCTCTAATGCTTCCTCGCCGTTATTTGCTGTGGTTACGGTATAATTTGCATTTTGCAGGATAGCACGCAAAAGCATTCTGGTGTGCTTGTCATCATCTGCAACAAGAATATGAAACATAATATTCATCTCCCGTTATTCATATTTAATTCGGTTGTGAGCGTACCGTACAGTCGCTTATAAAATTGAACTTAGCTTATTCAGCTTTGGCTTTTTGTTCTTCTCAGGTCTCCCGGTTTTATGTTTTCTTTGGAATCATATAATAGCGTCCGAAATGCCGGAGCACTTCAATGCGGTCTTCGTCGCAGAGCTTTTGTACCCACCGCAGAGATACATCCCATTTTTCAGATGCTCCCTTGGCTGATATAAAATCCATAGTTCTGCTCTTTGTGTTCGCCTTGGCGAAGAGTATATTTATATTGTATTCATTTATGCGAAGAGTGTCAAGATATATCATTCAAAGTTAAAAATTTGTTCTCAAAAGTCAAGTTTTAGTTTAGAAACTTTTTTATGCTTGTTATCAACATTTTTTAAATCAATGGGACCGATCGGAGCAGAATAACGATGATAATTTCAAAAAACACAGTATGATGCTTCTCGATGACATATGTCGGTTTCTAAAAATTCTTCGTTATGTATTATTTTTATCTTTACGGAAATCTCTAATTATGAACTGAAACTGAATTTTCCGAAAAATACGGCGAGTTTCGTTTCAGTTTAGAATTATTTGATAGACTTTCACGGTAAAAGGTGAAAAGTGGCATTTTTTGAAAGCAGTAACGGAGATGAAATATGAAGTCTCCTTCATCAGCGTATCGGGAAATACCGAAAGGCCGGTACACGGCAGAGCCGACAGCCTGCCGCATTGAAAGTCATATCCGCTTCCGAGTTGCTCGAAGGACTTCCGAGCCAAACGGATATTCAAAACGCCTGTAGCTTTGTCCGGGATCATTTCGGACAGCAATAAACAGTCGCCCCAATATTATTTTTTTGCTCTTATCCGCGAAAAAAGTCGGATAAAGAAGAAAGAGGAGGTAACCCCCTGTGAATGAAGTAAAACGCCCTAAAAAACCGTTGATTTTCTATTACGGTATCGCGTTGCTTATCATTGTTCTTTTTAACTCCATCGTAATGCCTTGGTTTCTTGAACGGCAAGTCAAAGAGGTGGATTACGGAACCTTTATGACTATGACCGAAGAGAAAAATATCGGTCTTGTTAAAATCAGTGAGACGGAGAATCAAATCACATTTACCGATAAGGAACAAAAGCAGATATATAAAACTGCCATGGTAAACGATGCCAATTTGATCGATCGTTTGTATGCTTCCGGTGCAGAGTTTTCCGGTGAGATCATCGAAGAACCCAACTGGCTGTTAAGCTTTCTGCTCACATGGATTCTGCCGATCGTGATATTTATTGCCATCGGACAGTTTATGACAAAGAAGATGATGGATAAAGCAGGCGGCGGCGCAAACTCCATGGCGTTCAATATGGGTAAGTCCAATGCCAAGGTATATGTTAAGTCCTCCAACGGAATCATGTTTGACGATGTGGAAGGTGTGGACGAAGCCAAAGAGAACTTGCAGGAGGTTGTAGATTATCTGCATAATCCTAAGAAATACACCGAGGTCGGCGCGCAGATGCCGAAAGGTGTCCTTCTCGTAGGCCCTCCCGGTACCGGTAAGACCATGCTTGCCAAGGCTGTAGCAGGGGAAGCCGGCGTACCGTTTTTCTCCATGAGCGGTTCTGAATTTGTAGAAATGTTTGTCGGTATGGGTGCCTCCAAGGTTCGTGACCTGTTTAAGCAGGCAAAGGAAAAAGCTCCGTGTATTGTCTTCATTGACGAGATCGATGCCATCGGCGGAAAACGAAGCTCCGGCAGTATGAGCGGAGGATACGATGAACGCGAGCAGACATTGAACCAACTTCTTACCGAAATGGATGGCTTTGAAGGCAACACGGGTGTTATCATCCTTGCCGCTACCAATCGTCCCGAATCCCTTGACCCCGCGCTTACCCGTCCCGGTCGTTTTGACCGCCGTGTACCGGTAGAGCTTCCCGACCTCAAAGGCAGAGAGGCAATCCTTAAGGTTCATTGCAAGAAAATCAAGGTTGTATCGAATATCGACTTTACTCAGGTTGCCCGCATGGCATCGGGGGCTTCGGGTGCCGAGCTTGCCAATATTGTAAACGAAGCAGCACTTCGTGCTGTCCGTGCAGACAGGAACGCCGTAACACAGGCTGATCTTGAAGAAAGTATTGAAGTGGTTATTGCGGGTTATCAGAAGAAAAATGCAATTCTTACCGATAAGGAAAAGATGATAGTTGCTTATCACGAGATCGGCCATGCTCTCGTTGCGGCAAAGCAGACAAACTCTGCTCCCGTGCAGAAGATAACCATTGTGCCCCGTACATCCGGTGCTCTCGGATACACGATGCAGGTGGATGAAGGTAACCGTTACCTGATGAGCAAGGAAGAGATCGAAAACAAGATTGCGACCTATACAGGCGGGCGTGCGGCTGAGGAAATAGCTGTCGGCTCTATTACGACAGGAGCTTCAAATGACATCGAGCAGGCAACAAAGCTTGCCCGTGCTATGATTACCCGATACGGTATGAGCGAAGATTTCGGGATGGTCGCTCTTGAAAACGTAACCAATCAGTATCTCGGCGGTGACGCTGCGCTTGCTTGCTCCGCCGAAACCCAGACGGAAATCGATCGTCAGGTTGTTGACCTTGTGAAAAAACAGTATGAAAAAGCAAAGCAGATCATTACCGAGAACAAATCGAAAATGGACGAGCTTGCTCAATACCTTTATGCGCACGAGACCATTACCGGCGAAGAGTTTATGAATATTTTGAATTCTTAATCCCCCCACCGTGACGGTAAGCCTGTTATGACGACCCGAGTTGCCGCCGAATAATTCCTCCATAGGTGAAGACAGGCTTACGGTTGAGGCCGTAAAAATGGCAAACAAAGGCAAACAAGCCTTTGAGGGCCCTGCATACGGTCTTGGGGGCATGAAAGACTCTTATAATTAAGCTCCTAACTGAAAAAAGCGTGAGCTGCCGATTCGGGCGGAGCAGGTCTCGTTTACATTGCGAAAGGTATGGCGCCGCAAACACGGAGAAATGCCTAAAAATGCGCTTCGATGCAGAATTGACGCCTGTTTGGATATTGTCCGTGTTGTATCGGCGGAAGATGTGAAACAGATGAAACCTATGCAATCGTTATATTGGTAACAGATGCTTTGGAATGTATATCAGCGGAATGCAAAGGAGTCTGACAAAAATGAATATGAAATATATACTCTATAATCCCAATGCAGGTGACGGACAAACAAAAAAAGCTGTGGATGCCTTACAGGCATCATATGAAAACACGGTGCTGATCAATATGGACCGCATGTCCAGCTATAAAACCTTCTTTAACGGGTTGGAAAAGGATGCGGATATTATACTTTGCGGCGGTGACGGGACGCTGAATCATTTTGCAAACGCTACAAAGGACATCACGATTGAAAACAGTATTTATTACTTTCCGCTCGGCATCGGCAATGATTTTGCACGTGATCTCGGATATGAAAAATACGCTGCTCCTGATTTCTGCGTAAATGAATATTTGACAGAGCTTCCGTCCGTAACCGTGAACGGCGAAACAAGACTGTTTCTCAACAATGTCGGCTTTGGTATTGACGGATATTGTACCGAGGTCGGGGATAAACTCCGTGAGCAAAACAGGAAAAACGAAACAAACAGGCCGATCGATTATACGGAAATCGCAATTAAAGGGTTACTTCGGTATTTCAAGCCGAGAAATGCTGTCGTTACGGTTGACGGCAAGAAATATACATACAACAAAGTTTGGCTTGCTCCCTGTATGAACGGCAGGTATTACGGCTGCGGAATGATGGCGGCGCCGAAGCAGAACAGGCGCGGAACAGAACACAAGGTGTCATTGGTGGTTTTCCACGGAGCCGATAAACTCAGAGCACTTATGATCTTTCCGTCAATCTTCAAGGGCGAGCATGTCAAATACGCAAAACAAGTATCGATTTTTGAAGGCCATGACATAACTGTGGAATTTGACCGCCCTACGCCGCTTCAAATTGACGGCGGAACCATACTCGGCGTCACCTCTTATTCGGTTCACGCATCAAATAAGATTGAAAGAGCGAACGCAACCGAACGGTTTGCTGCAGGGTAAAGGGGACGAGCTCGGATGATCCGACATACCCCGAATTTATTATATCAGCAGTCGTCGAAACAGGACTGTGCCTGATATCTATGCTTTCATACGTCCTATGGTTGCGGAGAAAAAAGAAAAAGACCGTTGCATGCCTTAGCCAAACGGAGGGTGAACATTGAATACCGAAAAAGAAAAACTGAATCTGCTTGTCACGTTGGATGCGAATTATATTCCGCATCTGAATGTGATGCTTTCCTCTTTATTGAATTCCAATCCGGATTGTTGTTTTGATGTGTATTTGCTTCATTCTTCGGTAAATGAAATGGATACGGCTTCTACCGTAAGGGTTCTCGCAGACAAAGGAAAGCTCTTTATGATCAATACCGATGAAGTGCGCCTTGAAGATGCGCCCACTACGTCGAGGTATCCCCAAGAAATCTATTACCGTATCTTTGCGGCGAAATATCTTCCCGACACATTAGACCGAGTGCTGTATCTTGATCCGGATCTGATTGTGAACGGCTCTTTGAAGGAGCTGTACCATCTGCCGATGGATGAATATTATTTTGCCGCAGCCTCGCATACCGGACCTCTTATGAGAAAGATGAATGAAATTCGGTTAGATATGGAAGACGGCAGCCCCTACATCAATTCCGGTGTTATGCTGATGAACTTGAAAAAACTGCGTATGGAGCAAAACTACGATGATGTGTTCCGTTTTATTGAAAAGCGAAAAAACCTTTTGATCTTGCCGGATCAGGACATCATCAGCAGCCTTTACGGCAGTAAGATATATGCGCTTGATACATACCGCTACAATATGACCGAAAGGCTGTATAAGCTGCATTCACCGTTTGAAAAAGGTCTTGATTTGAACTGGATCCGCAAACATTCCGTTATTATTCATTACTGCGGCAGAAATAAACCATGGGCAGAAAATTATTCCGGCAGTCTGGATATCTTTTATAAAGAAGCCGTTGCTCGGATGAAGGATAAGACAGTATTATATTAAGCAGAAAATCCGTAGGAGAAGTGTAAAATGCACAGAGTATTAAAAAAAGACCAAATTCTGACCATTCCCAATCTTTTAAGTGTTGTACGTCTGGCACTGATACCGCTGATCGTTTGGCTCTACATTGGAAAACAGGAATACAATCTTGCAGTCCTCGTTATTTTGATTTCCGGGGTTACCGATATCGTTGACGGCTTTATTGCCCGCCACTTCAATATGATTTCGGATTTCGGTAAGATACTTGATCCCGTAGCGGACAAGCTGACACAGGCGGCAGTCATTATTTGTCTCGCTGCGAAGCATACGCTTATGAGCGTGCTTATCGTTCTCTTTGCATTAAAAGAGATCATTATGACAACCTTCGGCTGTCTTGCTATCAAGAAAAAAGACTCGGTAAACAGCGCAAAGTGGTACGGCAAAGTGAATACCGTGGTTTTATATGTGGTGATGATGCTCCTGATTCTGTTTCCGGATATGCCTAATCCTCTTGCCAATACACTTATCGTTATTTGCGGCGGTGTAATGTTACTGTCACTTGCCTTATATACAAGATTCTATATGAGGCTGCTTAATTCAAAATGAGAGGGTTCTTATGCTGAAAAGAACAATCACGGGGGCATTTATAACCGCAGTTGTTTACCTTGTGCTTTATTATTCCTATATTCCCGAAGTCCTTCTGATGGCGACTGCGTTACTCAGTGCTTTCTCCGTATATGAAATATACCATGCGGCAGGTGTCGGCGGAAATGAGGTTTTATTTACTCTTTCCTTTGTGGCGGCTACTTTGGTCGTCTTTGGGAACACACCGCATTACATAGAGATTATCACGCTTGTTTTCGCTTTGGCGGTCGTTACTTTCATTCTGTTGATGATTTTTCAGAATCAAATTAAGCTTAACTCTCCGCTGATTGCGTTTTACCTTGTGGCTTTGGTCGTTTTAATGATTTGTGCCGTCCCCGAGCTTCGTAAAATCAATAACGGTATTTATTATCTGTCCGGTGCGGTTACCATTTGTTTTATCACCGATATTGCAGCTTATTTGTTCGGACGTGCATTCGGAAAACACAAATTGGCGCCGAAAATCAGCCCGAACAAAACTATCGAAGGTTCAGTCGCAGGTGTTGTATGCAGCGTTTTGTTGTTTCTGATTGTCGCCGTGTGTATTGATGCGGGAAATATTTTGAAATTTGATTATGTGAAACTTTGTATTTACGCGGTGCTTACATCTGTTGTCGGAGAGTTCGGAGATCTTGCAATGTCTTCTGTCAAGCGAATTTGCAAAGTAAAAGATTTCGGAACCCTTTTGCCGGGTCACGGCGGCATGCTTGATCGCTTTGACAGCCATATTTTTGCTGTGGCATTTACGCTGGTTTTTTGTAATGTAACAGGCGGTTTTATCTTATAACGCAGATACTATCAGGAGGAAAACATGAAACAATACCGTGCAGGCATTGATATCGGCTCTACGACCGTAAAGCTGGTATTGCTTGACGAACAGAATAATATCCTATACGGAAAATATAAAAGACATCAGGCGCATACGCAGCAGACACTTTCCGAGCTTCTTAAGGAGGCAAAGGAAACGGTCGGAGCGTGTGAACTTCAAATTAGAATTACCGGTTCCGGATCGATTAACCTCGGAAAAGCGCTCGGCATTAAATTTGTGCAGGAGGTCGTGGCGGTAGCAACCGCACTGAAGTCAACCTATCCTCAAACCGATGTTGCCATTGAGCTTGGCGGTGAGGATGCCAAAATCATCTACTTCACCGGCGGACTTGAGGAACGTATGAACGGCGTTTGTGCCGGAGGAACCGGTTCCTTTATTGATCAGATGGCGGCTCTGCTTCAAACGGATGCCGCAGGACTTAACAGCGAGGCGGAAAACTACAAACAGATATATCCGATTGCGGCAAGGTGCGGAGTTTTTGCCAAAACCGACATCCAGCCGCTTATAAACGAAGGCGCCACGAAAGCAGACCTTGCCGCTTCCATATTTCAAGCAGTAGTCAATCAGACTATTTCGGGGCTTGCTTGCGGAAAGCCCATTCGCGGATGCGTTGCTTTTATCGGCGGACCGCTGCACTTTCTGCCCGAACTGAAAAAAGCGTTTGTGCGCACATTGAATCTTACGGATGAAAATATCGTTGACCCTGAAAATTCTCATTTGTTTGCCGCAATGGGTGCGGCACTGGAAAGCGAAAAGTGCGAGGCGCTATCAATTGATTCATTGATTGACAAGATGGATAAGGGGGTTGCGGTAAGCTTTGAAATGCCGAGACTGCCTGCTTTGTTTCAGGATGAAAACGAATATGAAGCATTTTGCCGCCGCCACGAAAAAAGCACCGTAAAAAAGGCAGAACTTTCTTCATACAGCGGCAACTGCTTTCTCGGCATTGATGCAGGCTCCACCACAACAAAAATGGCGCTGATCGGTGCAAACGGAGAGCTGCTGTATTCCTTTTATGCAAACAATCAGGGCAATCCCATCGAAACAGCAAAAAACGCCATCCGTGAAATGCAAAAAAAACTACCCGAAAGCGCGAAAATCGTCAGATCCTGTTCCACGGGATACGGAGAGGCACTTCTCAAATCCGCATTTTCTCTGGATGAAGGCGAGGTTGAAACCATCGCTCACTGTACCGCAGCAGCATTTTTCGACACGCAAGTGGATTGTGTGCTGGATATCGGCGGTCAGGATATGAAATGTATCAAACTCAAAAACGGCGTTGTAGATAATATTATGCTCAATGAAGCGTGCTCCTCTGGGTGCGGTTCTTTTATTGAGAATTTCGCAAATTCCCTCGGGTTTACCGCCGAAGAATTTGCCGAGGTCGCTTTGTTTGCAAAAAATCCCGTTGACCTCGGTACTCGCTGCACCGTCTTTATGAATTCAAATGTAAAGCAGGCGCAAAAGGAAGGAGCTCATGTCTCGGATATTTCTGCAGGACTTGCATATTCGGTCATAAAAAATGCCCTGTATAAGGTAATCAAGCTTGCAAACGCCGAAGAACTCGGTCGGCATATCGTTGTTCAGGGTGGCACGTTCCATAATAAGGCAGTTTTGAGAGCTTTTGAAAAGATAGCGGGTGTGGAAGTAATCTGTCCCGATATTTCGGGTATTATGGGCGCTTTCGGTGCGGCATTGATCGCAAGAAAACATTATATCGGTACGGCGACAAAAATGCTTCCTTTGGAAGAAATCACAAGCCTTACATACACATCAAAAACGGCACGATGCGGCGGATGCTCCAACCGCTGCATGCTGACGGTCAACACCTTTGCAGGAGGCAGACGGCATATCACCGGAAACCGCTGTGAAAAAGGGCTCGGCGCAGATAGTGTAAAAAATAATGCACCCAATATGATGGAGTTCAAGCGGAAGCGTATTTTCTCATACGAGCCGCTTGAGGAGCAGACCGCCGTGCGTGGCGTTATCGGTATTCCGAGGGTTCTCAACATGTATGAGAACTATCCTTTTTGGGCGACTTTTTTCAAACGCTTAGGATTCCGAACCGTATTGTCTCCGTATTCATCAAGAAAGATCTATGAGCTCGGTATGGAGTCCATTCCCTCGGAATCGGAATGCTATCCGGCAAAGTTGGCTCACGGTCATGTGCAATGGCTTATAAATGCGGGTGTCAAAACGATTTTCCACCCCTGTGTGTTTTATGAACATCAGGAAACGTCCGGCGCGCAGAACCATTTCAACTGTCCGATTGTGGTATCCTACCCGGAAAATCTGAAAAACAATGTGGAAGCCGTAACCGACGGTAGTGTTCGCTATATCCGTCCTTTTATTGCGTTTACTGACGAGAAGACGGTTTCTGAACGTTTAGTGCGTCTTTGTAAAGAAGAATGGGACATTCCCGAAAAAGATGTACGCGATGCTGTCTTTGTTGCATGGGCGGAGCAGTTAAAGGCGAAGGCTGATATTCGTGCCGAGGGTCAACGACTTCTTGATGTACTGGAACGCACCGGAGATAAAGGTATCGTTCTTGCGGGGCGACCGTATCACATTGATCCCGAGGTTAACCACGGAATTCCCGAACTGATAACATCCTACGGGCTTGCCGTGTTTACCGAGGACAGTCTTCCGCTGGATTTTACTCCCGAGAGACCTTTGCGTGTTGTGGATCAGTGGGTCTACCATTCAAGACTGTATTCTGCGGCGGAATTCGTTTGCAAAAGACGCGACCTTGAGCTTATCCAACTGAACTCTTTCGGTTGCGGTCTGGATGCGGTAACGAGTGATCAGGTGAATGAAATTCTGGAAAATTCGGGTAAGCTTTATACGCTCCTGAAAATTGACGAGGTGGCAAACCTCGGTGCCGTTCGTATCCGCATCCGCAGTTTGATTTCGGCTATGAATATGCGGCAGGAACAGAATATTGTTGCTGAAGCGAAGCCGGTGGCTTATCATCGCAAAGAGTTTACAAAGCAGATGTATGAAGATGGCTATACTATTCTGGCTCCGCAGATGAGCCCGATTCATTTTGACATTCTGGAACCTGTTTTCAGAAAGCATGGTTACAATATTGTTATTCTGGATAATGACAACCGTACAGCCATCGATACGGGGCTCAAATACGTCAACAACGACGCCTGCTATCCTTCCATCACCGTGGTCGGCCAAATTATGGACGCTGTGCTGTCCGGCAAATACAATACCGATAAGCTGGCGATCATTATGGCGCAGACCGGTGGCTGCTGCAGAGCGAGCAACTATGTATCATTTATCCGCAGAGCGCTGTCTAAGGCGGGATACTCCAACATTCCCGTTATCTCCATGAATGCTAACGGTATGGAGAAAAACGGGGGCTTTAACTGGTCCGCGGGACTTTTGACGGATGCGGCGAAAGCTTTGGTGTACGGAGATCTTTTTATGCGTTGTCTGTACCGTGTGCGTCCGTATGAAAAAGTACAGGGCTCCGCCAATGAACTGCACAGGAAATGGCAGGATATCTGTATTGATTCCCTGACCAATCACAAAACAAAATACACCTATAAATCGGTGTGCGGAGGCATCGTTGAAGCGTTTGATAATTTTCCCATTGAAGAGACAGTAAGAAAACCCCGCGTCGGTATAGTGGGGGAGATACTTGTCAAGTATATGCCTCTTGCCAATAATCACTTGGTTGAACTTTTGGAACGCGAGGGTGCTGAGGCGGTCGTGCCGGATCTCTTGGATTTTTTCAATTACAGCGTATTCGGCTCCCAGTATAAGGCGGAATATCTCGGAACGAAGAAATCCTCTGCGGTAATCTCCAAGGCGGCGATAAAAATCATTGAAGCGCTCCGAAAACCGGCAACGGATGCGCTGAAAAAAAGTAAACGCTTTGATGCTCCCGTTTCCATTTATAAGATTGCTGAAATGACAAAGCCGTTTTTATCTCTCGGCAATCAATACGGCGAAGGCTGGTTCCTTGCCGGAGAGATGGTGGAGCTGATCACCCACGGTACACCGAATATTGTTTGTATTCAGCCGTTTGCCTGTCTGCCTAATCATGTGGTGGGCAAAGGCGTTATCAAGGCTCTGAAAAAATCATATCCTGAAAGCAATATCGCCGCCGTGGATTATGACCCGGGTGCAAGTGAGGTCAATCAGCTCAACCGTATCAAGCTGATGCTGTCATCGGCAAAGAATAAACTTGAATCTTAGAAAATGGCATACATATTCATGAAAAAGCACAAAAAATGTCTTGATCGACATAGGTGCTGATGATGTAGGACCGGGAACTGCTTCGGTTTTCTGTTAAATTTCCGGGAAACTGCTGAAAATTGCAAGGAATCGGGAAAATCCCGAAGTTACGGGCAAAGAAAAATTAACAGGTGATACCGAAAGACGGAGTTTATTATACGAAAAAGCGGTAGAGGAAGTTCGGGCTAAAAACGCTTGATACAAAAATGCATAGAAAGTGGATATTTGATGAAAGAGAAGAAAACAAACTGGTTTTCAAAATGCATATTTAGGATAGTGCGTTGGCTCGTCAGGCTGTTTTACGGAAAAACAGATATTGTCGGCATTGAAAATCTTCCGGATAGGGATGCAGTCATAGTGGCAAATCACACACAAATCAACGGTCCCATCGTCGGGGAGCTTTTTATGCCGGATAATTGCTATATCTGGTGTGCCTGACAAATGATGAATCTGAAAGAGGTGCCGCAGTACGCCTTTACGGATTTTTGGTCTCAAAAACCGAAATGGACTCATCCTTTTTTCAAGGCTTTATCGTACATAATAGCTCCGTTGGCTTCTTGTCTTTTCAACAACGCGAGAACGATTGCGGTTTACCGCGACAGCAGGGTTTTATCGACATTCCGTGAATCCGTAAGTATGCTTAAGGACGGAGCAAATATCCTTATTTTTCCGGAAAAGGATGAGAAGTACAACAACATTATCTACAAGTTTCAGGAGAATTTTATTGATGTTGCAAGACTGTATTATAAAAAAACGGGCAAAGAGCTTACTTTTGTTCCGATGTATATAGCTCCTAAGCTCAAAAAAATGTATGTGGGTAAAGGGATAAAATTCAACAGCGAAAACAGCATTTCCGACGAGAGAACAAAGATCGCTCAGTATTTAGCTGATGAAATAACGGAAATTGCTCGCAATTTACCTGAGCATATAGTAATTCCGTACCGGAATATCCCGAAGAAGTATTATCTGACAAACAAGGATGTTACAGAGGTTCCGAGTGACAAAGCCCGTGGTTGATTACAGTAGGCTCCGCCTGTCAAAAATTAAAGAGCCTCAGCATAATTGAACACTACTGCGGGCTCAAAGAAGGTTTGCAATTGTATCTCTGATATAATATCTGTATTCAACAGAGCGGATTATGGCACTCATGTATGTTTTACAGCTTGTCATTGTGATGCATAAAACGCGGTAACAGCTTTAGGAGAAGCAGCAGATATTGACGATGAAATCCCGGAGGCTGATTATTTGTTTGGTGCCGTCTGCAACTTTATGCCAAAACCGTAAAACTGCTTCTGTACCTTTTGGAAAACCCGGAATTATTTGAATCATCATTGAATGAAATGTTGGTAATTAAAACGGGACAAAGCGACGGATTAACCGCCAACGCTTGACCGGAAAGACCCGCTTATGGGGTAAGTGAACATTGTATGCATGACAGACCGGTAAAAAGCGCGTGTGCGACGTCGTCAGCATGCAGCGCTTTGCCCGGAACGGAAAAACCACCCGCTGCTGCGGGTGGTTTATTGTTATCAGCCCGAGTCGGCATTTTACCCGTAACGAAGGGTTCTTGTCGGTTTGGCGTGCCCAAAAAAGACATCGGACAATGTCGGCCGTCCCGGTGCAGTGTCTCTTTGCCGACGGCAGATCCTCGTCACTCGTTTCTTTTGACAATAAGACTTTTGCCGCAAAAAATAACATTTTGTTTACAATAATCCGTATTTGTTGCTTTTGACATAATTATAGTGTATAATCGGTAATCGGACGCGGGAATCCCCGAAGTCCGAACAAATTACGGCTCCTGAATATTATGTAGCAAAGAACCGTTAAACCAGAGGTGTGTAATATATGCAAACTCTTCTTGCTCTGTCTGTTGCACTTATCGCAGGTCTTGCGATGTCGCGACTTACAAAGATATGGAATCTTCCTGCAGTAACCGCATATCTTGTCGCGGGTGTGCTGATAGGTCCGTTCTGTCTCGGCAGGCTCGGCATTCCGGGGCTTGGTTTTATTTCCGAGGCGGATGTTGAACAATATTCCATAATTTCCGACGCGGCTCTCGGTTTCATCGCCTTCACTATGGGCAACGAGTTCCGTCTTTCGGATCTTAAAAAAACAGGTAAACAGGCAATAGTTATCGCTATCTTTCAGGCGCTCACCGCTACCGTGTTCGTCGATGTGTCGCTGTTCATGCTGCATCTGGTTATTCCGGACAAACTTCCGCTTTCGTGCGTCATAACACTCGGTGCGGTCGCAACTGCGACAGCTCCCGCGGCGACTTTGATGGTAATAAAGCAATATAAGGCAAAAGGTCCGGTTACGGATATTCTGCTCCCGGTTGTCGCGCTTGATGACGTTGTGGGACTTGTCGTTTTTGCTATATCGTTCGGTGTTTCACGAGCTCTCGAAAGCGGGCATGTAGATATCGTTTCAGTCATAGTCGATCCTATTGTCGAGGTTGCCGCGTCACTGATTCTCGGTGCGGCTATCGGTTTTGTGTATAATTTCAGTGAGAGGTTCTTTCACTCCAGAAGTAAGCGTATGAGCATTTCCGTAGCTTTCATATTCCTCGCCGTCGCTCTGTCGAAGCTGCAGTTCCATATCGGCCCTGTGTCCGTCGGATTTTCATCGTTGCTCGTTTGTATGGCTCTGGGTACGGTGTTCTGCAATTTGTGTGACTTCTCTGAGGAGCTTATGGACCGTATGGACCGCTGGACAGGTCCGATAATGGTACTTTTCTTCGTTATCAGCGGCTCGGGACTCAAACTTTCCGTATTCTCCGACTGGCAAATCGTACTTGTAGGTGTGGTTTTCGTTCTTTTCCGTTCTCTCGGAAAGATCGAAGGCGCGAAGATATCCTCGCGCTTCATGCATTGCGGGCCCACTGTGCAGAAGTATCTCGGCATCACGCTTTTGCCTCAGGCAGGCGTTGCACTTGGTATGTCACTAACGGCCATGTCTCTCGGTGAATCAGGTGTAATAATACGCAACATTGCGCTTTTTGCAGTTCTGATATATGAACTTTTCGGTCCTCTGTTTACGAAGATCGCTCTCGATAAGGCGGGAGAAATTGTCGAAAAGCCCATTCCTCCGCGCAAGCAGGCTTTAATTGAAAAAGAAAAGGTGACCTCGAATACCGTAGGACACTGATTTAAAAAAACAGTCCTCCGGATATGAAGGACTGTTTTGCTTATTCATATAGGTTTTGCAGCGCGATGCGCAATTCGTCAAGAGATGTTATCGGCAGGTATTCGCAGCCCGGTATGGTGCGCACGTCTTTTCGCCACATGTCTTCAGGGGCTTGAGCCGCACTTTTATTCCAGTCATCGTCAAACATCGTGCTGCATCTTTCGGCGGTGACGAGACTGTCGCTGAGCCATACGGGAAACATTCCCGATTTATATGCCGGAATTATATCTGCTACCGGGTCGTCACCGCAGAACCAGATTTCCGAGGGTGAAAGTCTGCTTCTTCTGATCGCAAGGTCAAAAATGTTCGGATTTGGCTTTCGTAAAACACACTCTCCGGATGTGAGATAGAATTCAAATCTGTTTTTAGGAAAGATCTCGTTGATCTTTGCCGAAAGTGTTGCCGGGTGGAAAGGGGTGTTACAGACGATTGCCGTTCGGATACCTTTATCCAGGAGGAATTCCAATAATGATGCCGCGCCCGGCATAGAACGAATGTCTTCGGAAAATGTGAAAAACGCTTTCTCGATTTTTGACAATGACAATCTTGATGTGAGTCTGAAATTGTCGAGGGTTGCCTTTAGAAGAACTGATATTTGTATTTCCGTTCCGACATTCCGTGCCGCAGCTGTCGCGTCGTATAACTTCAAAAAGAATTCCGCCGCCTGCTCCGCGGTAGTATTGAACGGATTTTCGGTCATCTCGGAGATAAGGAACGTCCAGCCGTTGAAGATGTTGGACCTTGCCGTGTATATCAGGGTGTGTCCGAGGTCGAAAAGTATCATTTTGGGTGTGTTTATCATTTTTTGTTCTCCTTTATACATTTATATATAATACGGAGGAATTTGGATGCTGTATTGCGGTTTTGATCCTATATATGACGAGAGATCCGAGATACTTATACTCGGGAGCTTTCCGTCGGTCAAGTCGCGGGAACAGGGCTTTTACTATGGGCACCCTCGAAACAGATTTTGGAAGGTCGTCGCGTCCTTGTGTAAAGAGAATGTGCCCGAAACGATAGAGCAGAAGCGCGCGATGTTGCTTGAGCACAAGATCGCTGTGTGGGATGTGGTCAGCTGCTGCTCGGTAAAAGGGTCAAGCGACAGCAGTATCCGCGAAACGGAGATAAATGACGTTGCGAATCTACTGTTTTCCATCAACATAAAACGCGTTTTCGCAAACGGCGCGACAGCGGGAAGTCTATACCGTAAATATATAGAGCCGAAAGCCGCTGTCGGAATAACGGTTTTGCCGTCAACGAGTCCGGCGAATGCCGCTTGGAGCGAAGAACGTCTGATAAAAGAATGGAGCGTTTTGATTTCGATATAAAAAGTGCCCCGGTAAATCCCGGGGCTAAGGCAAATGAAACAAAAAATAATTTAAAAGAGTCAAAATGAACGAAATAGCTTAATTAATTGGAGTTCTACGTGTGAAGTTATTATAGCAGGCTTGTGTTGCAAAATGTTGTCCCAATTTTGTCATAAATGTGTTTTTTTGACTGCGTTTTTTGTTGCTATGATAAGGCTTAAGCGCGGAAACAATGGGATTTATTTAATGAGGAGAACGCTTTACCATGAATAAGGATCTTGTAGATGTTTTTGAGTTTATCAAATTTATAGACCGTGTAAAACTTATAGACAGGCAGAATTATCTTGCGGATGCATCAAGGCACGAAAATGACGCGGAGCATTCCTGGCATCTTGCCTTAGCGACGATTCTTTTGTCGGATTATGCCGCGGAAAAGATCGATCAGGCAAAGACTGTGAAAATGGTCTTGATCCATGATCTCGTTGAAATATATACCGGCGATACTTATTGTTATGATAATTCAGCAAAGGTCGGACAGTCTGAGCGGGAGTTTGAATCTGCAAAAAAACTTTTCGGACAGCTGCCGGAAGAAAAAGCTAAAGAAATGTTTTCGCTATGGTGCGAGTTCGAGGAAATGAAAACTCCCGAGTCTCGATTTGCAAAAGCTATGGATCGCCTTCAGCCCGTATTGCTTAATATAGGAGGAAACGGGCGCTCGTGGAAAGAGCACGGCATCAGATTTGAGCAGGTCTATCAGCGCAATCTGCCGCTTAAAGACGTTGCACCCATGCTATGGGAATATCTTGAGAAAGAACTTCGTGCAGCGTTCGACAATTTATGACACATATCTGCCTTAAACACAAATTTCTGACACAATCCCACTTTTTGCCTTCACAAATATGTTGCAATAAAAAGTAAAAAAAGGGGTTGACAAAACGAAAAA
>CAUHAO010000012.1 GCA_959604355.1 uncultured Eubacteriales bacterium
CGACGCTATGCGCGCAGGCAAACATGTCCTGCTTGAAAAACCCATGTGCGTAACCATGGAAGAAGCGGCGGAACTTCTGCGTGTTGAAAAAGAAACCGGAAAGATCCTCACGATAGGATTCCAACCCCGCTACGACGACAACATGAGGAAGATCAAAGAGATCGTCAGCAGCGGCGAACTCGGAAAAGTCTATTACGTCCAGATAGGCGGCGGCAGACGCTGCGGCATACCGGAGTGCTGGACATTCAATAAAAAGGAAACGACCGGCGTCGGCGTCGTAGGCGACCTGGGCTGCTATGCCATAGACATGGCAATGAACGCTCTCGGTCATCCGAAGCCTCTGACTGTTTCCGCGATAACAACAGACTATTTCGGTAAAAATCCGTTCTATAACGGCGAAAACTCTAAGATCTTCGACGTCGAAGACTTTGCAGTCGCCCTCATCCGCCTCGAGGGAGGCATAACCCTCGATTTCAGAGCATCATGGGCAATGAATATGGACACGATGGGCGCAACGCTCTTCCTCGGCACGGAAAAAGGCCTCAAAGTCGAATCCGTATGGCCCGAAGTTCCGTGGGGCGGCGGCTGGGACGGTACAACCGGCCCGATGTCACTTTATTACGCAGGCGAAAACGGAGAGGACTGCAAGAGCGAGCCTATCGATTTCGTATCCAAGACTCCTGACCGCGGCATAATATTCAACGCCAAAGTCAAAGCATTCGTAGACGCGATCATCAACAACGCGCCCGCACCGATCCCGACGAGCGAGATAATATACAATCAGGCTATCATCGACGGTATCGCACGCAGCGCAGCTCTCGGCAGAGAAGTCGAGATCAACATTCCCGAAGTATAAGCCTCAACGAGGCTGCTTGGATATTTTGCCGACAGAAAATACCAGCTTAAATATATTTAATATGAAAAACCTGCCGGAGAAAAATGAGGTACATACAGATGGCAAAGGAAAAGGATTATTCCAATCTTAAACCCGGAGAACCTCTCAGTCAGTCCACAGTAATGGTTCTTTCCGTTACTCTCGGTCTCTGCGTCGTTCTTATCGTTCTTTCTTTCACGACTTTCAAATCGTGGATTCCCGCAGTTATAGGCGTATTCCTCGCGTTGGTAGGCATTCTCTGCACTCTTCCCAACCTCAAGGCTTATTTCAGAGGTAAAAAGATCGAGAAGCTCATCAAAGAGGGCAAATACACTCCCCCGAAGAAAAAGGACTTCCACCCCAACGACAGATGGGGCGACAGCCTTTAATCAGTACTGCGACAATAACAACTGAATAATAAAAGACTTGCAGGAAGCGCAGTCGCGGAAACAGCGCCGAAAGGCCGTTTCTGAGGAAAGTCCGAGCTCCAATGGGCAGAATAACGGATAACGTCCGCCGAAGGTAACTTCCGGGAAAGTGCAACAGAAAATAACGGCAGAACTTGTTCTGCAAAGGTGAAAAGGCGGGGTAAGAGCCCACCGGGGGCACGGTAACGTGCTCCGTCAATGTAAACCCTATTCGGAGCAATACCGTATAAGGGGCAGAGGGGATACCCTCAAGTGACGCCCATCACGCCCCAAAGGTAGCTGGAGACGTACGGTAACGTACGTTCGAGATAGATGACTGCACACCGCTTATGCGGCACACAGAACTCGGCTTATATTCCTGCAGGTCTTTTAATTTTATGTACGCAAAGGAGCAACACAACCTTTTATGGAACATCAACAGTTTCCGAGAAGAACAAAAATAGTCTGCACACTCGGTCCGGCGTCGGATAACAGAGACACCATCAGAGAGCTTATGCTTGCAGGAATGAATGTTGCGCGTTTCAATTTTTCGCACGGCACTCATGAAAGTCACCTTCAGACGCTTAATATCGTAAAACAGGTTAGAGATGAGCTTGATCTCCCCATAGCCGCAATGCTCGACACAAAAGGCCCCGAAATCCGTCTTAAAAAATTTAAAGACGGCAAAGTTCTTCTTGAAAAAGGGAAGCTATTTACCGTTACAACTCGAGACGTCGAAGGTACAAACGAAATAGCAAGTATCACATACAAGAACCTTCCTTCGGATGTCTCCGAAGGAACGACTATCCTCGTAGACGACGGTCTTATTGAGCTCACCGTCATCAAGGTCGGAACAGAAGATATTGTTTGCCGTGTCGAAAACGGCGGCTTCGTTTCCGATAAAAAAAGCATCAACATACCCAATACGGATCTTTCGCTCCCGTATATAAGCGAGCAGGACAGACGCGATATAAAATTCGCCGCGGACAACGGTTTTGACTTTATCGCGGCATCGTTCGTACGTTCCGCGGCTGATGTTCTTGAAATCAAGAATCTGCTTAAAGAATTCGGCTGCAAAACAATAAATATCATTTCTAAGATTGAAAACAGACGCGGTGTTGAAAACATCGACGAAATAATAGCCGTCTCCGACGGCATAATGGTCGCACGCGGCGACATGGGTGTCGAGATCCCGTTCGAGGAAGTTCCGACGATCCAGAAAAAAATCATCCGTAAGGTATACAACGCGGGCAAGCAGGTCATAACGGCAACCCAGATGCTCGAATCAATGATAAAAAATCCCCGTCCGACACGTGCCGAGGCGACCGACGTCGCAAACGCTATCTATGACGGAACGAGCGCGATAATGCTTTCGGGCGAAACGGCAAACGGCCTTTATCCCGTGCAGACAGTCCGCACAATGGACAAAATCGCACGCCGCACGGAACAAGATATTGACTATGTAAAAATTTTCAGAAACCGCGAAATAAACCTCAATCCCGACATAACAAACGCAATATCCCACGCTACCTGCACAACCGCGCACGACTTAGGGGCAGCGGCAATAATCTCCGTCTCTAAATCGGGAAAAACAGTCCGCATGATCTCCAAATACCGTCCTGCGTGTCCCATCCTCGGATGCAGCACAGAGCCTCACGTCTGCCGTCAGCTCAACCTTTCATGGGGCGTCACACCGCTGCTTATAGACGAAGAAAGCAACACCGACGAACTCTTTGACCATACGGTTGACGCGGCGATCGAAAAGAAATTTATCCGTCAGGGAGAGCTTGTCGTAATAACCGCGGGCGTGCCTCTCGGAATTTCAGGTACTACGAACCTGCTCAAAGTCCACGTCGCGGGTCATATTCTCGTCACGGGCAGAGGTCTCAATGACGCAAGCGTCTGCGCAAGTCTTTGTGTCTGCAATGACATAAACGATATCAAACGCGACTTTTCCGCAGGAGATATTCTCGTCGTTCCGTACACGAACAATGCAATGCTCCCGTATCTGAAAAAAGCCTCCGCGATAATCACCGAACAAGGCGATGAAAACTCTCACGCCGCAGTTGTCGGCCTCAGTCTCGACATTCCCGTAATAATCGACGCCGAAAATGCGACAAAGATACTTAAATCCGGAGCGGTGGTCACGGTAGACGCGTCAAAAGGTCTCGTTTTCTACTCCGGAACACCTGCAAACAACTAAAAAGCAATATGAAAAAGCCCACCCTTTAACAAGGTGGGCTTTAATTTTATCTCAATCAGAACTCGGGGCATATCTCCGTGGGAATATACGGAAGCGTGAAGCCAAGAAGATTTGCGCCTTCGGGTGCAGAAGAACGCTTGAACTGGCTCTTCGAGAAGCGGGAGAAGAATACGTCCATCCACTTTTCGAGCTCCTCGTCACTGTAATCATCGAACGTTGCAAGCGCGTACTGGCGTATTTCGTCCCGACCCATCTTAAATTTTGCAAAATAGAACATAAAGAAATCGTGCAGCTCATACGGCCCGACTATATCCTCCGTGACCTGCCCCTGCTTAAGTTCGGGGCTTATCGGCGTTGCAACGACATCTTTCAGTACGTCGCCAAGCTCTCCGCCGCGCTCTTCCGCAAGCATATTCACTACCGCACGTACAACGGTTTTGGGCACAGTGGCATTCACATTATAATGACACATCGTGTCTCCGCCGTATGTACAAAAACCGAGCGCTGCTTCGGACATATCTCCCGTGCCGAGAGCGAGCGCGTTATGTATGTTCGCAACATCCATGAGTATCTGCGCACGTTCGCGAGCCTGTGCATTCTCGAATACCACGTTTTCATTGCCGACATTATGACCGATATCCTCAAGATGCGCCGTAACAGCGGCTTTTATATCAATTTCGGAACATGTAGTCCCGAGCAGAGTCATGAGCCTTTCCGCGTTGCCCTTGGTTCTCTCGCCCGTGCCGAAGCAGGGAAGAGTGAGCGCGTAAATATTCCGCGACGGCAGACCGGCCATTTTCATCGCCTCAGCCGCAACGAGCAGCGAAAGCGTAGAGTCAAGACCTCCAGAGACGTTTACGGCGATTTTTTTCAGCCCGGAAGTCTTCAAACGCGTGTAAAGAGCCTGCGTCTGGAGTTTGAAAAGCTCCTGAAGCCAGCGTTTCGGCTCGTTTTTGCCATAATACGGCATTCTGTAATCGACTGCACGGTTGCGGGTATATATTATACCTGTGTCTTTCGTATCTTCTGCACACGCGATGACCGTTTCGGGCTTGTCCTGAGCCTTGAAATCGACGATTATGCCGTTCTTGAAAATTCCGCAGAAGCCCTTGTATACGTTATCCGCCGCGCTCTCGCCGAAGCCGCCGTTCGCGACCGCGACAACACAGCTTCTGTCTGAAGACGCTTTCGCGCAGAACTCTATAACGTCGTTCTGTATACAAGGATACCCCGGCATTATCGTAGGCAGCAGCAGAATATCGGATTTTTCCGTTCCTGTCTCCGAAACGGCAACGCCTTTTCCTTCAAACGTAAAGCGTGTATGTTTAAGAATATCTCCGTTACGGATTACCACGTTTTCATATTTCGGAACGGATGTGACAATAATTTTCGGGCTGTCCTCCGTGAATTTGCAAAGCGTATTTACCGCCGCTTCGCATTCTTCCTTGAAAAATTTATAATCGAACAAAGCCCCACATGTAGATCCGACAAGCGAATATGCGGGAAAAAGGAATATGTCAGCATCGTTGTTTTTAACAATATCCAGCATTTTTTCCGCGTTTACAGCGGGTTTGCCTGCGGTGACTTCAAATACACCTGAGAGAATTTTCATGATCTTTGCCTCACAACAAATTTTTTTATAATTTTACCGCAGAACGGTTAAAATGTCAACAGGTTAAACAAAAATGTGCGGAATTTATTCTTATCGCAGTTTCATTATCTCGTTCACACGGTCGAATTCGTCAAGAACCTTATTTGACGGTTTTTTCGGAGCGATAACATAAACCGCGAAATACACAACCGTCGATACTGCGACTGACGGGAGAAGATACGCAAAAGGCATCCCGGGGATGTTGATATCCGCGGCAGAGCCGTAAACGAAGAAAACCGATGCCATAAGTCCCGCAACAATCGACGAAAAAGAACTGATCCAAGTCGCTTTTTTCATATACAGCGGGAATAACAGAGACGGACCGAATGCTGACGCGATGACAGACCATGCAAATGTCGGAGAGATGACGTCTTTTCCCTCTGAATTAACCGCGAAAAGCGCCGCGATGACCGTGACGACAAATACCGTAACGCGGCTGACGGAACATATTTCTTTGTCTCCGGCAGACTTGTTTATCATCCGCGGATAAATATCCTCGGAAAACGCCGATGACGCCGTAAGAATCGCCGCATCGGCCAAAGACATTACAACTACTATGTATAAAAAGACAACCAGAATATATTGCATACCCGTAAAAATCCCCGACGCCTGAGCAAGAAAACCCGTTTCTTCTCCCGCCGATGAATCCGTGCCGAGAAGCCCGACTATTCCGATGCAAAGAAGCGTGGGAATGACAAAAAGAAGATTCTGGAACGCAAAACGTCTGTTGTTGCGCCTTGTCCTGACGGATGAAAATCTGAGCGCGGTAAACGGCATCAGCATCGACGCAAGCGCAAATCCAACAAGCGGAAAAACGTCAAACAAATCGTATGTATCTGTAAATGACGAAACATCCACCGACAGATCCGTCGCACTGTAAGACACATTCCCTGTTATCGAAGTATATACTGCAAGGCCGATCACTACAAGCGAGACAGCAGAAGTGTAGCCCAGACGCAAAAGATCGAGCCCCATGCTCGACGGAAGGCCGCCGAGACACAGATATATTCCCGTAAAAAGAGCCGTGACAAACAGAACTGCGTGATAATCGGTTTTGAAAAACGACGCTATTGCTCCGGACGCCGCGGAAATGGCGGTAGAGGCAAGCAGCGTAAAGAACACAAGAATTATGGCCGCGCTCAAAGTCCGCAAAACACCGTTTTTATCGTCAAACCTGTTTTCAAGATACTTCGGCAAAGTGCGGCTGTTTCCGGAAAGCTCGGTATAAACGCGCAAACGCCGTGTGATAAGCAGCCATTGAAGAACCATGCCCAGGCATACGCCGACAACCGTCGTCAACCCCCGCAGAAAACCGTTTCCGTTCCCCATTTCGGAAGGAAGTGTCAATATAACCAAACCGCATATAAAAGAAAGACCTGCGGACACCGCGGCAGTCCATTTATGCATTTTACGCTTCCCGAGCAAAAACCCGTCAACAGTTTTGTTTATTTTATAATAATAAAAGCCTACTGCAAACATCAGAAGCATATACAGCAGCAAAATCCAGTTCATAATGATCTCCGACATCCAAAAAAATGTAAACTTTGCGAAAATTTTGATTTTTTATCGTTGTTAGTGCACAATTATATGCTATTATTATATGCATAAACAGAGTAGGAACCGTGCGTTCGGGCTTTTGCCCGTGAAGTGCTGTGAGATGGGAAGTCGCCCACAGACGAAAAGCGCTTGCTTACGGTATGGTTCTGCATCCGCTGTTCGTAACTCTCACAAGTGTTTCCTGTGATAATTATTGACATTGGGTGCTCCGGGTTCTGTCCGGAGCTTTGTTTTTTCCGTTATAATTTTAATAAAACAAAGGAGAAAACACAATGAACAAAGTAAAGAAACTCTGCATCGCCGCGATCATGGCGGCTCTCTACGTCGGACTTGATTTCATCGCCGTCGCAGTCAGCGCTCCGTTCGGCGGGACAATGAAAATTTCAGTAAGCGGCCTGCCCGTCATCCTCGCCGCGATCACATGCGGTCCGCTCTGGGGCGCGGCGGCGGGATTCGTCGGAGCATTCATCGGACAGCTCGTAACATACGGAATATCTGCAACGACATTGCTTTGGGTCCTGCCCGCAGTCGTAAGAGGTCTTCTGGCAGGATGGCTCTTCCGCTTATTCCGTCAAAGCACAAAATCTTATATATTGGCGCTCGAAACAATCATAAGTTCGCTTGCCGTCACAGCTATAAATTCCATAGTTATGTATATTGACGGGCTTATATATAATTATTCTCCCGTCGTTCTCGGGATATCACTCGTCAATCGTATCATTGCCGCAGTAATAACCGCGATAATATTCGCCATAGTATTACCTTTGCTCATTAAGTTCATCCGAAAAGTCTGCAAAATTTAATGTTTTCCCGCGCCGAAAGCACGCTTTCGGCGCGTTTTCAAAACATCATACCGTCAATGACCGCGTTCGTCGCGGTCGTTCTTTTTATTCCTCGGAAGACTTCTTCTTGAATTTGTCGATTATTCCGGGGATCATATCAACCGCCTTATCAATCGATCCGAGCGTCGATTGCTGTACATTAAGCATTGAAACATGACCGTCGGGAGCAATAACCAGGAACGCGACGGGAGTTATGCTAACACCGGCTCCGCCTCCGCCGCCGAAATTGGGATTTGAGCCGTCCTTCTGATTTTTTGTTGAGAAATCCGACCCGCCCGACGCAAAACCGAAACCGACCTTCGACACGGGAATTATCGTCACGCCCTGCTCCGTTGTGATCTGTTCACCGATAATTGTGTTGACGTCGATCATTTCCTTTATGCTTTCCATAGCCGTCTGCATAACGTCTCTGACGGGATGACTTTTCTGATTTTCCATATTAAAAACCTCATTTCTTCAATATAAAAGCCGCGGCTCTTAAAAGCAGAGCCTCTGCCCGAAATACTCTCAAATACGCTACGACGGATATGTCCGCAAAAGTTTTTGTGCTTGTGAAATCGGCGTTTACACGCACCTTCCCGTCTTTTATCCGCCCGTCTGAATCCAGCGCTCCCAACACGGGAAATACTGCCGCATTGATCCTGCCGTAAGTAACCGCAACAGACGCCGCGTCCTCACCTCCGACGACGACATCCGCGTAAAGCCGCTCAAAATATATCTTTTTAATAATATTATCTTTAAGCAGACTAAGCAGCTCCGGGCCATCGGATATCCCTATTTTACCCGCTTTTTTCCGTGTTTTTCCGTTCCCGGATTTATTCTTGTTTTTTTTGCTTTTTTTATTCTTTCCGTCTTTTTTCTTCTTTCCCTTTTTGGGTATGATTGTTATCCATTTCGGGCCGATCCCCAATTTCAAAGACGTACTATTCTCTTTTTCGGTATTGAAATCAAACGCGACGCGTACCTTCAAAAACGATACAATTAGAAGGAGAAGCGCAGCAAGCGCAATAACGGAACCGACAGCGATTCCCAGTATGCGCAGAACAGTAAGAAAAACATCCATTATCAACCCTCTTCGGGCACATTATCCGAAACAATATCATCTTGTCCGCCATCCGAAGAAATCTTTGCTTCGGGTCTCTCTTCACCGTTTTGCGCAACGTCTTCAAGCGAAGGCTCCGGATCAAGAAACGACTCTATCGGCGGCAGGTCATCAAGAGAACCGAGCGAAAACACCGTCAGGAATTTATCGGTCGTCGCATAAGACATAGGCCTTCCCGGTAAATCGAGACGTCCTGCCTGCTCAAGCAACCCCTTTTCAACAAGATTATCGACTATTTCTGCAGAATTTACACCGCGTATCTGAGAAATATATGTTTTTGTCGCAGGTTGATTATATGCAACCGCCGCAAGTACCTCCATAGCCGCGTTGGAAAGAAACTGCATACGCCGCTGGCTCATGAAATTCGCGACTGTCTCCCCGTATTCGGGACGGGTACAAAGCCGATATGTGGCGTTGGCGGTCGCGGAAAGCATGACTCCGCTGTCGGAAGAGTCAAGCTCCGTGCCTATCTTCTGCAGAATTTCTTTGATATCTTCGGCGTTTTTTTCAAAAAAAGCTGCAAGCTTCTCCAATTCTACCGGTTGTCCCACAGCGAAAAGTATCGCTTTGAGTGCGGCCTCCAGAGACAAACTTTCATTAAGGATCATACCGTTTTTCTTTCCTTATCATAACCGTGTACGGCATTTTTTGTCAGCAGCAATTCCACGTCGTCGCCGTTCTCTTTGACGTCCACGCGGCCGCCGCGTATAAGTTCCAGAACTGCCAGGAACGTCGCGACAAGTTCGGACCTGTCTGAGCCTTTGCGGAAGATCTCACTGAATGACGTTTTCGCACGTTTCACAAGTAATCGCAGAATCGAAATGACTTTACTTCCGACGGAAATAAACTTCGTTCCGATTATCCCGTTGAAGTTTTTCGGAGACAGAGGCTTCTGTCCGTTCATACGCCGTATTATCTCGTTGTACGAGCGCACCAGATTATCCGAAGTATAGGAAGACATTTCGGGGTTTGCTTTCGGAAGAGAATCATCGGCCGTGTCGCGGAAAAATACTTTCCCGTATAGGCTCTGCTCCGAAAGCTCCGCCGCCGCCTTTTTACAGCGCGCGTATTCCTGAAGCCGCTGTTCGAGCGCAAGAACCGGATCTTCCTCCTCACTGTCGTCCTTTGGCAGCAGCGAACGCGATTTTATATATACGAGCGTTGCCGCCATTTCCAGAAATTCCGCCGTCAGAGAAATATTCTGCTCAGCCGCTTTGTCCATATAATCCATATATTGGTCAAGAAGCAGGGAGATCTTTATATTGCAGATATCGATCTTGTGTTTCTCGATAAGCGACAGCAGCAGGTCGAGCGGCCCCTCAAACTGTTCAAGTTTGAATGAAATAGTTTCGTTCATATCAAAAGAGCCATCCAAAAAGATTCACAACGTTTTCAATGCTGAAAAAATAAAAACTTCTTATCAAACCAATGGGAACGGAGAGAATAATGCTGAGGAGCGAGACATCCGTAACTCTTTCAAGAATTATCAATCCGAGCAAAACATAATAAGAATATCTTGCAAAAGACGCATATTTCGCAGCTGCCCTCGGCGGCAGAAGAGCCTCGACAACGCGCGAACCGTCAAGCGGAGGAATGGGCAGAAGGTTGAATACGCATAAAGAAAGATTGACCTGCATTATATAAATAAAAAGCAGTTCGAACAACTGCGCGAAATCGTTTCCGGATGAAAATATAACAACAGCGGCATACGCTGCCGCCGCAACAAATCCGAGAACGAAGTTTGCAAAAGCGCCCGCAAGCGACGTGATTATCACTCCGGAACGCATATTGCGGAATCTGCGCGGGTCTATCTGCACGGGTTTTGCCCACCCGAGCCCGGTAAAAAACATCAGCAGTGCTCCGACAGGGTCTATATGATCGAGCGGATTGAGAGAGAGCCTTCCCTGCGATTTGGCGGTATCGTCACCGCAAAGATACGCAGCGTACGCATGCGCGGCCTCATGTATGCAAAGACCGGAAAGGATTGCAATGAGCATCATAATGACGGCAGTGATTATATCACCCGCGGATGCCCCTCTCTGTATAAGTTCAATTATCGTAACGAACACTTTTTACCCCCGTTCATGCACCGAAAACCATGCCGAAAAGGCGCTCTGAGACTCCGAGCAGAAGATCTCTGTACTGCACGGCAAATCCCGTTCTGCAAAGGATGAGAATCAGCGCCGCGCAGATGAATACCGTGTATTCAGGGCCTATACTCTGCCACTTTTCACGCGGTTTTCCCGGAATCAGTGCCGCAAACGCCTCGCCGCCGTCGAGATTCGGTATCGGCAATATGTTGAACATCAGCGTAGCCGCGTTTGCCTCGGCAAACAGCTCAAAAACAAGCGATATGTATCCGAACACGGCTGCATCATACGAAAGGCAAAGTGCCGAAAAAGCACGCCCGAGCGCGGCACCGAGAAGCATCGCGACAAAGTTTGCCGCGACTCCGGAAAGCGCCGATGCGACATTCTTTCCTCGGCTCATATTCGTGCGGTGAGCCTTGAGCGGGCAGAAGGTGAAAACCGTCATGACCGCGGCATATATCAGATATACCGGGGGAAACCTCTTTTTCTCCTCGGAAACCCCATACGAAAACCTGCGCAGCACCGCAAAGTGGCACGCTTCATGTATGAGCACGGAGGCGAGCATACATAAAAACCCTACGGCAAACATAAATATTGTCTGGCCGGAGGAATAACCGCCGTTTCCGCCGATAAGATAAGAAAATATCATTTTTAATGTTCAACTCTGACTACAATATAAATATATCCTAATTATACAACATTTATCGGTTTTTGTAAAGATATTTTACTCCCTGACACAAAAAAATTGAAATCTCATGCTATACTTACATTATCAATATCACAATCGATATCACAGAAAAACAAAAAGGAGACGGAGCATGACGCTTTTATATATCGCCTTTGCGGTCATTGCCGTGGGTATCATTTTCGTTACGGTCATGTCAAACTCCGTCAAGCGTACGGATTTCACGGTATCAAGTCCACGCCTGCCGCAGACCTTCGACGGATATAAAATTCTCTTTGTCTCCGATCTGCACGACAGATATTTCAAAGAATTGCCCGGAATCGTAGAGCGTATATCTCCGGACGCCGTTATGTTCGGCGGTGACATACACGAATGCAGGAATCGGGACGGGGACTTTTTTGCAATGCTCGAAGCACTCGCCTCAAAATACGACGTATTCATGGCGGAAGGGAACCACGATCTGTCTCCGTCTTCCGCCGAAGATTACAGGGAATATATTGCAAGGATCCGCAAAACGGGAACCGTTCTTCTGCAGGGTGAACCGTTTATTCTCCGCCGGGGCGGAGACAGCATAGCAGTTTCGGGTGTTGAATGGTACAGCTACGGAGTCAAATACCCCACATACACGGAAGGAAAGTTCAACCTTTTCCTTTTGCACGATCCCAACGCCTTCGACACGCTCCCGCAAAGACCCGATCTCCAGCTCTCCGGACATGTTCACGGCGGATTTATAAAACTGCCGTTTGTCGGCGGGCTTTTCCGTCCTGGCATCGCCCAAAGTCTCCTTGCAGGGCGTCTGAAAGACGTTTTTCTGCCGAAATACAGCGAAGGGCTCTATTCTTCGGCTGACGGCTCGGCAAAAATGCTTGTTTCCGTCGGCATGGGGTTTTCCGGTGTTCCGTTCCGCCTTATCCGTCCCGAGATCATGATCGTGACGCTGAAAAAAACTTCAAATTTACCTTAAAGTTCCGAAATATTTAACAAAAACAGTGTTTTCTGTGTTGATTTTTTCGAAAAAATATGATATAATTACAGAACACCAATAGAAATAGACTCGTATTTATGGAGGCATTTAACGTGACTACCGCTACTCTTATATTAACAATACTTCTTCTTGCATGCTCCGTCGGACTCATTATCATCATCACCCTTCAGGGCGACAGATCCGCAAGCGCGTCCGCTGTTACCGGAGATATCGGAAATTTCTACAATAAAAACAAGACCGCAACAAGAGAACTTAAGCTCAAGAGAGCTACCGTTATTCTTTCCATTCTTTTCATGGTTGCGATTCTCATCGTCAACATCCTTGAAAGCGTCGCCTGAGGATATTTATCGAAGTAAGACAAGAGACCCTGCTGAAAAATCCGGCAGGGTCTCTTTTTATATCAGTACTATGAATTTGTCGGTTTGTTTGATCTCTCGGCATACCGCATTCAATTACCGCGGATAAGACGCGATACTGTCTCAAGCAGCGCGTCCCGTGACGCGGATGCTCCGCCGCTCAGGGAACGGTTTGCTCCTCCGAGATTCCACTCCGCAACAAGTCCGCCGTTGCCCAAGTCGCTGATAAAGACCTTCGTGTTTTCAAGCTCGACATTTTCCATGCCGACCTGAGTATAATACATCCCGTGCAGTTCAACTCCCGAAAATCTTTCCGAGCCTCTGTAACACCATCTTATCCCGTCAAGGTTAAAGTCGATCTGCCCGGTAGTCTCCGATATGACCCAGTACGCCGCATTTTCCGCTCCGTCCGGTGCGTCCATTGTAAAACCGAGTGAACTTTCGATTTCCGCCGCTCCGCCGACTCCTACCATGGGATTTTTCATCCTCATACCGTTTTCGCCTCCGTAATTATAAACCGCACAGCCCATGATTATCAGACATATTATAACTGCGACCGTAAAAGAGATAACTTTTCTCATATTATACCTCCTTAACGAATTTATATTAGCATAAATCGCTGATATTGTCAACCCGTGAACGGATTTTTCAAAATCCGAGGTAAATCTTGACAAAGAGCCGCGGGAGTGATATAATTGAGGTACGGTACACATAAATAAACAAGGAGACTTATCCGATGAAAGTTCTTGCTTTTGACTTCGGCGCGTCAAGCGGGCGCGCGATACTCGGAATATATGAAAACGGCAAACTCCGTATGGAGGAGATACACCGTTTTTCCAATGACCCGGTAATGCTCCACGGCACTTTCTACTGGGATATACTGCGTCTGTTTTTCGAGATAAAACAGGGCATCACAAAATGCGTCGCCGCGGGTCACGCGGATATAGAAAGCATATCCATCGATACATGGGGCGTCGACTTCGGTCTGCTCGATGAAAACGGCAGACTCCTCGAAAACCCCGTCAATTACCGTGACTCTCGCACCGACGGAATGGTAGAGAAAGTATTTGAAAAAATTTCGCCCGAAGAGCTGTATGCGCACACCGGAATCCAGACGATGAAAATAAACACGCTTTTCCAGCTCTATTCTCTGAAATTGCAGCGCCCTGAGCTGCTCGCAAGAGCCAAAACCCTTCTCTTTACACCGGATCTGCTCGCATATTTTCTCACGGGTAAAGTCGGCGCGGAATACACGATTGCGTCCACATCCCAGATGCTCGACGCGAAAAAGCGCGACTGGGACAGCGAATTGCTTGAAAAACTCGGAATTGACGCGTCCATACTCCCGAAGGTCGAGATGCCCGGCACCGTACGCGGCAAACTCCTTCCCGAAATTGCCGACGAGCTCGGCATACGTCAGGTCGATATCATCGTCTGCGGCTCCCACGATACCGCAAGCGCGGTCGTCGCCGCCCCGATAAAAGAAAATGAAAAATGTTGCTTTATCTCCTGCGGCACATGGTCTCTGCTCGGAGCTGAAATCAAACAGCCGCTGCTCAACGAAACGAGCTGTGCGGAAGCATTCACCAACGAAGGCGGTTTCGGCTCGACGATAACCTTCCTCAAAAACATTTCGGGCCTCTGGCTCATGCAGGAGACCCGCCGTCAATGGATACGCGAGGGCGAAAATATTTCTTTCAAAGACATTGACAAAATGCTCGAAACCGAGAAATCCGCAAATGTATATATAAACCCCGTTGAAGACGAATTTTCTGCACCCGGCGATATGCCCGAACGTATCAACGCGTACCTGCGCCGCACGGGTCAGAACACTCCCGCCACAAAGGGTCAGACCGCGCTCTGTATCCTCGAAAGCCTTGCCCTGACATACCGCGCGTATATCGAGTCTCTCGAAAAGATACTCTGCTACAAACTCGACACCGTCCACATCATCGGCGGCGGCGTAAAGGACGAAAATCTCTGCCGCTTTACCGCGAACGCGACGGGAAAAACCGTCACGGCAGGCCCCGCGGAAGCGACGGCTATCGGCAATATCGCCGTACAGCTCATTTCCAAAGGCGTCATGAAAGACGTCCAGACGGCGCGAACACTGCTCGGCGAAACAAAGACATACATACCCGAAAACACCGCAGAATGGGATAAAAAATACGAAAAATTTCTTAAGATAACAAGAGGCTGATATAATGCTCAAAGATTGTATAACAGCGTACGAAAAAGAAATGTTTTCGGACCTTGCGCAGTTCATCGCGATCCCCAGCGTAAGCGAATTTTGTGACAGCGAGACCGCTCCTTACGGCGAAAACGTAAAAAAAGCCCTTGATCTTGCCGCCGAGAAAGCGCGCGCGTGGGGCTTTGAAGCAAAAAATCTCGGCAGATGCACCGAAATACGTTACGGAACGGGAAAGGGCGCAAAAATATATATTGTAGGGCACCTCGACGTCGTCCCCGAAGGCGACGGATGGGAAACTCCCCCATATGAAATGACCGAAAAAGACGGCTGCATTTACGGCAGAGGCGTTCTTGACGACAAAGGCCCGTCCGTAGCCGTGCTCTATGCGCTCAAAGCGCTCAAAGACGAAGGGATCGTCACGAACGCGGACCTGCGCGTCATCCTCGGCGGCGAAGAAGAAAAAGGCATGTCAGACTTGATATGGTATGTTTCGCAATACGGCGCACCCGATTTCGGTCTCACGCCCGACAGCAGTTTCCCGATAATCAACGCGGAGCTCGGCATCGTTCACGGCACTTTCAGGTTTGAAAACGTCGCCCGCTCGGGGAAGACAAAGCTGGTCTCCCTGCACGGAGGAAGAGCGTTCAACTGCGTGCCAGACAGATGCGAAGCGGAGCTCGAATGCGAAGACAAAGAGACATTTTTCGCTACTCTCGGCGCTCTTGACCGCGAGGTGAAGAATCTTCTCACCCCCGCAATCGATACCTATGGATTCCGTATAAAGATAAAATGCGCGGGTGTAGCCGCTCACGGCTCCGTGCCTCATAAAGGCAGAAGCGCCGTCGTGGATATGACGAACGCGCTCGCGAAAGTCCTTTCGGCGACAAATTCCGAAGACGCATATCTGAATTTTGTCAACAGCTACTACAACGAAACAAACGGCAAATCCCTCGGCATATACTGCCGCGACGATCTTTCGGGAGACATCTCCGTCAACGGAGGCATCGCCGATTACGACAACGCGAAAGCGTCAATAACCGTCGACAGCCGCATACCCGTTTCCGTGGACGCAAAAAGCATTTGCGATAAGCTTTGCGACACCGCAAAGAAAAACGGCGGTATATTCGACCCGCTCAAACTCGAACAGGGCTTCTGCGTGCCAGAACAGAGCGAATATATACAGGCTGTTGCAAAGAGTTATGAAAAGGTTTTCGGCGAAAAGGCGCGTTGCCTCTGTGAGCGCGGCGGAACATATGCCAAAGCGTTCGTAGGACGCGGCGTAGCGTTCGGACCGATAGACGAAAGCGACCCCTCACAAGGCGGAAACCTGCACACGACGGGCGAATATATCCGCAAAGACGCGCTTGTCAAGCTCGCATATCTGTACGCCGAAACAATTGCCGCAATATGCCGTTAAAGCGCCGAAAGACGCACGGAATATGCAGTTTTTTCATAAAATATTCAATTTTTCCTATTGCAAAAAAAGAAACGTTATGATATAATAACGATATCGGTCTCAAAATGAGACGAGGGCGGTCCTCTGCTTCTCTCGGCACGAACGCTCAAAATTACTGAAATTTTTCAGGAGGAATGAGACATGAGCAATAAAATTGCCGAATTCACCAAAGACCAGATCAGAGAAGAAAAACTTCCCTTTGAAATTGGCGATACCGTCAAAGTCAATGTAAAGATCAAAGAGGGCTCCCGTGAAAGAATCCAGGCATACGAAGGCGTTGTTATCGCAAAGAAGCACGGCGGCGTATCCGAGACCGTTACCGTGCGCCGTGTAGCTTTCGGCGTAGGTATCGAAAGAACTTTCCCCGTAAACTCTCCCAATCTTGCCAGCGTAGAAGTAATCCGTAAGGGTTCTGTGCGCCGTGCTAAACTTTACTATCTGCGTGACAGAGTCGGTAAGGCTGCAAAGGTCAAGGAAAAGTTCTAAAAAACTTTCCTTCCCATGCGTATTGCGAATATTTGATGCCATAGGCATCGCAACTTGCGGTATTCTCCGACGTTTTGTGGCGAATACCGCATTCGTTTTTATATGAAGAAAGGAGAGCGCTCTTTACCGAGCGTGCCGAAAAGACATGAACGATACCGAAAACAACCTTCCGAAAGAGGACGTAACGGAACTGCCGAAAAAGAATACCAGAAAAAAAACCGTCCTTGGTGAGCTTTTCGACGCTTTTGAAGCCGTCGTCATCGCAATGGTCATAGCTTTTCTCACCCTCACGATAGTTTTCCGTACCGGATATGTAGACGGCGACTCCATGGTTTCGACGCTCAGTAACAACGACAGATATATCATTTCGGGACTCTTTTACACTCCGAAACAGGGTGATATCATAGTCTTCCAGCCCGAGAAAGAGTACGAAAGCAACAACAATCTTTGGGTCAAACGAGTCATCGCCGTGGGCGGACAGGAGGTCAACATAATCGACGGATACGTCTACGTTGACGGAGAAAAGATCGACGAGCCGTACCTCAACGAGAATAATGCCGGCAAAACCTACCCCCGTAACAACTCCTTAACATACCCCTGCGAAGTTCCCGAGGGCTACGTTTTTCTCATGGGCGACAACCGCTATGTTTCAAAGGACAGCCGCTCGATAGGCTGCGTAGACTCCCGCAGAATACTCGGAAAACTCATTCTGCGCTATTATCCCTTCAACGCCATAGGCACGGTGGATTAAAATGAATATCAACTGGTATCCCGGGCACATGGCAAAAGCCAAACGCCTTATAGAAGAAAATCTCAAAAGCGTGGACATGGTGGCGGAACTTGTCGACGCACGTATCCCCGCGTCGTCAAAGAATCCCGACATAGACAAGCTCCTCGCCGCATCGAACAAGCCCCGCATAATGATACTCAATAAAAGCGATATAGCCGACCCCGCACAAAACAAGCGCTGGGTCGAATATTATATAAGTGCGGGACGCCGGGCCATACTATATAACAGCAAGACTTCCGGCGGCACATCTGTCTTCGTGCGCGCCGTGAAAGAAGCGTATCAGAATAAAATCGAACAAAACATCGCGCGCGGAATGGCAGGCAGACATATAAAAATAATGACTCTCGGCATCCCGAATGTCGGAAAAAGCACTCTGATAAACAATCTTTGCGGCATACAGGCGGCAAAAGCGGAAGACAGACCAGGCGTCACACGCACGAAGCAATGGGTCAGCGTCTGCGACGGCATAGACATGCTCGATATGCCGGGCATCCTATGGCCGAAACTCGACGACAAGGATGCGGCATTGCGCCTCGCCCTCACGGGTGCGATACGCGATGAAATACTTGACGTGGAAACGCTTGCAGTCAAGCTCATTGAAATTCTGCGCGAACTATATCCCGAAATGCTCAAAGCGCGTTATAAGATCACACAGGAGCTGCCCGAAGACAATTACGATACGCTATGCCTCATAGGAAGAAAACGCGGGTTTCTCATCTCGGGCGGAGAAATTGACACCGAACGTGCGGCAACAGTCCTTCTCGATGAATTCAGAGGCTGCAAGATAGGGAAAATGACGCTCGAAAAAGCGCCCGAACCGATAAAATGAAAAGAAGAACAACGAAAGATCCAGCGGAAATGTGGGCAATAGAGAATTCTCTGCGCACAGACGAATACCGCATAATATGCGGCGTTGACGAGGCGGGCAGAGGCTGTCTTTGCGGCCCCGTTTACGCAGGCGCGGTGATTTTGCCGGACGGGATATGCCTTGAAGGCGTCACGGACTCAAAAAAACTCTCTCCGGAGCAGCGCGACAAAGCATTCGACCTCATTGCCGAAAACGCCGTCGCTTGGGCGGTCGGGACGGCGTCACCCGAAGAAATCGACGAAATCAACATACTCAACGCCACGTTTCTCGCCATGCGCCGCGCCGTTGACGCACTTACGGTGAAGCCCGATCTTGCGCTGATAGACGGGAACCGTGCCCCGAAACTCGACACACGCTGCGTCTGCGTCGTCAAAGGCGACAGTAAGAGCATGAATATCGCCGCGGCGTCGATAATGGCAAAAGTCTCACGTGACAGATTCATGTGCGACCTTGCAAAACGATACCCACAATATCGGCTTGAAGAACACAAAGGCTACCCGACAAAAGAGCATTACGCCATGCTCGGAAAGTACGGCGTCGAATCCTTTTACAGAAAGACGTTCCTGAAAAATCTCGATGAACACCTTGCAGAACTCGAACAAACAGAATAAAAGAAAACTCGGCGCCGTATCTGAACGATTCGTTGCCGAAGAATTAAAGCGTTTGGGATGGATAATACTGGAAACGAACTACGTCGCGTCACCGGATGAGATAGACATTATCGCACTCCGACACGGGACGATTGCGTTTGTGGAAGTAAAATCGGAAAGGCGCTCGGATTTCGGCGTAAACACGCCGCAAAACAGGGTCGACGCGAAAAAAGCGATATCGCTCATTCGTGCCGCAAAGCAGTACGTACGCTCCCTGCGCATGAAAAACATAGACGTAAAAGAGCTCAATTTCAGGTTTGACGTTGCGGCCGTCGTGTACGACCGAAATCACGAGCCGCTGTCATACAAATACTACGAAAATTATTTTACATTGAATAATGAAACTGAATTATTTTGATTTACATTGCGACACAGCCACCGCAATTCTCGGCAGGCGCGGTTTCGCAGAAAAAAAAGGGCATATCAACGCCCCAGCACTCGCTTCATTCAGCAAAGCGGTTCAATGCTTCGCTGTCTATATCAACGACGCAAACAAAGAGCTCGGAATGGACTTTTTCCGTTCCGTAGCCGCAAATCTTAAAAACGAGATTGCAGACGTTCCGAACCTCACCGCAATACTCACTACCGAAGGCGGAAACGTCATCGAAGGCGACATTGCAAACCTCTCCAAGCTTTCGGAATACGGCGTAAAAATATTCGGATTTGTTTGGAACGGACGGAACGCTCTTGCCACCGGAGCACTTTGCGACAACGCGGAAGGGCTCACGAAAGTAGGGAAAGAAGCCGCAAAAAAAATAGAATCACTCGGTATATATCCCGACGTGTCGCATCTTTCCGACAGAGGTTTTTTCGATCTCGAAAATATCTGCGGCGGGCCGATAATCGCCACACATTCCAACGCGCGCTCGGTGTTTGAGCATCCAAGAAACCTAACGGATGAGCAGCTAAAAGTGATTTTTGAACGCAAAGGACTTGTAGGTCTTAATCTTTATCCGAAAATAATATGTGAAAATCCGAAAGCGGAAGACCTGCTGCCGCACGCTGAAAAAATGCTCTCTCTCGGCGGTGAAGACTGTGTCTGCATGGGATGCGATTTCGACGGCGTTTCGTCTCTTCCCGAGGGGATACACGACGTGTCCGACATTACTGTTATTTATAACATATTCCGTGAAAATTTCGGCAAGGATATCGCCGAAAAAATATTATGGCGCAACGCCGCACGCTTTTTCCGTATGGAAGAATAACGTCCGAAGGGGGCATGAGAAATGGCACTTTATACAATGGGCGACCTGCATCTCTCGTTCGCCCCCGGGCTGGACAAGCCCATGGATATTTTCGGCAGAAAATGGGAGGATCACGCCTCAAAGATCCGTGAAAACTGGTGTCTGAAGGACTCCGACACGATCGTCCTTCCGGGCGACCTGTCGTGGGCGATAGATTTTGACGAGCTCGAGCACGATCTCGCATTTGTCGACGCACTGCCAGGCACAAAAATATTGCTCAAGGGCAACCACGACTACTGGTGGACAACAATGAAGAAAATGTCCGTGCTTACCGAAAAATACAAATCGATAAAATTTCTGCACAACAATTCTTACCTCGTCGACGGAATCGCGATATGCGGTACACGCGGCTGGATTGCGGAGCCCGACGCGCCCGCGGATGAGAAAGTCCTCAACAGAGAATGCGGCAGACTCAGAATGTCACTCGCATCCGCGAAAGAGGGAGAAAAAACCGTTTTTCTGCACTATCCTCCGGTTTTTGCAGACATCCGCTGTGATGAGATAATGGACATTCTTCTCGAAAACGGTATCAAGACATGTTATTACGGGCATCTGCACGGGCCCAGCCACAGACTGGCGGTCAACGGGGAGCGGGAAGGCATTGATTTTCACCTCATTTCAGCCGATTTTCTCAATTTTACACCCTTTAAGATAACGTAATTGAGACATAAAGACGATTTTTCTTTGAAATAACCGTGTTTTCTATGGAAAATTCTGAAAAAGTATGCTATAATAACGAATATTATAAAATATTGTAAAAAAACCAGGAGTGATTCCCATGAAGTTGGAAAAAATCAGCACCGAAAAGAAAAATACCGCAGAGTTGGAAATCCTTGTTCCCGCCGATGAATTTGAGACGGCGGTACAGGCTTCCTACAAAAAAAACATCGCAAAAATGTCTATCCCCGGTTTCAGAAAAGGCAAGGCACCCCGCAAGATGGTAGAAAAAATGTACGGCAAAGAAGTATTCTACGATGACGCTATCAACGCTGTCTATCCCGGCGCGTACGAAGCTGCTGTCAAGGAATCCGGAATAAAACCTGTTGACCGCGCAGACGTTGAACTGCTCGGCATCGACGAAAACGGCGTTAAGTTTAAAGTGACCGTTACCGTCGAACCCGAAGTCACCGTTGAAAACTACAAAGGCATAAAAGTCGAGAAGAAAGCCGTCAAAGTCACCGACGAAGACGTTGCAAACGAACTTGAGAGCTACAGAAAACGTCAGGCTCGTATGATCGACATTGACGACCGCGCCGCTGAAATGGGCGACGACGTCATATTTGATTTCGACGGATACGTTGACGGAAAACGTTTTGAAGGCGGTAAAGCCGAAAAATACAACCTCAGACTCGGCTCCGGCCAGTTCATCCCCGGCTTTGAAGAACAGCTCGTCGGCAAAAAAATCGGAGAGGAGTTCTCCGTAAACGTTAAATTCCCCGAAGATTATCACGCGGAAGACCTCAAAGGCAAGGATTCCGAATTCAAGTGCAAACTCCACGAGATAAAGCATGAAGAACTGCCTGAGCTCGATGACGAATTTGCAAAAGACGTAAGCGAATTCGATACTCTCGATGAATTCAAAGCGGATCTCTCCAAAAAGATTGAAGAGCGCAAGGAAAATTCTGCCGAAGCGGAAATGACCGGCAAGCTTTTCGATGCCGTTGCAAACCTCTGCCAGGCCGACATCCCCGAGTGCATGTACGAAAACGAGATCAACATGCAGATGCAGAACTTTGCATACAGAATGCAGATGCAAGGCATCGACATGAACAGATATATGAAGATAACGGGTCAGGATCCCAAAGCAATGCGCGAAATGTTCCGTGACAATGCTGTCAA
Source organism: uncultured Eubacteriales bacterium (assembly GCA_959604355.1). GTDB lineage: Bacteria > Bacillota > Clostridia > Oscillospirales > UBA644 > HGM12619. The sequence continues at coordinate 22,277 of CAUHAO010000012.1, forward strand.
GGAAGTAAAGATCCGCCTTGCCCTGAGCAAAATAGCCCAAATCGAAGGTATCATCGTCGACGAAGCGGAGATCGAGGAAGAATACAAAAAGATTGCGGCTGAAAGAGGCATCAAGGATATCGAATCCATGAAGTCCGACTACATAACCGAGAGCATCACCGAAGATATCATCCAGCGTAAAGCCTTTGAGGCTGTCAAATCCAACGCGGAGGTGACTATCGTCGCCGAGGAAGCAAAGAAAGAACCCTCTAAAAAGAAGGCCACAAAGACTGCAAAGGCATCTAAAACCGCAGAGGGTGAATCCGATGCGGAAAAGAAGCCTGCAGCAAAGAAGACCACAGCGAAAAAAGCGACAAAAAAAGCGGAATAAAACCCGCTTTTTCTGAATAAAATAATTATTGATTGACCTCCTCCGCCAAATGAATTTTTCTGCACGCGGCGGAGGTCAATGCGACACCAGAGATTGCAGAAAGAAGGTATTCATTATGAGTTTGGTTCCTTATGTAGTAGAACAGACAAGCAGAGGCGAAAGATCCTACGATATTTTTTCAAGACTTCTCAATGACAGAATAATATTTCTTGCCGATGAAGTCAATGATGCGACTGCGAACCTCGTTGTCGCCCAGCTTCTCTATCTCGAATCCGTAGACCCCGAAAAGGATATAAGCCTTTATATAAACAGTCCCGGAGGCTCCGTTACCGCGGGAATGGCTATATATGACACGATGCAGTTTGTCAAATGCGACGTTTCCACCATCTGCATAGGCCTTGCGGCAAGCATGGGCGCATTTCTTCTCACCGCAGGTGCGAAAGGCAAGAGAATGGCGCTTCCAAACAGCGAGATAATGATCCATCAGCCCCTCGGAGGCTTCCAGGGTCAGGCATCCGACATGAAGATCCACACCGACTGGATGCTCCGCACGAAATCGAACCTTAACAAGATCCTTTCCGAAAGAACCGGCCAGCCTCTCGAAGTCATCGAACGCGATACCGACAGAGATAATTTCATGAACGCACAGCAAGCTCTTGAATACGGTCTGATAGACAAAGTCATTACTAAAAGATAACGGAGTACCAGATGGCAGATAATAAAGACAACGGCACACAGCTTCGCCAATGTGCTTTCTGCGGAAGGACCGAGGCGGCGGGAGAACGCATCCTGCTTTCGGGCGTGACTCCCGGTGTTTATATTTGCAGCGACTGCATCGAAACGTGCGCGGAATACATCTCCGCAATAGACGAGGAGCAGTCTCAAAAAGCCAAAAACGATTTGCGCTTGCAGATGAAAACGCCTGCGGAAATAAAAGCCGTACTCGACGAGTATGTAATAGGACAGGACGACGCGAAAATCACTCTTTCCGTTGCCGTCTACAATCACTATAAACGCATCCTCGACAAAACGGACGGCGAAGACGACGTCGAACTTTCAAAGAGCAACGTGCTTCTTCTCGGCCCCACAGGCTCGGGCAAAACGCTCATGGCTCAGGTGCTTGCGAAAGTGCTCAACGTGCCTTTTGCGATAGCCGATGCGACAACCCTGACGGAAGCGGGATATGTCGGCGAAGATGTGGAAAATATTCTGCTCCGCCTCATTCAGGCCGCGGATTATGATGTGGAAGCGGCGGAACACGGTATAATTTACATTGATGAGATCGACAAGATCGCGCGCAAATCCGAAAACCCGTCCATTACCCGCGACGTTTCCGGTGAGGGCGTGCAGCAGGCTTTGCTCAAAATTCTTGAAGGCACGGTAGCGAATGTTCCCCCTCAAGGCGGACGTAAACACCCGAATCAGGAATTCATCCAGGTCAATACGAAAAACATATTATTTATCTGCGGCGGAGCGTTCTCCGGCCTCGAAAACATAATTAAAAAACGCGTCGCGGGTACTGCGATAGGCTTCGGCTCTGAAATAAAGACCAAGAAAGAGACCTCGTCATCTGTCTACCTCAAACAATGCGAGGCTCACGACCTCATTAAATTCGGTCTGATACCCGAGCTCATAGGACGTATACCCGTACTCGTCTCGGTAGATGAACTCGGCAAAGACGAACTTATAAGAATACTCCGCGAGCCGAAAAACTCATTGCTTAAACAGTATAAACGCCTTCTCGCGATGGACGGAGTCGAACTTGAGTTTGAAGACGCCGCGGTTGAAGCAATCGCCGAAAAAGCCGTTGAAAAGAACACGGGGGCGCGCGGCCTTCGCTCTATCGTCGAAAGCTTTATGACAAAACTCATGTTTGACATACCCTCCGACAAGTCGATAAAATCCGTCACCGTTACCGAGGATTGCGTCAAAAACGGCGCAGAACCCGTAATTATCAGAAAAACCGCTTAAAAAAGACACGTTAACGCGGTCCGCCGCGTGAAAGGTAAACACATCGCATGGACAATCTTACAGTATTCAAAAACACTTTGGGCACGTCCGCTTTGCTGCCGCTCGTTCCCCTTAAAGGGATAGTGACGTTCCCAAACGCTTATATACACATCGACGTATTCGAAAAAAAGACGATGCGTGCCATTACCGCCGCGGCGAAAAAGGATAAATTCGTTTTTCTTGTTTCCCAGAGAAATTTCGCGGCCAGCGACATTTCGTCGGACGACATTTTTTCCGTCGGCACGATCGCACATATCAAACAGGTTCTCAATGCTCCGGGGGATGACCCACGCGTGACCCTTGAAACCATCGCCCGTGCGAAAGTCGATGGCGCGGTCGTCAACTCTGACGCTTACGACTCTGTCTGGGTGGAACTTATAGAAGAAAGCACGCTCGGTTATTCCGAAAGCCTCGAAAACCGTGCTATGATCAATCTTGCCCAGGACTCTTTCGCGGATATGGCGGAAAACTATGACCGTATGCCGCCCGAAACGGAAGCAGCGGTTTCGACGATTAATGACGGCGGCGAACTCGCGGACTATATCGCGCAGAACATCCCGTTCCGCCCCGAAGACAAACAAATGCTGCTTGAAACAATCGATCCGCACGAAAGACTTCTTCAGCTCATATCCCTAATGCAGGATCAGGCGGATATTCTTTCCGCCGAAAAACGCATAAACGAGCAGGTTTCTTCCCGCCTCAAAAAAAATCAGAAGGATTTTTATCTGCGCGAACAGATACGCGCGATTCAGGAGGAGCTCGGCGAATCGCCCGACGGTCCTTACGAAGATGAGGACGAGCTTTACAACGATAAAATTGCTGCTCTTGCCGCACCCGAGGAGGTCAAAGAAAAACTTTTCAAGGACGTTTCGAGACTGCTGAAAATGCCGATAGGCTCTCAGGACGCCGCCGTCCTCAGAACATACCTCGACACCTGCATCGACCTGCCGTGGGGTAAATACACCATAGATACGCTGTCACTTGACGAAGCACAGAAAATTCTTGACAGCGACCATTACGGACTTGAAAAAGTCAAAGAGCGCATTCTCGAACTGCTCGCCGTACGCAACCTTACTGCAAGAGAAGAAGCGGAAAAAGACGGCATAAAGGCACAGATACTCTGTCTTGTAGGCCCTCCGGGAACAGGCAAAACATCCGTGGCTCAATCCGTTGCAAAAGCGATGGGCCGGGAATTTGTCCGCGTGTCTCTCGGCGGCGTCCATGACGAAGCGGAGATAAGAGGTCATCGCCGCACATATATCGGCTCTATGCCCGGCAAAATAATTTCCGCGATAATCGACGCCAAGGTCTGCAACCCCGTGATCCTGCTCGATGAGATAGACAAACTTGCGCAGGACTACAAGGGCGACCCCTCGTCTGCACTTCTCGAAGTGCTTGACCCCGAGCAAAACAAATCATTCCGCGACAATTTCATCGACATCCCGTTCGACCTGAGTAAGGTGTTTTTCATCACAACGGCCAACACAGACGACTCTATCCCGCGTCCGCTGCTCGACCGTATGGACGTTATCGAACTGAGTTCGTACACGGCGGAGGAAAAATTCCACATCGCGAAAAAATATCTCGTTCCAAAGCAGCTCAAGGCCAACGGAATGACGTCAAAAATGATAAAATTCCGCGACGACACGCTCAAGGCGCTCATAACGTATTATACAAAAGAAGCGGGCGTACGAAACCTTGAAAGAACGATCGCCTCCGTATGCAGAAAAGTCGCGAGACAATGGCTTTCCGTACCCGAAGAGGAGCGCACGGCTATAACCGTCAAAGCTTCTGACCTGCAAAAGTATCTCGGACCGAAAAAATTCAAGGACGACCCCCTTTCCAAAGAACCCACCGTAGGCGTCGTCACGGGTCTGGCATACACGACCGTCGGCGGCGAAACGATGCCCATAGAGGTCTGCGCAATGGACGGCTCGGGCAAAATCGAGCTCACGGGCTCGCTCGGCGACGTGATGAAAGAGAGTGCGAAGGCCGCAGTAAGCTTCATCCGCTCCAAAGCCGACGAATACGGAATCGACCGGGAATTCTACAAGAAAAAAGATATTCACATCCACGTTCCCGAAGGCGCAGTGCCGAAAGACGGCCCGTCCGCGGGTATAACAATGGCTACGGCACTCATAAGCGAACTTTCGGGCAAACCCGTCCGCAACGACGTGGCTATGACAGGAGAAATAACGCTCCGCGGAAAAGTTCTGCCGATAGGCGGGCTTCGTGAAAAGACAATGGCGGCATACAAGGCGGGCATCAAGACCGTTATCATACCGCAGGACAACGTCCCCGACCTATATGAGGTGGAGCAGGTAGTTAAAGACAACGTCCGTTTTGTCCCCGCAAAAACGCTCGACGATGTTATCAGCGTCGCGCTTGCACGGTAAGGTACGAAAATGAAACTCAATTACAACAACACGGAATTTCTCAGCAGCGTCTTTGACACCCGTAAACTCACCCTGCGCACGCTGCCCGAAATTGTTTTTGTCGGCAAATCGAACGTCGGCAAAAGCTCCGCGATAAACAAATTGCTCAACCGCAAAAAAATGGCGCGGGTCAGCGCAACACCGGGAAAAACGCAGGCGATAAACTTCTTTGAAATAGACAAATCAGCATATTTCGTCGATTTGCCCGGATACGGATTCGCACAGCGCTCAAAAGCACAGCGTGACTCGTGGGGAAAACTCATCGACTCATACTTCAAGCTTCAACGTGACAGACGCCTTGTCGTTTTTCTCGTTGATATCCGTCATGACCCGACTGAAGACGATATGACGATGTTCGACTATCTCATGGCACAAAAAACCCCGTTCTGTGTCGCGGCGACAAAAGCGGACAAGCTTTCGGCAAAGCAGAAAAGCGAGCGCATCGCAGCGTTATCCGATATCTTCGGAGTTGAAGTAGTGGCGTTTTCGTCCGAAAACGGCGAGGGCACCGAAAAACTCAGGAACATAATTGAAGATATCACAGGAGAAAAGGGCGAATATTTCCGCCCCGTCGAATAGAACGATAATTAACAAAAAACAAAGCGTACGGAAAAATTTTCCGTGCGCTTTTTTACCTTTCTATGTAATGTTTTCTGCCACGAATACACGATGTTGAAACGGAAAAACTTAAAACATGAAACCGTTTTTATTAAAAGACGGGGAAAGGAAAGAAAAAAATGAAAAAATTGATATCATTTATGCTCGTTGCCGCGATGTTCGCCGCTGTTGCGGTACTTGCATACGGATGTAATAGAAAAAATCCAGATCAGACGGACCCTTCGACCGAACCGACAAACCAGATGACCGTTGAAGGCGTCATAACCACTTTAACCAGCGGCAAAAACGGCCTTGCAAACTTCATGCTTTACGCGGAAGGCAAAGAAAAATACCTCTTTAATATAGCCCCCGGATTCACATACGCGCCTTCGTTGGGCGACACTGTTTCCGTCACCGTACAAGGCGAAATATCCGAATCCGCCCCGAACCAGGGTACAGCGGAAAAAGTCTCTGTTCTCAAAGAGTTTCCGGGCACTCCGATAGATATCGAGGTATACAGGGTGGACAATATCGACGCTACGGGCGTGACACAGGCGCTGAACACTAACCGTTGGATATTCACAAAACTGGAATCCTATGAAGATTTCAGAACTTATGTTGAGGAAAACCAACTTACCGACAGCATCATGCAGAATCTCGGCACCACGCAGATCGACGGTCTGACAGAAGAATTTTTTGCATCGAAAAACCTTTGCGTCTTTATTGTCAATAACGGCAACTCCGCGAATACCGCCGCAACAGGCACATATCTGTCGGACGGCACGCTTTATCTTAAAATAAAGAACAACACCACTGACGCGATCCTCAATAATATGGTCTACACCGCATATCTCGCGGCGACAGACAAGGCCATCGAGATCTCCGACGGTATTCTGCTGACTGAAAATATGCTTTCTGATAATATAGGACAGATCGACACGAATCCCGACGACAACGAAACGGGCGACCCCTCGCAGCAGGCAACCTCGCCCACCGAAAACAGCAGCAACAACAGCGGCAACGGCAAGGGCTCCGGGCAAGAGCAATAATCCGTTAAAATCAAGAATATTCTGACAAAATAAAAGGAGCGTGACCCTCACGGGACGCGCTCCGATTTGCGAAAAAACGTACTTATCTCGTCTTTTCTTTAATTTCTTTTCTGAATTTCGCAAGCATGTCTTCAATGCTCATGCATCCGAGATCCTCACCCTTGCGTGAACGCAGGGATACGGTGCCTTCGGCCTGTTCTTTTGCACCGACAACTATCATGTACGGCACTTTCTGGAGCTGAGCTTCTCTTATGCGCTTGCCGAGAGTTTCGCTGCGCGCATCGAGTTCGACGCGGATGTCTTCATCGTCCATTGCCGCGACGACCTGTTTCGCGTAGCCCACATACTCTTCGTTGAGCGGGATAACGACCGCCTGAGTGGGAGCCATCCACATGGGAAGTGCGCCGGCGTATTTTTCAAGCAGGTACGCAAGCGTACGTTCGAAGCATCCGAGAGACGTGCGGTGGATAATATAGGGGTTTTTCGTCTGTCCGTCGGAGTCGATATACTCCATGCCGAATTTTTTCGCAAGCAGCATATCTATCTGAATCGTGACAAGAGTGTCCTCTTTGCCGTAAACATTGTGATACTGTACGTCGAGCTTCGGACCGTAGAACGCCGCCTCGTCGATACCGACAGTATATTCAACTCCGAGATCGTCAAGTATCTGCTTCATAGTCGCCTGTGCGACTTCCCATTGCTCCGCGGTACCCTCATATTTGTTCTTCGGGTTGGCGGGATCCCACTGAGAGAAACGGAACGTGCAGTCTTCAAGAAGCCCGACAGTATCGAGGAAATACTTGCAGAGTTCGAGACAGCCCTTGAATTCTTCTTCGAGCTGGTCGGGACGGAGGATATAATGTCCTTCGGAAATCGTGAACTGACGTACACGGATAAGGCCGTGCATTTCGCCGGAATCCTCGTTACGGAAGAGCGTCGACGTCTCTGTCAGGCGCATCGGCAGATCACGGTAAGAACGCTTTTTATTCAGATAGACCTGATACTGGAACGGGCAGGTCATCGGACGGAGCGCAAAGCACTCTTTTTCCTCATCGTTGGGGTCGCCGATAACGAACATGCCGTCAAGATAGTGATCCCAGTGGCCTGATATTTTATATAGGTCTCTTTTCGCCATAAGAGGAGTTTTCGTAAGCAGGCAGCCCTTTTTACGTTCGACATCCTCAACCCAGCGCTGAAGCAACTGAACTGTTCTCGCGCCTTTCGGAAGAAGGATCGGCAGTCCCTGACCGACGTAATCGACCGTGGTGAAGTATTCAAGACTGCGGCCGATCTTGTTATGATCCCGTTTCTCGATCTCAGCCTGAGCCTTCAGATAATCGTCAAGCTCCTGCTGGGACGGAAATGCGATACCGTTGATACGGGTGAGCATTTTGTTGTTTTTATCGTTTTTCCAGTATGCACCCGACTGGCCCGTTATCTTGAACGCTTTGAGCGCCTTTGTATAGCAAAGGTGCGGGCCTACGCACATGTCGATGTATTCGCCCTGCTGATAAAAACTTATCGTCGCGTCGGGATCGAGATCTCCGATATGCTCAACCTTGTATTTTTCGCCACGCTGCTGCATGAGCGCAATCGCTTCCTCGCGGGGCAGAATAAAAGGTTTTATCGGGAGGTTTTCTTTGACTATTTTACGCATTTCCTGCTCGATCTTCTGAAGGTCATCGTCCGTGAGTTTCGTATCTCCGAGATCGACGTCATAATAAAAGCCCTTTTCCGTCGCAGGGCCGTACGCGAAATCTGCCTCGGGCCAAAGACGTTTTATCGCCTGGGCCATGACGTGAGCCGCGGTATGTCTGATCACGTGAAGCTGTTCCTGTTCTTCACATTCCGCGACCGTTCCGTTGTTATAAACGATTTTCATTGTCTTTATCTCCTGTCTTGGATTTTTGTTTATAAAAAAACACCCTTCACAGCAAGACGGTTTTCCGTCTCTGTCAAGGGTGCACTGTTGTCATGCACGGTTCCACCTTGATTTTTCACTCGGACTTTCGCCCAACCCTTCACGCGGGATACGTCGGCACTTACTGTTATTTCTGCACCGCAGCTCGGGAGTGGTCTTCGCCCCGTTTTCCGTAAGACGCTCACATCAAACGCGTCTCTCTCTGAACGGTACGGCGGGGTTACTCTCTCCGTCATCGCCTTTACACGTCAATTATAACACTCGGCCCTGTTTTTGTCAAGCATGTTCACAAAAATTTCGTCATGCACGGTTTTTTACGCCGTATCGGAGCATATATTTAACCGAAAGCGAGGTCTTTTTATGAAAAACGTTATTGGAAAAACTTGGCTCGGCACGGATATTTCCGTATTCACCTCGGGAATAGGGAAGAACCACATTCTCCTGCTCGGGGGCTTTCGAGGCTCCGACGAACATATATGCAGAATTCTTATGAAAACGGCGGAAAGTCTCGAAAACGATACGCGGCAAATGAAAATCAACCGTGAAAAACTGCTTTCATCCGCCACTTTCCATATTATCCCCACCGTAAACGCCGACGGAATATCTCTGCACGAAAAGGGGCTCGACAAATTCAATCCTTTTTTTGCTCGCTGTGTGCGCGCGAACCGCGGCTCGGAGGATTTTTCGGCATGGCAGGCCAATTGCCGCGGCGCGGATATTGCCAGAAACTTTCCCGCCGGGTGGCGCGACGGCGCACAATACGGAACTTTCCCTTGCGCGGCGGGCGGAATAGGAGAATATCCGTGTTCGGAAAAGGAAAGCTTCTCTCTTCTTGCTTACATGCGCCGCACGTCGCCGCACGGGGTCTTTGTCTTTCTGAGCGGCGAAGGAAAAATCGTCCTGCCCGAAAAAACGGCCAATGCAGCTCTTGTCGGCTCATGTCTCGACCTTCCCGTATGCGTTGCATCAACTGACAGAAAACTTTACATAACATATGCCGCAGGTTCCCCCATGCTTACCGCCGCACGTGCTTTCGGAGCGCGGGCACTTACGGTTCTCCTGCCCGAAAATACGAACGAGAACGCCGTTATACCGAAAATACTGCTTGCCGCGGCACTTTTATAGGTAAAGTATTGTAAAATTTTTATAAATATTTGCGTAAACCCTTGTAAACAACGCAAAAATATGATATCATAAGGTAAATATAACTTATTATATCTGTAAATAAAGAGGATTCGGAAATGACAATAAAAGAACAACTCGAAAGCATCAGACAGCAGGCGGCAGCTGAACTTGCATCAGCTGAAGTGTCCGAGCATCTGGAAGCGCTGAGAGTAAAACTGCTCGGCAAAAAAGGCGAACTGACAAGCGTGCTGGCGCAGATGGGAAAGCTTTCCGCGGAAGAGCGTCCCGTTATCGGACAGGCTGCAAACGAAGTTCGCACCTACATAGAAAATGCGATAAAAGAAAAGCGCGCGGAAATATCCGCAAAGGAATTACAGAGAAAGCTTGAGTCCGAACGCGTTGACGTAACGCTCCCCGGAAAGGGTCGTCCCGCAGGCAAAAAGCATCCTCTCAGTGTTGTTCTCGACGAGGTCAAGGACGCGTTTATCAGCATGGGCTTTACCGTCGTTGCAGGACCCGAGGTCGAATATGACTATTACAATTTCGAAGCTCTCAATATTCCTCCGTACCATCCCGCAAGAGACACCCAGGACACCTTCTATTTCTCTCAGGACATGCTTTTGCGCACTCAGACAAGCTCCGTCCAGGTAAGAACGATGGAGCAGCAGAAGCCCCCGATACGCATAATCTCTCCCGGACGTGTTTACCGTATAGACGAAGTCGACGCTACCCATTCCCCGATATTCCACCAGATAGAAGGCCTCGTAGTTGATAAAGGCATAACGATGGCACATCTGAAAGGCTCTCTCGAGCTTATTTCTAAGATGCTCTTCGGCCAGGACATCCGCACTCGTATACGTCCCGACTACTTCCCGTTCACAGAGCCCAGCGCGGAAATCTCCATTTCCTGCTTCAAATGCGGAGGTGCGGGCTGCAAGTTCTGCAAGAACGAAGGCTGGATCGAAATAGGCGGCGCGGGCATGGTTAATCCGAAAGTCCTCGCAAACCTCGGCATAGACCCCGAGGTATATTCCGGCTATGCGTTCGGCATGGGTCTTGAACGTCTTGCGATGCTCAAATACGGCGTGGACGACATTCGTATGTTCTATGACAACGATATGCGTTTCCTTAACAATTTTTAATGCGGGGGTAAGAAAATACAATGAACGTATCATATAAATGGCTCTCGACTTTCGTCGATATGAAAGAACCCGAAAGAAAAGATTTCATACATAAAATGTGCATGACGGGCACAGAGGTTACCGGTGTTTCCAACGCGGCAGACGAGATAAAAAAGGTCGTCGTATGCAGAATTCTCAAAATAGAGCAGCATCCCAACGCGGATAAGCTCGTGGTCTGCTCGGTCGATATCGGCGCGGCAGAACCGATACAGATAGTCACCGCGGCAAAGAACATGAAAGAGGGCGACCTCGTTCCCGTCGCACTCGACGGTGCATATCTTACGGGCGGAGAGCGCATCCACAAGGGTAAACTTCGCGGCGTTGAAAGCTGCGGCATGTTCTGCTCCGTGGCGGAAATCGGACTTACTGTTTCGGATTATCCCGGCGCAATAGAAGACGGCCTTCTCATTCTTAAAAACGGAACCCCCGGCCAGGATATATGTGACCTGCTCGGCCTTGACGACAATGTCTATGTTGCCGACATCGTTACGAACCGTCCCGACTGCCTTTCTATCATAGGCCTTGCAAGAGAAACAGCGTGCACATTCCGTGCACCGCTTCACATTCCGACTCCATCCGTTAAAGGTGTTGACGGCAAAATTGCGGATTATCTCAAAGTAACAGTCGAAAAATCGGATCTCTGTCCGAGATACAGCGCGCGCATCGTCACAGACGTAAAGATTGCTCCCTCCCCTATGTGGATGGTCGAACGTCTGCGCGCAAGCGGTGTCCGCTCGATAAACAACATTGTGGATATAACCAACTATGTAATGCTCGAATACGGCCAGCCGATGCACGCGTTTGACTACGCTTGCGTAAGCGGCTCTCATATAAATGTCCGCACCGCCGCACAAGGGGAAAAAATGATGACCCTTGACGGTCAGGAAAGGTCTCTCAGCTCCGACATGCTCGTCATCGCGGACGAAGTCAGACCCATTGCCGTCGCAGGCGTTATGGGCGGCGAAAACAGCGAGATAAAAGACTCCACGACAACCGTCGTCTTTGAGTCTGCAAACTTCTTCGGCCCGTCCGTAAGAAAGACATCTAAAGCGCTCGGCATGCGCACCGAGTCCTCCGCACGTTTTGAGAAAAACCTCGACCCCATGCTCACCCAGGTCGCCCTCGACCGAGCATGCGAACTCGTGGAGATGCTCGGCGCAGGAAATGTCATCCGTGAAAAAATCGATATCGACCACAGCGACAAAACGTTGCGTACGCTTCCGCTCGAAAAGGACTGGATAAACCGCTATCTGAGCCTCAACATATCCGAGGAAGAAATGACGGATATCCTTGTACGCCTCGGATTTGAAGTCAAAGACGGCATTATCACCGTTCCGTCTTTCCGCTCCGACATTGAAAACAAATACGATATTTCCGAAGAAATCGCACGTTTTTACGGCTACGACAACATTCCCTCCGAGAACTTCAAAGCAGATATACGTTCCGGCGGATATACAGACAGACAGAAGTTTGACAAAAAACTCGGGGAAGTCCTCCGCGGCGCGGGAATGACAGAAACGATGACTTTCTCCTTCATAAGCCCGAAATCTTACGATAAAATCGGCCTTCCTGCCGATGATAAGGCTCGCAACAGCCTTAAAATTCTCAACCCCCTCGGCGAAGATACCTCTGTCATGAGAGCGTCCGCTCTGCCGTCGATGCTTGACGTGCTTGCAAGAAACTACTCCTTCCGCGTTCCCTCGGTCTACGCTTACGAAAACGCGACTGTGTATATCAAAAACGAAGATGAAAAACTTCTTCCCGAGGAAAAAACCGTCCTTTGTCTCGGTTTTTACGGCGATAACGGCGATTTCTTCACAATGAAAGGAATCGTTGAAAAAATTCTGGATAACATGAACATCAAAGCCTGCGAATTCATCCCCTGTACCGATAAAGCCTCATATCACCCCGGACGCACGGCATACATCGTATGCAACGGCAAAACGCTCGGTGTGTTCGGACAGCTTCATCCGACCGTCGCAACAAGATACGATTTCGGTGAAGATGTCTATTGCGCGGAGATCGACCAGGATGCCCTATTTGAAATGAAAGCAGACGAAAAGACATATAAACCTCTGCCGAAATACCCCGCAGTAACGCGCGATATCGCGCTTATATGCCCGAAGGACGCGTACTCCGGAGACATTGAAAAACTCATCCGCAAGTACGCAGGCCCCACCCTTGAGGACATCAAAGTCTTTGACGTTTACACCGGCGCTCAGGTACTTACAGGACACAAGAGTATCGCCTATGCTCTGACGCTCCGTGCCGCGGACAGAACTCTGCAGGAAAACGAAATAGAATCCATAATGAACAAACTCATCACAAGCCTTGAAGCGGAGGGAATAACCCTGCGCCGATAACAGAAAGGAGACCGTATGGAAAACTTTAACAACAACACCGTAACTTTCTCCCTCAAGAACTCCGGCGAAGAAGAAATGAGAAAGATCCTCACAGCGGTCTATAACGCGCTCGTAGAGAAGGGTTATGAAAAACCGATAAACCAGATCGTCGGCTATCTCCTCTCCGAAGACCCGATATATATCACCAAGCACAACAACGCAAGAAATCTCATCCGCAAAATCGACCGTGATGAGCTTCTTTCGGCGATGGTAAAAAAATATCTCGAGTCTTGAACGCGGAGGATATAAATGCAGCAGGACATCTTTTTCGAGCAACTTTATACCCGTAAAAAAGGCGTAAAAGAATACGTATTGCAGGCGCTCATAATCATTGTCACTATTTTGCTTTCAGTCGCGGTATTCATGTTTCTGATGAGCCTGCAGCTGATGTTCAGCCTCATGCTCGCAACGTTCGCGATAATGGGGATACTTTACGTCGGCTACAAGCAGTTCCTTAAGTTCAACATCGAATACGAATATATCTATCTCAACGGAGAAATGGACATTGATAGAATAATTTCCCGTTCCAACAGAAGCCGAATTGTCACAATGAAAGTCGAAGATATTTCACGCTTCGGAGAATACAACGAGGCTGCGGAAAGATCAATACAGTCCGTCGGGGTCGCAAAACGCTTCGACTTCCGCTCGAATACCGACAAACCGCTTTATTACGCCGTTTTCAAGCATAAAACCATGGGACAGACGGCGATAATCTTCGAGCCCGACGAACGCATCCTCGGCGACATCAAAAAACGCATAAGATTCTGAAATCCGTATCCAATGGGAAATTTCTCATTGGATACATTTGACCGAAGAAAGGAGACGGCCGCATGAAATATTGCATAGGCACAAAAATCACGGAGATTTCAAAAATCAAAAAATACATGCGGAACGCCACCTTTACAGATCGAGTCTTCACGGAAAAAGAGCGTAGTTTTTTCAGCACCCAAGGCCACAAGGAAATACCGACGGTCGCAGGTATGTTCTGCGCAAAAGCCGCCTGTATGAAAGCAATTTCTTCCGTCGTCGCATCCCCCGCATATTCGGAAATTGAGATATTACATAAGAAAAACGGACGCCCTTATATAAAATTCCACGGCAGACTTGAGCCTCTCAACGAGAGACTTCGCACCGACGTGTCGATATCTCATTGCGACGCCTTCGCGACGGCTACAGTCATCGTGGTAAAACGTACTCCGAAAGACGGCACGAAAACAAATGGATGAAACTCTCATAACCTTTGACACGGTGAAAAACATTATAAAACCGCGTAAACAGGACACGCACAAAGGCTCATACGGCGCGCTCAAGCTCATTTGCGGCAGCCGCAATATGACGGGAGCGGCAGCGCTCGCGTCAGAAGCCGCTTTGCGCACGGGCGTGGGCTTACTTTACGTCTCGACGGACGCATACGTTCGCCGTATTTTGCAGACGAAACTCACCGAACCCGTGTTTTGCGACATAAAGACCGTAACGGGCAAAGAGACCGCCGTGCTTGTCGGATGCGGGCTTTCCATGCGCCGAGCCCTCCTTGTAAAATACGCCATTTCTCTCGGACTTCCTACCGTAATAGACGCCGACGCACTGACATATCTCGGCGCCCACGGGAATATACTTCAAAGGGCGAAAAGTCCTTTGATACTGACACCGCACCCCGCGGAAATGTCGAGGCTGTGCGGCCTGAGCGTTGCCCAGATACAAGCTGACCGCGTCGGAACCGCACGTAAATACGCGGTCGAAAACTGCGTGACGCTCGTACTGAAAGGTCATAAGACCGTCGTCGCATTACCCGACGGTCGTGTATATGTCAACACGACGGGGAACGCAGGACTCGCAAAAGGCGGTAGCGGCGACGTACTGGCGGGAATAATCGCGTCTTTGCTCGCACAAGGTTATACCGCGGAAGAAAGCGCCGTTTCCGGCGTATGGCTTCACGGAAAAGCAGCCGACGTACTCAAAGACGAGATTTCCGAATATGGGCTGCTTGCGTCAGATATACCGACTCAAGTCGCAAAGCTCTTAAAGGACTTCAATTCGCCTCTGTAAGGAGGAATCGGATTGAAAAAAACTTTTATCGCTGCTATTTTTCTTGCTTTTCTTCTTGTCGGATGCTCAAAAACCCCGACACCGAGACGAACTGTCACTTCTTTTTCCGCACAGGCGGAAATTTTATGCACCGAAACGGGCGAAAAGTTCACCGCAACCGTTGACAACGACAAAATAACTGTCAGCGGCGGAAATCTTGCAGTACCGATAACGTACGAAAACGGGACGCTGTCATTCGCGAATAAAACTCTTGCCTGCAAATTGACCGAAACATCGGTCTTTGCATTGCCGCAAGTGATTTTGCGGGTACTCAACGGCGACACCCCCGACGGCGTTAGCGTCTCATCGCTTTCCGACGGAAAATTATCGCTTGATTTGTCTTATTTCCATGTGGATATCATTTTTGGAGACACAGAATGAACACTACCGCGAAAAGAACGTGGGTCAATATAGACCTCGACGCTCTTGATTCAAACTTCACAAACATCAAACGCTGCGTACATGACGGATGTAAAATAATGTCCGTAGTCAAGGCAGGGGCTTACGGTCACGGAGCAGTGAGAGTCGCTTCGGAACTTGAAAGCCGCACAGACTGGTTTGCCGTCTCCAACACGGACGAGGCAATGCAGTTGCGCTGTGCATCGATCAAAAAACCCATTCTTATTTTAGGATATTCCGACCCCGAGCTCATTACGTACCTCGCCGACAACGGTATAACTCAAACCGTATATTCCGAAGAATATGCCGTTCGGATTGCGGAAAAGCTCTCTCAGGCGGGCAAAAAGATGAGTGTGCATATAAAAATAGACACGGGCATGAACCGTATAGGTTTTGCGGCATACAGTGAAGAAGACGCGGAAAACTCCGCGCGCATCATCGCAGGAATCCACGAAAAATATCCGTGTCTCGAATTTGAAGGCATTTTCTCACACTTTGCCGTCGCCGACACTCTTGACAACGAATTTACGAAAACTCAGTTCGACCGTTTCATGAATATCGTCGAAAAACTTGAACGTTACGGCATAAAATTCGCTCTGCGCCACATCTGCAACAGCGCGGCAACGATAAATAATCCCGAAATGCACCTTGATATGGTCCGCCCCGGACTCATTCTTTACGGACTGTATCCCGACGAGGTTAAAAAGAATATCGGTCTTGTTCCCGTAATGGAGCTTCGCTCTGTTGTTTCTCACGTTCACACGCTCAAAAAAGGCGAAACAGTCAGCTACGGCAGACTTTTCACCGCCGAAAAGGACATGAAGATCGCAACGGTGCCCGTAGGTTACGCAGACGGACTTTTCCGCTCTCTTTCGGGAAGCACGTCGTTTTATATCTCCGGAAACGCAAACACTCTCGCACCTCAGATCGGCAGAATCTGTATGGACCAATGCATGCTCGATGTCACAGGGCTTGACGTTAAACAGGATGACGAAGTGACGATCTTCGGGAAAAACCCGAACGTCGCGTCTCTCGCGACCGTGGCGGGAACTATCCCGTACGAACTGATGTGTGCAGTTTCCCAACGCGTACCGAGAATATACGTCAAAAACGGCGTACCCATTGATATCATGACCTGTTTCGAGAACGACGGCTGCATTTTCTGATTTGAAAAATGACTTTTCGCGTAAAACACAAATGCCCCGTCGGACGATCAACGAAAGAAATGAACAATAAATGATACTCTATTTTTTTGATACACGTTGCAAAAACAGCGACGCGACAGACAAACTCATACTCAAAAGCACGCTAATGTATGCAAAAGAAAAGGGTATACACGTTTCCGACAATTTGCCGACAGTCGTGCGCTCTCAACGGGGAAAACCGTATATCGAAGGACTCCCTCTGCATGTCAGCGTGGCTCACACCGACAACATGGTGATAGTCGGCGTCTCTCAGATAAATTTCGGCATAGACTGCGAACGGCGCACCAGAAAAATAACGAATATGAAAGCCGTTGTCCGCCGCCGGTTCACCGAAGAAGAGCAGCGTTATGTAGCCGTTTCCGAAGAAGGCGCTGCGGAAAGATTTATTGAAGTCTGGGTCAAAAAAGAAGCGTACGTTAAATACCTCGGATCGGGTCTTGCGGATCTGTCCTGCGCGGAAACCGAAAAATTCGCAGAAAACTTTTTTATGACCGAACGGAACGGTATAATCATCTGCGTCTACACGCCGTATAAACCCGAAAGCATCGGAACAGTCGTCATTAAATAAAAATATGTGGAAAATACTTGACAAAAACAAGAACTTTTGCTATAATAATATAAAGATATGTGTTAACCACATATAATTTGTATTTTAAGGAGACCTGTATCATGTTAATCAAAGCTTACAAAGAGTTTTGGACCCGCTACATTGATTTTGAAGGCAAAACCGACCGTCCTATGTTCTGGTACTATGTACTTGCAGAAATCATAGTCAACGCTGTATTTTATGTTTTGTCTCTTATTATTCCCGGCGTAGCCAATGTTTTGACGACCATTTACTCCATAGCGGCCCTCATCCCGAGTATCGCTATAATCGTTCGCAGACTCCGTGACGCAAGTGAGCATTGGGCAAACATTTTCTGGATATTCCTTCCCCTCGTCGGCTGGATAATTCTCATCGTTAAACTTTGCAAAGAATCCAAATAAATAATTGACTGAAAATGAATTAATAAATCTCCCCGCAGAGTTTTCCGCGGGGAGATCTTTATATATTATTTTCAATATTCTACAACTCGGAGTACAAGCGCCTGAGCGGGCTTTGTCTTGATGATATACGCGTCGTTCTTATACTTGATGCTCGAAGCAAGCTCCGCGAAATCGACCCATTCGCCGCTTTCGGTGTCAAGCGCCAGGATCGAATGTTCCGGTTGTGCAATATCAAACTGTGCAAACGGGCTCTTTCCGGGTTCAAGCCAGAGTCTGTCGTCCGTAAACATTATAACTCCGTTATCAAAGAAAGTTACCGTTGCCGTCGCGCCCTTTGCCGCGTCCGCGGTTATTGCACCGAGTGAATTATAGGGAACATACGTCTCGCCGTCGCCGTTGACGGTAAAGATTTTTTCCACCTTTGCGCCTGCAACGGCTTTCGCGATCTCTATCGACTCCGCCGACAGATCATGTGTCGCGAAATCGGGATTTTCAAAGTCGCCGTCCTTCGCGTATTCACGCATCACAACCTGTTTTGCGCCGTACGCGTAAGCCATGCTTATCTGCCACTTTACACGCTGCTCATCGACATGGTTTCTGAGCTGAACATAGACCGCGAACGGGATTCCTTTTTCGCCGCATACCGCGCTGATTTTACGCAGTTCACTAATATAATCCGCATCGTATTTTTCAGCCGTCATAAGCGAATAAACGATCTTTCCGTTGCCCGCCGTTTCAACTATTGGCTCTGCGTCAACGTAAATGATATCCGGATTTGCCGACGTTATGACCTCGTCGATGTATTTATTATATTCTTCCGCGGAATCGAAATCGTTAACACTCAGCACTTTCACGCCGACAAAACGTACAGGGTCGAGTTCGCGCAGCGCTTTCACTGTTCTTGCGGCATATTCTGCGTTCTTTGCGTTTACAGTCCAGCCGACGATGTTTGAACATCCTTCATAGCGCCCTATAAGCTGTTTAACACTCTGCTCGGCGTATTTTCTGTTGCCGCCGTAAAGCGAGATTCTGTCAGTTTCGAGCGCGGAAACGACGCCTTTCATGCCGAATGAAGCGAGAGCCGCGTCAAGCGCCGCTGTGTTCGCCTTGCCTTTATCGTCGATGAAGGCGATTCGCATCCCGTTTTCGTTTGCGATACCGAGAAGGGCCGCATCGTCTTGAAGCATTCTGTCTGTCGAGCAGCCGGGATGCGCCGCATAAGGATAAAGAGCGTCCGGCTGCTTGCGGTCCGTATATTC
Organism: uncultured Eubacteriales bacterium; assembly: GCA_959604355.1. Taxonomy (GTDB): domain Bacteria; phylum Bacillota; class Clostridia; order Oscillospirales; family UBA644; genus HGM12619. Next base: position 41,302 of record CAUHAO010000012.1, read on the forward strand.
ATCTGCGGCGAAGTCATCTGCGGAATAATCAGGCTCTGTGGGGATATATATAAGATACTCTTGCTCCCCGTTCGCGCCGACGGTCACGATATTTTCGCCGCCATGAGCCGTATACGTCGTTTCGTAAAGCGCGCATTTGCCGTTATCCGCGACTTTTTTAAGTTCCGTGCCGTTGAACGTGACTTTCTGCGCGTCCGAATAAATGCTGACAGGTACGGTATTGTTCGCGTCCGCCTTGCCGATGACCGTCAGGCAGTCACGCCCGTTAAGGATGTACTCCGCAAGCAGTTGCCGCATCTTAAGCAGGTTTTCCGTATCCTGATAATAGTCGTTCGTCGCCGCATAAAGCTGGTTGTATACCGACTGCATCACGTCGTCCTTCGTGACCTCACCGTCGATACCGTATTTTTCAATAAGCGCTGAGACCTGCTGCTCCACAAGATACAGGTATTCCATATCCTCGATACCGTCGCGCACGTTTTCAAGACGTACCGTCGCAACCGGAATATTCTTGTTCACTATGCCGTCGCCTACAGCTCCGGGATATACCATCGAGCCGTCGCCGTCATAAATTTCAAACGAATACGGCTCTGTCCACCAATCACGCGGCTCATAACGGCCACCGTTGTAATGCGCCGTAATACATACATTCCAATACAGGGAGCCTTCAATATTATAATCTTTCTGCATCCAATAGCAAAGACGCTTTGCTATAAGCGGGTCGGAAATATAATATGTCGGATATGGGAAGTTCGGGTCCATACAGCCGTACCACCAGAATTCGCAATCCGGGTTTTTCGCGTACGCCGCTTTGACGAATTCCTCCGTATAAAGACTGTATTTCGGTACCCATATATCGGTCGTGTCGCCGAGTTCGTCAATTATTTCTATATCGCTCGACGGGACGGTAATGATTATTTTGAGCCCGGGGATAAGCTCTTTGACTTTCCCGTGAAGAGTGTTCACCCACTCATAGTCGTTCGGGAACGGCTCGTCAATGATATACAGATACGCTTTGTCGAGATATCCTTTCTCGCGCAGCAGGTCTCCTATATCAATCAGGAACTGATCCACGGTCACTTCCAGCGTATCTCGGTCTATCCGCGCGCCGCGTCGTATCGCAAACGACTTGCAGTCGGGGCTTTCAACATAATCCTTCACGCTCTCCCACCACGCCTCGGCATTCGTGTTATCCGCCGCGGGGAGATAATAGGACTCTATTCTGTATTCGCGCAGAAAGTCATAGACCGTTTTTTCGGGAATTTTCTCGTTAAAGCCGCTACTCCCGTATGCGGAGCGGAAGGTGCTGACGTTCGGCAGTTCAAAATCCCAGACGGTTATCTGAGCGTCAAAGACGATCTGACCGCAGTCAAGATCGAACGTGATCTGTCCGCTATATACGCCGGGCGCTGTATCCTTCTGCGTCGACACGGAAAAACGGTATTCCTGGTTATTGCCTGCTTTTACGGTATAAGGAGTGTTGCCCTCATGTACGGGAATTATCGCATCGGGATACCAGCCTGGATGTATCGCAAGCGAAACAGGCGTGTCGACTTCGATGTACCATGAGCGGAAAACCTCGATATTATCCGCGGAAATCACTTTTCCGTCCGCGGAAGTGAAATCTCCGACGGTTATTCTTTGTTCCGTGAAATCCGCGCCGTCACAGCGCAAAATGAGAGTCATGCTCTCTTTTTCATTGCGCGCAAGGCACACGGTGAGCGCTTTGCGATCGCTTGTAAATTCATCGTCCTCACGACGGACAAGGTCAACGGGGTTCGTGATAATGACCTCGACGTCCTGCGTCATGTTTTTTTTCGTATACGCATACTTTTCTCCGGGTTTCACGCAGCACGAAAGTACCGCGACGAAAAGCACAGCAGCGAGAACAAGCACCAGAAGTCTCTTTTTCATATTCCCCTCCGGGTTATATTTTACATACATATTATATCATGGCCCACACATTTTGTCAAGAAAAACAGGGCCGCAAAGCCTCTGCTGAAGGTTTCACAGCCCCGTTTTATCATTTCGAAAATTTCCGTGTGCAGTAGATTCCCGCCGCCACGATCATAAGAGGGAACACCGTCGCGGCAAGAAGGCCTTTTTTCAGGTCGCCGCCCAACGTATCGGAAACGAAGCCCACGACCGTAGGCCCGCTTGTGCATCCGATGTCGCCGAAAAGCGCCATAACGGCGAACATCGAGCCTCCGCCGGTAAAATAACGGCTTCCGAGACTTATCGTCCCGGGCCACATTATCCCGACCGCCAGGCCGCAAAGACCGCATCCGACAAGAGACAGCCACGGCCACGGAGAGAATACGGTTATCAGATATGACACGACGCAGAGCACGGCGCTGCCGAGGATGAACCGCACAAGTGTCGTCTTTTCGCTGAATTTCGCATAAAACACACGGGAAAGCCCCATAAGCACCGCAAAAAAGCACGGCCCCGCAAGATCGCCGAATGTTTTCGAAACCCCGAGAGCTTTTTCGGCAAAAACGGACGCCCATTGACTCATAGAAAGCTCTGCCGCACCTGCGGAAAGCATCATAACGAGAAAAACTAAAAACATTTTGTTTGAAAGCAGCTGTTTAAGCGGCATTTTTTCACCGTCACCCACAAGCGACGCTATCGGAACACGCGCAAACAGCACCGCATTGGCCGCAGGAAGGAGCGCCCAGATAAAAGCAAGCACATGCCAGTTGCCTGCGCCGAAAACTTTCAGAAAAATCGTCGTCACAACGATGACAAGCACAGAGCCCCAGCAGTAGAACGAATGCAGTATGCTCATTCCCGCCGCTTTATTATCCGACGGGCACGCTTCGATTATCGGACTTACGAGAACCTCAATAAGGCCGCCGCCGGCAGACGAAAACAGCACCGCCAAAAGAATACCGATATACGGATCCGGAAAAATTTTCGGAAATATCGAAAGTCCTGCAAGCCCGACAGCGGAGAATATGTGCGCGGCGACAGCACATACGCGCGTGCCTGCCTTATCCGCGAATTTCACCGCGAGTAGGTCAACGCATAGCTGTACGCCGAAATTGAACGTAATCATCAACGTTATCTGCGCCAAGGAAATATTGAACTCATTCTGAAAAATAACAAACAGCAGCGGCGAAAAATTGTTGACTATCGCCTGCGTTATGTATCCGACGTAACTCGCAAAACGTGTGCTTTTATATGTCAAAGTTCTCATCTTCTGCGAAACATCCACTCCATAACATATTCGATATATTCGTCCCAGAACCACCAGTTATGGCCGCCGTCGGAGTCTCTGAAAGTTATATCGTAGCCGAGCTCTGCGAATTTGTCCTTTAAGCGCACCGAGGCGGCGTGCAGGTCGTCATCCGTGCCCGCACCCATATAAATGCGCGGACGTTTTTTGCAATGCTCCGCAAGATAAAACAGATCTTCGCAATCGGGTACTTTTTCGACGTCACCGAAAACTGTTACCGAGAGGTCTTTGCAGTCGCTCATGAACTCATTTATATCGGCAACGGACGAAAGTCCCGCCGCCGCGCAGTATTTTCCCTCTTCGCGCAACGCGATCTTGAGCGCGCCGTATCCGCCCATAGAAAGCCCCGCGATAAAATTGTCCTCAGGCTCTTCGGAAATGTTGAACATCGCGCGCATGACCTGCGGCAGTTCTTTGGCGATATAATCGTAGTATCTGTCCCCGTATTTCATATTTGTATAAAAACTCTTCGCTGCGTCGGGCATAACGACGGCAATGCCGTAACGCGCACAATATCTCTCAATAGACGTCTTATACATCCACGCTGTATTGTCGTCCGAAAGCCCATGCAGCAGATACAGGCATTTGAATTTCTTCTTTTCGCGCACGCTCTCCGCTATGCCGTCGTCAATCTCCGTGTCAGGCTGGGGAAGTATCAGTGAAACGTGCGTGCTTTTTCCGAGCGCGGTAGACGCGATCTCCATTTCCATATAAGCCATAAAAGTGCTCTCTCTTTCGTTTTTAAGTCTATTAAGTATATCATTATTTTCCGGAGTTGTCAAGCCGAAACGCACCGAAATTCACGCTGTTCCGGGCTTTCCTTTATGTAACATTTTTACGAACTCATGTGACAGAAATCTAAAAAAGCCCGAAATATCAAGGAAAATCGCGTGTGTAGGTTTTTTAAAAAATTTCAGTTTGGGTATTGACAAATCGGATTTTTTATGATATCATATATAAGCCGAACGGAAGACCGTCCGACTACGTGACATGGGAGCTTAGCTCAGCTGGGAGAGCATCTGCCTTACAAGCAGAGGGTCACAGGTTCGAGCCCTGTAGTTCCCACCACTTGAATTTAATAAACCCTACTCTAAAATATGGCTCGGTAGTTCAGTTGGTTTAGAACGCCGCCCTGTCACGGCGGAGGTCGTGGGTTCGAGCCCCATCCGAGTCGCCATTTGCCTTTGTAGCTCAGTCGGTAGAGCAGGGGACTGAAAATCCCCGTGTCGTTGGTTCGATTCCGACCGAAGGCACCAAAAGCTTTATCGTTTGAGATTTACATATATAATGAAGCTTTCGGCGATAAAGCTCATATGCGGAATTAGCTCATTTGGCTAGAGCGCGACCTTGCCAAGGTCGAGGTAGCGAGTTCGACCCTCGTATTCCGCTCCAAATGATGCAATGCGCAAAGCGCATTGCATCATTTATTTCTACCGCGCATATAATGTAATACGGCGCCATAGCCAAGCGGTAAGGCAGAGGTCTGCAAAACCTTTATCCCCGGTCCGATTCCGGGTGGCGCCTCCATCTATGTAGTACGAAAAGACTACTACACACAAAAGTCCTTGATTTTCAAGGACTTTTCGTGTTTTTAGGAGCTTTTTTCAGTGTCGAAATTTTTTGCTGAAAAATGCTCGATTTTTCGTTTATACGGGTCTTGAACCTACGGGATAATCGCACATTTGAGAAATCTCTGCTTTTCTGATATAATATAGTCAGAAAGAAGGAAAGTGAGGACTTACAGATGAAAAACGGATACGCGATGGTTCGCAGACTTAAACTCACCCCCTTTGAACTCCGAGTTGCTATTGAAGCTCTCAATGCAAAGAGACTCAAACAGAAGGCAAACGGGATCGACAACAGAGCAACCTCCAACCTCATACTCCACCTACTCGATGCGCTTGAAGCTTAATTACATACGGTTAATATGAAGCCGACTTTATGACCACTAATGAAGTGGAAATAAGGTCGGCTTTTTTGTTTTCCGGAAATCAACTAA
>CAUHAO010000013.1 GCA_959604355.1 uncultured Eubacteriales bacterium
ATGCTTGCTCGCAAGGGCATTTTTACGACGCCGTCAATAGAGCAGAGACGCGCAGAGCGCGGCGGGCAGCGCCCGCAATTCTTGTGAAACAAGAATCTCTCGAATATTATACCAGGAGTAAAAATGCTTGCTCGCAAGGGCATTTTTACGACGCCGTCAATAGAGCAGAGACGCGCACAGCGCGGCGGGCAAAGCCCGCAATTCTTGTGAAACAAGAATCTCTGCGAATATTATAATATAAAACAGGGGTTGACAAATTCGGCAAAGATGTGTATAATTATATGTGGTTGTCATAGACTTATTTTTAACGGAGGTATACGGCTGTGAAAAAGACTTTTGTAAAAGCTGCGGCATCGGTGATGTGTCTGGTGATGATGCTTTCCCTGTTTGCTGTCGCGTCATTTGCCGCACCTTCGGCAGAGTCGGACTCTTACGTGCTTATGGACGCGCTCACGGGGCAGGCACTTTACGGGAAAAACATGGACAAGCATGTCGATCCGATGTTCGTTTCCAGAGTTCTGACAACGCTTCTTGCGGCTGAGCAGGCAGATCCCGAAAAGAGCGTCACCGTTACCGAGAACGCCGTAAAACTTGAAAAAAACGCTTCCAACATCGGTCTCAAAGCGGGTGAAAGAGTAAGATATATAGACCTTATGTATGCCGCGATGCTTTACAGCGCGGAGGACGCGGCAAACGCGATCGGCTACGCTATGGGTGGCACGGCTGAGGCTTTTGCACAGCAGCTCAATGAGCGTGCAGCGGCAGCGGGTGCGTCGGATACGAACGTCGGCAACGCGGGCGGCGCGATAGAAAGCGGAACGTACACTACGGCGCTTGACACCGCGAAGATAGTGGCTGACGCGATAAAAAACGAGGCTTTTCGCAAAATATATTCTTCGACGTCTTATGATATACAGCCCGATAATGTAAGAGATACGGTCTATCATATATCCGCGTCGGATTTCAGTATGACAAATAAAGAAAAACCCTATTATTACGCCGGGGCGCTCGGCGGTGCCGTGGGATATGTGAAGAATTACGGCTGTTCGGGCTTCGCGGTCGCCGAAAAGAACGGCACGACGCTTATCGCTGTCGTTTTCGGTGCGAAGAATATTGCCGAAAGATATTCTTCTCTCAAAACTCTGCTCGATTACGGCTTTAATGATTTTGTACGTAAAGATATAGTCTTTCCGTCCCGTTCCGTTCCCGTCGTGGAGAACGGGCTTGTCGTTGCCGCCGCGGGGATATATGCGGAGGATAAAACGTACCTGCTGCATAAAGATATAAGCGACTCCTATGTTACAATGTCTGTCTCTGTGGCGGAGACTTATTCAAGATATAATATTTCTCCCTCGGTCACGCTTTCGTTGCCGGATTCCGTAACGCAGATGTATCCGGATATAGGCACTTTCGGTCTCGATTTCTCCCTGACGAATATCGAAAATCCTTATCCTTATGTACCTCAGCAGAAACCCACGGAACCGGGCGGCGAGGACGACCCGGGCACGAACCGCGGTATGTCACCGTGGATAAAGATCCCGCTTATAATTCTCTTGGTAACAGCGGGCTTTTGCATAGTGATGATAGCGCTGCTCGTCGCGGTGAACATGCACCGCCGTAAAATACAAAGAGAAAAGCGGATGAGAAAGCGCGCCGCACAGACGAGACGGACATCTGTTAATACAAAAAAATAGGGGTTATACGGAGGGCAGGCAACATGAACGGCAAACTTTGTAATGAAAATATGGACAAGCTCATGGAAGCGGTACTGAGCCTTAAAACGAAAGAAGAATGCTACGCGTTTTTCGAGGATCTCTGCACTGTGTCCGAACTCAAGAGTATGCAGCAGAGATACCATGTCGCGATAATGCTTGATAACGGCGCGCAGTATGCCGATATAGTCGAATTAACAGGCGCTTCCACGGCAACGATCTCCCGCGTCAACCGTGCGCTTTCCTACGGTGCCGACGGATATAAGATGGTTCTTGAAAGAATGAAGGAGAATAAATGATCTTTCAGAGCGAATATTCTCAACTCAGCGATATATACGATATTTTTACGGACGGATTCGACTACGATAAATATCTCGCAAAGATATTCGCGTCCGCACCGCTCCCGGAAAGCGGCCTTGCACTTGATTGCGGCTGCGGCACGGGAACGCTGCTTCTGCGTCTGTCGCAGATGGGTTACAGCTGCACGGGGGTAGACATTTCTCCCGAAATGCTCGCTCAGGCGCAGGCGAAGCTTTCCGACGCGGGCTTTGAGGCGCACCTGGTGTGCCAGCCGCTCCAGAAAATAGACCTCTACGGCGCGTATGACGCGGCGTTTTGTTCGTTAGATACGATAAATCATCTGACAAACAAACGTGACGTGACGTCATTTATAAAACGTATGTATAATTTCATCGAGCCGGGCGGGTATTTTGTCTTTGACGCGAAGACAGCGGCGTCTTTTGAAAAAACCTCGGGCGTAAGATGCTATGAACATGACGACGTGACGCTCATAATCCGCGGCGATTTTGACGGGAGTATGGCATATTACGATATAACTGCGTTTGAACCCGCGGAAAAAGGACTTTACAGGCAGACGTTGACGCAGATAGAGGAGCGTTGTTACGAAACGCGTGCGCTGACGGCGGCGGTGCGCCATGCCGGATTTGATGTGTGCAAAAGATTCGCATACGCCGGACGTAACGTCTGGATATGCCGAAAAAACGGAGATGCACGGTGATGGATAAACTGTATAAATATTTGTATAATGAAGAAGTAAAGATTCATGTCCTCGTGCTCGAAGAATGTGTCGAGCAGGCAGTACGCACGCATGGTCTGACAGTCAACAGTCACGTTGTACGCATAGCTGCTGCGGAGTGTCTTGCGGGAATCCTCGGCGCGGAACTCAAACAAACCGACGCGTCGGTTTATGTATCGATGAAATATGCCTCACACCGCGCGGCGTATAATGCGATGGCATACGGTGACGGAAGAATATGTGCGGCGCGGACGGAATACACTCCGAGTTCGGACACCGTGGACGATAAGGTCGTGCTTGAGACCGCGACACGTGTCGGCACATCGGATTATTCAAGCGTTGTCTGCGGTAAAGGCACGAGCGGTGCGATAAAGGCGTATCTCGAAAACAGCATGCAGCGTGTCATGAAATATAAGACTTTCCGTGACGGAAATACTTTTTACGCGGTCTTTGCAGAGCCGCTTCCGGGTTCTGCGGCATTGAAAACGGCGTGGAAAGCGATGCGTGAGCCGCTGTTTATAAACGCGGATATCAAAAAACTTGCGCAGCTTCCTAAATTCAGACTTCTTGAAATAGACGACGTGAAATACGGCTGTAACTGCTCGAAGCGCAGTATAAAGCGCGCACTTATTTCCGTCGGCGACACGGATCCCGACGCTCACGGCGGAACAATCGAGACAGTCTGTAACTTCTGCGGCAAAAAATACATATTTACCGCCGAGGATTTTGAAGATTAAACATAAAATGAAGATATTTCCCCACGGAAAAAAGAATCCGTGGGGAATAATCTTATTGAACGTTATTTGCCTTTGTGGTTCCTGCCGATGAACGGCATGCGCGGCGTATCCGAAGTCATTTCGTCGATTTTTTCGGTCAATTTTGCCGCTTTTTCCTCACTTATTATACCGTAGGAGCGGTAGTGCGAGATGATGGATTTGTCGATAGTGGCCTTTTGTGTGAAAAGCCCTCTGAGGGCATCCCGCTGGGACTGCGGTAGAGTCTGCCATGTTGACGAATTTACATCATACTTCGCCGTTTCGCTTGTGAGGTCGCGGCGATTCCGTTCGACTTTTGCGGTCTCGTTTGCGAAATTACGGTAGTCCTTATCCGCGTCAGGTCGCTTCGCGGCTGTCCCGAAAGGACACGCGACGCATGCCGCGGCGAGGATCGGGAGAACCGTTTTTGAAATTTTATTCATAAATCTTCCGTCCTTTTGATTTTTTTCGGAGTTTTCTCTCCGCTATTATTCTGTCCCGTCGGTCGAACAAAAAAGGTGAAAAAGCATCCCTTAAAATGAAATATGCGGACGGGAAATTTTTGATGGCAATTATTGTAAAATATTGACACGCGGATAAAAATGTGCTACAATATATAATTGAATAAAGTGCGGGGGGTTCTGTATGAGATTTTGCTGCTGCTGCGGAAAACTTATGACGCGGACGGAGTTCGGTTTTGAGTGCGTTTGCGGCGCGAAGACCGACGAGGAAGGGAATGCCCTGACGGACGGTGACGTTCGCAAGAAGGTTGACGAAGCGGCGCGAATCGCCGCGATAAAGGCAAAATATCATTCCAAATACCCGAATATGTCCGACCCGCTTGTCAGGGTCACGCGTCCGGAATACGAGAGCGAGACGGAAGACGAGACATTTTCCGACGTGCGTCCGTCCGAGCGCGAAAAAAAGAAGAGAGGGAAATTTTTCCGTTGAAAACGCTTATAAAGCTTCTCCGCCTTGCGCGCGAATACAGGAGTGAGCTCATTATCACTGTCGCGGCGCTGATATGCGCGTCCGCGCTCAGCCTTGTTCCGCCCGAGGTCATACGCCGTTTCACCGCGGCGCTCACATCTCCTGAGGGAATAACGACGCGTCTCATAGTTACATATGTACTCATACTTGTTGCGGCGTACTTTCTGCGTGCGCTGTGCCGCTTTGCGAGCATGTACAAAGGTCATGTTGCGGCGTGGTCGTTCGTCGCGGGGCTGACGCTGAAGATATACGACAAATATCAATCCCTGTCGATGAAATATTACAACGACAAACAGACGGGGCAGCTAATGAGCCGCATGATAAACGACACGCGTATGCTCGAGGTCCTCATCGCCCACGCTTTGCCGGACCTGATAACGAACGCGATAACCGTCATCGGCGTGACGGTCATGATCTTTCTGATAAACCCGATGCTTGCGGCGATAACGGTAATTCCCGTGCCTTTCGTGTTCTGGGCAAGCTCTATCTTTTCAAAGAAGATTGCCCCTCTTTTCCGCATCAACCAGCGTGTTCTCGGCGAGCTCAACGGAAAAGTCCAGGATAAGCTCACGGGCATGCGCGAGATACAGGCATTTTCACAGGAAAAAGCCGAGCACGAAGCAATGACGAAGGAATGCGGGCATTACGCCTACGTCAACATCCATGCGAATTTCGCAAACGCGATATTCCATCCGTCCGTGGAATTCCTCACCTGCATGGGTACTGTCGCGGTCGTCGGTATAGGCGGCGCGCTGGCACTTTCGGGACATCTGTCGGTGGCGGATACAGTGGGATTTTTCATGTATCTTACGCTTTTTTATACGCCTCTTTCGACGCTTGCGCGGCTTGTCGAGGACATTTCATCTTCCGTTGCGGGCGGCGAGCGTGTTCTTCAGGTGCTCGAGAAAGAAAGTGACGTGAAGCAGAAAGAGAACGCGGAGGTGCTTGAAAACCCCGTCGGAAAAATCGAGTTCGAGAATGTTACTTTCAGCTATGACGGCACCGACGAGGTGCTCAAAGATATATCCTTCACCGCTGAGCCGGGACAGATGATTGCCCTTGTTGGACCTACGGGCGTTGGGAAAACGACTATCGTGTCGCTGCTCGAACGCTTTTACGATGTCAAAAGCGGCGCGGTGCGTGTGGACGGGCATGACGTGCGGGATCTGACGTTGGACTCTTTGCGCGCGTCAATGTCTATGGTGCTGCAGGACGTGTTCCTTTTTAACGGCACTATTGCGGAAAATATCGCTTACGGCGCGGGGAAATGCCCCCGTGAGGAAATAATCGAGGCGGCAAAGATCGCCTGCGCGGACGAATTCATCAACACAACTCCCGACGGCTATGACACGTTAATCGGCGAACGAGGTGTGCGTCTTTCGGGCGGACAGAAACAGCGTATAGCGATAGCGCGCGCGGTGCTGCGTCGCAGCCCGATACTCATAATGGATGAGGCGACGTCCGCGGTGGATACGGAGACCGAGGCGGCGATACGGGAGGCGGTCGGGAAGCTTGTCGGCAGCCGTACGATGATAGTCATCGCGCACAGACTTTCCACGGTCATGAAAGCCGATAAAATAATCGTGCTCGATGACGGAAAAATATGTGAAACAGGTACCCACGAAGAGCTTATCGCGAAAGGCGGACTTTACTCAAGGCTCTGCGGGGCGCAAATAAAATAAAACAGATTTAAGGAGAATATCAACATGAAATTTTCTGCTTGCGGCTGGTGGTTTGACGATATCACCTGTTATGAAAAAGCGAAGGCTATGGGCTTTGACGGCATTGAAAAGCTGAGCTGGAAAGACCTCGACCTCGACGAACACGCGGCGGCGATAAAAAAAGCGGGTATCACGTCCACGGGAATTATCGTTGAGAGCCATGACGAAAAGATCGCGTCCTATCTTGCGTGGGATCACGGCATTGTTTGCGACGATACGTTCGAGCCGATGCTCGAAGCGCTCGACGAGACGATTGCGGCAGCGAAAAAACTCGGCGTGCCCAACATAATCCTCACGACGGGTAATGAGCTTAAATATGTTCCCCGTGCGGAGCAGCACCGCAATATCGTTGAAGTATTGCGTGCGATGGCGCCGATAGCGGCGGAAGCGGGATTGCAGATAGTCCTCGAAGCGCTCAACAGCAAGATAAATCACAAGGGGTATTACCTTGACTCCTCCGCGGAAACTTTCGAGATTATCCGCGAGGTCAACATGCCCAATGTCAAGATGCTCTTCGACATCTACCATATGCAGGTCATGGAGGGCAACATCATCAACACGATAACCGACAATATTGAATACATAGGTCATTTCCACATGGCAGACCTGCCCGGAAGAGCACAACCCGGCACGGGCGAAATAAACTATATCAACATCATCAAGGCCATCAAGGAAGCGGGTTACGACGGCTGGATGTCCTTTGAATGCAAACGCACCGTCGAGCTTGACGAGCTTGAAAAACAGCTTCAGCCGATACTTGCGCTGAAATAAGAAGCGCTGACGCGGAGGCTCAGGGATAAAAACAATACCCGGCGCGGAATTACCGTGCCGGGTATTGTTTTATCACGGTTATTGAGCAAGATGTAAAAAAAAACGAAAAAACTGCCGTTTCACTTGACAAAAAACGACTGCGGTGTTATACTAATCGATAAAAAGTGAGGTGTATAGAATGAATTCTAACGAAAAAAACAGAAAGACAGTAGCGACGGCAATGCTTGCCACGATAGTTATCGTGCTTCAGATAGTATGCACATTCATCAAATTCGGGCCTTTTTCGATAACGCTTGCACTTACGCCCATAATCATAGGTGCTGCGGTATACGGTTGGAAGACAGGCGCGCTGCTCGGCTTCGTATTCAGTGCCGTAGTTCTCATTTCGGGTCTTTTCGGCTGGGACGGCGGATTTATTCTTTCGATGATGCAGTTCAGCGCTGTGGGTACCGTGGCTATATGTCTTATCAAAGGCACGGCGGCGGGCGCTGTGAGCGGCGCTATTTATAAAGCACTGAGCAAAAAGAGTGACGTTGCGGCATCGGTTGCGGCTGCTGTGGCGGCACCGATAGTCAACACGGGGCTTTTCGCGGCGACGATGCTGACTGTGTTTAACGGCTTCCTTTCTGCCAACGCTCCCTCGGATGGCTCTCTGTCTCCCGTGGCGATGCTTTTCCTGTCGTGGATAGGCGTGAATTTTATAGTGGAATTTATTTCCAATATCGTTCTTTCGACGGTTACGACGAAGGTCGTCCGCATTTTGGGACATCGCGGAAGATAGAATGTTTTGAAATAAAAAACGGCGAACCTCTTTTGTGAGGTTCGCTTTTTGTTTTTATGCTTTTACGGAGCGAAAACGGTTTTGCCCGCGGGAAACACGGATATCTGACCGTTCCACATTGCCCATACGTCAACGGCGGACGGATTGTAGCACGCGTCGCCCGCGCAGGTGAAGTCGAGGCTCTTGAAGGCTTGTATGTAGCGGTAAATATCAGTCAGAGTCGCGTACCATGTGTCGCGCATACCGCTCACTCTGCCGAAAAGGTCTTCGAGCTTATCCCACATGTCGTACGTGTAGAGCTCGTAACTGTGACCCCATATGCAGCCGAAAAACGGGCCGCGGCGCGGCTGTTCACCGACAAATCTGTCGAATGTATCCCATAACTGTTCGTCACAGATGTGGCATGTCGTCGCAAGGCGCAGCCAGTCGGTCGGGGTGCAGAAATTATAGTTGTTGTCGAGCGTGCGACAATGGTATATACCTGCGTCTTTTAGTATGTCGATGACAGCGGGGGAGTACACGCCGTAGGGGTAAGCCATACCGTGAACGGGTGCGCCGCAGATGTCCTCGAGCGCCTTGCGGTCGGAAAGTATCTGCCACAGCGCCTCGTCTCGACTCATGCTGCAGAGGTTCTCGTGGTTTGCGCCGTGCACCGCCACTTCCATGCCGTGGGGTACGTATAGGCGGCGTGCTTCCTGGGCAGTCAGGCGACGGCCGAATTTGCCTTCACCGATATCCGACACCTCACCCATAAGCGCGGAATTGAGATTGAATGTGCCTTTAAGACCGTAAGCTTCCATCATTTCTATGAGCCGCGCGTCGAACTCGAAACCGTCGTCCCAGCTCATGGAAAATGCTTTAGTCTTACCCTGGGGATAGAGAAGATTAATGTTCATGCCGGACCTCCCGATCTATTATAACGATGTCGCTTTTTCGGTATCTCGCAACTGTTCTTTTTTTGATGCAGACTCGCGTCTGAGCTCTTCCGCGGCGTCTTCGTGCTCCCGGGCTTGTCTTTTGAGCTCTTTGAGCTGCTGCTGCACGCGGCGTATTTCATCGTGTATATCCTCGGCTTCGACCGCTTTTTCCGCGGCATGACGGTCGAGGTCTTCTATTTCTTTTTCAAGGGCTTTTCTGTCGCATGACGTTTCCGCGGCGGGAGCTTGCGTGTCTCTCGGCGACGTGCTGGCCGGAGTGCTCTCCTTGTGATATTGCTTTATAAGTTCGTCTATCTCTCGGTCAAGACGCTCGTTTGTCTGCGCGGAAGCTTCCGGCTTTTCGTTTTCGGATGGACGAAGATCCGCAAAATCGTCTTTTTCGAGTTGTGAATTGCGGAAAATGAGACGGAATATCATGATTACCGCGCCGATCACCGCCGCAATGATGATAATATCCACGATCCGCACCACCTCTTTACATCTATACTACTATTATACAGAGCATCCGTAAAAAAGTCAATAGCCGTGACTCAAATTTTTTCGGCGCATATAATGTATTGCGACGCGGACGCATATACATATCTCAAAGAAGGGATGCGTAATATGAATTATTCGCAAATCAAAACATGGATTGACCTTGCCGTAGCGGGCATAGGCACGTTTTTTTCGTGGTATCTGGGGGCGGCTTACGGGCCGCTGTATGCGCTGTGTGCACTTGCCGTGCTGGACTATCTGTCGGGAGTCGCGAACGCGATAGTAAACAAGAAGGTTTCATCTGAGATAGGTTTTAAGGGTATAGCAAAAAAAGTCCTGATGTTTGCTCTTGTCGGCGTGGGTAATCTCATCGATACCTATGTCATCGGTACGGGAGATGCGACAAGATCGGCGGTGATATTTTTTTATATTTCCAATGAAGGAATATCGCTGATTGAAAACGCAGTCGCGCTCGGTCTGCCTGTCCCAATGGCGCTGAAAAAACTGCTGTCAAATTCGGACAAACTGCAACTTTACGAGAAAATTCCGCAGAAACCTGCCCGGGACGGAAACGACAGCGGTGACGGCGGCGGAAATGACAACGGTGATGACGGAGAAAACGACGGCGGGGACGGAGATGAGAGAAAATGAACAAATATAATATAGTCAGTCA
Source organism: uncultured Eubacteriales bacterium (assembly GCA_959604355.1). GTDB lineage: Bacteria > Bacillota > Clostridia > Oscillospirales > UBA644 > HGM12619. Next base: position 9,852 of record CAUHAO010000013.1, read on the forward strand.
CACATCTCCGAACCGGGGTTCGCGCATGGGGTATAGGCCCGACATGATCTGCTGTCACAGTACCTGCCGCACCGTGAGCGACACCGTTGCCAGGTTCTGCGATCCCGGAAGCGGGACAAGCGCACATTTTGTTGTCGCAAGGGACGGCACCGTACATTCGTTCGTCGCGCTCGAACGTGCTGCGTGGGACAACGGCTCGAACACCGTCGATCCGTCCGCCCATAATCATTATTCGAGGGCTCTGTCGTCTGTTGTAAGGGAGCGCGCATCAGATGCGAACTTATACACGGTCGCGGTAGAGTTCGAGAACCGGGATACCGGAGTTCTCACCGACGTGCAATATGACGCCGGTCTGTGGCTTATGCGACATATAATAGCACAGCTCAAAGAGAAGTTCGGAGTCGATTTCAGCATTGATCGTGAGCATATTATCGGACATTGCGAAATTAGTCCGTACAATAAGACGAACTGCCCCGGCAAGGATTTTCCGTACGAGCGTTTTATTGATGATCTGAAAAAGGGCGAAGGGGACAAAGAGGAAGAGCTCGAGCCGGAAAAGTCCGAAACAGAGCCGAAAACGGTGAAAAAGACTCTAAACAGGCTCATTTCTCGCATTTTTTCTCGCTCCGTGAAGGAACACTTGTAGACTTTTCTGCTTTTTCATTGTAAAATAGTATTCATTTATATGTAAAAAGTATACAAATATATCAAGATTATTATGAAAAAATCAGATAAGTTACAAAATATTACAAAATAGCGACAAACATCAAAGCAATATTGACAAAATTTCAAAGTCGTGATAAAATAAGTTCAAAGAGAGGGTACGGGAATACATTTTTATTATTGGGAAGATATTGGCGTTGAAAACGTCGGTATATAGACTTAATCAAAAAGTGAGGCTGTACTTATGAAAAAGTTAGTCGCTATTGCACTCGCCCTGCTTCTTGTCGTACCTATGGTACTTTCGGGATGTACGGGTTCTCCTGCCGAAAAGAGCGAAGTTCAGAAGATCATCGCTCAGGCTCAGACCATGACTCTTGAAGAGCTCGCAAAAGAGGCTATAAAAGAGTCCAACGGCGCTACGTTCTACGGAGTGGGTAACTCCAGCCGCGGAAAGACTGCGCTTCCGCTATTCATTTCCTATTTGCAGACGATCGACCCCAACTACACTCTCAAATATGAGTGGCAGCAGCCGAAGAACAACAAGATCTTTGACCAGCTGACCGCTGACTCCCTCAAGGATAAGGGTACGTTCGCAATGACGCTTATCCAAGACGGCAACCAGATAGAGAGCAAGATGGTCCAGACCGGCATACTCGACACGTTCATTCCTAAGGAATGGGCTGAGGCTAACGGAATAACTGCAGAGAACTATAAAGGTTATCTTGCACTCCAGACTCTGAACAAGGTATTCATGTACAACTGCACCGGCAAAAAGACATATACGAATGTCTGGGATTTCGTCGCTGACGGCGAGCACGGTCTGTATATGGACATCGACTCCGAGATCGTCGGCAAGAACTTCCTTTACATGCTTACCAAAGACGAATACGCGACGATGATGAAGCAGGCGTTCGACGCTATGCCCGCAGGTGCTGCCAAGACACGCATACAGGGCGTCGTTGACACCATGGCTGTCGAAGCGTCGAACCTCGGACTCGGCGAAAACGGCAAGTATTCTCTGGCATGGATAAAACTGTGGGTCGAGAGTTACAGCGCGCAGACCGACGACGGCCCGATATGCAACACTCTCGTTGCTAATTCCGCGACCGACCAGTTCGGACTACTCGTTTATTCGAAACTGCGCTCCGTAAGCGAATCCGACACCGTTTCCAAGAACAACATCAAAATTGCCGCTTATGAAGACAACTATACCGGTATCGGAGGATTCGGCTATTGCCACTATCTGTTCGTCACCGATAACAGCCCGCTCCCGTGGACCGCTTGCGCGTTCATCGCTTACATGACAGAGACCGTTGACGGCTTCTCCGCATGGGGCAAGGATATCGGCGGTTACTCTTCCAACCCGACCCTCGCGGCGGCGAACGAAGAGAAGTTCCATCATTCCACCGGCGGTGACACCGCTGAAGGCGGACCTTTCAAAGCGCTCAACGATAAAGGCTTTGACTGGTGGAAATCCAGACTCGTTATAGAAGAGCCCGAATATTGCGCAAAGGTATCTTTCACCGTAGGCAGCTGGATCGAAATGCTGACCAAGTATGCAGGCTGATAAAGCGGCGTATAAGGTAACGTAATTTCATGTGTATTCAAAGGCGTCCTCTGCGGCGCCTTTGATTTTTAGAGGAAAATGTTTATGGAAAACACGATTGTCAACAGAAACAAGAGGGCTGTTGCCGTAAACAAGCTGAAGACTTTTTTCACCAAGCCGCAGAATGTAATACTCGTCGTGATGGGGCTGATATGCACCTTTACGACGTTCGCTCCGATAATCGCCATCGTTGAGGACACGTTCAAGATACATGTCGGCTCGATTGACCAGTATCTTACGGGCAAAACCTCCGGCTACACGCTGGTAAACTACATAGACCTTTTCACAAGCTCCGTAGCGGAAAAGAATCTCTGGATCCCGCTTCTCAACACGGTCATCCTCGCGACGCTCTCGTGTGTAGTGGCGATCTTTTTCGGCGGACTTTTCGCGTTCTTCGTGACGAGGACTAATCTGCCGTGTAAAAAGTACCTCAGTTCGATATTCATCTTCCCTTACATCATGCCGCAATGGACGTTGGCAATGGTGTGGAAGAACCTTTTCGACAGCAACCTCATAACCGGCACCAAAGACGGCCTGCTTGCAGGTTTGTTCGGGGTGCATATGCCGCTGTGGTGGTGTCAGGGACTTTTCCCGAGCGTCATCGTGCTGGGCCTGCATTACGCGCCGTTTGCGTATATCCTTATCGGCGGTATATTCCGCAACATGGACGCGAATCTCGAAGAGGCGGCAACGATACTCAATACTCCAAAATCAAGAATAATGACGCGCGTTACACTCCCGCTCGTCAAACCCGCCATCCTTTCGACGGTGCTGCTTGTGTTCGGCTCGTCGATGGGAAGCTATCCCGTCCCGCATTACCTCAAACTTACGACACTTTCAACAAAATACCTTGAAATGAATGCGAAATACGCGGGCGAGGCAAGTATTCTTGCGGTGCTGATGATGGTCATGGGCTTTGCGATAATGTGGCTCAACCAACGCAGCCTGAAGAGCCGCAAGAACTATACGACCGTTACGGGAAAGTCCGGCCAGATATCCAAGATAAATCTCGGCAAAGTCGGCAAGGTCATCATCGCTCTCATTCTTATAGTGATAACATTCTTTACGAGCATATTCCCGATAATCTCCTTTGCGTTCGAGACGTTCCTGCCGAATCCGGGCGATTACAGCTTCCTGTATACGCTCAATCCGCAGAACCTGACGGCGAAATGGTGGATAACAAGCGAAAATATTACCGAAAACGGTATGTACGGGCAGAAAGGTATGCTCTATAACCCGACCATCTGGCGCGCTTTCGGCGGCACTATGCTTACGTCCGTCGCGTGTGCGCTGATTGCGGGAACTCTGGGCACGCTCATCGGCTATGCGGTGTCGAAGAATCGCCGCAGCAAGCTTTCAAGCTACGTCAACAGCGTCGCATTTCTGCCGTATCTGATGCCGTCCGTCGCCGTGGGTATCGCGTTTTTCATTCTCTTCTCGAACAAGTATTTTAACCTCTACAACACGTATTGGCTGCTGATACTTGTCGGCACGGTCAAATATATCCCGTTCGCGAGCCGCAGTTCGCTGAACTCGATGCTTCAGCTCAGCGGCGAGATCGAAGAGGCGGCGATAATCCAGTCCGTACCGTGGACGAAGCGTATGACAAGGATCGTCATTCCGATCCAGAAATCGTCGATAATAAGCGGCTATCTGCTGCCGTTTATGACCTGCCTGAGAGAGCTGTCGCTGTTCATGCTGCTCTGCGTTCAGGGCTTCATACTCTCGACAACACTTGACTATTTCGACGAAATGGGCTTGTATGCGTTCTCGAGCGGTATCAACCTCATACTCATCCTGACTATACTTATTTGCAACGCGCTTGTAAATAAGCTGACGGGCGCAAGTCTTGACAAAGGAATCGGAGGATAAATAATATGCCGAAAATCGTATTGACAGATGTCACAAAGCGTTGGGGAAACTTTTACGCAGTTGACCATCTTGATCTTACAATAGACGATTGCTCGTTCGTCACGCTGCTGGGCCCGTCGGGCTGCGGCAAGACGACTACTCTGCGTATGATCGCGGGACTTGAAACGCCCACGTCCGGACGCATTGAGATAGGCGACGAGGTCGTCTTTGACAGCGAAAAGGGGATAAACGTTCCCGCAAACAAACGCCATGTCGGGTTTCTTTTCCAGAACTACGCGCTGTGGCCGAACATGACCGTGTATCAGAACATCTCTTTCGGTCTGACAAACGTCAAAGAAGAGATGCCGACGGTCGCGACGGAAGTAAAACGCAACACGCGCATGGCTCAGATTCTCGATAATTACAGGGATATTCTCACGGTGCTCGACGACTGCCGTGATAAGAAGGGCAAGATCGACACAGACCGCGCGTATGTGCGTATTATAGACACGTTTACGGTCTCGATGTATACCGCCAAAGAGCTTTACGCGCTCGGTCTGCATAAAGAGAGCGATCCCGCGGCGAAAGCGGCGGAAGCGGCGGCGAAATACCGGGCGGCGGCGGACGCGGGACGCAAAGCGCTTGAAAACAGGGGCATAACGCTCAACGAAAACTTCGAGCACGTCAGAAACGGCAAAGTCGTAAAAACCGTGCGCAAGTTTTCAAAGGAAGAAATTGATCTGACGGTGCGCCGCGTGTCGCGAATAGTTAAGATAGGAATGTTCATGGACAGATATCCCGCGGAACTTTCGGGCGGCCAGCAGCAGCGTGTCGCGATCGCCCGTACTCTCGCACCCGCACCGAGCGTTATGTTTATGGACGAGCCGCTGTCGAATCTTGACGCAAAGCTGCGTCTTGAAATGCGCTCAGAGCTGCAAAGACTGCATCTCACGACGGGAAGTACATTCGTATACGTTACCCACGACCAGATGGAGGCGATGACTCTCGCGACGAGGATCTGTCTCATAGAAAACGGCGTGCTTCAGCAGTATGACGCACCTCTCGACGTCTATAACAGGCCAAACAATCTCTTTGTTGCGGACTTTGTCGGCAACCCGTCGATAAACTTTGTCGAAGCGACGGGCACGCAGGCGGAGGACGGCACGATGAAGTTCGACCTTCTCGACGGCAAAAAGGCGACGTTCTCCTTCCGCGGAGCGCTCGATATGGCTCAGTGGAAACAGGATGAAAAACGTGCTGAGGACGAGGCGGCGGAGGCTCATGCGAAGGCAAAGGCGGATAAAAAGTATGTCGAAAAAGGCAACAAGGACACCGCTTTCAAGTATAACATCCCGCGCGTTGAGGAAGTGCTCGACGAAGAGCGGGAGGTGACGGATAACGACTTCGTCATCGGCATACGCCCCGAAAATGTGACGATATGCACCGACGGCGGCGTCGAAGGTGAGATATACAGCGCTATGCCCACAGGTATGGAGACGACCGTCCGCGTGAAAATAGGCAATTTCCTGCTCACGGGCGTCGTTTTCGGTGGCGTTACGTATACCATCGGCGAAAAAGTCCGCGTTTCGTTCAAGGGCGACGGACTGATGCTCTTCAGCAGACGCTCCGGCAAGCTCGTTTCGACAGGCTCGATGACCGTTGAATAAACACGCAACATCAAAAACGCAATAATAAAAACGAGCCCTCCGGCCATAAAGGGGGCTCGTTTGATTTTTCTGAATAATATATTAAACTTTTATTAAATGGCTTGATTTAAAAAGAGAATAGTGTTACAATGAATATGCTCGTAAATGTATTCTCGTAAATGGAGTTTTGTTTGCTTATGGATGTTTTGCTGAAAATATATTCCGTACTCGGTATAGCTTTCTGCGTGCTATATCTGTACCAGGCTTTTTATATACTTGTTCCTTTTATATTCAAACGCAAGCCGCACAAGAAGGATGCCGTTCTGCATCGGATAGGCGTGCTTATCTGCGCGCGCAATGAGGAAAATGTCATCGACATGCTTCTTGAAAGCATACAGGCGCAGGATTATCCGGCTGAATATCTGCAAGTTTTCGTCGCCGCGGACAACTGCACGGACGCTACCGCGGACGTTGCGCGAAAATGCGGCGCGACGGTCTACGAGCGATTTGACACGGAGCATATCGGCAAGGGTTATGCGTTGCAGTTCCTTATCGAGCGGGTACGTGAGGACTATGCGGATGCTCCGTTCGACGCGTATATGGTATTCGACGCGGACAATGTCATCGAGCCTGACTACATAACGAAAATGAACGAGACATACTGCGACGGCTATGACGTTGTCACGGGTTACAGAAATTCGAAAAACTACGGTGATAACTGGATTTCCGCGGGACAAGCCCTGACATTTATGCGTGAATCGAAATATCTCAACAACAGCCGTATGCTTTTGGGCACGGGATGCTCTGTCGGAGGTACGGGGTTCATGTTCGACCGTGCGTTGAGCGACAGGCTCGGAGGCTGGAACTGCTATACGCTGACGGAGGATATAGAATTCTCCGTGCGCGTTACCGTAGAAGGCGCGAAAATAGGGTACTGTCATGATGCAGTTTTTTATGACGAGCAGCCGACGAAGTTCTCTCAGTCGTGGCGGCAGCGTGTTCGTTGGGCAAAAGGGCTTTGGCAGGTGATGAAGAAGTACGGAGACAAACTTCTCAAGGGCATATTTTCAAAGAACGGTACGTCGTGTGCGGATCTGTTTCTTATCCTTTTGCCGAATATTTATACCCTTTTTTCGGTTTGCGGAGGCGCGGCGCTGTTTCTTGCGGATCTCATAATGCACTATGATATGTCGAATTTTATTTCGAGGATGATCTCCGCAGCGGTACTGTCGTATATAGGTTTATTTGCGTACGGGCTGCTGACAACCGTTACGGAGTGGAAGCGCATCCACGCGCCCGCGGCGAAAAAGATACTCTACATCTTTACTTTCCCTGTATTCTTACTGACGTATATCCCCAATACCGTACATTCGTTTTTCGCCAAGCCGCGCTGGCTTCCGATACATCATACGCGATCTGTAAGCGTCAACGAAGTGCGTGGTACCCTGAAAGTTCGTACAACGGTGTAAAATCATAAAAAAGACTTCCGACAGAGTGTCGGAAGTCTTTTTTTCCGTGTTAAGGCGGGATTGTCAGAAATTATTCTCGCAGAAGACGTTTTCACAGCGTTCGATGAAGACGGTCTCTGAGGGGTCCTTGCTCAGTACGCGGTTGTTTCGTATCGTGAGGCCTTTGACGTTTGCCGCGTAGATTGCGCGCTTCGTGTCGGGGCAGACGATAATGTTGTTTTCGATGAGAATGTTTTCGTGAACGGGTATGTCGGGTTTTTCGCCGTCCACTTCTATCGAAATGCCGCCCGCGTCACAGCAGCCCGTAAAGCCGAGGTCGTTGCGGCGGATGATGCGGTTGTTTCGGATAGTGACGTTTCGCGCGTGTGTGCCTTCGTGCCAATATCCTTCGGCGCAGATGTGTATGGCGGAGGACATGTTGCTGTCGAAAAGGCAGCCCTCGATGAGCACGTCGTGATTCTTCACGAGTACGCCGCGCGCGAGATGGTTGCGCATTTTACAGCCGATGAATTCGAGAGACGGCTGCTGGGTGAGATCTGCAATATATTTGTCGCCTTTTGCATAGTCAATGTCGGGAAGGTCTGCGTCAAGCGTGAGGCGGAACACCCAGTCACCCATATCCTCGGTCTTGAGAACTTTGAAAGTCTTGAGCGGTGCGAGAGTGTCGCCGTCGCAGAGGAACACGTCGTCGCCTTCGTCGGGGTAGTCGGCTTTTTGGCTGTGCGTGCCGGTAGGTGACTGCAAGGTGACGGTGCAGACGTTGTTTTCGGCAGTAAGAACGGTGTGGTAATATGTGTGGACGTTTGTCGTGTCGTCGCCCTGACCTTCGAAAACGCAGTTATGGAAGCGTATTTTGCCCTGACATGATGCAAAATGTGTCGCGTCACCGTTCGTGCTCATCGCCTCACCGGGTGCCGGAACGACGCAGAAACGGTTCATTGTGATATTCTTGCTGCGGTGGCCGACTATGCCCATGCCGCCGTTGCAGTATACGCGTACGTCTTCGATTGTCGTATCCTCGGCCTGCCAGACCATTATCGTCGGGCGGTAATGGTAGGTGTGCCAGACGTAAAGCTCGCATCCGATATAGCCCGAAAGGTCATAGCGGTGAAAACGCAGGGTATTGGGCGCGATGAGCTCTTTCATCGTCGCTCTCGCGTTGCGCGGCGTATAACGCTGCACCTTCGGGTCCCATACGTAGCAGCGTTCGGACGACATGTCCGGGTTTATCATCTCCTGGTCGGGGAAATAGATGTCGCTGTAAGCGTCGTCGCCGATTTTACCGGAATTGATTATGAAGCCGCGACTGTGCGCCTTGCGTTCGAGGTCGAAAGTGAAGTTTTTGAGCGTTACACCCTTGCAGTGGTGTATCGACACGGTCTCCATGAAGCCGTCGATGAATATCTGCGCGCCGTTGCCGTCGAGAGTGACGGACTGCGCACCGTCAAAGTCGAGACCGATGGAGTACGGAAAGTCCTTGTGAAACATTATCGGCTCGGGGTTCACGCCGTATTTGCCGTGCATTACGTCGTATTGCAGCTGATGCGCGAATTCGTCGTGAATATGGTAATCACGTGCCTCGAGCGTGAGCGTTGCGCCGGGAGTTTCGCGCAGCCATTTCATACCCGCGCGGAGCAGATCGGTGTCGTTATCGGCGGCGAAAGAGGTAATACTTCTCTGTGTCATCTGTTTGCCTCCGTTATCACGTTCGTGCAGCGTTCGACGGTGATTTTTTCGCTGTCCTCGGACGCGAGGATATAGTTGTTGCGAATAATGAGTCCGTCAACGTCCGCGGCGTAGATGGCGCGGCGCGTGTCGGGGCATACTATCATGTTGTTTTCTATGGTAATGTTTTTATGAACGGGTATTTCCGGTTTGTCGGCAGCTACGTTGATGCATATCCCGCCTGCTTCCCATTCGGCACGGTAACGGTTGCGTTTGCCGCGGCGGATGATGCGATTGTTACGCACGACAACGTTTTCGGCGGTGATGCCCTCATGCCACCACGCCTCTGCGGCGATATGAACGGCGGAGGACATATTGCAGTCGAAAAGACAGCCCTCGATGAGGACATTGCGCGTCTTGACGAGAACGCCGCGCGCGAGGTGATTGCGGGTCGTGCAGCCGATGAATTCAAGGCGGGGCAGCTGAGTGACATTTGCCAGATATTTATCGGAGCAGTCTTCTGGAAGAGGTCTGTCGAGGGTGATGTTATACGTCCATGCGTCTGAGTTGGCGGAAAGGCTCGTCATATCCGGTTCTACCGCGGTGACGGTGTAGCTTTCATACGGCACGAGCGTCTTTGAAGAGCACATCTGCATCACGTCGCCTACGTCGGGATAGTCGGGCTTCTGGCAATGCGTTCCCGTGGGGGCTTTGGTGGTAATGGAGCATTTTGCGCCCGAATTGGAGAGAATGGTGTGGTAATATGTATGAACGTTCGTCGCGTCGTCGCCCTGCCCCTCGAAGATGCAGTCCTCGAAACGGAGCAACCCCTTGCAGGACGTGAAATGTGTCGCGTCGGTGTTCGTGCTCATGCCTTCGCCGGGAGAGGGAACGACCATGAGGCGGCGCAGCATTATGTCGGTGCTGCGGTGGCCGACGATGCCCATGCCGCAGTTGTTGAATATGTGTACGTCTTCAAGCACGGTGTTTTTCGCCTCGTAAATGAGTATCATCGGGCGGAAATGGAAACAATGCCAGACGTAGAGGTCGTGTCCCGCCCATTCGCGGTCGTACTGACCGACGAAACGCAGGGTTTCCGAGTCGATCTGCTCGAGACTTCTTTTGCCGATGCAGTAGGTGAAACGTTCCTCATTGCGGGAGTAGACGTAGATTCTGTCGGCGGGCATGTCGGGGCTTATCATGGTCTGGTTCGCGAAGCGCACGATCATGTCGCTCTCTGTCACGCTCAGTATCCTGCCGTGGCTGTACGCCTTGCGCAGAAGGTCGAAAGAAATGTTTCTGACGGTGACGTTTTCGGTGTGAGAGAGCGAGAGAGTCTCCATATATCCGTCGGCGAGCACGGTCGCGCCGTTACCCTCTATCGTGATGTCCTTTGCACCCGTGAGGTCAAGTCCGACGGAATACCTGAAGTCGCGGTTAAATACCGCTTCTTCGCAGTTGCCGCCGTATTTGCCGCGCATTATGTCGGCTTGCAGCTGTGCCGCCGCGTCGTCGCGCAGGATGTAAGTTTTCGGCTCGAGCACGAGCGTCGTACCGGGGTTTTCGCGCAGAAAGCGAGCCGCCGCGCGCAGACGTGACGTGTCGTCGCCGTGAAATTCGGTGATCTTCTTTATCATTTTATATTTTATATCCTTCCAAAATTGTCCGCAGACAAAACGCCTGCGGACAAATTGTTTTATATGGATTTTTTATTTGGTGTAGTTGTCGAAATAGCCCTTTATCCAGATTATCGGCGTACCCTTGTCACCTGAGCCGGACGTGAGGTCGCACAGCGAACCGATGAGGTCTGTCAGACGTCTCGGAGTCGTGCCCTGAGATGCCATTTTTCCGTGCAGGTCGCCGTCCTTGTGTCTTATGGCGTCGCTTATTGCTTCTTTGAGTTCGTCGCCGCTCAGGGATGCAAAATCGTTATCCGCCAGATATTTGAGTTTGAGCTCGTTGGGCTGACCGATGAGCCCTTCGGTGTAAGCGGGGCTTACCACGGGGTCAGCAAGCTCCCATATCTTGCCGACGGGGTCTTTGAACGCGCCGTCACCGTAGACGAGCACTTCTACTGTCCTGCCGGTACGCTCGTAGATGAGCTGCTGGATGCGTTCGACGACAGCGTCGCAATCCTTCGGAAAGAGCTTTACTGTCTCTTCGGTCGCTTTATTACTGCCGAGCAGACCGTACTTCTCGTTGTAGCCGCTGTTTTCGTAGGGGGCGCTGAGGATGTCGTCAAGACCGTATATTTTTTCGGCGCCCGCTTCTTTGAGCAGACGTTTCGTTCTTGCTCGGCTGTGAATATCGCAGCACAGAACGCTCTTTGTGTATTTGAGTATCTCACGGCAGTCGTTTGCGAGGACGATCTCAACTTCGCAGTTCTGCTCGGTGATGAGCTGACGGTAATACTCGATATAGTCAACGCCCGTGAAGGGATGTTTGACGACTCCGAACATATCTCGGAACTGCTGTTCGGTCATGACGTCGTTTACAGTAATGCCTTTCGCGTCGAGGCTGTCGAGGTCTATAAGGTGGTTGCCTACTTCGTCGGATGGGAAGGAGAGCATGAGCACTATCTTTTTGCAGCCCATAGCGATGCCCTTCAGACAAATGGCAAAGCGGTTACGGCTGAGTATGGGAAAAATCACGCCGACTGTGTCGTTCCCGAATTTGGAGCGGATGTCTCCCGCTATCTGGTCAACGGACGCATAATTGCCCTGTGCTCGCGCGACGACCGCCTCCGTAACACCTACAACGTCTCTGTCGTCGATCGTGAGACCCGATGATTCGCTTGCCGCAATGACGCTTTCGCTGACTATCTGGCAGATGTCATCACCTTTTCTTATTATCGGGGCGCGGACGCCGACGGATATAGTTCCCGTCAGTCTTTCCATATATTTCATATCCTTTCATTAGAAGAGACTTTTTTCCTATCCATAATAATATCACAACTTTATCCGAAAGTCAAGAGAAATCATTAAAATGTATGTATTTTATAAAAAATTTCTGTTTTGGATATGGACTTTTCGCAACGGATGTGATATACTTAATATAAAAATTGTAGATTTTATATCGGAGGAGTATTCGGTTATGATTTTCAATGATGGTGATATGATACTTTTTACGGGAGACTCGGTAACGGATGCGGGACGTTCCAAGCCGCGCGGTGAGGGTATAGGTGACGGTGTGGGGCACGGATATGTCCGCGCAATAGACTCGCTTTTCAGCGCGTTTTATCCGAAGATGCACATTCGCATGAGAAATTCGGGCATCGGCGGCTACACATCGTCCGACCTCCTTGCGCAATGGGAAGAAAATATGGCGCTCAAACCCGACTGGGTGAGCATTGAAATAGGCGTAAACGACGTGTGGCGTCAGATGGACAGTCCCGTGGTGTACGATCTGCATGTGTCGCTCGACCAATACCGTGAAAATCTCGACAAAATACTTTCGCAGACCGTCGGCAAGGTAAAGGGCGTGATACTTATGACGCCGTTCTACATGGATCGCAACCGCGAAGACCAGATGCGCGCGATGCTCGACGGCTACGGCGATGTGTGCCGCGAAATGGCAAAGAAGTACGGCACATATTTCGTTGACTTACAGGCGGTGTTCGACGAATATCTCAAGTACCGTCACTCCTCTTTCATGACATGGGACAGAGTTCATCCCGACGAGGTGGCAAGCTTGCTCATAGCACGCGCGTTTTTTGAGGCGGCAGGCATGAAACTGAGTCTGGAAATATGATCGGGGTCGCAGAATGAGAGTTGATATACTTCCGCGCGTGAACGCCGAGATAAATGAAAACGAGACGATAGATGTAAAGCAACTACGCTTTACAAACGCCCTGCGTGAGGCGGTCGGCGTCGTCGATGACGTATTTGACTACTTCGGTCTTGAAGCAAAAGGCAAAAAACCGGTTTTTTACGTCAACGACGCGGCTTTGGGTGCGGAGGAATACCGCATTTGCGCAACTGCGGAGAGCATAAAGATAGCCGCGGGGAGCGACGCGGGCGCATTTTACGCCGTCTGCACGCTTGCACAGCTTTTTGCGATAAACTGTGGCAAGGTAAACGCCTTCACACTTGCGGATAAGCCTGACAGAGCATGCCGCGCGGTATCGGACGACATTTCACGCGGACAGATATCGACCATCGAAGGCTTCAAGAGCATTATCCGCCGTCTCGCGATAATGAAGTATAACGTTTACATGCCGTATATCGAGGACACGTTCAAGTTTGAGTTCTCGCCCGACTTCGGCAAATATTCCGACCCCGTGCCGGCGTCGGAATGGAAGGATATAATCGCATACGCGGCGAAATACCACGTTTCGGTGCGCCCGATAGTCAACATGCTCGCGCATTGGGACAAAAACAGCTACCTTGCGGATTTTCAGAAATATATCCTTAAATTCGAGGATGTCGGCGCGGAGAGAAAACCGTATTCCGACTGCCTTGACCCGCGTCTTGACGGAACGCGCGAAATGCTCTGCAAGATGCTCGACGAGATAGTAGATTGCTTCGGCAAGGGCGTGATACATGTCGGCGGCGACGAGCCTTCTCAGTTCATTTCCATCCTCGGCGCGAAAGAGGCGGCGAAAGTATACGTTGAACATTTCGCGTGGCTTCGTGAGGAAATAGAAAAGCGCGGCTGCACGATGATGCTTTACGGCGATGCGTTCGGCGCGATATGGGACGGTGCGGAGATATCCGAGGACGAGATAAAGCGTATCGGCGACGCGACGTTCGTGTATTGGGACTACGAGCCGAAAAAAGAATACCCCGTCTTTGAGCGCATAAAAAGATCGGGCGTGAAATACGCGATTTCGGGCGGCACATGGTCATGGGGGCGTCTTATTCCTTCGGCAAAGAGCGCATTTGACGACCTCAAAGCGATTGCGCGACTTGACAAAAAATGTGATACATATATCGTGTCGTCGTGGAACGACCGCGGCTGGGGTCTGCGTGAAGAATCGTTCGCGGGCTGGTGCGCCGGTGCGCAGTTCGCATGGAAATATGACACCAAATTCACCTATGACGACGCGATGAAATCGTATTTTGAGTTCATGTTCGGCATCTGCCCCGACAAGGAGATGTGTGACACTGTATACCGCAGTGATGAGCATTTCATTAAGAACGAAGCAATGCGGGGGTCAGAGCTGCTCGCGAGTGAATTTTTCCGCGACGCGCGCCGCTTCGTTCCGACGGAGCCCGACATGCCGCGCCTTTGCTCCGAGATATACCCCGATGTCGCGGCGGCTGAGGAGTATTTCTCCGAACTCAAGCCGAAACGCAACGACTACACGTACAGATGCTTCCTGTTCGACCTGCACAGGCTCGTGTGGGTGCTTATGCGTGATTTCGTCGTGCCGGCTCTGCCGCATGAAAACCGTGAACAGGCGCGCTCGATAATCGACGACCTTATCCCGCTCGCGGAGGACGTTGACGAGATGAAAAAGGCGAACAAGGCGCTCTGGTTCGAGCAAAACAGGCTTTCGGAGTGGTATATGCTCGAATCGCGTTACATCGACATCGAACAGAGTCTATATGCGCTGATACGTTTCTGCAAATTCGGCCCCACGGGCTTTAATAACAGATATTTCTGAGGATGAAATAAGAATATGAATTCGACGAAGGAACTGCGTCACCGCCTCAACGGCATATTCGGTATGCTTACGGCGATGAAACTGCTGCTTGTGATCTTTCTTTTCTATACAGGGGATATCATCCGCGCTGTTGCGGGAAATGATGCGGCAAAGATAATTGAGGCCATCTCGGACACGACGGAAACGAGCGGAGTGCTTTTTTATACCGTGCTCAGTCTCGTATGCATCGCCGTACCCGCATTGGTATGGTTCATCATTAACGGAAAACGTGTCGCGCCCGAAAAACCCGTGCGCACGCGCAGACCGAAAGCAATGGAAACGCTCTGCGGTATAGGCGTGACGGTCGCGGCGGCGCGTCTGACGTCGTTTGTGTTCACGCTCATATCGATGCCGATCACGCGCATTTTCGGACTCAAACCCGAGGATTTGTCGCTTGATATACCGCAGCGGTTCGGCACTATCGTGCTTTACGTGATATACATAGCCGTCATTCCGGCGCTGTTTGAGGAACTCACGACGCGCGGCATCGTGCTCGGAGGCACGAGAAAATGGGGCGTCGGGTTTGCGATAGTCATTTCGTCCGTCGCGTTTTCGATGCTTCACAACACCATTTCACAGCTGCCGTTCGCGCTCGTGACGGGGCTCTGCATAGGCTACATGGCGGTGCGCTTCGACTCGATATGGGTAGGCGTCGCGGCACATTTCGTTATAAATTTCGATTCGTTCATGACGTCGTTTCTGCTTTCGGACTTCTTTAACGCGGCGTTCGGAACATACGGCACGGAAATGACCGATGAAAACATGACTGCGCTTATTTCCGCGCTTTTTTCCGCAAAGACAATCGCGTGGGCGGTATGGGCGCTGATAATGTTTATTTTTGTCGCTGTGTTCGCGGTGCTGTTTTTCGTTTTCTTCGGCTTCAAAAAGCTCAATACGCCCGAAAATGACGCGGCGCAGACGACTGCGGATACAATAACTCCGAAGGCGTCAGTCTCGAAAGCGTTGTTCACATGCCCGTGTTTTTATACATTCGCCGCACTCTTCATTTTCGTCGCGGGCAAAAACCTGATGATGTTACTCTGATAAAAGGAAGCAAAGGCTCAAATGCTCGTTCTTACAAATAAAACCGAAGATATATCCCTTGCGGCGCGTTTGCTCAGAGAGGGAAAAGTTGTGGGCATCCCGACGGAGACGGTCTACGGTCTTGCCGCGGACTGCACGAATCCGACGGCGGTCGGAAACATTTTCCGCGCCAAGGGCAGGCCCGCCGACAATCCGCTCATAATTCACATCGCGGACATAAACGATTTCGATAAATACTGTTATCCGACGCAGACGGCGATGAAGCTCGCCGAAGCGTTCTGGCCCGGTCCGTTGACGATGATATTGCCTAAAAAGGACATCATCCCGTCCGTCGTCAGCGCGGGTCTCGGCACGGTCGCGGTGCGTTTTCCGTCGCATCCGACGGCTCAGGCGATAATCCGTCAAAGCGGCGTGGCTCTCGCGGCACCGAGCGCGAATATTTCGGGAAGCCCGAGCCCGACGACGGCGCGTCACGTTATAAACGATTTTGACGGAAACGAATTTGTCGCGGCGGTCGTCGATGACGGAGCTTGTGCGTGCGGACTTGAAAGCACTGTCGTAAATCTTTCGGGTGATGTGCCGTGTCTGCTCAGACCGGGATTCGTCACTCCCGAGATGATACGCGCGCTCATTCCCGAACTTACGGTCGCGAAAGCTGTGCTGCAAGTCCTTCCGGACGATGAAAAAGCGCTTTCTCCCGGGCTCAAACACCGTCATTACGCGCCGAAGGCAAAGACCGTCGGAGTGGCGGGACAAACCGCGAATGCTGCAAAATATATTTTTGAGAACCGCGGCAAAAACACGTTCGTCATATGTTTCGACGGCGAGGAAGAGACATTTACGGCGCCGGGCATGACGGCGCTCGCATACGGCACCCCCGACAGACCCGAAACGATGGGCAACGAGCTTTTCGATGCTCTGCGTCAGGCGGATGCGTCGGGCGCGGATATGATATTTATTCGCTGCAAACTTGTGGGCGGCGTGGGGCTTGCGGTATACAACCGCTTACTGCGCGCGGCAAGCTTCGACATAAAAGACACCGATAAATAGGTTTGAATTATCACTGTAACGATAAAGAGGTACGGTATGATACTCGGCTTGACAGGGCAAAGCGGTGCGGGAAAGACGACTGTTGCGCAGATTTTTCGTAATCGCGGTTTTTACGTTATAGACACGGACGCCGTTTCGCGGCAGATAATTCCCGAGGTGCTGCCCGAACTTGTTTCCGCATTCGGCGGGGACATTCTCGCGGCGGACGGCACTCTCGACCGCAAAGCGCTGGCGCACAAGGCTTTCGCGGACGACGTGCAGACGAAAAAGCTCAACGGGATAATGCACGGCGCGGTGATGCGCTCGGTGTGGCGCACGGTTGATGAAAAACGCGCGCAGGGCGTGGAAAATTTCATCGTTGACGGTGCGGCGCTGTATGAGGCGGGCGCGGACAAAGGGTGTGACGCAGTAGTTGCGGTGCTCGCGGACAAGCGCCTGAGAAAAAAACGTGTCATGGCGCGTGACGGCATCACGGCACAAGAGGCGGAGCAGCGTTTTGCACGCCAGAAAAGCCGCGCGTATTTACGCAGAAAAGCGGATTTTATAATTGAGAACAAAAACCTTTCCGCGCTCGACGGCAAGGTCTGCGATATATTGAAACAATTGAAAGGAAGAAAATAAAATGTCTGAATTTGATTACGAATCCAAGAACGCGTTCGAAGTCATGGATGCGGCGGAAGTCGAAAAGGCGTACAGTTACTGCGAAGGCTACAAAGCGTTCCTCGACTGCGGCAAGACAGACCGTCTGGCGGCGGCTCAGGTCGTGAAGATGGCAAAACAGAGAGGCTTCGTCGAATTTGAGGACGGAAAAAAGTATAACGCGGGCGATAAAGTTTACCATTTACAGCATAATCACTCCGTTATCCTCGCCGTTATCGGTAAAAAGAGTCCCGAAGCGGGCTTCAATATCACCGCGGCGCACATCGACTCGCCCCGTCTCGACATCAAGCCCAATCCGCTCTATGAGGACTCGGGAATGGCGTTTTTCAAGACCCATTATTACGGCGGAATACTCAAATATCAGTGGCACACCATACCTCTTGCGCTCTGCGGCGTAGTATGCAAGCGCGACGGCACGAAAGTCGACGTCAGTATCGGCTTTGACGACGGCGACCCGATATTCTGCATTACGGACCTGCTGCCGCATCTGGGAAAAGATATAAATTCCAAACCCGTCGCTCAGGCGTTCCCGGGTGAGGGACTCAACGTCCTGCTAGCGTCGCGCCCTGCCGAAGGTGACGAAAAAGATCCCGTAAAGGCGGCGGTACTCAAACTGCTTAACGAGAAATACGGCATAAAGGCGGAAGATTTCCTCTCATCGGAGCTTACGGTCGTCCCTGCGATGAAAGCAAAAGATCTCGGCTTTGACAGAAGCCTCATAGCGTCCTACGGCCACGATGACCGCGTCTGCGCGTATCCCTGCATGACGTCGATATTCGAAGTCGAAAACCCCGAAAAGACCTGCGTCGCGGTGCTAACCGACAAAGAGGAGATAGGCTCCGTGGGCATCACCGGTCTGCGTTCGGACTACATGACGAACTTCCTGCTCGCGCTCTGTGACGGTTATAACTGGAGAAAGGCGTTTGCCAATTCCTCCGCTATATCCGCGGACGTTGCGGCGGCGTTTGACCCGAATTTCCCCGAAGTTTTCGACCGCAGAAATTCCGCGTACATCAACCACGGCCCCGCGGTATGCAAGTATACGGGGCACGGCGGCAAGAGCGGTTCGTCCGACGCGCAGCCCGAATTCATAGCGCGTCTGCTCGGCATATTCGACAAGGCGGGCGTCATTTGCCAGTTCTGCGAACTCGGTAAGGTCGACGCGGGCGGCGGCGGAACTGTCGCGCAGTTCATCGCCGACAGAAACATTGAAGTGCTCGATATAGGCGTTGCGATGCTGAACATGCACGCGCCGTATGAGATCGCGGCGAAAGCGGACGTCTACATGATGCACAAGCTTTGCAGGGCGTTCTACGAGAACAACTGAAAAAATGTATAACGCAAGCCCCGCGGCGCAGCAAAGCCCGTGGGGCTTTGCTGCGCCCGCCGACGCTTACGCGGCGGGCGCGTGCTTTTCCCAAGGAAAAGCACGCCGCGGGGTGGGAAAGAGAGATGCGGCAAAATCAAAGGGGAACTGAAAATCCCAACGAAGGGGCAGAATGATGAAAGAGGGAATTATTCAGATACGGGTCGGAGAGGCGCGGAAAAACAAACAAAAATATGAAAAATAATGGGCTTTATGCGAAAAAATGTTTACTTTTGCGGGAAAATGTGATATTATTAACGTAACTATGGACTTTAATAAGGTTTATAATAAAATTTATTATACGGCAAGCATTGAATGGAGTGCTGATTATGAGAAAATTCTTTACTTCTGAATCCGTCACGGAAGGACATCCAGATAAAATCTGCGATCAGATATCCGACGCAATACTCGACGAGATACTTAAGACCGACCCGAAGGCGCGTGTCGCGTGCGAAACGTGCGTCACGACGGGTATGGTGCTCGTCATGGGCGAGATAACCACTGAAAAATACGTCGAGATACCCGAAATAGCGCGGCAGGTCGTTCGTGAAATAGGCTATGAGAGAGCAAAATTCGGCTTTGACAGCGATACGTGCTCCGTTCTCACGGCTATACATGAGCAATCTTCCGATATCGCGATGGGTGTTGACCGCGACGGCGCGGGCGATCAGGGTATGATGTTCGGATATGCCTGCGACGAGACTCCGACGCTCATGCCGATGCCGATATATTACGCTCACGAGCTGGCGAAACGTCTTTCCGCGGTGCGCAAAGAGGGTATACTGAATTATCTGCGTCCCGACGGCAAAACTCAGGTTACGGTCGAATACGACGACGGCAAGCCCGTTCGCATAGACCAGATAGTCATTTCCACGCAGCACAGCCCCCTGGTGAGTCAGGAGGCGATCCGCGAGGCGATGATAAATGAAGTCATCAAAAAGGTAATTCCCGAAAATATGCTCGACGCGAACACGCATATCCTTGTCAACCCGACGGGACAGTTCATCATCGGCGGACCTCAGGGCGACAGCGGTCTTACGGGAAGAAAGATAATAGTTGATACATACGGCGGCTACGCACGTCACGGCGGCGGCGCGTTCTCCGGCAAAGACCCGACGAAGGTCGACCGCAGCGCGGCTTACATGGCACGTTATATCGCAAAGAACATCGTCGCGGCGGGTCTTGCAAGCAAATGCGAGATCGAACTTGCATACGCTATCGGTGTTGCACAGCCTGTTTCCGTGCTCGTTGACACGTTCGGTACGGGCAAGATCTCCGACGACAAGCTTGCGGACGCTGTCAAAAAGGTGTTTGACCTGAGCCCGAAGGCGATAATAGAGGCGCTTGACCTGCGCAAACCCATTTACCGTAAACTTGCGTCGTACGGACACATGGGACGCGAGGACCTCGGTGTGAAGTGGGAAGAACGCGACAAGGTATCCGCTCTGCTCGAGGCAGTAAAATGAGTGCTTACAGACACGACTGCCACCTGCACACACGTTTTTCTCCCGACTCGCAGGTCGATCCCGAAGCTGTCATCGACGCGGCCAAGAGGGCAAAACTTGACGATATAATTTTTACCGACCATTACGAATGTAACGGTGCGGAATTTGTCCCCCCCGGGGCAATGGACTGGCCGACGATGGATATCGGCGCGTATACGCGCACGCTTGAGCAAATAAAGAGTCATTCAGACTTCGATTTCGGTATCGGCGTCGAGATGGGACAGGCGACACAGCGTCCCGAGGTCGCGGAAAAACTCCTTGCGGCTTATGACTGGGACTTTGTCATCGGGTCGCTGCATAATATAAGAAACGAATACGATTTTTATTTCATGGATTTTACGGGAAGAGACATTGATGCGCTCGTGAAGGCGTATTTTGAGGAACTGTACGATCTTGTGAAAATGAACAATTTCTCCGTGCTCGGTCATATCTACTACCCGTTTCGCTACATTCGCAAGAGCGGCATACCGTTCGACATAACAAAATACGACGCGGAGGTAGCGCAGATATTCCGTCTGCTCATCGAAAACGGCAAAGGCATCGAGGTAAATGTCAAAGGCACGGACGGGCCGCAGCCCGACCTGAGATGTCTGCGTCTGTACCGCTCTCTCGGCGGCGAGATAATTACCGTCGGCAGCGACAACCACACGGGGCAGCCGGGTCTTGACACGGAAGCAGCTTACAGCCTGCTCAGAGAAGCGGGGTTTCGTGCGGTGGCGCGTTTCAGAGGCAAAAAACCCGAATTGCGCGAAATATGAGCGCAAAACGAAAATAAGATAAAGAGAGGAAAGAATCATGGACATCAAACAGCAGGTACTTCATTTGCTCGAGGAAAATTCGCGTTATACCGCGAAGAATATCGCCGCCGCCATAGGCGCGGAGGAGAAGACCGTTGCGGATATAATCGCCGCATGCGAGGCGGACGGCACGCTCATGGGCTACAAAGCGCTCGTTGATTGGTCGCGCACTGACCGTGAGTACGTTTCTGCGATGATAGAAATAAACGTGCGTCCGACAAAGGGTGAGGGCTTTGACAGTGTCGCGCAGACGATATGCGCGTTCGATGAAGTGTCGAGCGTGTATCTGATGTCGGGCGGCTTCGATCTGATGGTCATGATGGAAGGACGCAGTATGCGCGACATAGCGCTGTTCGTGTTTGAAAAACTCGCTGTCATCGACGGCGTTTCGGGCACGGCTACGCATTTCGTGCTCAACAAATACAAGGATAAGGGAATCATATGCGGAGAGCCCGAAAAGGACGACCGACAGATGTTCGACATTATCTGACGGAGGCTGAAAATGGAATATGAACGTCTGCTGTCTCCGACAGCGCTCGATATAAAACCGTCGGGCATACGAAAGTTTTTCGATTTTGCGGCAAGCATGCCCGACTGCATCGCTCTCGGTGTCGGCGAGCCCGATTTCAAGACACCGCATCATATCCGTCAGGCGGCGGCGGAATCTCTGCGCCGCGGTGACACGCGCTATTCCGCCAACGCGGGGCTTATGCCTCTGCGCGAGGAGATATCCAGGTACATGGAACGGCGCATGAAAGTCAGATACGACCCCGCCACGCAGATAATCGCGACCGTCGGCGGAAGTGAGGGCATCGACGCGGTCATCCGTTCGCTCGTTGCTCCGGGTGACGAGGTGCTCGTGCCCGAGCCGTCGTTTGTGTGCTACGCGCCTCTTACGCGACTTGCCGGAGGTATCCCCGTTACGCTTCCGACATATGAGAAAGACGCATTTAAACTCACGGCGCAAACGCTTAAAAATGCGATAACCCCGAAAACGAAATTGCTTATTCTGCCTTATCCGAACAATCCCACGGGCGCGGTGATGAACGCCGAGGATTATGAAGAGCTGGCAAAAGTCCTGCGCGGCACGGATATCACCGTGCTTGCGGACGAAATTTACATAGAACTCAATTACACCGGCAAAGCGCCTGTGTCTTTCGCGTCCGTACCCGATATGTACGAGCGCACGGTCGTCGTCAACGGCTTTTCCAAGACGTACGCGATGACGGGCTGGCGTATGGGTTGGGTATGCGGCCCCGAGCCCGTGATAAAGACGGCTCTCAAGATACATCAATACGGAATAATGTGCGCGCCTACGACGAGCCAGCATGCGGCGATAGAAGCGCTGCGCAACGGCGACGAGGATATAGAATACATGCGTATGCATTACAACATGCGCCGCAGATTTTTGCTTGATTCGTTCAACGAAATCGGCATACCGTGCTTCGAGCCGCACGGCGCGTTCTACGTTTTCCCGAATATATCTCAATTCGGCATGACGAGCGAAGCGTTCTGCTCCGACTTCCTGGAAAAGGCTCATGTCGCTGTCGTACCCGGCACGGCGTTCGGCGAAAGCGGCGAAGGCTTCGTGCGTATATCCTACGCGTATTCGATGGAACATTTACAGAAAGCCGTGGAAAGGCTCAAAAAATATATAAGCGGCGTATAAAATACGTCTCAGAAAGAAGAACTATGCAGTTACAGTTAAACGCCCACGCTAAAATCAACCTTACGCTCGACGTTGTCGGGAAACGCGCGGACGGCTATCACGAGCTCGAAAGTGTGATGCAGACGCTTTCGATCTATGACACGCTCACCGTCACGGTGACGCAGACGGGCGGCGAAAATGAAATAAACATCATCTGCGACAGACAGGAAGAGCTTTGCAGGGAAGAGGAAAACATATGCTTCCGTGCCTGCGCGGCGTTCCTGAAGGAATTCGGCATAAACGGACAAAAAATAGATATCGAAATCGTCAAACGTATCCCGATAGCGGCGGGACTCGGCGGCGGAAGCAGCGACGGGGCGGCGACGATAAAAGCGCTCGACATTCTTTTTGCCACGAACGCGGGCGATGATAGATTGCAGCGTCTCGCGGCGACGATAGGGGCGGACGTTCCGTTTTTCATACGCGGCGGCACACAGCTCGCGAAGGGTATAGGCGACGTTCTTGAACCGCTGCAGACTCCGAAAATCGGGTATGTGGTGCTTGCAAAGCCCGCGATGTCGCTTTTGAGCGGCAACGTATACGCGCTTTTTGACTCTCTTGATCCGGAGGGCTCGGGAAAACCCATGACGCAGGCGTTTCTCTGCGCGGCAGACGGCGAAAAGGCGAAATATACGAATAATATGCTTACCCGCGCGGTCACGTCACTCAAGGGGACGGGCGCTATAGAGGCGCTCGAAAAGAAAATGCTTGATTACGGTGCGGTGTGCGCTCATATGTCGGGAAGCGGGCCCACGGTCTACGGCATATTCACCGATTACGCGCGAGCCGTCGTGGCGGCATCACTTATAAAACAGGAAATGACGGACATCGAGTATTGCGACGTCTGCGATATATATAATAATAAGTAAATATTTACAACGCCCCGTTCGGGCAGAAGGAAACGGTAATAGATATGCATTACATGGGACTCAACGAAATAAGAGAGAAATACCTCTCTTTCTTTGAAAGCAAAGGCCATCTGCGCATGGAGAGTTTTCCGCTCGTGCCGCAGAACGATAAGAGCATACTGCTCATCAACGCAGGCATGACGCCTCTCAAGCCGTTTTTCACGGGTCAGCAGACACCTCCGCGAACAAGAGTGACGACCTGTCAGAAATGTATCCGTACTCCGGATATCGACCGCGTCGGATATACTTCCCGTCACGGCACTTTCTTTGAGATGCTCGGAAACTTCTCTTTCGGCGACTATTTCAAGCATGAGGCGACCGCGTGGGCGTGGGAATTCTGCACAAAAGTGATGCAGCTTCCCGTTGACAAGCTGTACGTCACAGTCTACGAAGAGGACGACGAGGCGTATGACATATGGACAAAGGAAGTCGGTGTTGACCCGTCGCATGTTTCGCGTCTGGGCAAGGCGGACAACTTCTGGGAACACGGCGAAGGGCCGTGCGGTCCCTGCTCCGAGATATATTTTGACCGCGGTATAGAAAGAGGCTGCGGCAAGCCCGACTGTGCACCCGGCTGCGACTGCGACAGATTCGTCGAATTCTGGAACCTCGTTTTCACGCAGTTTAACAATGACGGCAACGGCAACTATTCCCGTCTTGCGAAATGCAACATCGACACGGGAATGGGTCTGGAACGTCTGGCATGCATAATCCAGGGCGTTGACTCGCTCTTCGACGTTGACACCATCAAGAACATCACCGAGCGTCTGAGCGAACTTTCCGCGAAAAAATACGGCGAAAGCCACGAAACGGACGTCTCCCTGCGTGTCGTTACAGACCATATCAGAAGCACGACGTTCATGGTATGCGACGGCGTCCTTCCGTCCAATGAGGGCCGCGGCTACGTTCTGCGCCGTCTGCTGCGCCGCGCTGCGCGTCACGGCAAACTGCTCGGTATAAAGAGCGAACATTTCCTGACAGAGCTCGTTGACGTTGTCATCCGCGAAAGCGGCTCCGCGTATCCGGAGCTCATCGAGAAGGCGGACTACATCAAGAGAATAATCGAACTTGAGGAAAACCGTTTCAATCAGACCCTTGACAGCGGTCTGGGTATCCTCTCGGATATAACCGCAAAGGCGAAAGCCGAAGGCAAGAGCGTCATCGACGGCGCGGACGTATTCAAGCTTTATGACACGTTCGGCTTCCCGATAGACCTTACAAAAGAGATTCTTGCAGAGAGCGGCATGAGCGCGGACGAAGAAGGCTTCACAGAGCTTATGAAACAGCAGAAAGCGCGTGCGCGTGCGGCTTACGAAGCGACCGACGCAACGGCGTGGAAGGGCAAGAAGGAGCTCGAAGGCATCGCTCTGACGGAGTTTTCGGGATATGAAGCTCTCTGCTCCGATGCGAAGATAATCGCAATCGTTGCCGACGGACAACCTGCGGACAACGCAGGCGAGGGCGACGAGGTTCAGATCATTCTTGACCGCACACCGTTCTACGGCGAAAGCGGCGGTCAGGTGGGCGATAAAGGTGTTATCAAGACCGACAGCGCCGAGGCTGAGATCTCCGACTGCAAAAAGACGGGTGGCGTTTTCATCCATCACGCGAAAATCGTCAAGGGCGTGTTCACGGTAGGAGACAAGGTCTGTGCACACGTTGACGAAATCCGCCGCGCGGCGATCGCACGCAACCACTCGTCTGTACACCTGCTGCAATCTGCTCTGCGCAAGGTGCTCGGCACGCATATCGCGCAGGCAGGCTCTCATGTCGACGACGTTCGCGCACGTTTCGACTTCTCGCATTTCGAGCCGATGACCGCGGAACAGATAAAGGCGGTCGAGGACGAAGTGAATAAGTACATTCTCGCGGCGATGCCCGTAACGATGACGGAAATGGATCTCGAGGACGCTAAAAAACAGGGCGCAATCGCGCTCTTCGGCGAAAAATATGGCAAACGTGTCCGTGTTGTAAAAATGGGCGACGTTTCCACCGAATTCTGCGGCGGTACACATGTTGCGTCCACCGGCAATCTGGGGCTCTTCCATATTCTCTCGGAGCAGGGTGTTGCGGCGGGAGTAAGAAGAATCGAAGCCGTAACGGGGCTGAATTCTTTGGAATACCTTCGTGACGCGGAAGCGCTTGAGGCAAAGGCGGCAACGACGCTCAAATGCGGCACCAACGAGCTTGCGCAGAAAGCAGAGCAGGTCACGGCGGAACTGCGTGCGGCGCAGAAGCAAATCCAGCAGTTAAAGACCGCGGCGGCGACTGCGGAACTTGAATCCCTCGTCGAAAACGGCGAGGAGATCAACGGCAAGCTTTTTATCTGCGGCAAAATGGACGCGGATACCGATACTCTGCGCACCATGTGCGATAAAATCAAGGATAAATACTCCAACGCGGTGGCTCTTCTTGCGTGTGTAGACGCGGAGAGCGGAAAGGTCGGATTTGCGGCGGCCTGCGGCGCTGACGCGGTAAAAGCGGGCGCTCACGCGGGCAAACTCATAAAAACCGCGGCGACTCTCTGCGGCGGAGGCGGCGGCGGACGTCCAGACAGCGCGACCGCGGGCGGACGTGACGCGTCGAAGCTCGAGGACGCGTTCGCGGAAGTGAAAAAAGGCCTCTAAGAGTGATTGAAACGCTCGACGGTGGGTTATAATGAAGTTGAAATGAGGAAAAAAACATGCAGGATTGCCTTTTTTGTAAGATAGTCGCGGGTGAGATACCGTCGACAAAAGTATATGAAGATGAAACCGTGTATGCGTTTAAGGACATTGCTCCGCAGGCGCCCGTGCACGTTCTGATAATCCCCAAGGCGCACGTTCTTTCGGCTATCCGTGAATACGACGAGGAGAAGAACGGCGCGCTGCTCGCGCACGTCTTCGGTGTCGCCGTCAAAATCGCGAAGGATCTCGGCCTTGACAACGGCTACCGCATCGTCACCAACTGCGGAGATGACGCCGCGCAGAGCGTAAAGCATCTGCATTTTCACCTGCTGGGCGGCGCGAAACTCGACGGCAGAATGTGCTGACGGGAGGAGGGGCAAATGACTGAAAACACCGAACTTCGCCCGAATGAGGGCAAAAACGTGCTTTGCACGGTGGACGGAGTGTCGTACGAGCGCTACGCGATAAAGACGCGCTTTGTCAATATCGGCGACGACTATATCGACGTAATACGCGAATACGCGCTTCCTCATTATAAAGAGGGCGACTTCATCTCGATAAGCGAGAAAATAATCGCATTGTGCCAGAAGCGCATCGTCTACCGCAAGGACATCCATCCGGGCTTCTGGGCGAAGCTGCTGTGCAAATTCGTCCATGTCACACCCGCGGGTCCCGGTGCGGGAACGCCTTACAAGATGCAGCTCATAATCGACATCTGCGGTCTGCCGCGCGTGCTTTTTGCGACGGTTTGCTCCGCGGTGACGAAAATTTTCGGCATCAAGGGCGTTTTCTATGACGTTTGCGGTCATGAGGTGGACGGCATCGACGGTCTTATTGACTATGATATTTCATATAAGGAATATTACGACTACGGCATACTCAATCCGGAGAATCCGTCGGGCGTATGCAATGAGATATACCAAAAGCTCGGTATACCCTGCATGATAGTCGATGCGTGCGATATTTCCGTCAAAATACTCGGCAAAGCGGACTGCATAACGCTTTCCGACGAAATTCTGGCGGATATTGTAAGGGATAACCCGGCAGGTCAGGACGACCAATGCACGCCCGTTATCCTCGTAAGAAAGCAGAACTGAAATTTTTTCGGAAAGGTCGGCAAATGACGAAGAGAGCAGTTAAAATACTCATCCCGATAATCACAGCGCTTTTGATTCTGTGCGCGTGCATGTCCGACAAGACACCGCGTCCTGCCGAGAGTGTTGAGATCGATGTTTCCGAATATATATTTACCGATAAACAGCAGACTCTGACGCTTCATACGACCGTTTATCCGTCCGACGCGGAGGAAAAATCGGTCGTGTGGATGACGTCCGACGCGTCTGTCGCAACCGTCGACGGGGAAGGCAACGTATTTCCCGTCGGCAACGGAGAGGCGATAGTCACGGCGCGGACGGGCAACGGCGCGGGAGCCTGCTTTTGCGTTGTTACGGTTGCGCTTCCGCCGGAGATAATTCCCGTTGAGGGGGTTTTGATAACCGACAGCCACATATCTTTGACTCAGGCGGGTGAAAGCTATGTTTTGCAGAGCTATATCTACCCGGAAAACGCGACTGATAAGACTGTTTTTTGGACGTCGTCTGATACTGATATAGCAACGGTGGACGAAGACGGCAGAGTTACCGTGCTTCAGCCGGGTAAGGCGGACATATCGGTATGCACCGCCGACGGCGGCTTCATCGCGGTATGTACCGTAAGTTCGGACATCGCTGTACCGATGCGTGACGTCAACTTTGCGCAGTCGTCGTTCACGTTCAAAAAAACGGACGACGAACTCGTGCTCACGCCGATATGGGAGCCTGTAAACACGACAGAAAGAGGGCTGATATGGTCCTCGACGGATGAAAAAGTGGCGACGGTAGACCCCGATACGGGCGTCGTGACACCGCACTCCAACGGTACGGCCACGATATACGCCGTGACCGAAAATCGCAAGAAACAGGCGATATGCAAGGTCAAGGTCGACTTTACGATAAAAACGACGGGTATCACTCTGCCTGTCGAATCGATAACGCTTACGGATGACAATCCGACGTATAAGCTCAAACCTACGGTGTTGCCCAAGGACGCGAGCAACAAGAACGTGACGTTCTCGTCCTCCGACGAAGGCGTTGTGACGGTCTCTGCGGACGGCACGGTGACGGCTGTTGCAAGCGGTCTCGCCGCAATAACCGTGTCCACCGAGCAGGGCGGCTATTCCGAGACAATGCTCGTGACGGTGAGCATGAAAGTGCATCCCGAAAGCATACATTTCTCGTCCTATTCGCACAGCTTTTCGTCGAAAGGCGAAAGAATAAAGGTCTCGGTGACAGTGCTTCCGGTTGAGGCTGATGACAAGTCTTACACCTTCACATCTGCGGATGAAAGCGTTGCGACGGTTTCCTCTGACGGCACGATAACCGCTGTCGGCTACGGCACGACATTCATCAAGGTCACGACAAATGACGGCAATATTTCGGACACGTTCTTCGTCATTTGCCCCGAAAAACCCATATCTGACCCCTCTCCCGAAGGGCCGACCGTCATCCGCGACGGAGCGCTCAAGGGCGTTTGGGTCGCTACGATATCG
Source organism: uncultured Eubacteriales bacterium (assembly GCA_959604355.1). Taxonomy (GTDB): domain Bacteria; phylum Bacillota; class Clostridia; order Oscillospirales; family UBA644; genus HGM12619. The sequence goes on from CAUHAO010000013.1 coordinate 38,690, forward strand.
GGTGTTGACTTCCCGTCGACACAAGGCTTAAGCGCGGACAAACTCAAGGCGGAGCTTGACGAGATCGTTTCCGTATGTGAAGGTGCAGGCCTTAACGCGATATTCTTCCAGGTACGTCCCGCAGGCGATGCATTTTACAAGTCGTCGATATTCCCGACGTCGAAATATATGTCGGGAAAGCAGGGAGACCCGCTCACGCTTGACTGTCTGGAGTACCTTATAAAGAAAGCGCACGCGAAAAATATCGAGGTGCATGCGTGGATAAACCCGTACCGCATCGGCTACGGTGATGCGACCGACATAACGCTGCTCGCGCCGTCCAATCCCGCAAGACTTCACCCCGAATGGATAGTTTTCTTTAAGGAAAAGTCGGGCACAAAAACTATGTGGTACAACCCCGGTATCCCCGCGGTGCGCCAGCTCATCGTTGACGGCGTGACGGAGATAATCGACAACTATGACGTTGACGGCATCCATTTCGACGACTATTTCTATCCCTACGATACCAACGCTATGGGCTTCGACGACACGGACGCGTTCAACAGGTACAACAGCGCCGGGCTGTCGCTTGCCGACTGGCGCCGCAACAACAACGATAATCTTATCCTCGCGGTTCATAACGCGATAAAAGCGACGGGCAAGGACGTTTCGTTCGGCATCTCTCCGTTCGGCGTATGGGCAAAGAAGTCCAACAACGTCTACGGCACGGATATCCCGAACTCCAACGAGTCGTATTACGCCATTTATGCGGACACGCGTAAGTGGGTGCTCAACGAGTGGCTCGACTATATATGCCCGCAGGTATATTGGGAAACGACGCACACCACCGCCCCGTTCCAGCCGATAGTTTCGTGGTGGAACGAGCTTGTAAGCACGACAAATGTTGAGCTTTATATAGGCATGGAATTTGAGTCGACGCAGAACACGTCCTCACAGCCATACAAGAGTAATTCCGAGCTGAAGCTGGAGGCGACGTATATCGAACAGATGCCGCACGTTTCCGGCGCGGTGTATTTCAGTTACAGAGATGTCGCCGACAACCGTTCGGACTGCCGCAGCGTGATAAAGTCGCTTTTCGGAAATACGCAGACCGTTAAAGCGGCAAGCACAACGCTTTTCCTCTCGCAAACCGAGACAAGTGTTTCCAACAGCAGCAAGACAGCGTTCATTCTGGGCGTTTCCGACCCGAACTATCCGCTGTATGTCAACGGAGACCTTGTCACGACGCGCTCCTCGACGGGATATTTCTCGTATTACGCGAAAAATCTCGCGGTGGGCGAAAACAAGTTCATCTTCACCCACAAGGGACAAAGCATCACGTGGACAGTCAATCGCGGCGCGGCGTCCACCGAGCCGAAAACGATGTCTTATTTCGGTTTCGTTTCGGGTTCGTTCTCGCCGAAATACGACTACGCGGACGTGTCGGGCACAAAGCTAACGTTCTCATGCACCGCGTCGGCGGGCGCGACGGTGTATGTAAAAGTGGGCGAATATACCGTAAAGCTCACGACTTCAGCTACTGCTCCGACAGACGGTACGTTCAAGCGCGCGTACTATGAGGGCTCGCTCACCTTACCCGACATATCGGGCAACGCGGTGATAGGGTCGCCCGTGTTCTACGCGGAGATGAAGGGGCAGAAAACCGTCGTTTACAATAGCACGAACATGATAGAAGTCATCAATTCGCCGCGCGATTATATAATTCAAATAACGGGCGACGATCCCGATGTGTGTCCGTCCACGGTGTCTGACACGGAGGATGAATACTTCAAAACGACACCGGGCGCACGCGACACGGTTGTCGCGAAATCAAAGGGATTTGCGAAACTCGGCAGCGGCATGTACGTCAAAAACGGCTCGTATGAACGTATCGACGCGGAATATAAGCTCGCGAATTTGTCGGACTTCAAAGCCACTCAGTCCGCGGACGGCAGACACACCACTATAAGCCTCAAGGGCGTGGAAACGAACCTTTATACCGTTTCCATGGGCGATGACGAGACGGTCATAACGCTTTACAATGTCGGCTCGGCGCCCAATAAACTGACACTTTCCGGAAATCCGCTCTTCTCCTCGGCTGCGATAAAGACGCTTTCCAACACGTCCGTGCAGATAACGCTGAAGCATAAAAAGAGCATGTACATTTTCGGCTATACGGCGTATTTTGTCGGGGATTTCCTCGTTATCGATTTCAATAATCCCATTTCGCTTTCGTCCGGCTCACAGCCGCTCAAGGGTATACGCATCGCCGTTGACCCCGGCCATAGTGATTCGAGCGGCGCGACGGGATTCTGGGGCTCGACGCAGTACACAGAGACGCAGATGAATCTTGCAATAGGCCGAAAAGTCGTGCAAAAGCTCCGAAATCTCGGTGCGACGGTGCTGCTTTCGCATGACGGAGAGGGTAAATACAGTCTTGACGAGCTGATAACGCAGATGAAGGCTTGGGATCCGGATATGACCATCTCTCTGCATATGAACCATCCCGGACAGGGCAACGGCGTAAATCCGATCAACAACAACGGCACAGAAAGCTATTATTGCTACAACTGCGGCAAACTGCTGGCTAAAACCGTGCTTGAGAAATTCGCGGCGGAAACGGGACTGAAAAAGCGCGAATACAAGGTCGGGCGTTACAAGGTGGCGCGCCACATGAAATATCCCGCGATACTCTTCGAAATGGGCTTTATAAGCAACATTTACGACTTTGAATGGTTCGTATCGGACGGGAACACCGACGCGGCGGCTCAGGCGATAGTCGACGGTATCGTGGAATATTACAGGGCGCAATCGTAAAACAAGATAAAGAGGCACGATTTCAAAGCGTGTCTCTTTTTGTGTTTTATGGGGGTGTGCGAAAGAAAAGGGGCGCGGCGGGTCGAGTAGGAGCGGAGGTTGCGGAGGGAGACGGAGCGGCGGAAAAGAAGCGAAGCGGTTCGGGTATGAGCGGATGGCGCGGAGGGAGACGGAGCGGAGGAAAATGGGCGCGGCGGGTCGAGTAGGAGGGGAGGGAGCGGAGGGAGACGGGGCGGAGAAAAAAATAGAGCGCGGCGGTGTGGCAAAAACTTTGCCTCGACATAATATGTGTAGTGAGGGCGGCGAAAGAGCCCACCTCGGAAGTCGAAAACGGAAACGCATATCAAATAAGGAGGATTTTCAGATGGGCAACAATTTCATATTTTGGACTCTGCTTATAGCAGCGGTCATCGTTTTCAGCATCACCAATAACGGCTGCGGTTGTGGCTGTGGATGCGGATGTCTCAACAATAACAACAATAACTGCGGTTGCGGCTGTAACTGATAGGTTGTGAAACAAGACGGTGGGGAGATCTCTCCGCCGTTTTTTTTATGCGGAAAACGCGTGTGTCAAGAGCCCGACGGCGGGTAAGAAAGAGTATGTCGGTCGATAGGGCGCCGCAGGCGCGCGTGTGCGACGCACACGCGCAAAAATACCGCCTCCCCCATGGGGAGGCGGTATTTCGACACCGCAGGTGTCGCCTGCGGCGGTGTTGTGCGGCAAAGATATTTTATCGCGTATTATTCCGCGTCGTTTGATTTTCCGCAGCCGCATTCGGTGCATCCGCTTTCGCAGACGGGCGCGTCTGCGGGCAATTCGACGGGGATTACCGCGGGCGCGTCTTCAGAAGCTTCTGCAGGCGTTTCGGCAGCGGGTTCGGGGCGGACTGCTTTCGTGCCGCATTTGCTGCAGAAAGCCGATTCGGCGGGAATTTCCGCGCCGCATTCGGTGCAGTAGGTAATGCCTTTTATCTGCGCGATCTTCGCTTTGAGGTCGCTAATGAGCGCGGTCTGCGCTTTTATTTCGTTGATCTGCTCCGCAAAATCCTCACAGAAATCCTCAGGGTGTGCTTTAAAATATTTTTCGCCGACGGTCCGATAAAGGTCATTGATTTTGCTCTGTGCTTCGGAGATCTTGAGGTTGAGCTTTGTCGTTTCGGCGAAATTTTTCGTCTTATCGACAGCGGCCTGTCCTGCCGAGGTAATCTTTTTTCCGAAATTGTCAAAGAAACTCATAATTATATCTCACTTTCTGTAAAATTTACTTGAGTTGTTTGTATATCGACTGCATTTCCTCGTCGATACGGGCAATATCGTCCGCGCAGCTTTTAAGACGGTAGCGCAGGTCGTCGGAAACATCAGTCGGGGACTTGTAACGCAAGCGGTGTTCAAGGCTTGCCCAGAAGTCCATCGCGATGGTGCGGAACTGTACCTCCACGGGCATGTTTATCGTTTCTTTTGCGAGAAACACGGGCACGGAAACGACGACGTGAAGACTTCGGTAGCCGTTTGGCTTGGGGTTGGTTATGTAATCCTTGCGGCAGAGCAATGTAACGTCGGTCTGCGATATGAGCATATTCGCGACGCGCTCAGTATCGTGGATATAGTTGCATATTACGCGAACACCCGCGATATCCGTAAGATTTTTCGTCATCGAATCTATGGAAACCGGGTAGCCGCGGCGTTTGAGCTTTTCGATGATGCTGCGCGGCTGTTTGAGACGGGACTCAATATGGTGGATCGGATTGTAGTCGTGGCGGACGCTGAATTCCTCGTCGAGAATTTCAAGCTTTGTGCGTACCTGCTTTATCGCCGCCGCATAGACTTGCAGACGGCAGAGGAATTCATTCGCTGTTGTGGAAAAATGGTTTTCCTTGAGCAGTCGGATATCGGATTCCGACAGTACCGAGAGTTTGTCTGTTGACTGATCGTTCATCTCAGGGTCTCCGTTCTCTTTTATCGTATTTATTATCGTAAGTAAAAATGCTTGTTTGAAAGGGAATTTTTGCGCAGCCGTCAATGGAGCAGGGGCGCAGCACGGGGCAAAGCAGATAATCCTTGAGTCTCAAGAATTACTACGAACAGTATATCATAATATTGTGTCAGAAACAAGGCGAAAAGCGTAAATAGCAGGAGCTGCAAAAGCGTGAACAGTACGAGGTACGGCTGAAGTATTATATTTACAGAAAGAAGGAAAAATGCGGCTAAATTACGAAAAAAATAAAAAAATGCTTGACCGTGTTTCCGTTATATGTTAAAATATTACAGATATACAGTAAGAGGTGAGGAGATGACGTTTTGGAAAAAAATCTTCTGAAAAAATTCAAAGAGGCGTTTGTGTCGGTGCTGCCCGTGGCGCTGATAGTCATCGTGCTTGCACTCACTCCGCTTGTGTCGCTTTCGGTGCGCGAAATATGCGTGTTCGCGGTGTCGGCGGTCGTGCTGATAGTGGGTATAGCACTATTCAATCTCGGCGCGGATATGGCGATGACGCCTATGGGGGAATATATGGGGTCGGGTCTGTCGAGAAGGGGCAATGTGTTTGTTCTCGTCGCGGCATGCTTCCTTATGGGCATACTCATAACCGTTGCGGAGCCCGACCTGACGGTGCTTGCGTCGCAGGTGTCAAAGGTCATTGATTCGACCGCGCTCATAGTCACGGTAGGAGTCGGCGTGGGGCTTTTCCTTGTGCTCGCGGTGCTCAAAATAGTTTTCCGGAAGCAACTGTCGGCAATGCTTTTGTTTTTTTACATGGTGCTTTTCGCACTTGCACTGCTTGTCATAATCAACGGCAACGCCGATATGCTCGCGCTCGCGTTTGATTCGGGAGGCGTCACGACGGGTCCGATAACCGTTCCTTTCATAATGGCGCTCGGCGTCGGTATCGCCGCTGTCCTCGGCGGACGCAGCAGCAGTGAAAACAGTTTCGGTCTTGTCGCGCTCTGCTCCGTCGGCCCGATACTTGCGGTGATGATGCTTTCGATCTTCGCGAAGGGTGAGCTTACATATCAGATGTCCGATTATACCCTTGCGCAGGATCTCGGCGCGGTCATTTTCCCGATGGCTATTGCGGTGATGAAAGAAGTAGGCATCGCGCTCGGGCTGATAGTCGTGTTCTTTCTTGCGGTGAATTTCATGCTGCTGCATCTGCCGCCGAGAAAGCTGATGCAGATTTTCGTCGGTCTCATATACACGTTTGTCGGGCTTGTGATATTCCTCACGGCGGTAAATGTGGGCTTTATGCCGATAGGCTACCGCCTCGGCTGTACGCTTGCGAAGTCAAGTCCGTATATCCTCGTCGGATTCGGTGTCGTTCTCGGCGCGGTCGTTGTTCTCGCGGAGCCGGCGGTGCATGTGCTGAATAAGCAGGTCGAGGACATTACGGGCGGCTCGGTGAGCAAGAAGTCGATGATGGCGGCTCTGTGCATAGGCGTCGGCGTGTCGATAGGGCTTTCGATGCTGCGCATAGTGCTTGACTTCAATATTCTTTATTACGTCATACCGGGTTATTTGATATCGCTTGGTCTGTCGTTCTTCGTGCCCGGCCTTTACACCGCTATTGCGTTCGACTCGGGCGGCGTTGCGAGCGGTCCGCTCTCGTCAAGCTTCATACTTCCGTTTGCGGTGGGGGCGTGCTATATGCTGCGCGGAGAGGCGAGCATCCTTTCCGACGCTTTCGGTATCGTCGCGATGGTCGCGATGACCCCGCTTATCACGATACAGTTTCTCGGTTTCCGTGCGATAATAAGAGAACATGTGCGCGAAAGACGCGCGATGCGACGTATGCTCAGCGCGGATGACGAGCAGACGATAAGATTTATGTGAGGAGGGCTGACTGTGAAAGAAAATGAGACAAACGCGCTCAAAAAGCTTGAGCTGCTGTTTACGGTGGTGAACAGGTCTAAGGCGGAGTTTTACATGGATCTGCTGGGCTCGTTCGAGGTCAACGCGCAGTTCGTGCTTCCCGCTGCGGGAACGATACCGGGTTCTTCCGGAAAGCGTTCTTTCGGCATTGAAGACACAGACCGGGCTGTCATTGTCAGCGTTATCCGCGAAGACAGGGTGAGAGCGGCGATGAACAAGCTCGAAGAAAAATTCCGCACGGTGCGGGACGGCAAGGGCATTGCGTACACTGTTCCGATGTCTGGTACCGTGGGAGTGGCGATTTACAGATTTCTCAGCAATAACCGAAAGGAGAATCAGATATGACTTACGACCATGAGGTTATATTCTGCATAGTCAACGCGGGATTCAGCGAGGAGGTCATGACTGCGGCTCGCGGCTACGGAGCGCGCGGCGGCACGGTCATACGCGCACGCGGCACGGCAAATCCCGAATCCGAAAACATATTCAATATAACCATCCAGCCGGACAAGGAGATAGTGATGATAGTCGTCCCGTCGGACCTTACGGACACTATTCTGCATGGGCTTTACAAGACCGTGGGTCTCAATACTCCGGGTCACGGTATTGCGTTCTCGATGCCGGTTGATAATGTTGTCGGGTTGAATACGGGCGACGCGGACAATAAGGACAAAAGCGCGAAATAAACGTGTGCATAAGTGTGTTTGCACGCGGAGAAAGTGACATTTACGGATATGCGCGCGGCGGTGCCGCGAAGCGGCACAGCGGGAGGCGGAAAAACCCGCCGCGCGGGCGCAGAAGATATTTCAAAGCAAACCCCCGCCGCGCGGGCGCA